>JARLJQ010000010.1 GCA_031291115.1 Legionella sp.
GCAACTGTACCCTTGTTCTTTAACAAGCTGTACAGCGCTGTCTTTAAACTCTTTTGTATATTTCTTTCTTAATGACATTTTTTTCTCCAGTTAACTATATTATCGCTTAACTAGAGTGGTCAGATCCATTAAACCACGTCAATCTTGATTCAAAAAAATGCTCACATACCTCTGTATGCTGCGCTTTTTTTGAATTAAGATCTCTCAATCTGCACTCAAATCTGACTTTTTCCCTAAAGCATTCAAAATGTGGTGAATAGATACTTGATTTTTAAATAATCTATGTATGCTGTGCGCCAAAAACTCACTTTGTGACTGCACGCGGTATAGAAAAACCATCTTCTTCTTATGTGGCGGGTTAAGTTATCACAATAATCAACCGTTCTCAAATGTCAAAGGACGCTGCCGAAGAGGAGGTTATTTCTGATTCAGAAAATTTTTCTCGTTCTATCAATAAATATCGTGCTGCGGGGATAAAAGCGAGCATTAACACCTAACCAGAGGCCGAATATATGACTGCATCTAGCCTAACTTGCCACCTTATTGTAAGAGCCAGCAGGGTCCATATATGTCAACCGCCCTTAGTTTAAAGAAGGATTTGTTGGCGGTAAGGAGCTGGCTTTTCTTTTTTTCTCGGGATGAGTTTGTTTGAGATCTTGAACGCTGCGCCATAACTCATCACCACGCCATAAGGTTTTTTCAGTGTTTTTATATAAAACTTGGGACAGGAGCTGTACTTGTTTTTTTAATTTCCCATCTGTAGCCCGTTGGCTTAGATCATTTAGATTGAGCATGGGTGCATCTGGCCAATGCAGGCTTGCCCATTTTAATAAAGCATCGCGAGCTTGTTGTGGTGTGCCTTGCATGCAGGCTTTATGCAGTGTATTCAGAGCATTTTTGTAGGCGCTTTTCGAGGATGTTTTAACTTGCTTTTGTGTGCCCCATAAGATAAGTGTAATGACCCATGCCAGCGCAAACAGTGCTGCGGTACCCCAGGCCCAATAATTTTGTGCGGGTGTTGTAGTGTGTGCAGACGTTGTAGGTGCGCGCTCTTGATTTTTAGCAGGACTTTGTTGTGTTGCAACAGGTGCAGTAGTTGATGGGGTTACCGTGATATTTTTTGCTGGCAAAGTTGCTATTTCTTGTTTCCCCGTTGTGGTATTAAACCAGGGAAGCTTTAATTCAGGAATAGTAATGGTCCCACTCTTATTGAATAGGTAGGTAACTTTTATCTCGGTGTTACTGATTAGCTCGCCTTGAGTTACCTGATTTTTTTCCTTTCCTTTTTCCGGGTAGACGCTAAATGCATCGGTTTCACCAAAATTAAGCGTAGGCAGTAATTGCGCGGGGATGCCAATACCTTCAAGGGTTACAGTACGCACTAGAGTGCTTCCCTGACTAATTGATGACCCTATCTGTTCGTATTGTTCACTTAATTTAACTTCTTTAGCCGGCAGCCATTTTTTGCCTGTAAATTGCTGGGGTATGGGTTGTACATTTAAGGTGATGGGTTTGTCTTCTGCCTTGATGCGTTGGGTATCAAAATCATAAACCATTGCCGTAAATACAGGGGATGTTATCTCTAAAGGCCCGCTTTTTTGTGGGAAAATAGCGTAATTTTGTTCTTCAACAAGATAGGTTACACCGTTCTTTTGAGTTTGGTAGTGTTTACCGGCGCCTAAAGGGATGAGTAGGGCATTTTTTACTTGCGGCCCTTGATAGCCGGCGTCTAATAGTTGCTTGGAGTTATACAAGGTGACTTTATAAGTAATTTGTTGATTTACGTAAGGTTTTTTTTCACTAACCTCAGTGGTTAAAATAATATCTTGTTGTTGGTCTGCACTAATAGGCGCTCTGGGATGGTTGGCATTTGCACTGACATTAATCGTTAATGGAGTGGTTTGTTCGGAGCCTATTTTAATGGCAGGAATAGTTAATATGCCTGGTCTTTGCGCTTTTAATGAAACAACCCAGGTGCTTGATGATTGCGTTTGTCCATTAATTATGGAGTAGTTAACACTGCGCTCAGTACCTAAAATCACAAAGTCTTTTTGTAAAGGCAACAGATCGGGAATGCCGCCACCTTGTGGGTTATTTTGCATTAAAATTAATTTAAAGGATTCCCCCATACTAACCTGCGAAGGGTCTATTTGAATTTGTACTTCAGCATGGGCTTGTATGCCAAGCAGACAAAAAAATGCAATTATTATTATTCTTTTCATTGATCCCATCCACGTTGCCTTCTTAAATGGTCGCGTAAAAATTTCTCCCGCATTAATCCACCTGGATCATCAGGAATCAGACGCAGCCATTGTTCTTTTGCTTGTTGTTTTTCTCGTTCTTCTTCCGAGTTTTGTTGTTCTTTGTTTTGTTTCTTTTTGTCTTGTTCGTCTTTGTTCTGCTTCTCTTTGTTCTGCTTCTCTTTGTTCTGCTTCTCTTTGTCCTGCTTCTCTTTGTTCTGCTTCTCTTTGTCCTGCTTCTCTTTGTCCTGCTTCTCTTTGTCCTGCTTCTCTTTGTCCTGCTTCTCTTTGTCCTGTTTGTCTTTGTCCTGCTTATCTTTGTCCTGCTTGTCTTTGTCCTGCTTGTCTTTGTCCTGCTTGTCTTTGTCCTGCTTGTCTTTGTCCTGCTTGTCTTTGTCCTGCTTGTCTTTGTCTTGCTTGTCTTTGTCTTGCTTGTCTTTATTTTTTTCTTTGTTTTTATCGTTTTTTAAAAGCTCTTCTACCAATTTACGATTGTGCAGTGCGTCTTGGTTCAAAGGGGTGATGGCTAAGGCTTTATCATAGGCTTTGATGGCTTGTTCGTATTCGCCTAAATGTGCCAGAGCATTTCCTTGATTATAATATCCTTCTTCATTCTTTAACTCTTGATACAGTGCTGCCGCTTTTTTATAGTCGCCGGCACGATAGGCCGCCGCCGCTGCCCAGTCGCTGCGCGCAAAGGTTTCTTTAGCCTCTTTAAACTGGCTTTGGGCCATTAATTTTTGCCCTTGCTGATCGGGTGTGAGCCACAAATCCTGCCAATTAAAGGCATGAGCAGATAAAGACAATAATGAAGCAGATAAAATACTTAAATAACGCATCATACAGCAATCCTCTGTAACCATCCGCGTCTGAATACGGGCAAGAATAAAAGTAAGGCCGGTATTAAAAACCAGCGGCCTTCATCACGCCAGAGCGGAATATCATCATTTTTGCTGAGTGCAAACTGTTTTTGGGCGCTGGCTGCAATCCATTGATCCAAATTACTTGAATCGGGTGTATATTTTATGAGTTGTCCATCACCCGCATCAGCAAAACGTTGAAATAAAGGATTTAAATGCTCCTCTGCTTTAACCGGCATAATGGAGCTGTAGATGCCTGATTTAGTTAATTTTTTTGCCAGAGCAATAGATTCTGGAGAGGGTGAGTCAGCCGTTAAAACTAAAATTTGTCCTTGATCAAAACCTGCTTGGGCAATGAGTTTGCTTGCCTCGTTTAATGCGCTGTCCAGATTTTGTCCGGTTACCGGCATGATTTCTGGGGTTAATGAGGAGAGTAGTGAGCTTATCGTTTGTCCATCATCTGTTAATGGTGATACGACAAAGGGTTCACCAGTAAAGGCTATCAGACCAAATTGACCGATGTCTTTGTGGGCAAATAAATCACGTAATTTGAATTTAGCACGGCTCAGGCGATTAGGTGATAAATCCGTAGCCAGCATATTGTCCGACATATCGAGAATTAAAACTCTGGGCTGTATCGGTTTGTAGGTAGATACGGGCAATTTATACCAAGCAGGTCCTGCCAGGCTCAAGATCATTAAGAGCAGACTCAGAAACAATGAGAAAAGGGCTCCGATACGTTGTCCTTGGCCTTTTTTCTGAATTAAATGATCTAATAAATGCGGATCACAAATTTCAGACCAGGCATGTAATTTTGCTTTTTGGCGCCAGAAGACTAATGCCAGGCCTAAAAGGGGTAGTATCATCAGTAACCACCAGGGTCTTAAAAAATGAAAGTCAGCAATCATGAGATTAATTCCTCCTGGCGTGAGTACATTTTAAAGCGTAAATCTGCTTTTTTTGCCAGCCAAAACAAGCACAGAAATAAAGCGAGGCCAACGAACCATGGATAATAGTCTTTTTGGGGGCGTACAGACGCTTGTTCCTGGCTCACAGTTTCCAGCTGATTGATTGTTTTATAGATAGAGTTCAGAGCTTCTGTATCTGCTGCACGAAAGTAACGTCCTCCAGTCATCTGCGCTATTTTTTTTAAGGTCTCTTCGTCCAGATCGGCCGCTGTATTTTGCATTATAAAACCGTTATTTGATGCGCTTGGATCCGGTTCAGAACCTAAACCAATAGTGTAGATTTTAATGCCCTCATCTTTAGCCAATTCTGCCGCCTTTAAAGGTTCAAGAACGCCTGAATTATTGGCGCCATCGGTAAGCAAAATAATCACTCGACCTTTTTTGGGCACGGTACTAAGTCGTTTTACTGCTAAACCTACTGCATCACCAATGGAGGTGGTTTTACCCGCGAGTCCCACGGTCGCATCTTCAAGACGCATTAATACGGTATGGCGATCATAGGTCAGAGGGGTTTGCAGATAGGCTTGGCTGCCAAACAAGATTAGGCCGATTTTGTCTCCTGAACGGTCATGGACAAATTGTTCTGCGGCACTTTTAACCACGCTAAGACGACTTACAGGTCGTCCGTGTAAGGCCATGTCAGGGATTTCCATACTGCCTGATAAATCCAGAGCCAACATGATGTTATAGCCTTCACGCTCAATGGGTTGGGGTTCACCAATCCAGCGTGGTCCTGAGAGGGCGCCAACTAAAAGGAGCCAAATGAACGCCGGAATGATTAAAGAGGTTTGGCTGCTAATGGAGCGTTTTTCTTGTGCCGCTATGCCAAGCATGGCGGTGAAAAAAGGAACTTTTAAGGCGGTGGGTAATTTTATTTTTGCCCGTGGTATCAGGTACCAATAGAATAAAGGCAAGGGCAGCAACAGCAAAACCCAAGGATTAGCTAATTCGAACACGGTACGCTCCTTTGTTTAATCCAGCGTTGTGCTCTGGTGAATAATGGCTTGAGGTTGGTGGTATCCTTGGTTTTAAATGGCGCGTCTAACAGCATCTCGCGTACTGGGTTGAAATCAATTCCTTTACTGGTTTGATTTAAAAATTGCAGCCAAGCGTCCCCATGTAAGCTTGCGACTTCTTGTCTCGGATAATAAACCAAAGCAACTCGGCGCAATACATCTGAAATACGTGCACTGGTTAGAGGTACATCATGTTCTTTTTCATAGCGTTCTTGATAGCTGGCTAATAAAGCTAATGCTTGTTTTTTTGCCAAAGCATAACAATGGTGTTTATAAATTCGGTACGTTACAAAGAGCACTGCTAATAAAACAAGCAACAGTACTACATACCAACCAGGAGCCAATGGCCAAAAGCTTACAGGACTGGGAAGATGTATGTCTTTTAACTGTGCCAAGGGATCTGCTTTATCCACGCGATCTCCTGGGAAATGTCTGCCGGACTAATTGCGTTAAATTAGTGTCTGCAGTGACTTGGGTGTATTGAATGTGCGAACGTTTGAATTGCTCTTGCAATTGCTCAATTCGTTGTTGGCAATACTCTTCATAGGCCGTGCTGACTGAAGGCAGACTGGTATCGAGTATTATTTCCTGTTCTCCATTGGTAATGGCGTATTGTTGTGGCTTGGGTGGCGCTAACTCTATGCGATCGCAAATGTGATAGGCCAGGATGTCGTTATGACTGCGTAATCGATTTAAATGCTTTTCGCAGTCGGTATCCATTGAATAAAAATCGCTGATTAAGATGATAATGCTTCCTGGTCGTACTACGCGACGCAGACGAATTAATGCATCACTAAGCAGTCTTGGTGGTGCTTCGCGCTCTGCTTCCGATTGATTGGTGTATTTGCTTAGAGCGGCAAGCATGGGCAACACGCCTAAATCACGTCCGCGAGGAGTGAATTCGCTGTGTTCGTTTGCAGAAAAAAATACACCGCCTACTCGGTCGCCTTGTTTGATTACGGTCCATGCCAAGATGGCGGCCAAACGTGCTGCAACAACCGACTTGAAGGCGACGCGGGTACCAAAAATCATCGACGGATTAAAATCGGCAAGAATCACGACTGGGCGCTCTCGTTCTTCCTGATAGATTTTGACATGCGGTCTGCCTGTACGCGCAGTAACGCGCCATTCCATATGGCGTACTTCATCGCCAGCTTGGTAGTTTCTTACCTCAGAAAAGTCCATTCCACGGCCACGTACTTTAGAAAGGTGGCTCCCAGAGCGAATGGCTTTTCCTTCGGGTTGATAACGAACCGATTGGGCGTAACGCCGTAAATCAATCAGCTCATTTAATCCTGCAACAACACCATCAGCCATAAAATCCTCTTGTTATGGAACAGCAACCAAGCGCAACAGGGAATCAATAAAGTCATCACTGCTGATTCCTTCAGCTTCGGCTTCAAAACTTAATAAAATTCTATGTCGTAACACATCATGGGCGATGACATGAATGTCTTCTGGCGTCACATAATCGCGACCAGCAAGCCATGCATGTGCTTTAGAGCAGCGATCTAAAGCAATAGTTGCTCGTGGGCTGGCGCCAAAACGTAACCAGCGGCCAAGCTCTTCACTGTAGATGCCAGGATTACGTGTGGCGATGACCAATTGCACCAGATATTCTTCTAAGGCGTCACTGGTATGTACTTTGAGTACTTGTTTACGTGCTTCGAATAAGGTTTTTTGTGGTAGCTTTTTAAATAGTGCTTTAGGTGTCGCCATAGCCGCTCCCAAAGCCTCCCTGCGTGATAAGGCCAGGATATCGCGTTCTACCTTGGCATCAGGATAACCAATTTTTACATACATTAAAAAGCGGTCTAACTGTGCTTCAGGAAGCGGGTAGGTTCCTTCTTGTTCGATGGGGTTTTGTGTAGCCATTACCAGAAATAGCTCAGGTAAAGGATAGGTTTTACCCCCGATAGTGACTTGGCGTTCTGCCATGGCTTCCAGTAAAGCGGATTGTACTTTTGCTGGCGCACGGTTAATTTCGTCTGCTAAAAGCAGGTGATGGAATATCGGACCAGGTTGAAATACAAAAGAGCCATCTTGTGGATGATAGATGTCGGTTCCGGTTAAATCACCGGGTAATAAATCGGGTGTGAATTGGATGCGATGAAAATCCCCTTCAACACCATCGGACAACTCTTTGACCGCACGCGTTTTGGCTAAACCGGGTGCGCCTTCAACGAGTAAATGACCGTCAGCAAGTAAGGCAATAAGTAAGCGCGAGATGAGTCCTGTCTGGCCTAAAATTTGCGAGTTAAGATGTTGACTTAATTGCAAAATTTCTTGTTGCACAGAATCTACTGCTTTATTATTTTCTACCTGCTCCATGAGACACATACCTTTATAAAAAAAACTAATCCTAACGTGAATTGCTTGAGATTCCAAGAGGTAAATCCGGATTTTTGGAGGATGAGAGTAGGTTGGCGCGAAACGAAGTGCAGCCCAACACAAGGAAGTCGTTACGCTCCTCATTGGGCGTAAACACTTCTTCAGCACGAACGGTTTGGTGGCAAGAGGTAGCTCTTCTGGCTTCCCTATCCAGAACTGGCATCAACCTACTGATAATCAGGATGCAATTCTAAAGGCATCATCGTTTGCAGTCTTTGATATAAAGAAATAATGTCTTCACAAAAAACATGCAATTGCTGCTGATTTTCCCATAATTCATAATCAGCTCCTTTATGAAATGCTTGTTGTCTGGTAAGCATTTTTAACATGCCGATTTCTTGACTGGAAAGACCCAGGTGGCGGTTAATTTCGACTAGCTCCATTAGTTTTTTGTATTCTTTTATCGGACGATGATCGTGCAGGCAATAGGCTTTCAGAGTAAATTGAAACGCATGATACATTAATGTGGTGATGGGACTAAAGGCCGCAAATGATGCGTCTTTTCCAAAAGTTTGATCGGTGATTTGTTGTAGTAAATGATCTGCAGCATAAGCATGTTGGGTGGCTACAGTGAGTAATTCCAGAGGGGATAAATAATGTTTGTCCATAAGGGATTAGTCCTGGTTAGTTCGATTTCTTTTCAAATGATGTTAAAATTCGTCATTATTATATCCATGAATTGATTTGATGCACGCATTTATTAATAGTCCTTTACAAATAGGCTCACTCACTTTGCCACACCGCCTGATTCAAGGTCCTTTGGCGGGTTACAGTTGTGCGCCGTTCAGAACGCTATTTAATTATTATCTTCCGCCAGCATACTGTGTGTCTGAAATGAGCTCGGCTGCGGACATTCTTTACAAGCATACTGTAAATTCGCGTTACGTGCATCGTGCAGCAGAAGAACGCTTATTAGCGTATCAAATTTCAGGAACCGAGCCCTATGTTTTAGCAGAGGCGGCTGCTTATTTACAAAGACATGGTGCGAATCTTATTGATATTAACTGCGGTTGCCCCAAACCTAAAATACGTAAAAAAGGTGCTGGTAGTGCTTTACTTGAGGCGCCAGAGCATTTAGTTGCTATTGTTACTGCTGTACGTGCGGTACTTAATATCCCGCTAACGATTAAAATTCGTATTCAAGGTAATGAACAGGATTTATTGTTAGCTAAAAAAATCGAAGAAGCCGGCGCTGATGCTCTGATTGTCCATGGACGACGCTGGATTGATGACTATGATGTGATGGCTTCGCTGCAGCAAATCGCCCAAATCAAGCAAGCAGTGAATATTCCCGTAATTGCTAATGGTGACATTCATGATGTGGCCAGTTTACAAAACGCTGTGGCAGTAAGCGGCTGTGATGCCTTTATGATTGCCCGAGCTGGCAGTGGACAACCCTGGCTGTATCAAGAATTATTGGAGCAGCGTGCGGTTGAGGTGAGTTTGTCTGCAAAAAAACAGTTGTTCATGACTCACTTACAGGGCTTGGCAGACTTGGAAGATGAATATAAAGCGGTTTTACAAAGTAAGTCTTTAGTTCGCTATTATTTTCGAACCTTATTTGACGCCCCGTTGTTACACCGTTTTTATCAATTATCCTCTTTAGAACATATTGCTGATTTTCTTCTGGAGCATTAAGGACTTGGCTGCATAAGATACTTATCGGCTTTTGGGATTCAGCAGAAAACGGGCCGTATCATCAAACTAGAGTAGTTCTGGTTGGCTTGTGATTGACCAGGAAGTTGTTTTTGTTGTCAATCTCATGTATTCTTATAAATAATTAGTATACTTTTTTAAGATTGCAAAATGCCTAAATTATTAGCGGAAAGAATACAAGATGCCTTGGATGTTTCAGGTGCATTTGATAATTGCTTTTTCCATACTTACGCATTGCATCTTATTGCAAATGATCTTCCTTTCCCTGAAGACCTATTTTCGTTCCGCCCCATTCTTGGTATTCACAGTTTTGCTGTAAAAATACGAGAAGAACTTCCTGATTTTGCATCATTTTCTTTGTTTAGCGAATTTTTTAAACGCCATCAACCAAATGCAGTGCCCCTATCTCCTGGATTTATTGTAGAAAAAACATTAATTCTCGGATTTCTCTTGCGTGAATGGTTTGCTACTAAATTACACGATAATTTGAAAGTTCGTGATGCAATGAAAGACAGTGTTATTGAGCAGTTTAAGCACTATGTGGCGGTTAGGCCGAGCCAGGAGGATGGCTACGCAAATTTAATTTTAGGAGAGGGTGGTGTACTTTATGAGGCTAACCTTGATTTTCTGGAATATGCTTCTTCTCGTCCTAAAAAATGTTCTTTAACTAAAAAAGAGACTGCTTTTGAGCAGTATTTTACTAGCTATCCCACAGCAGATGAAGCATTTGCTGCTTATTGGCTTGAGCATGGCTATCGAAATTATTGCACGCATTATGCCAATGCAGGAATAAAACTATCTAAAAACGACGTTACACCTGTACTGCAAATGAATGGACAAGCTATAACTTTTTATAATCCAAACAGCAGCATCCTTGAAGAAATTCCGGGAAACGCGTCACTTCCTAAAATGGAGGTGATGCTTCATGCATCAAATGGGCATTATTTCCTTTTAGAAACAGATGCTACCGCCCCTTTGCTGGGCGAATATGCACAAAGTTATAGGAACTATTTACACGATAGAGAGGAAGTCCTTCTTCTTTCGGGTAATAAAATTGCAGCGGCTAATAAAAAATCTTCTATATTTGTTGGTGCTATTTGTCCTAAAGGTGTAGTGGAGTATTCAGCGATTACCGTGTTGCTGGATAAAATTAAATTCATGAAGAAATTTATTCCTCAATTCGATAAGAAGCCTCCGGTAGCTGCTGTTTTACCTAAGTCTAAAAATATTGTAAAAATTGATAAAGCTCTAAAAACGCTTAAAACGAAAATCGGCGACATCGATAAGCATTCTAGTGCTAAAGCGTGTCTGGCAGCTAATCAGTTGCTGGACTCCTTAACAAGTGCTCGAAATGCATATCAGATTAATCTGAATAATCCTGATATGGACACAAATGCTGCCAATCAGCAATTTACGAAACAATGTACTGCATCGATAGATAGCGTATATTTTATATTGGCTAAGGATTTAGGCTGGGGTCCTTATCTTCGGAACTTATTAAAAACATTGGCTAATGCGGTGATTACCCTAGCTACTTTTGGCAACGGAGATGCTTTTTTTACTCCTGAGATATCACCCTCCTTTCAAGCGGTGCTTAAGGCAAAAAAAGACTTAAAGCCTACAGCTGAGCCTGAAAAAAAAGTTGAAGATTCAGCCGGCTGGGGATTGAACTTATAAATTAGCCCGCAGTACTTCGGCCGCCATCGACATTTAATATTTGTCCGGTTATAAATGGGTTTTCCACTAAAGCCAACAGAGCTTGTGCTATAAAATCAGGATTACCGTGCTGCTTCAGCGGGGTCTTTGCAATGATTTTTTGTTGCTCTTCACGAGTTAAACTATTCGTCTCTTCAGGCCAGGCAATTGCCCCTGGAGCTATAGCATTAACGCGGATTTCAGGAGCAAATTCACGTGCCAGAACTTTGGTTTGCATTTCAAGAGCGGCTTTACTCTGGCAATAAATCGCATAGTCTGAAAGAGGTTTTTGCGCATGAATGTCCGTCAGATTAATAATCACACCCTGTGTGCGTGCTAATAAAGGACGTGCGGCAAGGCTTAGTAAAAAAGGCGCCTTAGCATTAGTATTAAAAAGAATGTCCCAATCTTTTGCGAGCAAATCAGTAGTATCAGTACGGATAAAAACCGAGGCATTATTAACCAATAAATCCAGACGTCCGGTCCAATCGGTAATCGTGCTCATGATTTCCTGAGCCGCTTCTGGTTCGGTTAATTCTCTTTGTAAAACAAAGGCGCTATCAATGCGTTGTTCGTTGAGCGCAAGTGCCAGTGCATGTGCCTCATTTAAAGCATGATGGCAATGAATGATAACCTTATATCCTGCGCCATGTAATTTTTTAACGATGGCTGCACCAATACGACGAGCGCCACCAGTGACCAAAGCTACTTTTGCGTCTTGTTTGTTGATTGGATTCAAGGTATGTTTCCTATTTTTTTTTATTTAGGCGAATTCTAACGTGAGTATAATACAAACATTGCATGCGCGGTTAAAGCAGCAAGATCTTCCTTTTGTAGAATTCATGCATCTTGCCTTGTATGCTCCTGGTGAGGGTTATTATAGTTCCGGTTTACAAAAATTGGGCGCACAAGGTGATTTTACTACGGCTCCTGAGTTAACGCCTTTATTTGGTAAAACTCTGGCGAATCAATGCCAGCAAGTCATGAACACACTTGAGTCCCCTGATCTATTTGAATTTGGTGCAGGAACTGGAGCACTTTGTGTCGCACTTTTAGAGCACCTTGAAGTGCTTCATTGCTTGCCTGGAACGTACTACATTTTGGAAGTGAGTGCGAATTTGCGCCACCGCCAACGTGAGCTTATTGAGCAAAAAATCCCGCATTTAGCCGCTAAAGTGGTTTGGCTTGATAGCTGGCCAGAAACACCTTTTAAGGGTGTGGTTTTGGCTAATGAGGTTTTGGATGCCATGCCGGTGCATCGTTTCTTAAAAACAGAGCAAGGCATTCTGGAAAGCTACATTACTTTGGATGAGCAGCAGCAATTAAAGGAAGTATTTAAGCCCTGTATCAACCAACGGTTACTGAATTATATTAATGACCGACTCACTTTGGATGCGACACCGTATCTTTCAGAAGTGAATCTTTTTGTTGATGAGTGGATAGCCTCTATTTATCGTATGTTACGCCAAGGTGTGGTGTTTTTAATTGATTATGGCTTTCCGCGCCATGAGTATTATCATGCGGATCGCAATCAAGGGACTTTGATGTGTCATTACCAACACCATAGCCATCCAGAGCCTTTGTTGCATCCTGGAGAGCAAGACATTACGGCGCATGTTGATTTTACTCATGTGGCGGAAGCCGGACAGCAAGCAGGATTTCATGTAGCCGGCTATACGAATCAAGCCGCATTTTTGCTGGCTAATAATATTTTAGGTTTGGTTTCTGAGATAGAAACGGAACGCGAACAGGTCAAAGCAAAGCAAGCCATCAAACAGTTGACTCAACCTAGTGAAATGGGTGAGTTATTTAAAGTTATTGCCTTAAGTAAAGAGATGGAGCTTGATATTATTGGGTTTCAATTACAGGATAAACGAGTGAGCTTATGAAGATAAAAAGATATTTGACTACAGTGGAACTGCAGAAAGAGTCCATGAAATTTTCTGCAGGACATACCACCATTTTTTCCGCAACCGACCGAGAGCCTTTGCATGGCCATATGTATGGTGTTTATTTAGCACTTACTACTTGGGTTGAAGGCAATGGCATGACTTTTGATTACCGTTATTATAAAGAGCGGATTCATAAATTATGCCGTCACTTAAATCAGACTTTTTTGATGCCGGAATTTTCGCCGTTTTTAGAATATGCTGAAGATGAAGAATATTATTATTTTACTTTTAATCATAAAAAAATTCCTTTTCTTAAAGAAGACGTGACGATGATGCCGATGACTAATATTACTGTTGAGGAGTTATCACGTTGGTTTGTGAATGAGCTGATTAAAGACACTGAAGAATTAGACCGTCATCGGATTGAAAAAGTTGTAGTGAAGGTGTTTTCTGCTCCAGGTCAGTCTGCAAATCACGAATGGCATCGGACTGCATGAAGACGGTTTATCAGGTTTGTATACCTCATACGAGCCGTGATTTTTTTGATTATGGTGTAGAAGAAGGATTAGCTCCTTGTGTTGGGGCACGAGTTTGGGTGCCGTTTCGCAAACAAACTCGTTTGGGTATCGTTATTGGTATCAATGAACTGCAAGACGTGAGCGCGTCTTTAAAAAATATTAGTGCAGTGATTGATGATGAGCCTTTAATCAACAAGGAGTTATTGGCTTTATCGACCTGGATTGGCGGTTATTATCAATCGCCATTGTCTGAAGTATTGCCTCTGACCTTGCCGAAAAAATACCGTTTAGGCCAAGCCAGTCAATTACCTGTAGGTGATTTTTACCAGTTGGCTCATCCTTTGGATGAAGCAAAAAAAATGATTTCAGCGCGTGCACGCAAGCAGCTGGAATTAGTTGAGTATTTAGCCCAGCACAGTGAACCCGTTGCCAAATTCAGGTTGGCCGAAAAGGGTTTTACCTCCAGCCAGCTGTTGAGCTTATTAGCGGCACAAGTACTGATTTTATCACAACAGATCATCCTTCCCACGCGCCCCGATACGCCTTTATCCCAGCCCTTGCCCCTAAATCCAGAACAGGCGGTTGCCGTTTTGGCGATTAAAGCACAATTGCATGAATACCAATGCTTTTTATTGCAAGGCGTTACTGGCAGTGGCAAGACAGAGGTTTATTTGCAGGTAATCGCTCAGGTTTTAGAGCAAGGCAAACAAGTATTGGTACTGGTGCCTGAAATTGGTTTGACGCCGCAATTATTAGCACGTTTTACCGCACGTTTTAACCAACCTATCTCGGTAATTCATTCGAGTTTAAATGATTCAGAACGGCAAATTGCTTGGCAACTGGCGAAAGAAAATAAAGTCAAAATGGTGATTGGCACGCGCGCAGCGCTATTTACCCCGATGCCTGATTTGGGGCTAATTGTTATTGATGAAGAGCATGATGCCTCCTTAAAACAAATGGAAGGCGTACGATACTCTGCGCGTGATGCGGCATTAATGCGGGCGCATTTGGCTAATATCCCGATCATTTTAGGCTCAGCAACACCAAGTCTTGAAAGCGTGCACAATGGCAAACAAGATAAATACCGGCTGTTACGGTTAACCCATAAAGCCTTAACCACCACACCATTGCATTATCAGTTGGTCGATTTACGCTCGCAAGTGCTGCAGCATGGTTTGGCGGCGACTACGTTAAATACCATTAAAGAGCATTTGGCGAATGGAAATCAGGTTTTGGTATTTATTAATCGGCGTGGCTTCGCACCCGTTTTATTATGCCATCAGTGTGGTTGGATGGCGGATTGCCGTGCTTGCGACAGTCATTTAACCCTGCACAAACAAATAGGACAAATGATTTGCCATCATTGCGGTTTGACGCAACGAACACCTGATCATTGCCGTAGTTGTAAGAGTCATGAATTGGTTCCCGTGGGCGCAGGTACACAGCGCGTGCATGAATTTTTAAGTGCTTATTTTCCAGATACCGAAGTACTGCGGATTGATAGAGACGCCGTACGCAAAAAAAATGAGCTGGAGCAGCAGTTGGATAAAATTAACCAAGGTGAGGCGCAATTAATTGTTGGCACGCAAATGCTGGCGAAAGGCCATCATTTTCCCCGTCTTTCTTTAGTAGTGGTGCTTGACGCCGATGCCGGGCTTTATAATCAGGATTTCCGTGCTACGGAACACCTGGGGCAATTACTGACGCAGGTTTCTGGACGAGCAGGGCGAGCCGAGCATGCGGGACAAGTTTTAATTCAAACGCATTTGCCCGATCATCCCTTGCTTAATTTACTCATTCAGCAAGGCTACGATGATTTTGCCGATGCCTTATTGACTACCAGGCAAGAAGCACAATTACCACCTTTTCATTATTTAGCCGTTATTCGTGCGCAAGGTAAATTCTCGGATCAGGTATTAAAGTTTTTACACGCAAGTAAAGAGCACATTCAAAACCATCCCGTGACAGTGATGGGACCTGCACCGGCTCCTTTGCCGCGCAAAGCCAATCAATACCGCATGCAGTTATTGGTTAAGTCGTCTTCAAGAAAAGCCTTGAAAAGTTCATTGACGCAGCTACGGGAGTGGTTAACAATAAATAAATTAAGTAATGGCATTCGCTGGAATGTTGACGTTGACCCGATGGACTTATCATGACTGAGCAAAAAATTACCGTACACGAAAAAATCTTCTCGATTGCCTGGGGCGATATGGATGCTTTGGGCCATGTAAACAACGCCCGTTATTTTGATTATTTTCAGGAGGCGCGTATTGAGTGGTTACAAGAGTTAAATATTCCTATGACCGGAACAACAGGCCCTGTAGTGATTCATGTAGCCTGTACTTATTTAAAGCCTGTAGTCTATCCTGCAATCGTCACTTTGCGCTCCAAAGTACACAGCATTGGTAACTCCAGCATGGTCATGGATCATGATTTATACCAGGATGAAGTGCTGATGGCACAAGGCAGCAGCAAGGTTGTTTGGGTGGATTATACTCAAGGAAAATCGGTGCCTTTGCCAGATGTAATGCGTGGTTTATTTGTGACTAAATAAAAAATTTCCGTCATCCAGAGCGTAGCGAAGGACCTCCTGAATGTGGCTCAGTGCCATCTGAAGGGAGATCCTTCGCTACGCTCTGGACGACGTAGTTTCCTTAACTTAATTTTTCACTAAATCGCAATAGGTGCTTTAATCCCCGGATGAGATTGATAATTCACAAATTCAAAATCATCAAAAACGTAATCAAATAAAGAATCAGGCTGACGTTTGATATTTAAAGTAGCTAAAGGCAAAGGCTCTCTGGCTAATTGCGTGCGAGCCTGTTCTAAATGATTCAGGTATAAATGGCAATCTCCACCAGTCCAGATGAAGTCACCCACCTTTAGATTGCATTGTTGCGCGACCATATGAGTCAGCAAAGCGTAAGAGGCAATATTGAAAGGCACTCCTAAAAACACGTCTGCAGAGCGTTGGTAAAGTTGGCAGGATAGGGTACCGTCCGCAACATAAAATTGAAATAGTGCGTGACAGGGCATTAAAGCCATTTGATCTAATTCGCCCACATTCCAGGCACTGACAATCAAACGACGCGAATCAGGATTATTTTTAATTTGCTGGACTACATCGCTTAGTTGATCGATAGTGCGTCCATCAGCCGTTGGCCAATTGCGCCATTGTTTGCCATAAACAGGACCTAAATCGCCATTACTATCAGCCCATTCATCCCAAATACTGACGCCATTTTCTTTTAAATAGGCGATATTGGTATCACCCTTTAAAAACCAAAGTAATTCATGCACGATGCTGCGCATGTGGAGTTTTTTCGTGGTAACCAGAGGAAAACCTTTGCGTAAATCAAAACGCATTTGATAACCAAAAACGGATAAAGTGCCAGTCCCTGTGCGGTCTTTTTTTTCTGTTCCTTGTTCTAAAATATGTTCTAACAAATGTAAATAAGTATTCATCGTTTAACCCACCATAACCAAAAACCTAACAACAACATAGGAATAGATAAAATTTGCCCCATAGTCAACCAGTCAAATGCCAGATAACCCAACTGTTGATCAGGTTCTCGGAAGCATTCTGCAATCAAGCGACAGATGGCATAGCTTATTAAAAACACCGCCGACACACGACCCGCAGGGCGTGGTTTTCTGGCATACCACCAGACTAATATAAATAAACCAATACCTTCCAAGCCAAACTCATAAAGCTCCGAGGGATGGCGCGGTTGTGAATCCACATGACCATAGACCATGCCCCAGGGCATGTCGGTGACACGTCCCCAAAGCTCGCCATTGATAAAATTACCAATACGACCAGCGCCCAAACCAAGAGGTACTAAGGGGGCGATAAAATCACCTACTTCCCAAAATGATTTGCCGAATTTGCGTGCGAAGATCCACAGCGCCAGCAGAACACCCAATAAACCGCCGTGAAAGGACATGCCACCTTGCCATATTTTAAACAAAGACAAGGGGTCGTGCATTAACTCAGAGAAATTATAAAACAGCATGTAACCAATACGCCCGCCAAGAATCACCCCAAGAGCGGCATAAAAAATTAAGTCGCTGATTTGTTCTGAGGTCCAATCCAGTTTGTAATGTTTCATGCGCCAGTGAGCCAGCAGCCAGGCACTGACAAAGCCAATCAAATACATCAAGCCATACCAATGTACTTGTATAGGGCCTAAAGAAAATGCTATTGGGTTGATATAAGGAAAGGCTAGCATCGGTTTTAAATTCCTTTTAAAAGAGCATTTTTAATGCGGTTAAAATTAATATGACAATAAAACCATATTTTAATTGGTGCAGTGGTAATTGATAGCTTAATCGAGCACCTACAGGAGCTAAAAGGCTGCTCGGAATCCCGATTAATAAAACGGCTGGCCAGAATATATAGCCTGTCATATAGGTTATTGACGTCGTTTCATAGTATCCGGTGACCATAAATGCCAGCGTCCCGACCACGGCAATTGATAAGGCACATAAATTGGAAACGGCAGGAATCTTGCGTATATCAATACCGCAATAGGCTAAATAAGGAACAATCAAAATGCCACCGCCAACACCTAATAGTCCGGAGTTGATACCGATTAAAAAATTAACCAGGCGGTTAATCCAATGTTTAGGAAAGTGCTCTGGGCGCACGATTTGTTTGTCTGTCAGCATTTTGAGCGCTACAAACAGTAAAAAAAACGCAAACAATATTTTTAGCCAATGAGTCGGTATCCAGGAGGCAATGATTGAGCCAAGGAGGGTGCCTATCACAAGACTTGGCCAGAGTTTATTAAATACAGGCCAAAGAATAGTACCCAGCGTATGGTGTGCTTTTACAGACGCCTGTGAGGTAATGATCATTGCAGCTAAGGAAGTACCTGCTGCGACGTACATAATCAGATTATCCGGAATTATTTGGGTTTGCTGGAAGACAAAAACAAGTCCTGGCACCACTATCAAACCACCACCTATACCAAATAAACCGGCCATTAAGCCTGCAAAGACGCCGATGAGTATATAAATAGCGCCATGAATAATCAGCGGTAGGATCATAAGGGCTTTCCAGCACGGATTAAGCTGCCCAGTCCTTCATCTTCCAGAGCTTTTTGTAAATGCAGGCGTATTTCTGCGGGATGTTCAAACTCCAGAACTTCAGCGAGAATTTTACGTGCATTGGCAATAGCGATATTACGAATAATCCATTTTACTCGAGGCAAACTGGCAGAGTTCATGCTTAGTGTGTCAAAACCCATGGCAATTAATAACAGGACGGCTAAAGGATCACTGGCCATCTCACCACAAATACTCACTTCAACCCCCGCTGCATGACCGCCTTCCACTATTTTCAGCAAGATGCGCAGCATGGCGGGATGCAAGGAGTCATACAGTCCGGCAACGCGGGCATTATTTCTATCTACAGCCAGGAAATATTGAGTTAGGTCATTACTGCCTACGGAGATAAAATCAACGCGCTTGGCCATTTCACGAGCCAAAAAGGCTGCTGCTGGGACTTCAATCATCACGCCCAGTTTAGGTTTTTCAATAACACAGCCTTCTTCCAATAATTCGGCAAAGGCTTGGTTTATCAGATAAGTTGCTTCTTCTACTTCACTAATATTAGTTACCATGGGTAACATAATCCGCAAATTATTTAATTCTTCGCTGGCACGCATCATGGCACGTACTTGCATGAGGAATACATCCGGATGATCCAGAGTGATACGAATACCACGCCAGCCTAAATAGGGATTATCTTCTTCTACAGGAAAATAAGGCAGCACCTTATCACCACCAATATCCAAGGTACGCATGGTGACCGGGCGTGGGGCGAATGCTTTTAACGTTTGCCGGTAAATAATGGTTTGTTCATCCTCAGATGGAAATTGATCTCGGCTCATGAAAGGAACTTCAGAACGATATAAACCTACACCTTCAGCGCCCACGCTCATGGATAAACCCGCATCCATCTCCAAACCGGTATTTACTTGCAATGATATTTTATAGTTGTCTGTGGTTTCTGCCGGTTTATCTCGTAAACTAACCAGACTTTGGTTCAAAGCCAGCTCTTCTTGTTCCAGCAGTTTAAATTCGCTGAATAACGCTTTGGAAGGTGAGATATGGATTCGGCCAAAATAGCCATCCACAATAATTGCTCTACGTGAGACAAATTCCAATTTTAAGCCGCGTACGCCCATTACAGTGGGCACGCCTAAGGCGCGCGCTAAAATAGCCACGTGAGAATTATTTGAACCTTTGGCTGAAACCACACCGGCAAGATAGCCTTCGGGGACTTCGGCAAGGGCTGCTGCGGTGACTTCATCGCCAATTAAAATAGTGCGTTTAGGATAGACAATTTCTTCATGTTGTGACCATTGCAGGGCGGCTAAAACACGGCGCCCTAGATCGCGAAAATCGCTGGCGCGCTCCCGCATGTAGGAGTCTTCCATGCTTTCAAATTGTGCCACGTGCTTTTTAACAACGGTTGCCAATGCGGCCTGCGCACTGATTTTTTCTTCACGAATTACGTGTTCTACTTCCGCTCCCAGACTGTCTTTATCAAGGATCCGTAAATAGACATCAAATAAAGCATGTTCTTCTTCGGCAACAACTGCCTTCATGCGTTTGCCTAAGCGGAGCATGTCTTCACGAGTAGCCGCTAGTGCCGCATATAAGGCTGCGACTTCTTCATCCAGTGTTTCAACCGGGTTGCGAGGTACCGCATCAATATCGGCTGGAGGATAAACAACAACTGCCGTACCAATACCAATTCCAGGGACCGAACCAATTCCTGATAAAGAGGTAGGAGCCGCTTCGATTTTTTCAACACCTAAAGGTTTGGGCTGGGTCAGTTCTGCTAATTCGCCGGTAGCTTCAGCGTGCGCGATAATTCCGCCAAGTTGCGCGGCCAAGGTAATTAAGAAGGATTCTTCGGTGTCATCAAAGCAGCGTTGTTCGGTTTGTTGGACGATTAATACACCATAAAGCTTACGGTGTTGAATAATTGGAACCCCTAAAAAGGCATTAAAGCGTTCTTCGCCTAGCAAGGAGTGGTGGTAAAAATCAGGATGTTCAGATGCGAATTCCAGATTGATAGGCTCTTCACGGCGTCCAACCAAGCCAATCAAACCATTATCCAATGAAACACGTACACGAAACTCAGCTTCTTTATTTAAGCCTTCAGTGGCAATCAGGACGTATTCAGAATGCTTGGTATCAATAAGGTAAACGGAGACGGCCTCGGCATTAATGGCTTTATTAATTTGGCGCACCAAAATACCGAGCGCCTCGGAGAGATGTTGGGCTGCGGTGACTTCTTGAACTATCCGTTTAAGTATCTTGAGCATCTAGGCCTATGATTACCTCTTTTTACGTTTCAAACCGTAAGGAGTACGGCGTGCTTTTAATAAAGGTTCCAGCTCTTTAAGTGCCTGGGTGTACACCTGGCGTTTAAAAAAGATGACTTGTCCCTCCGGCTCATGGAAATCAATCCAGCGCCAGCTGTCAAATTCTGGTGAATCACTTAAATCCAGCTTTACTTTTTGTTCGCTGGAAACAAGTTTCAACAAAAACCATTTTTGTTTTTGGCCAATAACCAAAGGTTCGCTTCCATGACGTAGATATTGCTTGGGAAGTCTGTATTTAAGCCAACGTTTGGTAGAGCCTATAACTTCGACGTCTTCTTTATCCAGTCCCACTTCTTCATGCAATTCGCGGAACATTGCTTGCAAGGCAGTTTCACCTGCTGCTAATCCACCTTGTGGAAATTGCCAGGCATCATGTCCGCTTCGTCTACCCCAAAAAACTCTGTTTTGCTCGTTGACCAGGATAATTCCAACATTTAACCGATAACCGGCTCGATCAATCACCATGATGTCACTGTTTAGATTAAACCGCTAATCTCTTGATTTTTCCATAAACAGTGAGACCTTGGCAATTAAATCCGTCATTATTACTTAAAAAAAGTGACAAGCTGCCAACTTAAAAAGTATTTACAGCTATTTCTATGCATTTGATTGTATAATTAGAACAAATACATCAATTTAAGCTCACATGGAAAAACGTATTTTAATTCTTAATACTGGCGGTACGATCAGTAGCATCAAAACTTCGAATGGATATGAGCCTTCTTCGGGATATGTGGAAGCCGCAATGCGTCAAATTCCATTGCTGAGGCACCCAGATATGCCTGAATATGTGGTTAAAGAATACCAGCCTTTGCTGGACTCTTCGAATATGACGGTTAGCGATTGGAACCGTATCGCTAAAGACATTGCAGATGAATACACTAATTTTGATGGCTTTATTGTGTTTCATGGGACCGATACTATGGCGTATACCGCATCAGCCTTGTCTTTTATGCTCGAGCACTTAGGTAAGCCAGTCATTATTACCGGATCACAGATTCCCTTATCCGAAGTTCGCAATGATGCGATTGATAACATCGTGACTTCATTATGGCTTTGTGCGCACCAAGCGATTCACGAAGTGTGCATTTATTTTAACCAGAGTTTATTGCGGGGTAATCGCACGCAAAAAATAAATTCTGAGGGGTTTAATGCTTTTGGCTCGCCAAATTATCCGAATTTAGCTTCGATTGGTATCGATATTAAAGTGCATCATCATCTGTTGTTAAAAGAACCGCAAGAGCCGTTTCATTTACAGACCTTGGAACCGCAATTTATTGCAAACTTCAGACTCTTTCCTGGTTTTGCAACTGAGGTTTTAGCGTATATTTTAAATCAACCCTTATGCGGTTTAATTTTGGAAACGTATGGCGCGGGTAATGCGCAAAATAATGATCCACGCTTTTTAAGCTTGTTAAGCGATGCCAGCGCACGCGGAGTGGTTATTATTAACTGCACTCAATGTCAGACAGGGCGTGTGGAAATGAGTCAATACGCCACCGGTCATACTTTAAAACAAGCCGGTCTTATTAGTGGTCGTGATATGACTCCTGAGGCTGCTCATTGTAAGTTATTGTATTTGCTGAGTAAAAAATTGGATACGGCGCAAATAAAAACGCTTATGGAGACTAATCTTTGCGGTGAGTTGCATAATTAAACGGAGGTTGGGATTTAACTAGCCCCTAACCTCCGTAGATGAAATTTGATTTTATGATTAAAAAGAAGGACTCGGTATTTCTTCGCTGGTGACTTCCGGTTCTTTTTTTCTTATCTTCGGAAGGGGGGCTTTGGATTTAGTGCTCCGATTTTCTGCTCTTTCTGTCGTCGAAATAGACGCTTGTACTGGTGCGCTTTCTACCGCCGAAATAGAGGCTTGTACTGGTGCGCTTTCTACCGCCGGAATAGGTGCTTGTACTGGTGCGTTTTCTACCGCCGGAATAGGTGCTTGTACTGGTGCGTTTTCTACCGCCGGAATAGATGCTTGTACTGGTGCGCTTTCTACCGCCGGAATAGGTGCTTGTACTGGCGCGCTCTTGTCTGCGGTCCTTTCTAGCGTCGGAATAGGCGCTTGTAATCGAGCGACCCTGTCTTCTGTACAGTCGATGAGACTACCGAGTCGACCTTCACGGGATCCTGCTAATGCGGGGTCTAGTCCAAAGCCAAAAAACGTAACTTTTGTCATTAGGGTCTTGATTACAGAATCATTTCCTTTGCTAATAATGCCATTATCGGTTCTAAGATCATCCAAACATTCTTGAACACGCTCTTTCTGAGTTTGTAATGGAGTATCTTCTTGAATTCGTTCGTTTATGGCCCTTATCCGTGTTGCTAGTGCTTTTTCTTTATTTTTTCGGATATCAGGATCAGAACTTTGAGGGGTAAATATTTCTTCTCCATGATAATGAATTAGTTGACCTGCCACTATGTCCAGAGCAGAGCCTTCGTAGTGTTTATTAAGTAACTCAAAACAATACAGCTTAGGATCCTCTTTTTTTAATTTTATTATTTTGTTATGTAAGTCATCAATATTACGAGATAAAACAGTAAGACAGGATATAGTGTCTCCTCCATCTTTGGGTTCTTTGTGGTGTTCTCTTGCTGCTTGTACTTCAACGCGTGCGGTATTGATAAAAGAAATTATTTGTTTGGTGTTCTCCTGATCATCCAGAGAGCCTTCAAATTTAATTATTTTATCTGATAAACTAGAGACTATGTTTTTTTGTTTCTGAGCTAATACTGAATTATAAACAACATTTGGAATAGGAAAGCCTAAAAAATACATAACCTGTTGAGACTTGCCATGCTCTCCAGAGATGATATGTGCTAATTGCTCTTTAACTAATTGTTTCACTTCTTCTACGAATATAGTTGCCATCGCTCTACTCCTTGAACCGCAATTAATTTATTATACTTATATTAACGTTATTTATTATGGATGCAGATTATTTAATTGCATGCTTGTTGTTATTTTTAATCCGGGAAATCAAAAAACTCATGAATTTACATGTTATTATTTTAGCCGCAGGACAGGGCAAGAGAATGTATTCCAATACGCCTAAAGTGCTTCACCAACTTGCTGGAAAACCTATGTTGGTGCGGGTAGTGGAAGCCGCTCAACAACTCAATCCTGATGCAATCCATGTCATCTACGGTCACGGCGGTGAACAACTTAAGAACTCACTGCCCGACTTACCTGTGCATTGGGTACATCAAGCAGAACAATTAGGCACGGGCCATGCTGTAATGCAGGCTTTACCGCATATTCCGCCACAAGCCCAGGTTTTGGTCTTATCTGCAGACGTACCACTTATTCAAGTAAACACATTACACGCTTTAGTTGACTGTAGCAAAACGGCTGATACTCATCAATCTGTTTTAGCACTATTAGTTGCCCATCTCGATGACCCCAGCGGTCTTGGACGAATTTTGAGAAACAGTCAAGGTGAAGTTTCTGCCATTGTAGAAGAAAAAGATGCAACCGAGCAAGAAAAGAATATAAAAGAAATATATACGGGCATTTGTTGCGCAAATGCTGCTGATTTACAGCAGTGGCTGCCTCAATTGGGGAATAATAACGCCCAAAATGAATATTATTTAACGGAAATTATTGCTTTAGCTGTGGCGGATAAGGTGCAGATTAAATCATTGGACACTAAGGATCATGCTGAAATTCAGGGCGTGAATAACCGTGTGCAATTGCATCAACTAGAACGTATATGGCAGTTTAGAGCGGCAGAGCAATTGTTACAACAAGGGGTTGCTTTAGCAGATGCGTATCGTTTTGATTTGCGTGGTGAACTGGTTTGTGGCAAAGATGTATTTATTGATGTGAATTGTGTGTTTATGGGTAAAGTTGTTCTTGGTGATGGCTGTATTATTGGTCCTAACTGTGTCCTGACGGATGTGGTTTTGGGGGCGTGCACGGAGATTCATCCCAACAGTGTCTTAGAAGGGTGTACGATTGGGGATGAATGCTCTGTAGGACCTTTTGCTCGTTTACGACCTGGGACAAAATTAGCCGCGCATTGTAAAATTGGTAATTTTGTCGAAACAAAAAATGCTGTTTTTGATGAAGGTTCCAAAGCCAGTCATTTAAGTTACTTAGGTGATGTAAGCCTTGGGAAAAAAGTTAATGTAGGTGCCGGTACTATTACCTGTAATTACGATGGCGTGAATAAACATAAGACGGTTATTGAAGACGGTGTGTTTATTGGTTCAGATACGCAGCTGATTGCACCGGTGACTGTTGGTGCATACGCGACTATTGGTGCAGGAAGTACTATTCGCAAAAATGTACCAGCACAAGAACTGACTCTGACCGAGTCCAAACAGAAGACAATTTATGGTTGGAAGAGGCCGGTGAAGAAAAATTAGATAAATGCCGTCATCCAGAGCGTAGCGAAGGACCTCCCGAATGTGGCTCCGTGCCATTTGAAAGGAGGTTCTTCGCTACGCTCTGGACGACGAGGATTACGATAAAACCAAGGTATTCCTTTGCTCCAAATACCGGCAATATTTAAGAATAAATGGCAGTGAAATCAATGTAATAAATAATTTATAGCGCCAAATATTGGCGACTAAATTAATGATTTGATCGTAAGGATAAATCCCGCCAAACAGCAAGCCGTAGTCAATAAAACACAATAAGGAATTCGCACAAACCGTAGCAATTAAAATACGTAAAGGCTGCTTCACATTCAGTTGCTTTAAATAGTGTAACAACATCGCATTACTCATAAACGTTGCGAATAAAGCCAATGATGCAGCAGGAAGTCTGCGGAACATAATGTAATTGTAGAATGGATTTAAATTATAAAGATCAGGTGATGGCAAGGAGATTATACCCATCAACAGCGCATCAAAAACAAATTGGGTCGTAATTAAGCTAAGGCTGAATTTCATTTGCATATGATAGCCCCAACGCTCGCCAATGATGGTGCTGATAATCAGAGTCATAGGGAAAAACAATGCGCTGGCGGATAAAACCCAATTTTGGTCAATAAATGCCACCAAATGGTATTCACAAGCCAAGCAAATCAACATGATAACGCTGGCAAAGCAGACCAAATAAGGATAAAGAGGAACCCCTTTTTTATCAGACGCTATTGGTGGTGGATGAAATGGGTAGCGTAGTGAAATGAGGAATAATAAAATGCTAATTATCAGCAATATCACGACGGTGACTGTTATGGAGTCAACTAGAATATGATGAAAATTATGAATGTAACTTCCTGAAAACAATAAAATAAAGCTTAAAAAAAAGAAACTAAAACCACCTGATAAGGCGAGCAGTGTGCTTTGTATTGGCGAGAGCCGTGTGTTATTGGATTTGCTGAAAAACAAAAGATGGGGCAGGTAAAAACTAAATGTAAAAGAGATAGTGACCGCAAAGAATTTTTTTGGGATGTCATCAAAGATAATTTGATAGACTGGATTATCATGCATGTATTCTGCAGCAGGAAGGTTTACCAAAATATAAACACCAATACAAAAGGCATACAAGGACATTAAAGAGATATTGAGTAAATGACGTTGTTCTCTAATCGAACATTTTAACAAGGCCAATAAATAAAAACCAGCAATTAAAGGGCAGAGCATGCTATGAACAGAGAACATCATGCCATGCAATTGGATTATTTTAAATGAAGCATTAATTAATAGAGCAAGGCAGACAATAACACTTAGGGTTAAGACCAAAAATCCAGGCGATTGTTGTGTTGCTGTTGCTTGATTCATAGTGTGAGGTTTATTGGTATCCGCCAATAGATGCTTGTTAAAGGACTAATCCGCGCTGAATATAGCACTCTTGCGCTGAATAGTGCAAGTAGTCGACTTCCGCAGTAGTATTCGGGTACGATGAATAATTAACAGTCTGAGATAAACCATGAAGCGTTATAAAAAAGAGGCCTCTGCAAAAGCAGGATTATTACCAGGAACAGCCGTGTATGTTGGTGCTAGTCCGCCTAAACCAACGCGTATTATTGTGCATCTTTATGATAAAAACAGTTACCGTATGCTGAGTTATTTTGATCCAGAGCAGATCAATGAGGCCTTGAATCTGGGGCAGCATGTTTGGATTGATGTGATGGGCCTTGCGAATAATGACGAGATTAGCAAAATAGGTAATGAATATTCGATTCATCCTTTGATTGTTGAAGATCTGTTAAATACAAGGCAAAGACCGAAGCTCGATATTGTTGGCGACTATTTATTTATTGTATTTAAATTATTAGAGCTTGCTGAAGATGAATTGACTCTGGCTACAGAGCAATTCAGTATGTTAATAAAACGCAATCTATTATTAACGTTCAGAGAGTCTGATTCTTATGATTTATCGTCGTTGTACAAGCGCTTAAGTGCTGATCAATCACTAATTCGTGAGCACGGTGCTGATTATTTGTCTTATCTTATATTGGATTATATTGTTGACAGTTATTTTAATTTTGTTGAGGTCACTGGTCAGCGTTTGGAGCGAGTGGAAGATCGACTCATTAAAAAACCAGAGTCTGTTCCGCTGCATTCATTTTATGAATTAAAACGACGGATTCTTACCTTACGTAATTATATTGCCCCATTGTGTGACATCGCGCATTTATTGTTAACTGATCATGGCACGCTGATTAGTTCGCGTTATACCTTATATTATCGAGATTTACATGATCATTGCGTGCGCTTGGTTGAATCAATTGATTTGCATCGAGAAATGTCATTGAACATGCTTGATATTTATTTATCCAGTTTAAATAACCGGATGAATGAAACCATGAAAATTTTAACTTTATTTGCCAGTATCTTTATCCCACTTACATTTATAACCAGCCTTTATGGCATGAATTTTAAATTCATGCCCGAGCTCGATTGGTATTATGGATACCCTACGACGTTAGTTCTGATGACTGTTTTGGCAGGGGTAATGCTGTATTATTTCAAGCGTAAAAAATTGTTTTAATACAGTAGTTAGGGGCTGTTGACATTTCGCTATTTCGGCCAAGATAGTAGAAATGTCAACAGCCCCTAATCAAATATTGATGGTCCTGCCGTCGGCTCATCATTTGCCTCAGGGGCTTTTTTTGCCGGTTGATGGAATCTATGCCTAGTACCCAGTAATTTATGGGGATCAATTACTGGTGCTTCCGCACGTGGCTGTAATTGGGATGCTGTAGGCTGAGTAGGGGGAGGAACTACTGGTTCTACAGTTTTAGGCATTAATTTTTCTGGAGTAATCTCAGATTTTGGTGATTGCAGTTTAAATTGATCTACAGTAGTTAAAGCAGTGGTTTCAATTGTTGGGAGTTGAATTTCTGAAGAACTGCTTCCATCATTTAAACTGGCCAATTTACCTGCAGATACGGGAGCTAATACTTGTTTTTCAATCTTTTGTTGCCGCTCAAGCCATTGTCTGTAGGCTAAAAGTGCCTGCCAAAATTCTGGTTTGCCACTCAGTTCGATAATAAGCTCTGTTGTTTTGGTTGATAATTTAAAATAGCTATGTAGTACGCGTCTTAATATGGCTTCAGTTATTTCTTTGGAGCCAGGAACAGGGCTATTAGCGAGAGAGCGGATGGTGATTCCCTTTCTTTCTATCAGCGTTATGATATCCAACATGGGCTTATGTATATCAGGCCAGAATTGTTGCACCACTCTATCGTCTACAAAAAAAGCTTTTGCACTGACGTATGGGGTTGGCCATAAAATATTAATTACTGGTTTTAAAGCCGCAGGAAAAGGAGACTCCTGAATTTTGGTATCGTAGTTAAATACCTTTGTCAGCACGGGTAAAATTGATGATATGGTCATAATAGGTTGTGCATCTTCTTGGGGTTGAAATTTTTTTACAAATTTTGTAAATAGAGCATCGGCTACAAATTGCACGCTATTCTCATAATGTTTTAAAGGATTTCTTGAGATACTCAGTTGTTGTGGTGCGGTTGGGATATGTTGATGGGCGGCGGCATTAATGTGCAGCAGCAAGACCAGATGGAGCAGCGATCTGTATACGATAACGGGCGGGAGCCCAATGGTAGACTTCAGTAACTGATCTATTACTAACGTACTTAAGGCATAGTTAATTCCTAGAGCCAGTAACGTTTCTAACATCAGCGCTTTATGTCGTGCGCACCGTTCTGGAGTAACTGATTCAGCAATATAGCCCCCCGCCGTACTAGTTATTACTGCCATTGAGGCCATTTTGCCAACATAAGGAATATATTCTAATAGAAAAGCCAATAAATAATTGCCACCTAATTTTGCGGGTAATAATATAATCTCCCCTTTTGCAAAACGTTTTGTATTGCAATTAGTACAGGATGGCGCAAGCGGATCATCTGCTTTGTGTTTGTTGAATGCGCCGAGGCTTAATGAATCAAGGATATAAGTATGCGTTGCTAAAGCAGGGGCTTTTTGCAAGATATACATCCATGAGGCAACTGAAGATAAGGTAGAGAGACAAAAAGTAGACCATGACGCATTCCCAGGATTTTTTTCATCATATAAGTGGGTTTGCACACTATTATTTAATGTATACGCTAGAAACATTGGGAACACTTCATATGCGACCACAGAGGACATTCCTTTAACCACTTTCATCGATTCAGGAGTGAGTAAGGCCGGCAGAGCGCTTCCTAAAGCTTTAACCTGGTTTAACATTTGATCACCCGTATTGTAAGCATAGGTACTTAATTGCTCTCGTGTAGCATGATTCCATACCTTTTTTGTTCCATCAACAATCGAAGACCACCAGCTCATATTTTTCTCCTGAAACATCGGGATTTTATTCTATGAGTAATAAATAAGAAATGCTAGGGGCTGTTGACATTTCGCTAGATTGAGCCTATTTCGCCCAAGACAGCAGAAATGTCAATAGACCCTAGAGTTTTGTCTTGTTGTAGATACAGTCAGGGTAAATTTTTCTCTTTATATTCACAGAGATCCTGAATAATACAGGTACGGCAATGGGGATTACGCGCAGTACACACGTAGCGGCCATGTAAGATCAGCCAATGATGGGCATCGAGTAAAAATTCAGGCTCGATGTTTTTGAGCAGTCCTAGCTCAACTGCTAAAGGCGTTTTGCCCTTGGCAATTCCTGTACGGTTTGCTACCCGAAATATATGGGTATCTACGGCCATAGTAAGCTGGCCAAATGCCGTATTAAGCACTACATTCGCTGTTTTGCGTCCCACACCAGGCAAGGCTTCCAAAGCTTCCCGTTGATTAGGTACTTCGCCCTGGTGCTTTTGGAGTAGTAATTCGCAGGTTTTGATAATATGCTGCGCTTTACTATTATACAGACCGATGGTTTTAATATACGTTTTTAATTGTTCCAGGCCTAAGTCCAAAATACTCTGTGCGGTGTTGGCTACAGGAAATAATTTGGCGGTTGCTTTATTGACACTGACATCAGTTGCTTGTGCGGAAAGAATGACCGCGATGAGCAGCTCAAAAGCTGAGTGATAAACCAGCTCTGTAGTGGGATGAGGATTTTGGGCACGAAAGCGCGTGAATAGTTCACGTCGCTTTAATTTATTCATGAGTTTTTTTCGCCCGTACTCGTGCTAAAGCTTGTTGAATGTAATCCTGCTTGGCCTGGGTATCTTGTACCTGATTGGCTGACTGCAAGGCCACTAGTCGTTTTTCTCTATAAGCTTGCTGCTTTTCATGCTCATCACGCAATAAACGTGTTTGTTTGCGGTTTGCCCGTTGGCGTGCTACGTCTCTATCGTATTCTGGCGCCTCCAGTGTAACCATTTCAATGCAATCCACCGGGCAAGGAGCTAGGCATAAACCACAACCAGTACATTCGTGAGTGATGATGGCATGCATCACTTTACCACTGCCAATGATTGCATCCACCGGACAGGCTTTAATGCATTTAGTACAGCCAATACATTCTTCTTCACGGATAAGCGCCATTGATGGCGCTCTGGTATTCGTCAATGCTTCTGCCAAATAAGGCGTGGCATCAATTTTTAGCAAATCCCCTAAAGCCTTAACGGTAGCAACGCCTCCAGGAGGACATTTATTGATAGCTACGCTGCCTTGAGCCAATGCTTCAGCATAAGGCAGGCAACCTGAAAAATCGCATTCACCGCATTGGGTTTGCGGTAAAAGCGCATCGATGTCTTTAACTGACGCCATTATTCACCTGTTTGGACTGCGCCAGCATGGCTTCTATTTTTTCCTTTTCAACACGAATCATTAAGGGTTGGAAGTTATTCAGTTGATGGTCTAACAAGGGCTTATCAATTGCTTCCCAGGTTAATGCCGAGCAGTTTAAAAATTGCTCGGAAGCTTCTGCCATCATCGGTAAGACGGGTTTTAAATAAGTAATGAGTACACGGAATAAATTGATTCCCATCGTGCAAATGTTTTGTACTTCCGGTAAGCGTGTTTCATCTTTTGCTACTACCCAAGGTTTGTTCGCATCAATATATTGGTTTACCTTGTCCGCCCCCTCCATAATAATACGAATCGCCCGCGCGTAATCACGAGAAACATAAGCCTCAATAATGGATTCACGTAGTTTCAGAAGTTCTGTATATAATTTAGGGTCACTTAACTGTGTGCTTAAACGATTTTCAAAGCGTTTGTTGATAAAGCCCGCGCAGCGGCTGGCGATATTAACTACTTTACCTACCAGATCCGCATTAATACGATTGGTGAAGTCTTCAAAATTCAAATCCAGATCATCCACACGGCCATTGAGTTTGGCAGCAAAATAATAACGCAAATATTCAGGATTTAAGTGCTCAAGATAGGTTCGTGCCTCAAGGAAGGTGCCGCGTGATTTAGACATTTTTTGACCGTCAACGGTTAAAAATCCATGAGTAAAAACTGCTGTAGGCATACGGTGATCGCTGGCAGCTAACATTGCCGGCCAGAATAAAGCATGGAAATAAACGATGTCTTTACCCACGAAATGGTATAGTTCCGCCGTGGAGTCTTTATCCCAAAATTCAGCAAAAGAAACATTATGTTCGTCACAGTATTTTTTAAAGCTGGCCATATAACCAATGGGTGCATCAAGCCATACGTAAAAATATTTATCCGTAGTTCCAGGAATTGGGAAGCCAAAGTAAGGCGCATCACGCGAAATATCCCATTGTTTTAAGCCTGCGGCAAACCATTCATCTAGCTTATTGGCGACTTCAGTTTGTAAATGTCCGCCACGAGTCCATTCTTTTAATAAACTCTCAAAGCGCGGTAGATCAAAGAAATAATGCTCTGAATCTTTTTCTATAGGTTTGGCACCTGATATCGCGGATACGGGATCAATCAGATCGGTGGTGGAATAGGTTGCTCCACATACTTCGCAATTATCGCCGTATTGATCTTTGGCACCGCATTTAGGGCAGGTTCCTTTAACGTAACGGTCAGGAAGAAACATTTGCTTTAGTGGATCAAAAGCCTGGCTAATGGTTTTTTTAATTATTGTGCCACTTGCGTGCAGTTTTTCATAAATAGCAGAAGCTAAAACCTGATTTTCTGGTGAGTGGGTGGTGTGGTAGCAGTCATAATTGATGGAAAAGCCTTTAAAATCATGTTCATGGCTTAGTTTGATTTCTGCGGTCAAGGCCTCAGGAGTAATGCCCATTTGTTCGGCTTTCAGCATAATAGGCGTACCGTGTGCATCGTCTCCACAGACGCTGATGCATTGAATACCTAACATTTTATGAGTACGTACCCATACGTCTGTTTGAACGTGCTCTACCAAATGTCCAAGATGCAAATGCCCATTTGCATAGGGAAGCGCGCTGGTAACCAGCATTTTTCGTTCTGTAGCCTTTAATTTAGGATGTATTGACATGTTCATGAAGCTCCTGACCAATCAGAATATCTGCTCGTATAAAAACGGCCGATTATAACGCAAAAAGGAATTAAATGCTGTAGCTAAGCTTCTGGATTTTGATAAGTTAACGAGGTATTTTTTAAGGAAATAAAAACGCGGCAAAGGCCGCGTTTTGAATTGTGATACTACTTATTGGCCGTTCATAGAAGGAGCTGACTTCTTCTCTTCTTCTTCTTGTTCTGCAGTTGGTGCAGCTGGTACAGCTGGTACAGCTGGTACTAGTACCAATGGTACTGCTACTGGAGCAAGTGGCGCAGTTGGGGCAGTTGGAGCAGGTGCTTTTGCAGCATCAAACTCATCATCTGATTCAAGTCCGTCTTCATTTGCAGGAGTGGGGTTCAACTCAAATCGACGACTCATAGCCGCTGTGCTAGATACAGCAGCACCAGCGCCAAATGTAGCAGCAGGCTCAACAACTACACCTGCAGCTGGTGATTTTTTAGAGAAGTAATTGGCAACAGCAGAAAATGCATTAGTAATTCCAGCAAAGGAAAGAGCAGCAACAAAAGACGCAGCAGCAGTTAAAGCCGCAATTGCACCGATTTGTACTAGGGCGTTAGCACCCACTAATCCAGCGACAGTTAAACCGTATACTGAATAAGCAGCAACAGCAGCTAAAGTAGCAGGCAATAAAAATAAAGATACTGCAGCAGCGCCTGCTAACAATAAAGATGCGATAAGTGCACCAAGTGCAATTCGTTTCAATGACATATTAATTTCTCCATAAAGTTATGTAAATCGGGGCGAATGATAACAATGATTTTGCAGGCTGTGAACCAAAAGTGTGCAATATGTTGTAACAAAAGTGTAAATTAAACGGTTTAAAGCAAAAATAGTAGACCAAACAAAGATCCAAATGGTTTTCGTTTGATTTTTTTGCGTTTATTTTGCTCTGTTTGGCGGGCGTTTTAGATAAAAAGGCCTGTAATTTTAATCATTTTCGGTGAATGTACTGTTAATCATTGCTCGTTCTTTGAAAATATTGTTAAAATATGCACAACAAAATCAATAGTATCTTCTTTATAGTATGGATCTTTAATGACGACTCTTTATCCAGTTATATTAGCAGGAGGCTCCGGCACCCGCTTATGGCCTTTATCACGAAAGAATTACCCCAAGCAATTTTTAGCCTTAAATGGTAAATCTTCTCTTTTACAGCAAACGGCAAAAAGAGTACAAAATTTAAAAAGTAACCATACGTTAATTGTCAGTAATGACGCACATTATTTTTTATGCCAAGAACAACTGGCAGCATTTAATGAGCAGCAAACCTACCTTTTAGAGCCCTGCGCACGTAATACGGCGCCAGCCATTGCTAGTGCGGCTCATTATTTAGTACACACTGCGGGTCCAGATGCGGTGATGTTAGTGTTGCCCTCAGATCATTGGATAGCTGATGATGCGGCATGGACTGAGGCGATGCTTCTTGGCGCACAATATGCCGCAGCGCATGATGCGGTAGTTACTTTTGGAATCCAGCCTGACAGTCCGAAAACAGGTTACGGTTATATTGAAGCCGGTTTGTCTTTAGACTCTCGTGTACAACAGGTCTTAAGCTTTCGAGAAAAGCCTGACGCAGACGTTGCTGCAGAATTTATTGCTTGTGGCAATTATTTTTGGAACAGCGGTATGTTTGTCTGTCGTGCTGGAGTTTATCTGGAAGAATTAGCCAAGCATCACCCTGATATTCATCAATTCAGCCAACAGTCGGTAACTCGTGCAAAACATCATAATGATTATTTACGTCTTGATCAGGACAGTTTTGCACAATGTGAAGCCGAATCAATTGACTACGCCATTATGGAAAAGACCGATAAGGCTGTTGTGATACCTGTTTCCATGCAATGGAGCGATTTAGGATGTTGGACCGCTGTTGCTGATGCTAATGAAGCGGATAAGTCTGGTAATACGCTTACAGGCAAGGTAATCGCTCAAGACAGCTCTAATTGTTTAATCCATAGTTCTGGTATTTTAGTCACGGCCGTAGGTATTCAGGATCAAATTATTGTGGCAACCCAAGATGCCATTTTAGTTGCTGATAAAAAATACTCACAACAGGTAAAGGAATTGGTGAACTCTTTAAGCAAAGACCATTTCCAATTGACTCAAGATCATCAACGTGTTTCCAGGCCTTGGGGCTATTATGAGGTTTTGGCTGAAGGTGCGGTCTTTAAGGTAAAACGCCTCATGGTAAAACCTGGCGCCCGATTGTCGTTACAAATGCACCAACATCGAGCAGAACACTGGGTTGTTGTTTCAGGAACCGCAGAAGTAGTTAATGACACGCAAACGCTGTATTTATCAGTGAATCAATCAACTTACATCGCACAAAATACCTTGCATCGTCTCAGTAATCCAGGTAATGAGCCACTTTATGTGATTGAAGTGCAAAGCGGTTCTTATTTAGGTGAAGATGATATTAAACGTTTTGATGACATTTATGCACGCGTTAAGGAAGAAGCGTAAGTCTTGTCTAGAACATAGAGCAGGAAATAAATCCTTGAGATAGTTGTAGGTTGGGCTGTAAAGCCCAACAGCGGAGCGTAGCGACATCTATATTAATTCATTATATGTTTGGCGCAAGCCTTTGTTTGGCACAGAAGAAGTCGCTGCGCTCTACTGTTGGGCCAAAAGGCCCAACCTACAACGATTTTGACGGCTCTCTATTCATAATTAGTGTTAATTTATCTAACTCCTCCCAAGATAGCGCAAATATTAGTATCAATTCTGTAAATCAGCTAAAAACCTCCTTGTTTCCAAAATAAGTGCTATGTTATAAAAAAGAACAAACTTGTTTTTTATGATTAAAAAGAATGAGGCAAAAACAATTTCTCTAGAAAGGTGACATTATGACAACAAGCAGCGGGGTTCTTCAGTCTTATCTTCTTCAAGCGATTAAGGAGAAGAAGAAGGTACGCCCGGAAGATTTGCTTGCTCATTTTCAAGAGATTAAAAAGCAGAAGAAGCTAGCCCAGGAAGAGTTCCTTGACTTAAGAGATGGTGATTTCCTTACTCCTTTAAATTTTTATTTAGGTATTTTAGACAGTACTGATTCTATTCTTATTAAATATATGGAAAAAGCAAAACAAACTCAATTAAGAGACGATTTACGTGTTACTTATTTGCTTTTATTAACACAGTACGAGTTTGAACGCACTCATCAAAAAACTGAAAATAAGATAATTTATGCCGAACAAATACAACGGACTCGTGCGTTAATTAAAAAATGTTGTGATTCGTTAGAGGATTTAGATGAAGAATATCAAGAGATAATTAATAAGGCTCCTGAGCAGGCATGGTTTTCTGATGGGAAACCGATTAAATATCTGGGTATTGAAGTTGCCCATGAAATTGCTAAAGACATTGTGGATATGATGGACGACAAAAGTCGTCTGATTCCTGATCGTGTAGTTAATGATATTGATGAGACTCTCATGCCTGAAGATGGGCTTAATGATCATAAAAGTAAAACTACAAAAGATGGTTTAAGAGCTTTAAATGAGAAAAGACTGTATTGGATTTGGGCTTCCGTATTTTTAAAAACAGTACTTTCTTTAGTACCTGAAGATTTTTACAATTCCGGTCAGGCTGCAGATGCAGTTAAAACGCCTGATCCTTATACCGGTTGTTTAAGCTGGTCTTTGTACTATTTCCGTTTTTCACTGAATTTATTTCTTTTACTCAAACACACTATTCGTGGTCCCTGGATGGAGCAAGCAGAAAAGGACCTCCCCTGGACTGAGCGTTTTCAAACCCAGTGGGCACAAAGAAAATTTACTTTGTTGAATGATTCTTTATGGGGAACCGCAAATTTAGCCTGTTACTTCTGGCTTAATGGCAAGGGCGCTTTGGGTGCATGGGGTGATGCGTTGACCATTGTGCTTTTAGTGTTTGATCTCAGCGTCGCCTTATGGGATTTTGAAGAGCAACAAACTAAATATGAGAAGAGTATATCGCAGTTTGACAAGGATATGGTTGCATTAAAACAACAAATTAGTGATCTTAATGCGGATAGTGATGCCACTAGAAAAAGCGAGAATGAAAAACAAATCGCCCTTTGCCGCATGCGACTGGATGCTTTAGAGCGTGAAAAAACGCACTGTCAACAGGATTGGGAGCTACAAAAACTGGCCTTATATAATGATGTAGCGTACGCCACTGGTCTAATTCTGGCTTTTGTGTTGTTAACTACACCTTTTATGCCGCTTTCTGCCGCCGCTGCAATGTCTCTGGGTATTGCTGGTGCTGTTTTATGCTTTGCATTTACCGTAATTAATAATGCGATAAAAAGCGGGCTTGCTATTACTAAGTCAAATCGCTCCTTAAAAGAAGCGCGCAATGATGAACAACAGCAAATTATCGCTTTGGAGAAGCTATTAAAAGAGAATCCTGATCTGAATGATAATGAGAAACAATTTCTCTATCTTGACATTCAACGACTTCGCGCAGAAACAGAGTACCAAAAACAAATGATTGTTTTGCAGTCGGTACAATTAGCGCGCTCTATTATGATAGAGGCAATGATTCCTGCTCTTATTTTTGCATGTCTGGTATTTTTCCCTCTGGGAATTGGTCTGGGAGTAATGGGCGGTGCGCTAGGTTTGGCTATTGCTTCTAATCTTTTGATTAACGCCTTATTTAAACCCGATGAAAGTAAGAGGAAAGCTCCTGAGCTGAATGAGGAAGCGTATACCAAATATTGTAAAAATACCTTTTTTGGTGCACCAGCTGCAAGCAACAAATCATCATCAGTAACAGAGCAAGCGAGTGATAGCTCTGAATCAGATGATAGTTATAGTAGTGGTTTTTCTCAGGCATTATAAGTTTAAATTACATACACTAAGAATCCGCGTCTTTACATTAGTCGCTCGGATTTTTAGTTTAATTTATGCTGTTAATTATACGTTCATGTCTATAAAATAACCATATAAATCAAATAGGTTAAGTAATTTAGCGAAAGGCTGGTTTTCAAAATAGGCTTAGGTATAATAACTGAAAGAGACTCAGTTGGAGTGCTTCATGATAAATTTTACAGCTTTGTGTTTGTTTTTTTTATCGCTCACTTGTAACGCATACAACTACTTCGCAGGCTCCTGTGATCTTAATGTCGGAATGTCTGATTCAAATGTTTTAGCGCTCAGTTCACAGCCTGGTTTTTGCCAAACCTACGGTTATGAAGCAGGCAAACCCGAATGCCGGCATCTGTCTAAAAAATCCTACCAATCCTCTCATTTTACGCTACATGGTTTGTGGCCAAATCAAAATGCCTGTGGTCAGCGTTATGGCTTTTGTAGTACCAAGCAGCAAAATCATCATTGTGATTACGCACCCCTCGAATTATCCCCTAATGTGTCTGCTGATTTAAAAAAGATCATGCCAGGTTATCAATACGGCAGTTGTCTGGAGCGTCATGAATGGAACAAGCACGGCAGTTGTCAGATACTTTCTGTAGATAACTATTTTTCATTAGCCATGCGTCTGGTAACCGAGGCGGATCAGTCTGTTTTTGGCCAATACGTTACTCAAAATATGGGTAAAAAAGTATCGTTAACTGTTTTGAAAAACAAAATTAGTGAATCCTTTGGTAAGAAAAACGCTGGAAAAGTATTTTTGGGCTGTAAAAACGGCGTTTTAGTTGATATTTACATTCAATTACCTGCATTAATTGTTTTCAATGAGTCTTTAGAATCTTTAATCGATGAAGCATCAAATCCTCAATATCGTGATGCCTGCCCTCGAACGGTGACCCTTTCTGCTTTTAGTAAAGATGCTGTGATGGCGCTTGTTTAAGCTCCTTGCACATTGTGATAGATTCCTCTAATGTAGAGGAATCTATTGATACAGGAATAAATTTATGCTGAAGCGGTATTCTTCATTGATTTTAATTGTTTTTTTTCTAAGCTCTTGCGCGCAACACGGGATAAAAAAAGCATCAGTTTCTGTTGATTCTTTGCCCTATAAAAGCACTAAAGAATACAGACAGGTAGGGGCTTTTAATCAGGTCGATGCTCAAGGACAAGTCAATGTGACCTTGCATACCGGTTACAGAAAGCCGCAAGTGGTTTTATCAGGAGATCCCCGTGATCTGGCGCAATTAAAAACGGTTGTTTCTGATAACACCCTGTTTCTGGTTTTAGGCCAAGGCTTTCCGCATCATGGCGCGGTGCATGCGGATATTCAAGGACAATTTTTAAATCGCTTTAGTTATAGTGGTGAAGGTGTTGTTACTGGAAGTCAGCTTCATACCAGCGTTCTGGATCTCTTTTTAGCTAATAAAGGAAGTACCAAATTAGGTGGCTCTATTGGTTTACGCAGACTGGACGTGTTGGGTAATGGGTTTGTCGAAATTAGTGGTATTGCCAGTCAAAATTTACAAATTCATTTAAAAGGTAATCCTACGGTTCACTTGGCAGGTGTGGCGAATGTATCTGATTTAGCCGTGGATGGAACTACCTCTTTAAGTATGTATTGGGTAAAAAGTGACTTTCTAACTATTCGAGCTAAAAAGGCCGCACGCATTCAATTAGCAGGAGCGGTCAACCGTCTTGATGTGGAGCTTTGGGGGCGGGCACATTTTAAAGGACGTTATTTGCGCGCACAACGAAGTTTTGTAAGAACGCATGGTCATTCTGTTGCCGAAATTTCCTCAGTGAACCATCAAAGCAGTTTGGCTACAGATTCCAGTGATGTTTATTACTATAATCTCCCCAATACACGAGCAGATTTTATGGCCTACAATGGCTCCGTGTTAGACATGCGTGAATGGAACCGTGTGTACATTAGAGATTTTGATCGTTACAACAAACAATTCCCCTAATTATGGTCAGATCTAACCCGTATGAATACGGGTTACATCATTTTGCAAAGTTAATGTAAAGTACCATTGAGAGCCTCTATCTCAAACAACAGCTCTTGATATGATATAACCTATAAATTATAAAAATACCCATGATTGCGATTTACTGTTTATGTAATAACATTATACCGGCTGTATTGTGCTATCTTTATACTAATGGCTTGCTTTTGAGGATAAAATATGAGCGTTACTCCAGGTGGTTCAGGACCCGCTGCTCCTACTCCGAAACCTAAAAATAGGAAGGGGGGAGCCAAAAAGATAAAACATCCAGCCAAAGTAGCAAAAGGCACTTTGGCTGTTGATGGAAATGACGAAGATAACAAGAAAAATGCCCAAAAAGACGAGCAAGTAAAAGATTTGAATAAAGATTTGAATAAGGAAAATGCACATCCTAAAGCTAAAAAAGATCCGAAGGCAGATCCTCGACTGGAAATGGTCGAGGACATGCAAAAATTTGTTGGAGAGACTAATAAGGAGATCACCGACGCTTTATTCAATGCTTTTCGGGGTGGTTCTAGCCAAGGCAAGAGCACTAGTCAAGGGAATAGTGCAAGTCAGAGCAACAGGGCTGAAGGTCAGGGCAATAGGGCTGAAGGTCAGAGTAACAGGGCTGAAGGTCAGAGTAACGGGGCTGAAGGCCAGAGTAACGGGGCTGAAGGTCAGAGTAACGGGGCTGAAGGTCAGAGCAACAGTGCTGAAGGTCAGAGCAACAGCTCTGGTCAAGGATTTAGTGCCAGTCCAGGGCTTAGTTCCAGTCAGTGGGTTCGTGCCGGTCAGGGGGCTAGTGCCAGTCAGAGCAACCGTGCTGAGGGCCAGTCCAGTGATGTGAATCAGAGTGCTGAGGGCCAGATCAACGATGTGAATCCGGCTCCTGAGGGACAGACTAGTGATGTGAATCCGAATGCCGAAGGTCAGAGCACCAATGCTGAGGATCAGAACTACAGTGCTGAGGGGCAGAGCAACATTGCCGATGATCAGAACTACAGCGCTGAGGGGCAGAGCAACATTGCCGATGATCAGAACTACAGCGCTGAGGGGCAGAGCAACATTGCCGATGATCAGAACTACAGTGCTGAGGGTCAGAGCAGTTCTATGGAGCCAGAGCCGGGTGCTGAGGGTCAGAGCAGCTCTATGGAGTCAGAGCCGGGTGCGGAGGGTCAGAGCAGTTCTATGGAGCCAGAGCCGGGTGCTGAGGGTCAGAGCAGTTCTATGGAGCTAGAGCCGGGTGCTGAGGGTCAGAGCAGTTCTATGGAGCCAGAGCCGGGTGCTGAGGGTCAGAGCAGTTCTATGGAGGCGGAGCCGGGCGCGGAGGGACAGAGCAGTTATTATATGGAGCCAGAGCCGGGTGCCGAGGGTCAGAGCATTGATATGGAGCCAGAGCCGGGTGCCGAGGGTCAGAGCATTGATATGGAGCCAGAGCCGGGTGCCGAGGGTCAGAGCAGTTATTATATGGAGCCAGAGCCGGGTGCCGAGGGTCAGAGCATTGATATGGAGCCAGAGCCGGGTGCCGAGGGTCAGAGCATTGGTATGGAGCCAGAGCCGGGTGCTGAGGGTCAGAGCATTGGTATGGAGCCAGAGCCGGGTGCTGAGGGTCAGAGCATTGATATGGAGCCCGAGCCGGGTGCTGAGGGTCAGAGCAGTGATGCCAGTCAGGACAACGATGCTGGCCCGGAGTTAACCGCAGGAGCTGATAGTTCCGATGCTTCAACTGAAAGCATGATAGCAGATTCAGGTTTAAGTGATACCTCCGATTTAAGTGAGAGTAATCCTTCATCTTCTCCCTCACCTTCACCTTCTGCCGATGAAGAGCTGGATGAAACCTCCTCCGCAGGGATGTCAATGTAAGCCCCTCACCGTAGTCTGGTTGCAAGCAACCAGACTACGTTTTGGAGTGAGATTCGATACAGCCATCCTTGATGGAAACAGAAAGCACAATCTCTTTCTTTAAACCCCGTTAATACATTCAACAATCTGATTCAAATCATTATCCAAAGATAAAACATGGGCTGAATTCTCTAACCAATGTATCTTTACATTAGGCAAACCAAGAAATAACTGTTCAATTTGTGGCGATGAAGCAACGGTATCATAAGTACCTAGAAACAGATCAACGGGGCAATTTGGAGCAGTCCATTGGTGCTCCCGCACAAAATGAAACATTTCCATAATTGCCGTTAATGGCAATCTTTTATAAGAAATTTCCGCATGCTCATTAGTGATTAAATTACCCGCCGCACCACGTAACTCGCAAAAGCCTAAACTGTGTAAGAAGAGGGCTAATTTTAAATTCAGCGCTACATTCATCTTCAATTTTAATGCCGGTGCTAAAAGATACATATGATTAAATACAAAATGTTCACTTAGTTTACAAGCCAATAACCCCCCAAGAGAGAGTCCTATGACGTCTACTGCAGTATATTTCTCGAATAATTTTTCACATTCTTGAGTGGCAAGTTCCAGCCATTGAGTAGATTTCGTCTGCGAAAATGCTTCTATACTGTCGCCGTGTCCGGGTAAATTGGGGCAGACAATTGCATCATAATTTTTTAATTGAGGAATAAGAAAACGATAAACAGCCGCAGAGGATGAAAAACCATGCAAAAGCAGTACGGCGCGGTCTGTTTTTTTACCTTGTTTGTTGATTGACTTTATAAGTGAAAAATCATCTTTTGTCAGGTCGTATAATTGCTTCCCGCGGCGCATATAGCGAAAGTCATTTTTATTCATAAGTCCTTATTTATCTTCATGTTACAAGTCCATTTGTTATGCAAAATAACGTGATTTACCATAATGACTAGTGTAGCAAAGTATTTGTTTTGGTATTATCTCCATTAATAATAGCGGAAAATACCAGTTTTATACTATCTCTTTTTCTTTTGAAGCATACTTTGTTTGTTTGCAGTGTGCTATCTTTATACTAAGAGAGCTTTCGGAGGTTAAAATTATGAGCGCGGAACCCGGTGATGATGTGACAGTCAGCCCTAGTACCCCTAAATCTGTGGCACCCTCAACAAAACCCGCCCCAGATCCTCTGGCTCCAAGTGTTGAGAAGTCTAAAGCAGTTGTCCCAGGGGATGAGCCAAAGAAAAAAATTAAGCCTGATGACGACGATGATAACAAAAAAGATCATGCTGCGGATAACGAGCCATTACCTCAGTTGCACGCCCCCAAAAAAGACAAACAACAGCATAAAGATCCCATGATGGAGCTGGTTGATGATCTTAATGCTTTTGTTTCTGAAACCAATCAGGAAATAGGGGATTATATTGTTAAAAAAGGCAAGCAAGCCTGGAGTGCGTTTAAAGAGACTGGGCCAGGGAAAGAGATTGATAAAGCACTTGATGAGGCTAAATCAGGAATAAATAAGGTTAGAGATGCAATGAATGATCGCATGGATGCGGGTAAACAGGCGATTGCAACGTCAGTTTCCAATTCTTTTGCCTCGTTAAAAGGCAAAGTCGCAAACGCGTTTTCAAAAGCAAAAGAGATACCCGCGTCTCCTCAAGTTCAAGATACGACAGCAAAAGAGATACCCGCTTCTCCTCAAGTTCAAGATGCGGCAGCAAAAGAGAGCCCCGCTTCTCCTCAAGTTCAAGATGCGGCAGCAAAAGAGAGCCCCGCCACTCCTCAAGCTCAAGATGTGGTAGCAAAAGAAGAAGTAAGCTTGAGTGCACCAGCAGACAGTGCGCCTTCTGAAACTAATGATCTGGTTGCAGCATTTGGCGATATGGATTTTGATGGGTTGGTTGCAGACAATCAGGCGGTGCCTGAAGCGCCAGCTCCAAAAGCGCCTGTTCCAGCAGCGCCTTCCCCAGAGGCAAATGCTTCTGAGGAAGGGGAAAACCAACGTCTTGGTAAGAAGTAGTTGAATTTACCGCTCAAATAATTTGTGCGGTAAGCTTTCAATGCGCCCAGCTTGGGTGACTACAACGTAATTTAATTTACGCTGTAGTTCGCTGATTGTGTCAGCGCCTGCATAAGTTAAACCGGATCTTAAACCACCCACAATATCAGCAATAATTGCGTCTGGGTTTTCTTTAAAGGCTACTTCAGTAGCTACGCCCTCAGCAGTTTTCCATTCATGCATTTGGCCCAGAAAATCTTCTTGAGCTTCTTTTGATGCCATGCCGCGGTACTGTTTTACTTTAGTTCCGTCTTTCTTTTCAATCACGTCACCAGGAGTCGGCGCAGTTCCTGCTAACATCCCGCCAATCATGACGAAATCCGCACCAAAGGCTAAGGCTTTAACGATATCACCGGATGTTTTAATACCGCCATCAGCAACAATAGAGCGATCGGAGCGCGCGCAATCCTGAATACAGGTAAGCATAGGTACGCCAAAACCGGTTTTAATTCGAGTACTGCATACAGAACCACCACCAATACCTGCTTTAATGATGTCCGCGCCACAAGATGCCAGATAGTCTGCACCAGCATAAGTCGCAACGTTTCCTGCCATGATACAACGGTCTTTTAACAGATGACGCAAGCTTTTCAGTGTTTTACCTACGTATTTTGCATGAGCATGGGCTACGTCGACACAAAAATAGTCGGCTCCAGCATCACGTAGCGCTTCGGCTCGTTCCAGTTCAGCCGTAGTGCAACCAATCGAAACAAAGGTTTTTCCTGTGCATTTTTTAAATTCTTTGATGTTGTCTTCAACACTCATAAAGCGATGTAAAGCGCCCATAGCGCCTTTGCTGGACATGAAGTTAGCCATTTTGCTTTCAGTAATCGTATCCATGTTGGAACTGATTACTGGAAGCTCCAGAATTAATTTAGCTAGGCGGTCCGTGCTGGTAGTATCCACCACGCGTCTTGATTCGTGGTGGTTGTAGGAAGGAACGAGTAAAACGTCATCAAAAGTGATCGCCTGGTCAGCCATGGTGTATCCCCGTAAAACGCATACTATAAATGTTCTGCGGCATAAAATGCAAGTCTTGAACGCTCACCACGTGTTAAACTCATATGAGCACTGTGTTCCCAATGTTTAAAACGATCCACTGCAAAGGTTAAGCCTGAGGTGGTTTCACTCAGATAGGGCGTGTCAATTTGCTTGATATCACCAAGACACACAATCTTGGTTCCAGGCCCTGCACGAGTGACCAAAGTTTTAATTTGTTTGGGTGTCAGGTTTTGTGCTTCATCAATAATGATGTAACGATTTAAAAACGTTCGACCACGCATAAAGTTGAGTGAGCGAATTTTAATTTTATTTTGTAATAAATCTTGTGTTGCACCGCGTCCAAAACTGCCACCCACTTGGGTGCTGTGCAGTACTTCAAGGTTGTCCATTAAAGCACCCATCCATGGCGTCATTTTTTCTTCTTCAGTACCTGGTAAAAAGCCTATGTCTTCACCTACAGGAATGGTAACGCGCGTCATCAAAATTTCACTGTAGAGGTTGAGATCCAATACCTGGGTTAAACCTGCGGCAATAGTTAACAAGGTTTTTCCCGTACCTGCAGGACCTTGTAAGGTAACAAAATCGATCTCTGGATCTAACAGTAAATTCAGCGAAAAATTCTGTTCACGGTTCTTTGCGTTAATGCCCCACACAGAATGTTTGGCTTGGGTGTAATCGCGCACTAATTGAATTACCGCGTGATCATCTTCCAGTTTTTTTACAATCGCTTGAAATTGATTGTCTTCAGTACTAATACAATCGTTAGGATTCCATTGGCTGATTAAAGGTCCTGTGACTTTATAGAAGGTTTTACCTTTTTCTTGCCATGACCCCATATCTTTACCATGCGTATCCCAGAAGTTGTTCTCCAGAATATGTAAACCTTGATGCAGAAGGGTTACGTCATCCAATACCTGGTCGCTGTAATAATCTTCAGCAAGAATGCCAAGAATCCCTGCCTTAATACGTAGATTAATGTCTTTTGAAACAATGATAACTTGTTTTGTGTCGTGGAGTTTTTTTTGCAGACCTAAAGCAGTTGCCAGAATAGTATTATCTACTTTATGGCCTGGCAGTGTAGACGGCACGACTTGATTGAATTCATCTGTTTGGAAAAAAAGCTTGCCGCTGCTGTTTTGTTTGCGTGAATAACTGGGAATTGGTAATCCAGATACAATTTGCTCATGTGAGGCATCGGTCATCAGCTCAACTAACATTCTATTGGTTTGTCTGACGTTGCGCGCGACTTCTGAGGTACCTGTTTTATGGTTGTCTAACTCTTCCAAAACAACCATTGGCAAGTAGATGTCATGCTCTTCAAAATGGTAGATGGCTGTGGGATCGTGCATTAAAATATTGGTATCCAGCACGAATAATTTTTTTTGAGTGGTTTTAGTGTCCATAAGCTCACCTCAGTCATATATCCGGTAACCCCGGATAAAAGTCATCTTCCAAATTGTGTTACTCTCATTGTGCTGAGGCTAAGGTATTGAGTCAAGAGAATAATTTTATTTTCTAGAGGGATATTTATCCCTTCTCCCGTTTGGGAGAAGAGAAACAATTCGGTGTGAGCCTTCAGCGGCACTCAGAATGATTGGATGGTATTAAGCACGTCTTCAACATGTCCTTTGACACTGACTTTACGCCATTCGTGTATGAGTAGTCCTTCAGGATTAATCAAAAAGGTGCTGCGCTCGATGCCGCGTACTTGTTTGCCGTACATGGATTTCATTTTAATGACATCAAATAATTGGCATAACTGCTCTTCTGAATCGCTAATTAATTCAAAAGGAAAATTTTGTTTGGCTTTAAAATTCTCATGTGACTTTAGGCTGTCGCGAGAAATTCCAACTATTTGTGTATTTAGGGCCTGAAATTTGGGATAAGCATCTTTAAAATCCTGACCTTCAGTCGTGCAGCCGGGTGTTGCGTCTTTAGGATAAAAATAAAGAACCACGTATTGGCTCTTATAATCCTTTAAATGAGCACTTAATCCATTAGTTGCTGTAAAGGCAAAATCAGGCACTGACTGACCTATGATCATTAATCTCTCCCTGTATTTTTCATAAGACGCGAGTGATCTCTTTGCCACTCACGATTTTTCATGGTATTTCGCTTATCATGCTCTTTTTTACCTTTGGCCAGGGCAATTTTTATCTTGATCTTGTTTTTTTTCCAATACAAAGATAAAGGGACAATAGTGTATCCCTGACGCTCCACACTGCCAATTAAATGATTTAACTCGCGGCGGTTTAACAGCAGTTTTCGGCTGCGCGTTGAGTCTGGAACAGAATGGGTTGAAGCAGTGGGCAAAGGGTTAATCTGAGAGCCCAGTAAAAAAGCTTCGCCGTTCTTGATAATCACATGCGCGTCGGATAAATTTACTTTGCCCGCGCGCAAACTTTTGACTTCCCAGCCTTCAAGTACAAGTCCTGCTTCATATTGTTCTTCAATGAAAAAATCAAAACCTGCTTTTCGATTCGACACTATGGTTGAATCGGATTGTTTTTTACTCGTCATAGAGATGCCTGAAATTATTCCTTGATGCGATCGTGTTTGTAATCAAATGGTATTTGAGGGTAGACGCGTTCCAGATTTTCGTCAACTGCTACGCGATTATCAAAAACAAAACATTGACCTTCCCATAATGACTCTTCTACAGGGGTTTTTTCAATGTAGTTCAGAATACCATCATGTAAGTGATATACGTTGGGGAAGCCTAAATCTTTTAAATAGGCTGTTGATTTTTCACAACGGATTCCACCGGTACAAAACATGGCAATTTTTTTATCTTTTCGTTCAATTAGTTCTGCTTGAACGTATTCAGGAAAATTCCTGAAGTTCTCTGTATTGGGATTAATTGCGTTTTTAAACGTACCTAAATCAAATTCATAATCGTTTCGTGTGTCGATAATGATGACTTCCGGATCTTGAATTAATTCATTCCATTCTTCAGGATTTAAATAGGTACCTACGGTTTTTAATGGGTCAACGTCTTTGACTCCCATCGTAACAATCTCTTTGCGTAGCTTCACCTTGGATTTTTCAAAAGGATTTTCATTATCAAAGGTTTCTTTAAAGTTTAAATCAGCCAGGCGTTCGTCTTGACGGATATACTGATAAAATAAATCCATCGCGTCACGGCTACCACCAAAGCTGCCATTGATGCCTTCGGCTGCTAATATGATCGTACCTTTGATATTCATTTCTTGCATTTTGGCCAAAAATGGCTCGCGTAAACTTTCGTAGTTTTCTAGAGAAACAAACTTATAAAACGCGGCAATAACTATTTCTTTCATGAGGAGTACCTAATTCTAAGCAAAATATTTCGCAAAAATTACCATTTACTCACAATTTAATCAATAGGCATGAATTAAATGCACTTCAGTAATTATTCTTTTTGGGACTAAATTGTACCAATGCGTTGACAAAAACCAACCAGCGATCATACTGTTATATAGCTAAGTTATCTGTATTTTCATTCCATTAGGTTTATAAGGAGATAATATGGTTCAGTGCACTAGGATGTGTCGTTGGTTTTTTGCCTTTCTTTTATCCCTTCCCTTAATTGCCTTTGCAGCAACACCCATTAAATCGATGGTTATTTTCGGCGACAGTATGTCTGATATCGGGAATACCACGCATCTTCTTAAAAGTTTGCGCCAAGAAGAGGACCCTGCTTTTTTGGTCGAGCCTTTCAAAATTTTTGTCTTGAACAAAATGGTTGAATACGCAAATGATTACTACGTACCCCAAGTGGTTTTGGACTCCGGTATTGCGGTGGTTACCGAGTTTTTTGATCATGACTTAGCACCCTATATTGCTAATTTGGTCGGTAAAGTTAAATTAGTGCCTTTGCTACCAGGCAAACCATACTGGAACGCGCATTTTTCTAACGGGCGAGTGTGGAATGAGTATTTAGCTGAAATGATGGCTATTCCTCAAAATAATAAAGATACGTATTTGAATCGTTCCTTTGGTGGCAGTTGGACGGCAACATACGATTATCAACTAACCGTGTGGAACTTGATTCGTCACCCCTTAGGCAGTATTAAAAACCTGATTGTGGGTAAATTAGTTCCTCCAAGTCTTGGTTTAACGATTCAAGCCTATTTATTAGAGCATCAGAAACTCAGTGATGAAACCGTGTTTTTCTTGTTCTCAGGAAATAATGATTACATCAATGTTTTATATTTTGAGGATAATTACAATACCGCGGTCATGAGTACTTATATCGATAATGTGATTGCCGGTATGGGGGCTTCCGTGTCTAAATTAATGCAGGCTGGTGCACGACGCTTTGTAGTAATGGGGGTTCCGCATTTAGGGGATACACCTCGCTACAAACAAACAGCGGATCGCGATGTACTAAATGCGGCTGCCGATGTGCATAATGAGCGTTTACGCAATCGTCTTCAGGAATGGCAAAAGCTTTATCCAGATGCAGATTTCCTCTTTATTGATATGGGCGAATATTTTGAACGTGTTTTGAAAAATCCCGATGTTTATGGGTTTACTAATACTACGCAAGCCTGTATTGATGTGAAATTACCGATGTACGATGCGTTCCGAACGTCTCCTTTTGCTAATAACTACGTATTACGTTACGCGCAAGTGGTGAATTATAGAGCGGAGCATTTTGCAGCAGGGGATAAAAACTATCATGTCTGTGATACTCCTGAATCCTATTTGTTCTGGGATGAGATACATCCAAGTACTCGTGCGCACAGTGTCCTTGCTCATGAAGTGTGTCAATCCATGAGATACCATGGGTATTCGGTAACTTGTCCTAATCCAGTTAACTGATCTGTCATCCAGAGCGCAGCGAAGGACCTCCTTTTAGATGGCCTTGAGCCACATTCAGGAGGTCCTTCGCTGCGCTCTGGATGACGCGCTTTAAACCTTGAATCAGCATTCAGTAATAATCTTTAGTGATTTATAGATGTTTGTGGCATAATTCTTCTCTTTTGTTTATATATCGTCCGTAGTGCGGTTGTTGAATCGAGGAGCAGGTTATGTGCGGGATTATGGGAGCTGTTTCTGAAAGGGATATCAGTAAGGTTTTGCTAGAAGGTTTACGTCGATTAGAATACCGCGGTTATGATTCTGCGGGCATCGCAGTAATCGACAATCACGCGCATTTAAAACGCGTCAGGATCAAAGGCAAAGTACAAAACCTTGCTGATGCAATGCAAGAAACGGCAGTTGCAGGTGCTACCGGTATTGCGCACACTCGTTGGGCAACGCACGGCAAACCTTCGGAACAAAATGCACACCCTCATTTGTCTCATGGTGAAATGGCCTTGGTTCATAATGGCATTATTGAAAACCATGACAGCTTACGCCGTGAATTAATTGCGAAAGGCTATGTGTTTACTTCAGAAACAGATACTGAAGTTGCCGCGCATTTAATTCATTACTATTACCAGAAGTCTGAAAATTTATTAGCAGCAGTACAAACTGCTGCCGCTGAAATGCACGGCGCTTTTGCTTTGGGTGTTATTCATCAGCAGCGTCCTTCTGAGTTAGTAGCGATTCGCTGTGGTAGTCCATTGGTTCTTGGCCTAGGTATTGGCGAGAATTTTATTGCCTCAGATGGTTTGGCATTAAAATCATTTGCTCAGTCCGTGATGTATTTGGATGAGGGTGACAGTGCCTTGATTACGGCTAAAGAAATTCTAGTTTATAATTCTGCTAAAGAATTAATAACACATCCGACGCATCCTTTAAGTTCTGATTCTGAAACGGCGTCTAAAGGGCCTTATCGTCACTTCATGCTTAAAGAAATTTTTGAGCAATCTGAAGTATTGGCTGATACGATAGAAGGTCGTGTGAGCAGCATTGAAGTACTCCGTTCAAGCTTTGGCGAACGTGCGACCCATGTTTTTCCTGCGGTAAAACACATTCATATTGTTGCCTGTGGCACCAGTTATCATGCAGGAATGATTGCTAAGTATTGGTTAGAGTCTTTGGCCGGGATTCCTACTCAGGTAGAAATCGCCAGTGAATACCGATACCGTGATGTAGTCGTACCTAAAGACACACTATTCATCACTATTTCCCAGTCAGGGGAAACAGCAGATACTCTGGCTGCTTTACGTAAAGCAAAATCCATGGATTATCTGGCGAGTCTGGCTATTTGTAATGTAGCAACCAGCACTTTAGTCAGAGAAGCGGATTGTGTGTTTCTAACCCGTGCCGGTATTGAGATAGGTGTAGCGTCTACTAAGGCCTTTACTACTCAATTAGCTGCATTTTTAATGTTAGCTGCAGCACTTTGCCATGATGAGCGTGCAAATGATGTGTTGCACCAGCTGCAGGGCTTACCTCTGTGCTGTGAAAAAGTATTACAAATGAATGAAGAAGTTGAAGGTCTGTCGGCCTTATTTGTTAATAAAGCACATGCTCTGTTTTTAGGTCGTGGTGTTCAATATCCTGTGGCTTTAGAAGGTGCATTGAAGCTTAAAGAAATTTCCTATATTCACGCAGAAGCTTATCCTTCTGGTGAATTAAAACATGGTCCATTAGCTCTGGTTGATGAGAACATGCCTGTTATTGCAGTGGCGCCTAATGATGAGCTTCTGGATAAATTAAAATCTAATTTACACGAAGTCAGCGCGCGTGGTGGACAACTGTTTGTTTTTGTTGACGCGGCGCAAAGTTGGGATGCAAACGGTGCTCGTTTGATTAAAGTTCCTTCATGCGGCTCCTGGGTAGCACCTATAGTTTATACAATTCCTTTGCAACTGTTGGCATATCATGTTGCTGTGGCTAAGGGTACGGATGTCGATCAACCACGTAATCTTGCAAAATCAGTTACTGTTGAGTGATAATGTGGCGATTTTTTATCATGTTTTTCGGGGAAGTAAATGACTCAAGAGATGTTGACGTCAGCAGCGATTATTGCGCAAGAACTTAAAGTTAAAGTAGCGCAGGTAGAAACAACTATTCGCTTGTTGGATGAGGGAGCAACGGTGCCTTTTATTGCGCGTTATCGTAAAGAGGCTACTGAAGGATTAGATGACGTGCAGCTGCGTTATCTTGCAGAACGTTTACTTTATTTACGCGAATTGAGTGAGCGACGTGAAGTTGTCTTGCAATCGATTCGTGAACAGGAAAAACTGACTCCAGAATTGGAGCAAAGTATTCTTGCTGCAGATACTAAAACACGTCTTGAAGATTTATATCTTCCTTTTAGACCAAAGCGTCGTACCAAAGCGCAAATCGCGGTAGAAGCCGGATTAGAGCCATTGGCGCATGCTTTATGGAAAGACCCTGCATTAGATCCTGAAGAACAAGCAGTGCAGTTTATTAATGCTGAAGCTGGGATTGAAGACGCAAAAGCTGCATTAGAAGGTGCCCGCCACATTCTGATGGAACATTTTGCTGAAGATGCTGACTTGATTAATGTATTGCGAGAATACTTATGGCAACATGCCATAGTGAAATCACTTGGCAGTTCCAAGAAAAAAGAAACAGTGAATAAATTTTCAGATTATTTTGATTATTCTGAAGCCATCAAAAAAATCCCATCGCATCGTGCTTTAGCTTTATTCCGCGGTCGTCGAGAAAGCGTGTTGCAATTAAGCCTTACTTTGCCTGAGCAGGATTTAGCTTATGGTGAAAACAAGCTGATGGAGCATTTTAATATTGCTGACCAGCAACGAAAAGCAGACAACTGGTTGCTTGAAACAGTACGCTTGACTTGGAAAATCAAATTATTTACCAAGCTTGAGTTAGAATTACTTACTCGTTTACGAGAAATAGCGGATGAAGAGGCAATTAAAGTCTTTTCAAGAAATCTGCGCGATCTATTGCTTGCAGCACCTGCTGGCCCTCAGATTACCATTGGTCTTGATCCTGGTATCAGAACAGGGGTTAAAGTCGTTGTAGTGAATGCAACTGGGAAATTATTGGATTACACCGTGATTTATCCTTTTGCACCACAAAACGAATGGCATCAGTCGATTACTGATTTAGCCAAATTGGCAGCCAAACATCAGGTTAATCTGATGAGTATTGGTAACGGAACCGGCTCACGTGAGACAGAGCGTTTAGCGGCTGATTTAATTAAAATGTATCCTGATTTGAAACTGACAAAAGTGATTGTCAGTGAAGCTGGTGCATCAGTTTATTCTGCATCAGAAATAGCAGCTCAAGAGTTCCCTGATTTGGATGTGACTTTGCGCGGTGCAGTATCTATTGCGCGACGTATACAAGATCCATTAGCAGAGCTCGTGAAAATTGAAGCCAAATCAATTGGTGTTGGCCAGTACCAGCACGATGTAAACCAGTCACGTCTTGCTCGTTGTCTAAATGGCGTTGTAGAGGACTGTGTGAATGCCGTAGGTGTTGATGTAAATACAGCTTCAGCAGCATTGCTATCTCATATTTCAGGGCTGAATGACGCCTTAGCAAAAAACATTGTTCAGTATCGTGATGAACACGGTGCATTTAATAACCGTACGCAGTTAAAAAATGTAAACCGCATGGGTGAAAAAGCATTTCAGCAATCAGCTGGTTTTTTACGAATCATGGCCGGTGAAAACCCCTTAGATGCATCGTGCGTGCATCCAGAGGCATATCCTTTAGTTGAAAAAATTAGTGCCGATAAAAATATTGGTATCCTGGAGCTTATTGGGAATAAAGAAGTATTGCATAGCGTTAATGCGAGCCAATTCACTGACGAGCAATATGGCTTGCCTACAATCAGAGACGTATTACGTGAATTGGAAAAACCAGGTCGTGATCCAAGACCTGAGTTTAAGACAGTTCAATTTAAAGAAGGCGTTGAAGACATTAATCATTTACATGAAGGGATGATTCTTGAAGGTGTTGTCAGCAACGTTACCAATTTTGGTGCCTTTGTGGACATCGGTGTGCACCAGGATGGTTTGGTGCATATTTCAGCAATGACCAATAAATTTATTACCGACCCACGTACTGTCGTTAAAGCGGGCGATATTGTTACTGTGAAAGTGGTTGAAGTAGATAAAGAGCGTAAGCGTATTGGTTTGAGTATGAAATTAGATGCAGATGCTTCTGCTCCTGTGATGAAGAAAAAAGCCAAAGCACCTGAAGTTAAAAAACAGGCTGATTTTAAAAGACCAGAACAGAGGAAAAGACCAGAAGCTGCGAAAAAACCTGAGCCGGCGAAAAAAACGGTATTTAATACCGCGATGGCAGATGCTTTAGCTAAATTGAAACGTAATTAAGACCCCCGTCGTCCAGAGCGAAGCGAAGGACCTCCTGAATGTGGCACGGTGCCATTTGAGGAGAGATTCTTCACCTCGCTCTAGATGACGTTCCAATAAAAAGCATAGGAGCACCATGATAAATTCCCCCCAAGGAGAGCTTACTATTCAAACCTTGGCAATGCCTGCAAATACCAATGCCAATGGCGATATTTTTGGTGGTTGGATTGTATCGCAAATGGATTTGGCCGCGGGTGTCCTGGCAAAAAAAATGGCTTTAGGTCGTGTGGCAACAGTCGCAATTCATTCAATGACTTTTTTAAAACCAGTGCATGTAGGTGATCTGATCAGTTGTTATGTGACGCTGATAAAACAAGGGAACACCTCCATGACAATGTGTGTTGAAGTATGGGCACTTCCAGCAACTCAAATCGTGCCTTATAAAGTAACAGAAGGTGTATTTGTGTTTGTTGCAATAGATGATAATGGAAAGCCAAGACAGGTACCCAAACGCCATGAGTAATGATTCAGCAGAACTGCAACGCTTACTTACGGAAATGGCTGCATTAATTGAACAAAAAGCAGATCCCGATCCGCAGTTATACACCTTATTTTTTCAGCAACCGGAACTTTCATTTAAGCTAGTCGATATTATCAATAATTTAGATGATCAATTAGATGAAGGGCTTGCTGTTTATTCAGCCTGTGTCTTTGGTATGGATATTTGTGTGGCTCAATTAGAAGGTGCCGCAGAATCCAATAATAAAGTAAGCGCTAAAATATTAACTCAATTAATGGATCATTTGGCAGATGTTATTAATACTGAAAAACACAGTTTAAGTTTTTGGCTACCGGTACTTAATTCTTTTTACGAAGCACATGTCGAGTTGAGCGATGATTTAAAAAACGCTTATTTTGATTTGGCCAATCAGGATGAGGACATCGATATTGAAGGCGATCCCTCCTCTCATTTAGAAGCTATACGCGATTTAATTCATGAATTATCCGATCTATCCGCTTTTGAGATTGCAGAGAATTTTTTTGCGCAAAGTTATGCTATGCCGGCCGATTTTTTTGCTGATTTAGTGGTGGACTTATACAATATTGAGGAAGGCGCCGATATTGGCTTGTTTACTTTATTGCATCCAAAAGCCGATGTACGTGAAGTAGCTATAGCAACTATAGCTCAAATTATAAACAACGTTACTTTTTCTTCTATTTCCCTTTCGCGATTACAGACCATTATGCACTGGTATCCAGAACGTTATCATGCTCTGTTTAATAGCTGGATAAAGATTCAGCGTAAAAAAGGTGTTGTTTTTGCGCCTGAACCGGAAGAAGTTTCCAAGGTAGGCATTAAGGCTACTGAAGTGGATGGTACCGGCTCCCAAGGTATTTTCATCCACACCAAAAAGAACCGAAAAAACAGACTTTGTGGTTTATTATTGAAATACGGTTTAGGACTGAAAGACGCATGGATAACCCCTGAGATCTCATCAAAAGACGTGGTGGATTATTACAGTCAGGCCTTCGATGAAAATGTGACTTTGCGTGATGTTGATTTATCCTATTTTATTATGATGGTAGAGCACTTCCTGGCCATAACTGTAGAGCATGAAGACATCCCCCACGTGCATTTTTTAGAGATTCAGGAATTATTAGGCATACGTTTACGGCCTCATCGATTAGATTTGAGTTACCTTATAGAGCAACTAAGCATCCAAATTACGCCATTTACCCAAGAGATGATTTCAGAGTCATTACAACGTTCAAAATCATGGTTGAAGAGCAAATCATTCACGGAGTCTTGGTATTCGGAAAGCACCTTAGTTGATAAAATAGTAAATCATAACAGCAGTTTTGTTAATGGAATTAGAGTCTGTCGTCTGGAGGATGCCATTAAAGAGGTCTTTGCAGAAGAACTGGAACTTCACCGCGATAAATGGCTGTTTCATTTTTTATGGATTGCTTTATGGATGAAAGCCAAAGAGCGAAAAAATGAGAAAGTATGGAAAGACAGTTTCCTGATTGCATATACCATTCATAAAGGCACGCCATTAAAGGACATTCCGGTCATGCAGGAGATTTGTCGTCAAACGGTGATTAATAGCGCGGAAACCATGCAGGAACGAAGAACGCATTTAAATCAGGAATGAGATAGAGGCTACTGAAATTTCAGGAGAATTAATGTTTACAATGGCCGTATACGCTATTAAATATAACCCTGGATATTTAACGTCAGGTCAATTAGTTCATATTGAGTTTGAATATTTGACTCGAATTATTGCGCCTCAGTTGGAAGTTGCGGGAAGATTAAAATCAACTATTTATTTTAATTATAGAGGCCTCCCGTTACATTAATGCCTTTCGTAGTTTGAGCTTTTATTTGCCTAATATTTCAGGTAAATAAAACTTGCAAAGGAACTTGGGGTAAGTATTATATCATCTTTTACAATATTAATTTTTATAAGAAAGAGAGTGGCATGAAGCAACCGGAAACAAGTCTTAGTTATGATGATGGAGTAGATTTACGGGCTTTAATTCCGGTGCTGTGGCAGCAAAAATGGTTTATTTTGTTCTCAACACTTCTATGCACTTTAGTTGGTTTTGTATTTATTTGGTTAGCTAAACCTGTGTATGTAGCTAAAGCTTATATTTATCCCCCAACTGTGGGTGATATTGCCGCATTTAACTATGGCAAATCAGTTAAAAAAAGTGAGTTCATAAAAGTATTTACAGTAAATGATATCTACGGAATCTTTACTCATAATTTATTTTCCCAAGCTATGAAACAACTATTTTTTAATGAGCATGTATTACCTTTTTTGCCAGAAAAGAAGAGGAAAAAACTATCTTATAGTACTTTGCGTGGTCAATTTGAGTCTCAGTTGACAATACAACAAGAACTCCCATTAGCGGCTGCAAAATATACAATAGCGATAAAAAATAACGTCTCATCAACTGCGGCAGAATGGGTTAAGTTATATATTTCTCTAGTTAATGAGCGTACTGTAAGTGATGTACTGCAAATAATAAAAAGGCAAAATAATAGTATTGTTAATGACTTGAAATTTAAAATAGCGCTTACAAGAAAAGTAGCACAAAAACGCCGCCAAGATCAATTAATCCAATTACAAGAAGATTACAATATTGCGAATGCTATTGGTTTAAAAGATCCTTTTTTTTCCCAGGAAAGAGGTTACTCATTACAAGCAAACAGCTCAGTTCCAAGGTATCTTAGTGGCACGAAAGCATTAAAAACACAGATAAATATTCTTAATGGTCGTAAATCTGACGACCCTTTTTCTGCAGAGTTGAGGGATGCTCAACAGGAACTTGTTTTTTATAAAAATATAAATATTAATACACAGAACGCCGCTGTATTTCGATTAGATGGTAGTGTGAAAATATCAGATCGACTGGTATCATCTAAGCAGAGAGTGATTATGGTTGCTTCTATAATGCTTGGCTTATTATTGGGAGTATCTTTAGTAATTATACGTAATTTTTTGTTTCCTCTTAATCGCACTGATAAGATAAGATGAGATGATTTAATGCTTTTTTATTCATTCTCATTTCTTTTTATTTTCTTTCCTATTACGCTAGTCGGTGCTTTTTATACAAAGAAAAATAAACCATTGTATTTGGGGTGGTTGATTATTCTTTCATTTGTTTTTTATGTAATTTGGAGATTTGTAGATATTTATCTATTTGCATTTTCAATTTTGATAAATTATTTTTTAGGGAAGAAAGTATATAAAGAAAAAAATAAAATATATCTTTTTTTTGGCGTTTCCATTAATTTAGGCTTATTGCTTTGGTTTAAATACGCTTATTTTATAAACGGCCTATCTATTTCAATATTTGATTATGGGTTTGTTTTACCTAAACTTGTTTTACCTTTGGCAATCTCCTTTTACACTTTTGAGCAAATTTCGTATCTTGTAGATAATTATAAGGGATTGATGATCAAACACAATTTTTTAGAGTATCTATTTTTAATTAGTTTTTTTCCAAGGCTCATTGCTGGACCAATAATTCAACCTAAATATATGTTAAGTCAATTAAAGCAAGATATTGTATTAAGTTATGAGAATGTTGCTATGGGACTGTCTATTTTTGTGATAGGCCTATTTAAAAAAGTAGCTATTGCTGATTATTTTGCTTCTTTTGCAGATAAATCGTTTGTTCTTTGCAATAGTAATTCCTATTATCCAGGCTTTATAGAATCTTGGAGTTCAAGTTTAGCATATACATTTCAAATATATTTTGATTTTTCTGGTTATTCTGATATGGCTGTAGGACTGGCTCTAATTCTGGGGATTAAACTGCCATTGAATTTTAATTCACCATATAAGAGTAAGTCAATTATAGAGTTTTGGCGGAGATGGCATATTTCTTTGTCGAGTTTTTTAAGAGATTATTTATATGTTCCATTAGGAGGAAATCAAAAGGGAGAGTTACGCAAGTATGCTAATTTGCTAATTGTAATGCTTTTAGGCGGCATATGGCATGGTGCTAATTTAACTTTTCTTTTTTGGGGATTAATTCATGGTGTATATTTAATTATAAATAATATTTGGAGTTATTTTCAGAAAAAAAATCAATTGAAATTTACATCTTATTATTACCAGCTGTTTTGTTGGATGATTACCTTTTGTTGTGTGATCATAAGTTGGGTTTATTTTCGTAGCGAGAGTATTGCTGTTGCTAATAAGATTGTTTTAGGAATGTTCGGTATGAATAATAGCGCCCTAACTCATCCTATCAATTTTTCATATGATTTTTACCTTATATCAATAATTACATTGTTTTGTTGTTGTTTTTCACCCAATACTTTAAATTGGGTGAAATACCCCTTTCTCACAAAAGAACAAGGACTAAACGCTGCATTTTCAATTAGTAATAATGTAATTTGCTGGAAACCCAATTTGATTCATGCTTTTTTTATTACAGCATTATTCTTTTATAGTTTATTATTGCTATTTCCTACCGATTCTCAGCCACCATTTATTTATTTTAATTTTTAATATGAATATTTATAAAAAATACCTATATAAAATAATCTTTTTCTTTTTTTTGTTTATCTCAATTATTGCTTCTATTTTCATTATTAACACTAGATACATTCCTAATTATCCTGTTGTCCGATATCCATTTGAATATTTAAAAATTAAAAAAGAACTTCCAAAACTCAAACAACATAATAAAATAATTGTATTGTCTGGGTCTAATGCATTTTATGGGTTTAGAACAGAACTATTTGAAAAATATACTGGTCGACCTACTATAAACATGGCAATACAAGGAAGTTTAGGGATAAGTTTTATGCTTTATTATATAAAACCTGTTCTCCAAAGAGGTGATATTTTAATTCTTCCTATTGAATACGGTGTATTATTATCCAATAATAATCATAATTACATCTCTGCTCATGTTTCTTACGCCTTTGGTTTGGACTACTTTAAAACAATACCTCTTAGTGAACGAATAGAGTATTTAAGAGCTTTAAAAAGCAATTACTTTAATGACTCTTTAAAAAGAAGAGTAATAGGAGCCCCTTCTTTCCCGTTATTGCATCTAGAGCGATGTGTTAATTCTAATGGAGATATGATTTGCAATGAAAGCACGGAAGAAAGCAAAGTGGGTTTACACAAGTTATTAATTAATCAAGGCCCCCAAGACAGATTATTCATTAATCCAGACAATGAAGAATTACCCGATTATGCTTCATTAAAAATTGTATCTAATTTTTTATCTTGGGCTAAGGATAATGGAGTTACTGTAGTCGGAACTTATCCCAATAGCGTCGATTTTCTCATAAAAGATAAAGCATTAGTTAAAAAGATTAAGAGTTGGTATTTAAATCACGGTCAGATTTTTATTGGTGAGTCTTCAGAATCGTTTTTTCAAGAAAATATGATGTACGATACTATATATCACTTAAATGCAGAGGGGGCAGAGCTCAGAACACGACTTTTTTCACAAAGATTTTGTAAAGAAACAAATTATTGTAAAAGACACACTATATCTCGTGCAGCCACCATCTGAAATTTTATGTATGCGATACAGACGCTTATGGTACTACCATTGTGTTACATTCTTCAATTAAAGATAAAATATCCTTTCCCATTTGTTGCATAATTTTGGGGCGAGAATATTTTTCTATAAATGAAGAGCGTATTGTTGTAGCGATGATTAACTTGTTCAATGCTTCTTCTGCGCCAATACTGTCTCCAGGAGCAAAAACCTCTGCATTGGATATTTCTGTTTTAATAAATTCAGCAGGATATCCGGCAACACCAGCCCAAATAGGTTTACCAAGAGCCGCATACTCAAACAGCTTTGATGGAAGTACTTTCTTGAACGCCTCGTGATTATTCAAATGTAAGAATAGAATATCTGCTTCGTTGTAAGTCTCAATTAAGGACGCTCGTTTCACTGGAGGTAACAGTTCAACATTAGCACATTCAAATGTGCTCAGCGCTTTTTTAAGTTTATTTAATTTGCCACCATCGCCTAATATTTTAAAATGCACCCGGCCCTCTAATTGTTTGGCAAGCGTGGGAATAATGAGATGTAAACCTTGCCCTTCACCAATGTTTCCTGCGTAAACAGCAGTTAATGGTATTCGTGTTTTTAAATCAGAAGGTTGCTGCTCTTTTGCTGCATTTATAAATTCATTATCAATGCCATTTGTAAAAAAGCTTAAGGGTTTATCCGGGCATTTTTTAGTAAAATAAGGTTTGAATCCTAAAGAAACTAAATTGACATGTGATGCTTGTTTATAAGTCCATCTTTCAACGCATGAAAAGATCGGCTTGAGAATGAACGATAGTTTTTTCGATAATATATCGCCGATAGTATCTACAAAAATATCCCTGATATCCAAATATAATTTAGCTTGTTTTTTTCTTGCAATCCAGGCTCCTAATGTCGCCGTCATTAATCGTGAGGAGGTAGCAAAAACCAAAGTGTACTCTTCAGATTGAACCATTGTTCTTACTTCTTTGGCGAAATGTAAGAACACTTTAGCCTGATCCATCATGCCACTGTAATGTTTGGGTAAGGCTATCCGTCGAATTCGTACACTATCTTGCTTTTCGTATTCTTCGGCGTTCATTGCAAATGATGAATACCTGTTAGGTAACGTTGATATAACGTCTATTTCTATATTATCACCAGCGTATTGTTTTAATTGCTCTACTAATGCGGTACAACGAAAAGAGCCAGCACAAAGATCAGGCTGATAATAAAAAGATAAGATCAAAATTTTCAAATGGGCTACCATCCTAGTTCAATTAGAGATTTATTGTTACTTATTTGTATAACCAGACAGCTGTTTTTTATTTTCACACCAAATTCAGGATACCAAAATGTATCTTCAATTTTTATCTGACAATTACCAGTTAGTTTAATATAAACTTTTTGACCGCCAAGTAAAACACAATGAACTAAATGAGGTGTTTCAATTTGTAATTGGACATCAGGATGAAAATATAATCTTGAAATAGCTACATCATATGCGCCACTGATGGAATCCTTCAGAATCAGTTTTTTGTGCGTAAAGCACCATTCTCTTTTATGGATATTGCGTCCAGCAAGGCGCTTGTATCCATTATGTGAGGCGGCAATTAAAATGGTTTTATCATCTGCTTCTACAATTCGGTTTTTAGGATAAGCTCTCCGCGCTACTCTAAAGCCTGCCCAGATTTCTGAGGAGTTTTCCTCATTGATGCTCACGGTGTTATGTGCTCGAGTACTTCGTTCATAGTGACGTTGTGAGTCTTCACCGTATTGCGACGTGCCTGAGTTAACTAGGAAGCGCTGATTATATAAACTCAATTCAAAACTTAAAGTATCGGCATGCGCATGGCCTGGTTGGTAGTTTGGGCCAACAGGAGCTATATCAATCAGGGCTTTGCATCCTTCTTCTAAATAGACGGCACAATAACCACTATAGGATAACCAGTCGCAAGCAAATTGCTTTTCTATTTGCTGAGGTATAGGGATATTGAGTTGTGTTGCGTAGTGTTCCAGATGGTTTATTTCAGGAGCTATTCCAAATGCTGCATCATTAAAAAAAGATATTTTGTTATCGGGATGCAACATGGAGTAGAGCCATTTTAATCCCTGAGCAATAACCTCCTGCCATGCTTCTTGCCTTTTTTGCAATTCCGGTAAACCGGAGCGTTGAGCCAGATTAACCAAATCGCAAAGATCCCATAGCAATATCCCATGATACATAGGAGATAATTCAAAGTGTCCACCATCTTGAAGAAATTGCTCTTTAATTTCATTATCAAGAATTTGTAGCCCTTTTTTAAGCCAAACCTCCGCACGTGGCTCATCTAAAAAAGTCCCGATGAAAATCAATGCCTTTGCATTAGCAAATAGATGATTACCTAAGATGTGATATTCCAGTTGCTTAAATAAGGCCTCTGCCTGTGTAGCCAAACTGACCAGATAATGTGTTTTTATTAAATGGGGATGGCGTGAAAACCAGGTAACTAAATTAACTAATCGTAAAGAAAGTGGGTAAGGTTCCCATCCACATCCTTGCATTACTGCATTTTCATCAATCCATTTATTGATTAAATGATTCAGCTCTGTTTGCCGTTTATTTGCGTTAATTACATTAAGCTCATTAAAATAATGTAAATTATATAACCATAATCTAGATTGTTTTGTATTACTCCAGTCGTCGGGAGTTACAAGACAACCTTGTTCAGACAAAAAAGTAAATTGCCCTGCTTCATTGATATTGGAAGAAAAACACAAAGGAGCATTCCATTGTTTCTTCCATAATCTTGGTTTTGGATTAGCATTCGTATAGTCTGTTCTAGAACACTTGTAAAAATAATAAAAAATTCTATAAGCAATCTGTTTTGCTTTTAGATGTCTTCCTGTATGGAATAATAATGCTAATCCGTTTACATTCATTTTAAACCTAATTTTTATTCTCTGTGAGGGAGGTAGAGCACGCGTATTCAATATCATAAAAAAATAAGCGGTATTGTAGCATTTATATGAGGTCAGTTCATCTACGCTAGAGGCTAAAAATAGGACTTTTTCGTATCAAATAAAAGTACTTTTTAGCCATGATTTGCTTTTTTTTAACGACATTGATAGCCAAATCTGGATATTTAAATCATTCTTTGACAAAGCAATCCTTGATGAATTAGTATTCTTTGTAAAATCATTGTATGTATAAAGGATTTAAATATTATTATGCTCGAGTCAAGGCGCGATTTAAAGCCATTTCTCAAGATTTCAGTGATAGGTCTTGGGTATATCGGTTTACCAACAGCCGCGTTGTTTGCCTCTAGAAAGCAGACTGTAGTTGGTGTGGATATTTGTTCTAAAACAGTTGATATTATCAATCGCGGTGAAATTCATATTGTAGAGCCTGAATTAGACGAACTGGTTCGTTCGGTAGTATCCGAAGGATATTTACGAGCAGCTATAAAACCCGAACCTGCAGACGTTTTTTTGATCGCTGTGCCGACACCATTTAAAGAAAATCATCAACCTAATCTCGATTACATAGAAGCAGCTGTTCGGTCAATTGCGCCTGTTTTAAAGCAAGGGGATTTGCTTATTCTAGAATCGACGTCTCCAGTGGGCACTACAGAAAAAATGGTGCAGTGGCTAGTCCAAATGCGTCCTGATCTGACGTTCCCTCAAAGCCATGGAGAACACTCCGACATAGGAATTGCGTATTGTCCTGAGCGCGTGTTGCCTGGACGTATATTGCATGAATTGGTAAAAAATGATCGTGTTATTGGTGGTATCACACCTCACTGTGCAGAGAAAGCGGTCGCGTTCTATAAATTGTTTGTTGAAGGTGATTGCCTTGTTACCCATGCGCGTACCGCAGAAATGTGCAAATTGGTTGAAAACAGTTTTCGTGATGTAAACATTGCTTTTGCAAATGAGTTATCGATGCTTTGCGACTCCCTTGATATTAATGTTTGGGAATTAATTCAACTTGCGAATCGTCATCCTCGAGTTGAAATTCTTCAACCTGGTCCAGGTGTTGGTGGCCATTGCATCGCAGTTGATCCCTGGTTTATCATCAATAGCACGCCGGAATTGGCGCGATTAATTAGTTCTGCTCGTTTTGTGAATGACAGCAAGCCACTTTGGGTTATAGAGCAAATCAAATCTGAATTGGCTGATTTTCTTCAACAGCACCCAGAAAAAACAGAAAAAGATGTAACGATCGCGTGTTTCGGTTTAAGTTTTAAAGCAGATATTGATGATTTGCGAGAAAGTCCGGCATTAGAGATTACAAAGCAAATTGCCTTATCACATCCAGGCCCCATTTTAGCAATTGAACCTAATATTGAAGAGCTTCCTATTGAGTTAAGAAAAATTGCGGAATTGAGTTCGATGGAGAACGCTTTTGCGGAAGCCGATATTATACTGATACTGGTTGATCACAGGGAATTTAAACAAAGAGTGGATGATTTTTATAAGACGCCCAGGGTTATTGATACTCGTGGACTTTTGTCAGCATGACACTTATTTTGATAGGATTTTTGAATGTTTAACAATAAAAATGTATTAATTACTGGTGGTACGGGTTCTTTTGGGAAACAGTATGTTCAAACAATCCTGGCACATTATAAACCTAATAAAATTATTATTTACTCACGAGATGAGTTAAAACAATTTGAGATGCAGCAAGATTTTAATAATGAGTGCATGCGTTATTTTATTGGTGATGTACGTGATAAAGACCGATTAATACAAGCCCTGAGTGGTGTAGATTATGTAATCCATGCAGCGGCATTAAAACAGGTGCCTGCAGCTGAGTATAATCCGATGGAATGCATCAAAACAAATATTCATGGTGCTGAGAACGTAATTCAAGCGGCTTTAGCTAATAATGTAGAAAAAGTGATTGCTTTATCTACGGACAAGGCGGCAAATCCTATAAACCTTTATGGAGCAACAAAGCTTGCTTCTGACAAGCTGTTTGTTGCTGCAAATAATATAACTGGCGGGCATAAAACAAGCTTTTCTGTAGTTCGTTATGGAAATGTGGTTGGTTCTCGTGGTTCAGTAGTTCCATTTTTTCAAAAATTAATTAAAGAAAGTTCTAATCATCTTCCGATAACCGATGAGCGTATGACGCGATTTTGGATAACACTACAGCAAGGTGTGGATTTTGTAATAACTAATTTTAACCGAATGCATGGCGGAGAAATTTTTGTTCCTAAAATTCCTTCTATTCGAATTGTTGATTTAGCTGCAGCAATGGCGCCTGATTTGCACCAGGAAATTATTGGAATTCGTCCTGGCGAGAAACTACATGAAATAATGTGTCCTTCGGATGACTCACATTTAACTTTGGAGTTTGACGATCATTATGTATTACGACCCACCATACGATTTACAAAAAAACAGAATGATTTTAGTGTGAATCAATTAGGAGAAAGAGGCATTCCCGTTAAGGAAGGTTTTGAATATAACTCAGGAAATAATTCACATTTCTTATCTCTTGATGAAATTATGAAATTTAATCATATGGCTGGTATCTAAATGATTCCTTATGGACGTCAAGAGATTAATCAGGCAGATATTGATGCGGTTGTTGAAGTGCTTAATTCTGATTTTTTGACTCAAGGTCCTATGGGACCTCGATTTGAAGAATCAGTGGCACAATATTGTGGTGCAAAATATGGATTGGCAGTCAACAGTGCTACTTCCGCACTGCATCTTGCGTGTCTTGCTTTGGGTTTGGGAGTAAATGATTGGCTTTGGACTTCGCCAATAAGCTTTGTAGCTTCCGCAAATTGTGCTCTTTATTGTGGAGCACAAGTTGATTTTGTTGATATAGATCCACGTACGTATAATTTAAGTGTTAGTGCGTTAGAGAAAAAACTCATTATTGCCGAGCAGCTTGGGCGTTTACCTAAAATTGTCGTTCCTGTGCATTTATGTGGCCAATCCTGCGATATGAAAGCAATATATGAATTGTCTAAAAAATATAATTTTAAAATTATTGAAGATGCTTCTCATGCAATTGGCGGTCGGTATCAAGGTGAGACTATTGGAAGTAGCCGCTACAGTCATGCCACCGTGTTTAGTTTTCATCCCGTAAAAATAATTACTACGGCAGAGGGCGGTATGGTATTAACCAATGATCAAGCGCTCTCTGAAACGATGGCTCTATTACGTAGTCATGGTATTACTCGTGATCCCACCAAGATGACTAAAAAACCAGATGGTCCATGGTACTATCAGCAAATTGAGCTTGGTTTTAATTATAGAATGACTGAGCTGCAAGCTGCCTTGGGTATTAGTCAAATGGATCGCCTGGAGCAATTTGTAGCGCGGCGCCATCAATTGGCAAAACGTTATAATGAGTTATTGGCTAATTTACCTTTAATCACACCATTTCAACATCCCGATAGCTATTCTGCTTTTCATTTATACGTGGTTCGCTTATCACTTGATGATTTAAAAATAAGTCATTTGCAGGTTTTTGAACGCATGCAGGCCCGCAAGATAGGCGTCAATTTACATTATATTCCAATACATACTCAGCCTTATTATGAGGGTTTAGGATTCAAATTGGGACAATTCCCTGAGGCCGAAAGCTACTATCGTGAGGCCATTAGTTTACCTTTGTATTCAGGATTAACTGAAGAGCAACAAGATCACGTTGTGGATGTGTTACGCAGCATCTTATTGCAATAAATTTATTATCACTATTTGGTAAAATCATGAGTGAGCGTCAGGTCAGTATTATCATACAATCACGGTTATCTTCTAGTAGACTACCTGCCAAGGCTCTATTACCGCTTGGCGGGTATCCATCAGTTGTATTATGCGCACTTCGTGCAGGTAATACAGGTCTTCCTGTCACTGTAGCAACTTCTCTAGAACCTTCTGATAATTCTATTGCAGAAGTGTTGCAGAATAATAATATTAGCTGCTTTAGAGGTGAGTTGGATAATGTACTGTTACGCTTTACTCAGGCCGCCGAGTCTTGTGGTGATCAGGATTTAATTATACGTCTAACTGCAGACAATGTTTTTCCTGATGGTAGTTTTCTTGAGTTTTTATTAAAAGAATTTGATGCAAAGCATTTTGACTATTTAAGCACGTCTTTTCCAGAAGATGTATACCCTTATGGTTTGAGTGCGGAAATTTTTAAGGTGGGCACCTTACGGGAAGCGAATAAAAAAGCAAACACTGATTTTGATAGAGAGCATGTGACTCCCTATATAAAAAGACATTTTCGTTGCCAGCCTTTGCACTCAGAAAACATCCCCTTTTATTGGAACAAATTGCGTTGCACTTTGGATACTTTTACAGATTATCTGCAATTGCTGCCGATTTTTCAGCACATTGAATCACCTGTAACTGTTTCATGGTATGAGTTAATTAAAACATTAGAATCATTAACTCATACGCCGCTGAAAACAGAGAACTACACGAAGCTAACTTTAGGTGCGGCACAATTAGGTATGACCTATGGTATTGCTAATGAAAAGGGTTTTCCCTGTGATTCTGTGGCGAATAATTTAATTCATCAAGCAGTAAAGGCTGGCATTAAAACATTGGATACAGCGCGAGCTTATGGTTTATCAGAGCAGCGCATAGGCACGGCTCTTAATCGTATTGAAAATCAAATACAGGTGATTAGTAAGTTGCATACCCTGGATTATTTATATCCTGATGCGAGTGAGCAGCAAGTTCGTCATGCAGTAAGAGCAAGTATTTATGAGAGCTGTTATCAGCTTCAAATGAGATGTGTTGACACTCTATTAATGCATCGTTGGGCGCATCGCCATCAATGGAATGCTGCTGCCTGGAAGGAATTACTCGCATTAAAAAAAGCAGGAATTATAAAAACACTTGGTGTGAGTGTTGCAACACCTTTAGAAGCAATAAGCGCATTACTCGATACTGAAATAGCGCATATTCAATGTCCTGTAAATATTTTGGACTCACGTTGGTGGCAAAAGGATTTTTTAAGTGCACTGACCAATCGTCCTGATGTCGTCATTTTTGCCCGCAGCACTTATTTACAAGGTTTATTAATAATGCCGGTTACTAATTGGCCCGAATTTGCTGCAATTAATGTTTTAGAAATAAACAGAATTCTGGATTATTTAGTAACACGATTTAATCGTTTAAACCGTCAGGATTTATGTCTTGCTTATGTACGGGGGCTTCCCTGGGTTAGTAGTCTTGTGATTGGCATGGAGACGGAGGACCAATTACAGGGAAATTTGAAGCTGTTTGGAGAGAAACCATTAACTACAGCTCAAATCGAAGAGATACAACAACTAGTGCCACCATTACCCGAACATTTTCTGAACCCTGCGCAATGGAGATTTGAACATGCCAAGTAAACATTTTAGTCTTGATAACGAGGTAGTATTTATTGCTGGTGCTACAGGTCATTTGGGTGAGGCTATTAGTCTTGGTATTGCTGATATGGGTGCGATGGTCATTCTTTGTGGACGCACCTTAGTTAAATTGACTGCTTTAGCTGAAAAAATTAAGGCAAATGGTGGTAATGCACATATTGAATGTTGTGATCTGACTGAAGTTAATGCATGCCGCGATATGATGCAACGGATTACTACTCAGTTTAGTAGACTGGATGGAATTGTGAATTGTGCTCATAGTGGCAGAGCGGGCACTATTGACTCGGCAGAATTATCTGATTTTGTACTGGCTCAACAAGTGCATGTAAATGCGCCTTTTTTTTTAATGAAAGAAGGTTTGGAATTGCTTAAAAAATCAGCTAAAACAAAAATAGGTGGCTCTTCAATTGTTAATATTGCATCAATGTATGGTCATGTGAGTCCTGATCCGGGAATATATGGTGAGAGTGGCAGTAATAATCCTCCATATTATGGAGCGGCAAAAGCGGGACTGATTCAATTAACTCGTTATATGGCATGTCATCTGGGTGAATATAATATCCGGGTTAATAGCATTAGTCCGGGAGCTTTTCCTCCTGAACGTATCAAACAATCGAATCCTGATTTTTATCAGAGTCTATGCAAGAAGAATCCTTTGGGTCGTATTGGTATGCCCTCTGAATTGGTTGGTCCTGTACTTTTTCTTTTGTCAGGGGCAAGCTCTTTTGTAACGGGAACTAATCTGTGCGTTGATGGGGGATGGACCAGTTGGTAAAGCATACGCTACGTATTGTTTTTCGTGTAGATTCATCTTTAGATATTGGTGCTGGTCATTTAATGCGTTGTCTGGCTTTGGCAAACGCAATGAAAAATGAGGGTTGGGACTGTCTGTTTATTTGCCGTAATCTTGCAGGAAATCTGAGTGGTTTAATTCAGCAACAAGGTTTTAGCGTTACTTTTTTAGATAGCCTTCAAAATGATCTGTTCCTGACAGAAGAGAATCCCTCTCTTTATAGTAAATGGCTAAGTTGTTCATGGCAAACTGATGCAGAGCAAACAATAGCCGTACTTAAGGAGTGTGCACCTGATTTATTAGTAGTGGATCATTACGCGCTTAACGATGAATGGGAAAATCAAGTCAGGCCACATTATAAAAAATTGATGGTAATAGATGATTTAGCCAATCGTAAACATTCTTGTGAGGTACTGTTAGATCAAACATTAGGGAGAACAGTGAGTGATTATGTCCCCTTCTTGTCCTCTAGTGCCCAAGTTTTAGCTGGTGCCCATTACGCTCTGCTTCGCCCTGAGTTTGCGCAGTTAAGAGAGTACAGTCTTGCTAGAAGAGCTCAATTTCCTCTGGAAAAAGTCATAATTACCTTGGGAGGTGTGGATCAGTTTAATGCAACCGGTAAGATTCTAGATGCTCTCCTATTATCAAATCTTCCTAAATCGTGTACTGTAACGGTCATTATGGGAGAAAAGGCTCCTTTTCTTAATGAAATCAGAAACCAGATTATCAATCTTCCATGGCTTACTGAATTAAAGGTTGATGTCGATAATATGGCAACTTTAATGGCTGAGTCTGATTTGGCTATTGGTGCTGGTGGAGGTTCATCGTGGGAGCGTTGTTGTTTGGGATTACCGACTCTTCTGGCCGTCCTTGCTGAGAATCAGATGGATAATGCTAATGCCTTAGAAAGAAATGAAGCCGCAGTTTGTCTAGGAAATCCTTTTGCCGCTGATTTTATTAATGATTTAGTAGTAATAATTAATAAAATTATCGACGATAGAACAATATTAAAACTATTAAGTCACTCATGCAGGCAAATTACTAAAGGAGATGGGCTCTCTTTAGTATTAAATAAAATAAATCAATTACTTTCTCAATAGTGCTAAATAATGAATAAAAATAATGATGGATACATACGCCCCATGACAGAGGCGGACTTATTGCACGTTTTAAACTGGCGCAATCATCCCGACATTCGACAATTTATGTATCAAACACATGAAATAACGTTTGATGAACATTTAGTATGGTTTCAGCGTGAGTCTAATAATAAAAATAGGCATTTATTGATTTTTGAATATGATAATACAGCGAGTGGCTTCATAAATTTATCACAGAAGGATGATATAGTTGAATGGGGCTTCTATGTGGCTCCTAACGCGTCTAAGGGGTTAGGTTTATTCTTGGGGCGCTCAGTATTAAATTATGTATTTCACCAGTTATGTTTACATAAAATAATGGGGCATGTTTTAGAATTTAATGTAAAATCAATGAAATTTCACCAAAAACTTGGATTTACTCAAGAGGGCTTATTCCGCGAGCATTATTTTGATGGTCTTAAATACCATAATATAGTTTATTATGGTTTATTACGTCACGAGTGGGAAGCTTTAAGTAGGAGTGCAGATGATAACTAACCCAGAGATTTATATTAATAAACGTCGAATTTCTTTAGATGAGCCTCCCTATATTATCGCGGAGCTTTCTGCAAACCATAATGGGAAAATCGAAAATGCATTGCAAATTATAAAAGAAGCAAAAAATGCAGGCGCAGATGCGGTAAAGTTACAAACATACAAACCAGATACTATCACTATTGATTATAATTCTGAGGATTTTTGCATTAATGGTGGATTGTGGGGAGGTAAAACCTTATATCAATTATACGAAGAGGCTCATATGCCTTGGGATTGGCATGAGCCTTTATTTGATTATGCACGCAAGTTAGGTATTACTATTTTCAGTTCCCCTTTTGATAGAACCGCAGTGGATTTACTGGAGTCATTAAATGCTCCTGCCTACAAAATTGCTTCTTTTGAAGCAATTGATATACCTCTTATCAAATATGTTGCCAGCACTGGAAAACCAATGATCATCTCCACAGGTTTAGCTGATGCGGATGAAATTGATGAGGCGGTAACAGCTGCTCGAGAAGCTGGCTGTACTCAGATAGCTATTTTACATTGCGTAAGTGGTTATCCTGCTCCTCCAGGCGATTATAATCTACAAACTATTACTGATATGAAACAACGTTTTGGTGTAGTAACAGGTCTTTCTGATCATACGATAAGTAATGTTACAGCAATTACTAGTATTGCATTAGGTGCAACTATTATAGAAAAACATGTTACTTTGGATCGAGCTGGGGGAGGGCCTGATGATAGTTTTTCTTTGGAGCCAAAAGAGTTATACGAATTATGCCGCGATTCGAAAATAGCTTGGGAAGCCGTAGGACAAGTAAACTACAGTTGCAAAGCAAGTGAACAGCCCAATAAAAAATTTCGACGTTCATTGTATGTTGTTCAGCCCATGATGAAAGGGGATGTTTTTACCGAAAATAATGTTAGAAGTATCCGACCAGGCTATGGTATGAAACCTAAGTTTTATGCCGACGTTCTGGGCAAAAAGGCTTCCAGTGACATCACATATGGAACCGCATTAACTGAAAGTTTGGTAAGCGAAGATTAGTTCGTTTATTCTGTTAACAGGATGACATCAAATGAAAAAAGTGTTCAATTTAGGAATGTATTATTTAAACCGTAAAATTTTACATTTAAATTCCAGAGAAAAAATTTCAACTTTGATTAAATTGTTTTTACCCAAAGTAAATGCCTCCGTATCCACTGACGTTAAGGGGATGGCAAATAATGTTGTAGAAGAAGGCATTGTATTTCTCCCTGATTTGCTTTCCTCTACTCAGATAAATGAAATAAAGGACTTTTTAAAAGACAAGAAAATGTTCCTGAATTATGATCGTGAGAAAAAATTATATTCTCCTGATGATATTCCTAAAAGTGCTCACGTATCCTCATATTTAGCTGAGGACATATTGGCTTGTCCCCATTTACTTGAGGTTGCCAATCATCCTTTGGTATTGGATATTGTTTCTGAAGTGATGCACTGCAAACCTACATTAGCAAATATTAATGTGTGGCGATCATATCCAGGGTTTGATACGGCGAAAGATTCAGAAAATTTTCATCGAGATGGTGATAGTTTTCAGTTTTTAAAACTCTTTATTTATTTAACCGATGTGGATGAAGGCTCAGGTCCTCATATTTATGTTAAAAAATCACATAAATCACAAAAATTTCTGCGTATTGCACGATTTAATGATGATGAGATATATCAACAATACGGTAAGGACATTATAAAAATAATGGGTAAAGAAGGTTGTGCAATTATAGAAAACACCTTTGGCATTCATAAAGGGCAAGTTGCTGAGACAAGAGGACGATTAATGTTCCAGGCAGAATATAGTATTTTGCCGATAGGTGTTTATAAATACGCTCCAACAAGCTCAAATCGTCAAGTTAATATAGATAAATACATCAATAGGTTATTTGTTAGATGAGCATTTATTCAAAAAAATTGATTACAATTTTTTCCTGGTTTTTTGGTAAAATCAAAGGAGCTCTTGGTAGATACCGAATGAGATCGTTAATAAAAAATGTAGGTAACTCCAGTCGTTGTCCTCTTAGTGTTGAACTCAAATGTCCAGAAAATATTTCCATTGGTCATCATGTTTCTATAGGACCTTATTCAACAATTGGTGCTTTTGAACAAGTGATTTTGGAAGACTATGTGAGGATTTCAAAGGGCGTTATCATCGAGACTGCGGGTCTTAATTTAAAATCCGGATTGCCATATAAACACAAAGGAAAACCTATTCTCATAAAAAAAGGCGCGTGGTTAGGGGCTCGATGTGTTGTTTTAGGTGGAGTGACCATAGGACAAGGAGCTATTATTGGTGCAGGGGCAATTATAAGTAAAGATATTCCAGACTTTGCAATCGTCGTGTCGCAACCCACGAGAATAATAGGCGATACCCGTGATTAAAAAAATAGCGCAGTCTTTTTTGTTCCAGCGCGCTCTTATATCAGGACTGATTTATGTCATCTCTCTATATATGGCAAAAAAAATGGGAGCGGTAGAATATGGTAGTTTGGCCTTTACCATTTTTTTTATTAAAAGCTTGCCTGCGATGAATTTGGGAATTAGTTACGGATTTATCTTTCATTCCTATTCCACGACACACAAAGCTTATGAAGCAAGCTACATCAGTGGTTATTTCCTTATTTCATTAATTGCGTTAATTATAGGTAGTGTGTTAGTTAGCCCTTATATTGGTTTATTTGGACTTATGTTATTAGCTATTTTTATATTAGAGCCGGTTTTAAAAATGAAAAGAATTTTTTTATTTTCATTATTTCCTGAGTTCTTTTTAATCTCATCTTGTGCTTTGTCTTATTCCTTATGGGGTGATACAGGAGTTAAATATGCTGCATTAGTGTTTGTAATTTTATTAACGCAGGTTGGATTCACGATTTATCTATATAGAAAATTAATTGTACAATCTTTAACCTTGCGCAAGAAAAATCTAACGTTATCCTGGAAGCAAACCAGGGATCTAATGTTCAAAGGCTATACTTCCTATTTGTATCAATTAGCTTTATTTTTCTTCCTCTTTACCGACCGTTATTTTTTACATCAATATTATCCTGATAAAATATTAGGTGTGTGCATGTTGGCATTTCAATTATGTCAGGCTTCTTTATATATAATGTCCTCATGGAATTTTTCAAGCATTATTGAAATAGGTGAGCTCATTAAAGCAAATGAGTTATCCCTCTCATTAATAGTAAAAAAACTTTTAAAAACAGCAGTAGTGGGTATTTTACCTTTAATTGTTGTGTATTTTGTTTTATTGCAGATTGAATCGATTTATTTTAAAGACTATCCTGATTTATCATTGGTTTTTGCTGTAATTGCATCGGGTCTTTATTTTTCAAATTTGGCAAGTAGTATCTCGCCTATATTATTCTTTTTTGAAAAGCAATTGGCATCTTCTTGTATTCTGTTTGCTTGCGTCTTTGTAGTATTTATTAGCTATTTTTTGTCTGGACCTGATAGCAGATCATATATCATGGTGCTGGAATATAATTATTCGGCATTGGCTGTAGCATCTATTTTTACAATTTTTTACGCACTCTATGTGTTACACGACGTTTTGTCCAAGAAAGAGGTTTTAACATGACTGTTTTATGCTACGTCAGACCATGGAATAAGCAGCAATTCAAGATTATTGCAGAGCACGCTTTTCCTGAGGAACAAATACATTTTATAAGTGATTTTCCAAAGCACGCACCTTTCTTTTTGCAGGAGAAGTTAGTAGAGGAATTTCAAAAAGAAAAAAAAAGTAGTATTTCATGCATACCTGATGCCGAATTAAACGATATTATTGTGCGATGTAGGTTACTGCGAAATATTGATAGGAAGCAGGCCATTTCCTTGGTTAATGCATGCTATAAGACGGTTTGTAATCTGTTTGATGAACTGCAGCCACAGTATGTTATTGGACTCACTGTTGACAGTTATGTCATTGATCTTATTAGGTTTGTTGCAGAGGAACGAGGCCTAACCTATTTTGGGCTGGTTCCTTTATTTATCAACGGTTATTGTCGGATTTCAGCACGAGGGGAATTAGGGAATGTTCGCGAAGTCTCTGATGATGAAGTAGATGAGGTATATCACCGATTAATTAACCTTCAGGAAAAACCTTCGTTTCTTAATATTTTAAGCTCTAACAGTGAATTAAAAAAAATGTGGAGAAAAAATAAGGCCAAAAGAGCGCTGCGTTTGTTTTATATGATGCTTATGCGACTCCGTTCGCCTGCTCATAAGTATTGCTATCATTATTGGCATTCGTATATTCTTATGAAAATCTCAGGGGAAAAAATTGACACGGCTGTTTTTGATGACTTTGAATTAAGTACGAGTCAATCCTGCTATCTTCCTCTTCAATACATTCCTGAGTGCACGGTAGATTATTGGGCAAAAGATATTGAAGTAATTAATTATTATCAGTGTTTATTTGAGGTACTTAATAAGTTATCTGCGGCAAATATAGTTATTTATGTAAAAGAGCATCCTAACTGTCTTGCTATACGACCGAAAAATTTTTATAAAAAATTAAAAACTATTCCGGGTGTGACACTTATTAACCCATCATTAAGCTCAAGTGAACTGGTGCAAGATACCGATTTTACTTTAGTATGGACTGGTTCTGCTGGTATGGAGGCTGCTTTATTGGATAAACCAGTAGTTCACTTGGGTAGTCCTTATTATGTGAATGATGAAGCGCATTGTTTTATTGACTGGCAAACATTTGAGAATAATAAATACAAACTTCCTATATTAAAGTCTTCCGAGCAGATTAAAAAGAGTATTATCAGAAATGTCATTGAAAGTGCTGTAAAATCAACATTTTATCCCGATCCAAGAGAGTTGTCTCAAAAAGAGAATGAAGACTTAGCTGCACGGTTGGGGCGTTCTATTCAAGATGCTTTAAACAATAAAAGTAGGCAAATATGAAATTGAATGGTTATTATAAGTTCTTCATTATATTGAGTTTGGCTCTGTTACAAACGTGGATTTTTTATTGTCTTATTTACCCTGAATTTTATATAAATGGAGACAATGAGTTTTATCAGAGGGCTTTTAATAGTATTCGAAATCTTCCTTTTAGTGAAGCGTATCAAGGTTTTAAAAAATTTGGTGGTAGTGGTGATGAGCCAATTTCTTTTGCGATTTTATATTCTGCGTCGCAAATCATGTCCTATTCTACTTATTTTTACGTTTCGAATTTTATTTTTATTTTTTTTATAGGGTTTGTTTCCTCTAAATTATATAAGCATTGGGTTGCAATTTATTTTCTGGTGGCTTTTTCATTTTATGTTTTTATTTTGAAAGGATTGACTCAAAGATTAGCTATAGCATTTTTCTTTCTTATGTTAAGTGTTATGTTTCAACCTCGATTATTAAAACTCACATTTTATAGTCTCTCTATCTTAGCGCATTGGCAAATGATTATATTATTTATTTCCAGTAACTTAGCTGATTTTTTAAATAATCTATTTAAAGGAAAAATACAAACTACCTTTATATTTTTTTTAATGCTTATTGTTATTGTATTCTACTACTTTGCAGACACTCTTTTATACAAGCTTAATTTTTATTTAGGTACATTTAGTTTGCATTCAAATGCTTTCTTAGTATTGCTCTGGCCTTTATTATTAGTGTTTTGTGGTTATAAATTATCTTTTGAGAATTTATTGTTTTTTATCATTACATTTACGTTCGCAGTTTTTTTGGCATCAGGAAGATTAAATATAGTTTGTTTTTTTTATTGTATCTATTTAATGAGGGAAAACGAACAAGCTACTTTAAGATTTTTAATGATTTTATTCCCTTATTTTATATGTAAACATTACAATTTTTATATGAATTACTACCACCCTGGAATCATTTTTGGTAATTAGGACTATACGGTTTAATCTATGAATATAATGTATAAAGGTAATTGGAATACTGGTTTTTTGCCATATTATTGCGGCTTAAATGAAACGCGTATACGCGTTTTGCGATGGGCATTACTTTTTGAAGTTAAGGGGATGTATTTTATTCCCAAACGCAGTTGGCGTTTAATTTTGAACTACCTTCGAGAGGTCGGACTGCATGCAGTCTTTAAAAAAATCCGATCGCGTAAAGACGAAACTATAAGGAATGATAAGTTTTTTTCAATTGGAATTGGTTTGACTGAAGCAAATCAGCCCGTGGTTTTTTTAGCCCTATGCCACCCTCAGTGTTCTGATGAGCTGGTCGTGCCTATTGAGCTTACAATACCGCTCCCTCTTTCATATTTTGAGTCTGTGATCAAAGGGAATAAAGAGCTTTTATTTTATGATGCTCGAGGTATCTTTCACATACCTCAAATTATGCAAGATTTAGCTGGATGGTCTCTCTATTCGGGCCTTGATATAACTAAAAAAATTAGTGGAATAGAAAAAGAAATCCTGCCATTTTTATCATTAATTGATTGGAGTAAAGCAACTTCTTTTAACCTGAATAAAACAACTATGGATAATAATTACAGAATAATAAAAGAAAAAACTAAGAGTACAAAAATTCAAGCAGCGATAATTGGTTATGGCCAATATGCTAAAACAAATATTATCCCTAATATAAAGCCTTATTTAGAGATAAAAAAGATTTATGAAATTGATCCATTACAAATCCCTGCTAATCGAGACGGTATTGCCTGGTCAACAGCGCCATTCCCTGATGCGGAGGATGACTTTGATGTGTATTTTATAGCGGGATACCATCATACTCATGAACCAATAGCCGAATATGTTCTTAATAAAGGAGCCGTGGCTGTTATTGAAAAACCGGTAGTTGTAAATACGGAGCAACTTCATTCCTTAATGCAAACATTAAATAAAACCCAAGGGAAAATATATTCTTGCTATCACAAACGTTATTCCCCTTTAAATAAATACATCTGGGAAGATTTAGGTATAAAAAAAGGGGAGCCTATTAACTATCATTGCGTCGTGCATGAGGTGCCTTTACCCGCGAAACATTGGTATCGCTGGCCTAATTCGCATAGTCGTATTGTGTCTAATGGCTGCCATTGGATTGATTATTTTTTATATTTGAATGATTATGCTTTGCCAGTGCAAATCGAAGGTTTTTTAGCTCCAGATGAAACGACGAATTGCTCCATTCTTTTAGCTAACGGCGCTTTTTTTACTATGGTACTAACCGAGCGCGGAAGCTCTCGAATTGGCGTTCAGGATTATATTGAGTTAAGAGCAGGTTCAGTTACGGTAAAAATTGAAAATGGCAGCAGGTATTTTGCTGAAAATTCAAGTAAGATTTTGCGACAAACCAAAGTGAATAAGTTAAATGGTTATACCACCATGTATACTTCAATTGCTAAAGACATTACTCAAGGATTATTATGCGACTCTATAAAGTCTTTATCAATAAATAACTCAGTGATGCTTGAGTTAGAAACAACCATACAAAAAAAACAACCCTGTAAAGAACTCCTTTTTAGCTGAAATTTACAAACGGAACGTTAATAATGAAGCAAATTTTACAAAACATGAAAAATGGTACTACCGAACTAGTAGTAAGTCCTGCTCCTGCATGTGCTTCCGAGCATGTGTTAATCCAAACAACGTGCTCCTTAATATCAGTGGGTACTGAGCGGATGTTAGTGGATTTTGGACGTGCATCGTATTTTGAAAAAGCGCGTCAACAGCCAGAAAAAGTTAAAATGGTGTTGGATAAAGTGAAAACAGACGGGCTTATCGCCACAATAGATGCCGTTCGCTCAAAATTAGCACAACCAATTCCGCTTGGTTATTGCAACGTAGGCCGAGTGCATGAGGCAGGAAAAAACGCCACGCGATTCAAAGTGGGAGCGCGCGTAATTTCTAATGGACCGCATGCGGATGTTGTTAAAGTTGCTAAAAATCTTTGTGCTCCTATTCCTGATGAAGTAGATGATGAAAGTGCGGCTTTTACTGTGTTAGCTAGTATTGGTTTGCAAGGTATTCGTTTAGCTCAGCCGACTTTAGGAGAGTCTTTTGTAGTCATTGGCGTAGGATTGATAGGTCTTTTGACTATTCAGCTCTTAAAGGCACATGGTTGTCGTGTATTGGCGATTGATTTTGATGAAAAAAAATTGGCTCTTGCACAGCGGTTTGGTGCAAATATTTGTAATTTGGCGCAAAAAGAAGATCCGGTTGCTGCTGGAATGACTTTTAGTCGTGGCTATGGAGTTGATGGGGTTATTATCACTGCAGCGACCAAGTCTAATGCTCCGATACAGCAAGCAGCACATATGAGCCGTTCCAGAGGGCGAATTATATTGGTTGGCGTTACAGGTCTGGAGTTAAATCGGGCTGATTTTTATGAAAAAGAATTAAGCTTCCAAGTATCCTGCTCTTATGGCCCCGGTCGCTATGAGCCTGCTTATGAAGAAAAAGGCCTTGATTATCCTATCGGTTTTGTTCGTTGGACAGAACAACGTAATTTCGAAGCGGTATTAGACATGATGGCATGCGGACAATTAAATGTGCAGCCATTGATTACTCACCGCTATTTATTTGATGAGGCAGAAAAAGCATATCAGACATTAACCAATGATTCCTCCGCATTAGGTATTTTATTGCACTACACTTCTGAGAGCCGTGAGCGCTTAATTAAAACTGTTCCCTTAAATGTAAATGAAGAGCGAGTTTTTAATCCAACAAAACCGGTTATAGGTGTAATTGGTGCGGGTAATTATGCAGCTCGTGTGCTCATCCCTGCATTTAAAAAAGCGAAAGCCCAGCTTCATACTATTTTAACCGCAAGTGGTGTAAGTGGTGTTGTGCAGGGTCGAAATGCACAATTTGTCACGGCATCAACCGATGAGGCGCATTTATTCAGTAACCCAGATATTAATACCGTTGTTATTGCCACAAGACATGATTCTCATGCTGATTTTGTAGTAAAAGCATTAAAAACGCACAAACATGTTTTTGTAGAGAAGCCGCTAGCTATAAATCTGGCCGAATTGTCCGAAATTGAAACTACTTATCAGGCTGTTGCTGCTTCAGGTTTTACCCCTTATCTGATGGTCGGTTTTAATCGCCGCTTTTCGCCACATATAAAGAAAATGAAACAGTTACTACAGGTTGTGCAAGAACCTAAAAACTTTATTATGACGGTTAATGCCGGAGATATACCCTCCACACATTGGGCTCAGGATAATGAGATTGGTGGTGGGCGTATTATTGGTGAGGCCTGTCATTTTATTGATTTAATGCGTTTTCTTGCAGACAGTAAAATTGTTTCTGTGCAGGCAAGAAAGACCATAAATCGCGAAGATGTTGCTGTAGTTATTATTGGTTTCGAGGATGGTTCATGGGGAACTATTCATTATATGGCAAATGGCTCTTCACGTTTTCCCAAAGAGCGCATTGAAGTATTTACAGCCGGCCGTGTACTTCAGTTAGATAATTTCCGTAAACTGTCTGGTTTTGGTTGGCCAGGGTTTAAAAAATTAGCTTTGTGGAAGCAGGATAAAGGGCAGGACGCTTGTTGCGCTGCTTTTTTGAATGCAATCGAAGGGGGGGAGTCAATGCCAATTCCCTTTAACGAGATGATTGAAGTGGCTCGAGTGACTATAGAAGCGGCTCAATTATTGCGTGAACAATAACTATTAGTGTGTGGCGATTTTTTCGATGGTCGCGGTTGATTCGGTTAACGTATTAAACCGTGCGCTTAGTACGTCAATAATTCGACTCACTGCGTTGCCATCCCCATAGGGATTAATCGCCCCGCTCATTTTTGCGTATAAGGCTGTGTTGTTCAATAGCAATGCAACCTTCGCGACTATTTCATTACAGTCCGTACCGACTAAGAGTACCGTTCCTGCATCTATTGCCTCCGGCCGTTCGGTTTTTTCGCGCATGACTAAAACAGGTTTGCCTAAAGATGGGGCTTCTTCTTGTACGCCACCAGAATCAGTAAGAATTAAATAAGATGATTTCATCAAATAAACGAAAGGTAAATAATCCACTGGCTCTATTAAAAAAATATTATTAATGCCACTTAGTAAGGATTTAACCGTATTTTGTACATTGGGATTAAGGTGTACAGGATAGACAATATCAATATCTGGAAAACCGGCTGCAATTTGAGCTAATGCTTTGCATATGTGCTCGAAGCCCTGGCCAAAATTCTCACGTCGATGACCTGTAACTAAAATAAATTTACGATTGGAGGTCAGAAAACCGAATTGATTTTGTAGCTGTTCTTTTAGTCCCGCTTTAGTTTCAAGCAGTGTGACCATTTCAAATAAAGCATCAATTACCGTATTACCAGTAATAAAAATATCTTCTGCTAATACTCCTTCACGCAAAAGGTTTTGACGTGATTTTGGAGTGGGTGCAAAGTGGATTGTCGCAAGCGAGCCGGCTAGTTTTCGATTAACTTCTTCTGGCCATGGTGAGTAGATATCTCCCGTCCGTAAACCGGCTTCAACATGGACAACAGGAATTTGGTGATAGTAAGCAGATAATGATGCCGCTAAAGTGGTTGTTGTATCCCCATGAACTAATACACAATCAGGGGTATATTGTTTAAATACATCGGTTAAACCAGTTAATATTTTTGCAGTCAAATGGCTTAAGTCTTGATTTGCAGTCATTACGTGCAAATTGAAATCAGGTTTTATTTTAAATAATTCAAACAGTGAGGTGGTCATCTGTTGATGCTGACCTGTAACACAAACTTTGTTATTAAAGTACGAATTTTTTTCCAGTTGTTTGATAACTGGAGCCATTTTAATAACTTCAGGACGAGTTCCAAAAATACAAAGTGTTTTAATGGTCATAGGCTCATATATATAAGATAATTATCTAGAGGCAGTATCGAGAAAAAAATTCTATGTCCTTTACGATAGTGCACCACATATAGTTTATAGATAATTGATACTATATAAGAAATTTAACACATGCAAGGGGTTTGAACGCGGTAACATCAATAGTGATATTTATATTTTATAATGATTTTGAGCGCTTATTGCATGCAGATAAATGATGGAGAGTATTCGATATCTAGCACCAAGATAGATATCAATGCTAGAATCTGCATTAGTAGTTAAATACAACATGGAACGTGTATTTTTTTAATCTCAGCGCAAACTAAAATGAGATTAATACATTATCTCTTCTAATATGCGACATACATGGGGGCTTGGGTGAATAAAGAACATACATTAGCTAATATACAGGATGAAATTGACTTGGCATGCCTGGCACAAGCTCTATGGAAAAGTAAATGGGTTATTATTTTAAGCACTGTTTTAACAACATGTGTGGCGCTGATATACTCATTTTTTCTTAAACCCACTTATGAAGCACGAATTTTATTAATAACACCTATCTCCGCCGATCTGGCCGCGGTAAATTATGGACGTAATGTAGTGACTCGCTTAAAACCGATGTCACCTTCTGATGCATTTAACCTGTTACGGGGTGTATTGTTTGCTCAATCAACACTTGATGATTTTAACTCCAATGAAGCGCAAGCACTAAATGTATCATCCCAAAAAACACTTCCTGTTATCAATGTGAAAGCGGAGTCTTTCGGTTATGCTGTTGTCGCTTTAGCGCACAGCCCTGAAATTGCTGCCTCAGCGGCCCAACGTTATGTGGATTTTACTCAAAAAATTACTTTAGATAAATTAAATGATGTTCTGAATAAAGAAATAAATGTAGTTAAAGCGCGCGTAAATGAAGAGCTTAATTCGATGCGTACAGAGCTAAATAACCAAAGAGCCAGTCAATTGCTTCATTTGCAGGATGCATTACAGCTTGCAGAAAAGCTTGAGATTACTACGCCTAGAGTTGCTGTAGCGCAAAATGATAGCAGAAATACGGCATACTTACGTGGTTCAATCGCTTTAAAAGCGGAAATTGCCAGTTTGAAAAAACAACAGTCAGAAGCGTTATTACCCCCCCCATTAATTAACTTGCAGCATGAATATAATGGTTTAAATAACATTAATTTGAATGAGAATGATGTAGCTTTAATTCGAGTTGATGGTAAAATGGTGGTTTCAAATAAACCAATAGATTTAAATATAGCGCGTATTATTTTTTTGTCCGCTTTTTTAGGATTGATACTTGGCGTATTATTTGTGATCATCCACTACATAAAAAAAAATATAAGAACAACGCAAAATATATAAAAGATGAGTTGGTAAACGTTTGAGTCAAATAAACTAATTAGCAAAGAAGAATAATAGATATTATGAAAATTTTAGTAACCGGCGGTGCGGGTTTTATTGGTTCGGCTTTAATTCGTAATCTTATTAATAATACAAAAAATGAGATAATTAATGTTGATAAGTTGACTTATGCGGCAAATTTGGAGTCTTTAAATACCGTCAACTCCAGTGAGCGTTATTGTTTTGAACCAGTAGATATTTGTTGCAGGGATGAGTTAAAGCGTATTTTTGCTACGTATCAACCTGACGCTGTAATACATTTAGCTGCTGAAAGCCATGTAGACCGATCTATTAGTGGGCCTGGAGAATTTATTCAGACAAATATTGTCGGGACTTATCTGTTGTTGGAAGCCGCCAGAGAGCACTGGCTGTCTTTACCCGAAACAAGTAAAGAGCATTTTCGTTTTCTTCACATTTCTACTGATGAAGTTTATGGTGATTTGGATGGCCGCGATGAGTTCTTTTTGGAATCAAGTTCTTATGCTCCCAGTTCGCCATATTCGGCAAGTAAAGCCAGCTCGGATCATTTGGTAAATGCATGGCATCGAACTTATGGTTTTCCTGTTTTAATGACACATTGCTCTAATAATTATGGTCCTTATCAATTTCCTGAAAAATTAATTCCCGGTCTTATCTTAAAGGCACTACAAGGCCAGCCATTAACTATTTATGGTGACGGTTTGCAAATACGTGATTGGCTTTATGTCGATGATCATGTGGAGGCCTTATATAAGGTTCTTCTTAACGGAACTGTCGGTGACGTTTATAATATTGGCGGCTTTAATGAGAAAACCAATCTTGAAGTTGTAAAAGAAATTTGTGACTTGTTGGAAGAGCTTGCGCCAGTAAAACCAGCGGGTGTGTTAAATTATATTGATTTAATAACACACGTCACCGATCGCTCAGGTCACGATCGACGTTATGCTATTGATGCCAATAAAATTAAAGAAACTTTAGGATGGACGCCCAGAGAGACTTTTCATACTGGACTGCGAAAAACAGTGCAATGGTATTTAAATAATAGCGTGTCGTCGCCACTGAACTCTAAACCATTGAATCAGCATCCTCTTGAGCTAGAAGGAAGTGAGCTATGAAAGGTATCGTTCTTGCAGGAGGCTCAGGCTCTCGTCTTTATCCGATAACCAAGGGTATTTCAAAACAGCTTTTACCTATTTATGATAAGCCTATGGTTTATTACCCTATTTCAGTCCTTATGCTGGCTGGAATACGAGATATTTTGATTATTACCACTCAAGAAGACTATGAGTCTTTTCGACGGCTTTTAGGTTCGGGAGCGCAGTTTGGTATTAATTTATCTTATGCTATTCAGCCAACACCTGGCGGCCTTGCTCAGGCATTTATCATTGGCGAAGAGTTTATTGGTAAAGACCCGGTTTGTTTGGTATTAGGGGATAATATTTTTTACGGTCAGGGTTTTACTCCAAAATTAAGAGACGTGAGTGCCCGCACTTCTGGTGCAAGTATTTTTGCTTATCGCGTTAAAGATCCGGAGCGTTTTGGCGTGGTTGCTTTTGATGAGAACATGCGCGCTACCTCTATTGAAGAAAAACCGCTGCAACCGCGTTCAAATTATGCTGTAACGGGATTATATTTTTATGATAATCAGGTAGTAGATTATGCCAAATCGATAAAACCTTCCGCTCGTGGGGAATTGGAAATCACCTGTATTAACCGGTGCTATCTTGAAGCCAACCAGTTACATGTTGAATTAATGGGGCGTGGTTTTGCATGGCTGGATACGGGAACTTATGAAAGTCTTCTGGAAGCCAGCTTATTTGTACAAACAATTGAACACCGCCAAGGTTTGAAAATAGCCTGTCTTGAAGAAATTGCCTACTTCAATGGATGGCTTACAGCTCAAGATGTTACAGAACTTGCCAGACAATTGAGTAAAAACAGTTACGGTGATTATTTATTGAGATTATTAACTCATGAGTAATTGTGATCTATTGGAATACAAACAATGGGATTCTGATTTTTTTAATCAAGCGGTTTATAATATAAAATCCTCTTGTATTAACGAATTAAAAGAGCTCACATTTGATGATGTAACTAATGCCTTAATTCAAATTAAAATTCCATCGCATGCTCTTGATCTTTTAGATTGGGCGCAACAAGCAGGATTTGCTTTTATTGAAAGTGAAATGAGCTTTAAGCGTCATTGTATGGAGCAAGAGAATCAACAGTTCGAGTTAGGAATGCCTCAGATTGCTTTGATTGATGATATTACTCAAATCAAGGAACTTGCGTCTCATACCTTTACTTACAGCCGTTTTAGACAGCCCTGGTTTAAAGCATCAGATGCCTCAAATTTCTACGCTGAATGGAGTAGGAAAGCGGTATTACAGCAGTATGATGACGTATGCTTGAAAATAGAAAATCCAGTGGATAAGAGTATTTATGGAATAGTGACCGCAAAACGTCTTAATGAACAGGATGCCTGTATTGGATTAATTTGCATTGCAGAACCCTATCAAGGCAAAAACATAGGCTCCATGCTTTTGGCGGCAATCGAAAATTGGTCTTTTACTCAAGGCATAAAAAATTTATATGTTGCTACACAAGGCTCAAATCAACGAGCATGTTTATTTTACTTGCGTAATCAGTACCAACTTCATGCAATAAACTATTGGCTTTATAAGAGAGTACCCTGATGATTCCCTTTAATACACCGGCTGTACTTGGTACAGAAATTAATTACATTCGCGAAGCAATTGAAACAAATAAAAAATTAAGTGGCGATGGTCTATTCTCCAAAAAATGCCAAAATTGGTTGGAAAAAAATCTTGGCGTACGTAAAGCACTTTTAACTCCTTCATGTACTGCTGCCTTGGAAATGGCAGCATTATTAGTGGATATTCAACCTGGCGATGAAGTTATTATGCCAAGTTATACTTTTGTTAGTACTGCAAATGCCTTCGTATTACGTGGAGCACATATTGTATTTGTGGATATATGCCCCGAAACCATGAATCTGGATGCAAAAAAAATAAAAGCAGCTGTAACCAATAAAACCAAGGCGATTGTTGTGGTTCATTACGCCGGTGTTGCTTGTGACATGAATGCAATTATGGCGATTGCAGAGGAGTGTTCTTTATTTGTAATTGAAGACGCCGCTCAAGCCTTAATGGCTACTTATCAGCAGCGACCTTTAGGTTCAATTGCTCATTTAGGTTGCCTTAGTTTTCACGATACAAAAAATTATACCTCCGGTGGCGAAGGAGGAGCGTTATTAATTAATGACGAGCGTTTTATTGACCGTGCTGAGGTCTTGCGAGAAAAAGGAACCAATCGGTCACAATTTTTAAGGGGACAAATTGATAAATATACTTGGCGTGATTTAGGTTCCAGCTATTTACCATCTGAATTGCAAGCGGCTTATTTATTAGCGCAATTAGAGTCTGCTGAGCAGATTAATGAGAAGCGCTGTGCTATTTGGAACGAATACCATGAAGGACTAGCGGCATTAGAAGCGCAGACATTAATCCGGCGTCCGATTGTTCCTGCAGAATGCCAGCACAATGCACATATGTATTATATTAAGCTTGCTTCTTTAGAGCAGCGTAGTGAATTTATTAGTCAAATGCACGCCGCTGGTGTACAAACGGTCTTTCATTATGTACCACTTCATTCAAGTCCTGCGGGCTTAAAATTTGGTCGGTTTCATGGAGTGGATTTATTTACTACGAACGAAAGCCAGAAACTGGTCCGTTTACCTGTTTGGTTTAATATGTCCACTGAAGAGTCTCACTTGGTAATACAACGCAGTATTGATACCTTGCGAGCCATAATAAAGTGAAACGATTTAAAGTAGCCAGCTACATTGCTCTGTCACATTTAAGTAAATTGGTTGTCAATTTGTTTATTTTGAAACAAATTGCCGTGTTATACGGACCAGAGGGCATGGGCTTTTTAGGAAACTTTATGACTCTAATTACCTTGGCTACAACCTTAGCAGGTGGAGGTATTGTTTCTGGAGTAATTAAATACGTTGCAGAATATTCAAAAAATAGTGAGCGACTGCTGCCGTTTCTGGGTAGTGCGTTAATTTATACAGTAGCTTCTTCATTACTTATTTTGATCCTCGGGCTTCTTTTTGCCAATAATTTGACTGAATATATATTTTTAGACAGCAAGTATAAGGAGTTTATTTATTTCTTCTTGCTGATACAGTTTTTTATCGCCCTGAATAATTTTGCGTTTGGTGTCAGCAACGGTATGGGGCAAACTAGAGTCTACGCTATTTTTTCCATTGGCGGAAATCTCATTGCCGCTGCAATAGCCTATTTTGCAATACCTGTTTACGGTTTGTGGGGGGCGATCATTGCTATTGCTGCACCAGCTTTTTCGGCATTCATCCCACTTGTATTTTATTTCATGGTGCAGCGTATTTCTCTAAAAAAATACATGCAATTCCATTCTGTAATTCATGACAGCAGATTATTGTCGAAATACAGTTTAATGCTTGTTTGCAGTGCAATTTGCTTTCCCATTGTTGAAATGATTATTAGAAATATGATTGTTACTGTAATCAATGTAGATGCTGCGGGGTATTGGCAGGCTATAACGCGATTTTCTTCTGCTTATTTAAGTTTTTATTCGTTATTATTATCGTTTTATTTCGTACCGATAATTTCTGCTGCAGATAATGCGGATGTTATTTACGAGCAAGTTAAAAAAATGATTGTGTTTATTTTGTTTTTATTTATTCCGATGATGATTTTTTTCTATTTTTTTAAAAATACCGTTATTCAATATATATTCTCCACTAATTTTTTACCGGTAGCTGATTTATTTTTCTTACAAATGGTAGGTGATCTATTTCGTGTCATCGGATGGGTTATAGGATTTATCATTGTCGCTAAGGCTTTGTCAGGACTTTATATTTTAGGTGAAATTGTGCAAGCGAGCTTATTTATTGGCTTAAGCTCCATTCAATTAACTCATACCAACGAATTGAATGGAGTGGTTTTTGCCTATATGAGTACCTGTATTATCTATTGTATACTTTTGTTGATTGTATCTTATTATATTTTTTATGGAAAAAGGCAGGCATGGATAATAAATCGGTAATGAACGTCACAGTAGTTTTATCTTGTTATAATCAAGAGCGCTATATTCAAGAGTGTTTAGAAAGTATCGTCACTCAACAAGTCGATTTTGATTTTAAGATTTTAGTTGCCGATGATTGTTCTACTGATTCAACTTTAGAAATAATAAAGTCCTATAAAGTACGTTATGAAGATCAAATTGAAATTATTGATCGCCGCGAGAATTTAGGGGCAGCTAAAAATTATCTTGATGCACATCAACGCGCATCTGGTGATATTATTTTTCACATTGATGGCGATGATATGATGTTGCCGGGAAAGATGCAAAAACAATATAATCTATTTCGTGAGAACGGTGCTATTAATCTGGTTTTTCATCGTGCCCAGTATTTTTCTGATGATGGCAGCTACCAAGCAGACACGGGTTATCCTCTTGGAGTATCTGAAGGTGTATTTTACTTTAATGCAGACGATTTGGCGCGTTGGGGCTCTATTACCGTGCACAGCGCCTATGCTTATCGTAAGTCTTCAAGACAGTTTTTACGAGGGGATATGCCATTTATGGAATGGTTTTTTGCGATGGACTCTTTGCTCCCTGAAGGGCAAGGTGCTTATATCGATGAAGTATTGGTTAAATACCGTTGTAATTTAACTGGGAATGCCTATTTAGCTACTAAAAAAGGACGTAAACGTTCTTATAAGATTTATTTTAATGATTTAAGTTATTATTTTTTAAAGTATCCTTCTCTGCGAAAAAATTTATATTCTAATGCTTTAGTTACATTGGGTGGGATGCTGCAAAATCGTTGTTTCATTGGCTCGATCAGCTTATTCTTTATGAAAAATATTAGGTACTTTAATTTAGCTCGATTCAAAAATGCACTACAAATGCGACATGCTGTTGCACCTGCTAAAAAAATTCGCTAAAGGGACCAATATGCGACTAAAAATTAGTAATTTACCGTTCATTAGCTTGCTTTTAATCGGCGTTGTTATAGATATTTTTGCAATTGGTTTTCGCCCCAAAACTATTGGCAGTGATACAATAGTGTATATGACTTATTATAATGACATCTTGACTAACGGGGCTGGTGGTTTTAATTTTGATTATTTGTTCGATTTGTTGGTTAAGTGTACAGCGTCGTTAAATTTTTCGTCAGGGTATTTTTTTGCAAGTATCGCGTTGATTAATTTTTTTAGCTGCACCCTTATTTCCAAAGTTCTTGTAAAATATTTTGATAAGCAGATCAGTTTTTATCGGATATTTTTTTTAGTGACGTCATTATTTTTTTTGTCACCATTTTTTCTTTCACTACAAATCAATGTGTTACGGCAGGGTTTATCCACACTTATATTGCTTCTATATTTTCTGCTCTTGCTTGAGGGAGCACCTCTCCTCATACTTGCAATAGTCGCCTTGTTGGCACAAGGTTTTCATCATACGTCTATTTTTTATATACTTTTTACGCCTTTATTTTATTTTAAATATTCATTTGTGGTACGCAACACCATTTTTTGTGCAGTTTTGTACGTATTAGGTATAAACCAATATTTGATTAATAGATTGGCCCCTTCTTTTTATAATCAAATTGTTGCTTATGGTGCTTCTTCTGGTTATAGCTCCGGTATACAATATAAATTCGTTTTATTTACTCTGGTAAGTGGCTTTGGATTTCAGATGCTGGGTAAATACCTTTTGCGAGGCGTAGAGCAAAAGCAATTTTTTTATATTCTTAAAATATATTGGATATTAACGATACCGTTTTTTCTTTTAGGTTTCGCTGCTTTCGCTGATCGTTATTTGTTACCTGCCTGGGTATATCTTTCAATTCTTGCCGCTTCTTTTATAGTGCTTTCTTTAAAAAAATCAAATATTTCTATTTATTGGTATTATCTTTTATTTTTATTTACGTCTGCTTATTTTATTTTGAGAACGCAGGGCGCTTTCTAGGTTAAAAAATTGCTTCAATTGATAAACGCGTATCAACGGTTATGCCAGTTTTTTAGGCAAATCCTGCAGCACGTGACTTCCGGTACAAAACATCGCTACTTTTAGTTCATATTCTATAATCTGCATACATATATTAACTTGCTCTGCTGATTCCAAAGCGGCTTCAAGCATTGCACACCAGGTCGTAGTGACGGGTATTACCGCGAATTACTGAACCTAAAGTAATAATTGATTCTATTTTTTTTGCATGGCTAAACGCTGGGCAATGAATGGAATTTCGATGGCTCCAGGTACTTCATATACCTGAATGTCTTGTTTACTAATACCGCGCTTTACTAATTGTGCCATAGTGCCTTCTTGTAAATTTTGGGTGATTTCACGATTGAACACGCCTATTATAATTGCCACAGGAAAAGAGTACGCCAAGGACGTGTTTTTTGTTGTCAGAGCTGTGTTTTGCATTTTTCCTCTCCTATTCGTGCTCGGTATATATATATCGTGCAATTTACCTTCTTATTCTTCTATTCTTCACTTATTTGGGTGAGACTCTCGCCATTATTGATAAAGTACTGCGCCTTGCTGTTTCTTACGAATGAATAACTAGTTTAAATGATTTCTGGTACGCCAAGCCTTTTGGCAGGGTTTTTCTACGTAACGCCAGAGTAAATAAGATAAAACTAACATAAAACACCAATACCCAACATATTGAACCCATTCAGGACCACTAAATAGTGGTGTCCACGCATTTCTAAAAGACGTTCAAATAATTGATGAATCATGTAAAGGGAGAAACTTATTTCACCGAGTAAAACTAAAAATGACCAGCTCAGAAGTTTTGATATATATCCTTTCCCTGAAGCGAGTGCAAATAACAAAAAAGCAAAAAAGGGTACAGGAGCAGAAACACTAAACCATGATGCACTGAGTTTAGGGAAAAGGCCTTTTTTGATAAAGTATGAACCCCAGACAGCTGTATGAGTAGATGCCCAAAATGCTATAACTAATGCAAAGATTTCTAGCAGTATAATAAGTGTTTTGGAGGTAAAAAATTTTTCATATTTTAATCATGCAAGAGCTGCTATCATTCCTAAAAAAAACTCGAATAAACGTATCGGTGGCCAGATATAAGCCCATGAGGCCGTTGTACTCGTATTAACGTCCCCTTCTGCCGGAATCTTCAGAAGATCTACGTTCCAAAATGTTGCATGATTAAAAAAGGAAACATACAGTAAAAAAACATTTCCACTGAAGGCGTCCAGGTCACGCCGTTAAATGAAAAATAATAAGAAGCGTGTGGATGCCATGCTTGAGTTAAAGTGATATTGGCAAAAATCTGGCCTAATGACGGTCGGTATCCTTGCATTCCCCAGAGGATGCTAAAAAAAATCAACGTGACTAAATGGAGCTGCCATACCCTACTGATTCGAGCCCAGATAAAATTGCGGGCATCTTCAATTTTTTCCAGCTGAGAATAACAATAAGTAAGAATAAATCCTGAAAGTACAAAAAAGAATGTAACACCTTGAATTAAAATATAATGTTGGGAAATGTTTTTTCCTATTAAAAAAGGCGGTTCCGTGTTGAATCACAATTGCTGCTGCAGCAAAAAACCTTAAAGAAGTTTAGGCTGCAATTACTTTTTTTATAATGCAGTAAAATTCAAAAAAGGGGATAATTTAATCGTTTGATTTTACCAGAAAATACCCGTTTGCGTAAAATCAATCTTGTTAATCACATAGAGAGTAAATTATAATGTGCTCACACACCTACCACGCAGGAAAAAGGAAGTGACAACATTAGTTATTGGTGGTACAGGTTTTCTTGGCCAAGCAATTGTACGGCAGCTACTCAATAATGGTATTGAGGTCACAATTCTTACTCGGTCCCCTGCCAAAATGAAAGTACTTTTCCCTGAAGTACCTTTTATTATTGGTGATTTGCTTGATTGTGAACATTTGGATTTTTCTGTTTATCAGCAGTTTATTAATTGTTCTGGAGAAATCCATAATGAACAATTGATGCGTCAGTTGCATGTGGATTCTATTGAAAACTTATTACATAAAGTTGCACTTATAAAAAATGCTCATTGGATTCAAATGAGTAGTGTGGGAGTTTATGGTTCAATGAGAGCAGGCTTAATTCGTGAAGATCATCCTTTCGCGCCAGTAGGTATGTATGAAGAAACAAAAGCAGCTGCAGAATTATTGATTAAGACTTTTTGTTTAAAAAATCAAATTACTTATAACATTATTCGTCCTTCAAATGTTTTTGGTTGCGGTATGCCGAATAGATCTTTGTTACAGCTTATCTCCATGGTTAAAAGACGATTATTTTTTTATATAGGTAAAAAATCAGATAAGATTGTAATGAATTATGTTCATGTTGATGATGTAGCCGCGCTTGTTTTATCTTGTCTTACTAATAAAGCGACCATCAATCAGGATTTTATTATTTCCGATCAATTACCTTTGCCTGAGTTTATTCAAATTATAAGTGAGGAGTTGGGTATTAAAAATTCTTTTTATCAAATTCCCGAAGGCTTGATGCGCACTGTCACTAAAGCCACCAAAATATTCCCTGGATTTCCTGTTACCAGCGCTAGAATTGACGCGTTGACTATTCGTACCACGTATTCCACAGAAAAGGCTAAAAACGATTTGAATTTTTCTTCTCCAGTGGGAATTGTTGCGGGCTTAAAAAAATACATTATGTCTCTATATCCATGAGCAGTCGCAAATCATTATTAGCTCTAATAAACTAAATGCTTCAATGAGTTCAAAAATACCTTTATCACGAGTGATTCGTTCGACAAAAAGGAGGGTAAAGCATCTTTGCTTTATATCGGCATCATTACATTTTGTTGCGTTCAATTTTTCAAGATTAACACCACCAAAAGAACCGCTTCCTAATACTGTAATTTTTTCTGGAGTGACTACTTTATTTTCTATGAGAAATTCGCGCGGACTGAAACTGTCTACATAATTATGCGTATTAAGTGAGTCAATGATTTTATCATAGAATTTTACGTACCCATGGTGATCCAAGACTGTCCTGAAAAGTATTTTGATAAGTAGATTAGTTTTTATCGGATATTTTTTTTAGTGATGTCATTATTTTTTGTCACCATTTTTTCTTTCACTACAAATCAATGTGTTACGGAGAGGTTTATCCACACTCATATTGCTTCTTTATTTTCTGCTCTTGCTTGAGGGCTCACCTCTCCTCATACTTGCAATAGTCGTCTTGTTGGCACAAGGTTTTTATCATACGCCATTATTTTAAATATTCATTTGTGGTGCGTAACACCATTTTTTGTGCAGTTTTGTACGTATTAGGTATAAACCAATATTTGATTAATAGATTGGTTCCAGTTTTTTAGGCAAATCCTGCAGTACGTGACTTCCGGTACAAAACATAGCTACTTTTAGTTCATACTCTATAGTCTGCATACATATATTAACTTGCTCCGCTGATTCCAACGCGGCTTCAAGCATCGGTTTTGCATAGCCTACTGTGGTTGCGCCTAGCGCAAAAAGCTTGGCTGCATTTAAGCCGTTGTGCACGCCGCCAGAGCCCCAAACTTCAAAAGAGGGCTTTAACGCCGCTGCTTGGCGTACGGACGTTGCGGTATCTATGCCCCAGTTTTTAAAGGTAAGCGCTGCTTGATAACGAATAGGATCTTGTGTGGCGCGGTGGCCTTCGATGCGTCCCCAATGCGTGCCCCCCAAACCACTGATATCAATTGCGGCAATACCCATATCATTCAGGCGAATTAAGGTGTTTTGAGAAAAGCCACAACCCGTTTCTTTGGCAATCACAGGCAAATTAAGTTTTTTAACTAAGTGTTCTAATGCCTGCCAACAGCCTTTATAGTTAGTGGTGCCTTCGGGCTGCATGCACTCTTGCAAGGGGTTGCAGTGAATAATTAAAGCATCAGCATGTAATGCGTCAGTTAGGCGTTGTACGTCTGTAATCGAGGTTGTAATTAACTGGGCTATACCTAAATTGCTGTACATACTGACTTTAGGAAAATCCTGGCGTAGTTGCGTCCATTCAAATGCGGCTTTAGGATCAGTTAATTCACGTCGTTGTGATCCAACGCCCATTGCCCAGTCATTTTGCGCACAGGCTTCAATTAAGTGACGATTAATTTGTTTTGCTCTTTGGTGCCCTGCGGTCATGGAGCTAATAAGGAATGGTTTTTCTACAGGTTTTCCAAAGCGGGTGCTTTTAATGTTAATTTCATCAAAATCGAGATCGGGTAGGGCATCATGAACTAAATGTACACTATCTAGAGTACTTAAATCAGCCGTTTGATTTTCAGGCATCAATGACAGTTTGATATGATCTTCCTTTCGCTGTTCAAACTGTTCGTATTCTTTAGTCATAAGTTTTGAACCTATTGTTTATGGGGCAATTTGCTTTAATAACTGGTGCATGGAGATCGCAGCATTTGCTACTTCAGCGCCTTTATGACCGTGCTTGCCTCCTAATCTGTCCCAGGCTTGCTCTTCATTTTCAGTAGTTAAAATACCCAACAGAACAGGAATATTATGTTCTAATGAAACCTGCATACAACCTTGACTTACCATATTGCACACCAGGTCGTAGTGACTGGTATCACCGCGAATTACTGAACCTAAAGTAATAATTGATTCTATTTTTTTTTGCATGGCTAAATGCTGGGCAATGAGTGGAATTTCGATTGCTCCAGGTACTTCATATACCTGAATGTCTTGTTTACTAATGCCGCGCTTTATTAATTGTGTAATAGTGCCTTCTTGCAAATTTTGGGTGATTTCACGATTGAACACACCTACGATAATTGCCACAGGAAATGAGTGTGCTAATGTGGTATTTTCTATTGCTAGAGCTGTGTTTTGCATTTTCTCTCTCTTGTTCGTCTTCGGTATACCATGCAATTTACCTTTTTATTATTCTATTTTCCACTTATTTGGTAGAACTGTTGCCATTACTGATAAAGTTCTGTAGCCAGGCTATGTGGGTTTGGAGCAATCCTTCGTTATTTTATATAAAGAATGAGTCCACTATAAAATTAGAGGGGTTTGTTTTATAAAAAAAATGCCTAATAAAAAACATCCTGATATAACATGAAGTCCCAGTATCGTATAAGCTATTTTGGCTTTCCAGTCGAGAGGTTGATTTAACACTATTTTTATAGAAAATAAAAATAAAATATAGGTTGCTGCAATACTCCCCCACGCATAATTCGCACTCGCAAATATAGGTTGTTCGGCAAAAAATGAAAAAATCATTAAAGCCACAAGAAAGGTAAACCATGACAGCACCAAATAGCGGTCTATTTTTTTAAAATAGAGAAATGCTATTGTCAATGGAAACGCTATTGATAATAGGAGCGATATGAAAAGATTGGGAGAATAGTAGCTCCATACCAAAAATGGGGCAATGACAGTTTTTGTAGGATGTTTAAATAAATCGTTATCTACAAACGTAAAATACCACTGATAAAGTAGAGTCAATATAGCGGGAGCGGCAATGATTAAAGGCTTAATGAAAGCATTCAAATAATGGTGCTTTTGTATATTGAGTACAAATAATGTGAGACATAATACCGGTATAAAAGCTAAAGCATAATTAGGCTTACATAAGATGCTTAATACCGCATAAATTCCCATTATCAAAAAATGATATAATCGTTCTGAGTTAATATAACGGACCGAATAATAAAATAATAATAAATTAAAAGGCATCGCTAGGATTAGTGTTGAATTGTGCCACTGATTAGCAGCAATATTACCTAAATAAACATGAAATTGATTGATTATAAATCGGTTGGGATATTGAGATGCTGTATAGAAGCTTAGAATCGGCATAACAAATATTAAGGTCAAAGCAAGAAACACTGTTTTATTAACATCCTCGCAGTCAGTTTTTAATATCATATAGCTTATCAAATACTTGATGCCGATTAATGCGGAAAGTAATGCTATAGAGACATAGGCGATTGTTGTTAGTTGGCTAGAGAAACCAGAGAATATGGCTACAAATACATACCAAATACTATAGATTGGAAAATGTCCTTTTTGAGTAAACTCAGATATAAATTGTGCATGGTTGGGTATGTCGCTAACCCAATGCGGATTAATTGGTTGCCATACTTGAATTACAAAAGAGGTATAAAATACCAGAAAGCTAACTATGATTATTATAAGACTGGAATAAATCCCTTTGTTTTGCATAAATGACATAAGTGCGTTCCTAAATAAATTAAAAAATGTATCTTTATATTAATTTAACGTCAGTTGTGGATGAAAACCTGATTAGATCGATCAGCTGTCGTGGAACAGAGAAAGGTCGATACTAGTAATAGCTCCCTTATCCAGAATTCGCGTTACTTAGGGCTCATGGGATTACGTAGCTAAGCATCTAAAAAGGCGAACTTATTTAACTTTCTTTTAAAGGCTCAGGAATGACAGAAACAAAATATTTTAACATAAAGAATAAAATCCCTCCAATAAAGAAAATCGAGAATGCCTGAACCATTTGGTGGGGAAGTTTATATTCATCTATGAAAATAAATAAAATTGTATAGTTAATGCAATAACAAATAAAATAGCATGATAAGTATCTCCCCATTACTTTTTTAAGCTTTCCCTGATATTTAAAAGAGTATTTCGAATGGCTAATAAATGCGGTGAGAATCGCGATGGGATAAAGAATTTTTATAGTCAGTTTGGGATTTATTCCCTCAAAAGTCATAAGTAAATAAATCATATATATGAGCAAATTATTACTTAAACCTACAATGGAATAGCAAATGGTTGGATAAAGTTTCGCAGGATTTTTTAATGGTTTTATCATGCCGTCAATTCACTTGTAGTTTTTGCCTAGACATGTCTTATAATGGTAAGGGGCGTTGCGTGGTTTTGGAATGTATTTTAGATAAATAAATGCCAATAATTCCTATAGACGGAATAATCCCCCTATCTAATAACCAAGTAGAGCCTATTAGTGAAGTCCACCTAATAACCAAATTGATGTCATCAGGGGGAGGTCTAATCATCTAAAACTCGATAGAAAAAAAGTTTGTTGAAGAAAAAAAATCCAATGTAAAAAGTAGTAAAAGTACTAATTGTTAAACCTGCGTAAAAAATTGTAATCAGTGGTAAATTACTAAAAGATGTAATTGAATTCGCCCCTAATGAAATTTTTTTAGATAAACTATAAGTAGTCTTACTGGATGAGTGTTTGTGGACATATTGGGGGGGAGGGATCGTTTTGCTTGACCACGTCATATTATTTCGTCAAAATATCCTATTTAAGGTGCTATATTATGGCGTATTTATCTGAGCAAAGTTTGCAGGAGATGAGATTTAAGTCCATAGGAAAAAATGTAAAAATCAGTGATAAAGCAAGCATTTATGATGCGGATAAAATTGAGATAGGCGATAACTCGCGAATCGATGATTTTTGTGTCGTGTCCGGTAGAGTCTTAATTGGTAGCTTTGTTCATATTGCACCTTTTTGCTTATTGGCTGGTGGAGAAAAAGGTATCTTCATGGAAGATTTTTCTGGACTAGCGTATGCAGTTCATATTTTCAGCCAATCTGATGATTATAGTGGTGAATCACTAACTAACCCAATGATACCTGCTCAATATAAATTTGAAAAAAAGGCAACGGTGACTATAAGAAAGCATGTGGTAATTGGCGCGCGTTCTATGGTGTTTCCTGGGGTTACTATTGCGGAAGGATGCTCTATAGGTGCAATGAGCTTAGTTGCAAAAGACACTCAACCTTGGGGTGTCTATTTTGGTATACCTGTGAGACGTTTGAAAGAACGAAAGAAGGATCTTCTTCAGTTTGAGAAAGAATTTTTAGCAAATTTATAACAGAAATTAGCTTGCTATATGTCTCTTTAGCAGAGTTTATTTTGTGTCGGTTACTAATCGAGGTTATACTGATGGGGCACTATCTTTTCTTGAAAATAATAAGTGCATGGCGCTATATGAAATTATTGCCGTAAACAAGGTGACACAAATCTGTGCATAATAGGGGTTAACTTTTAGCCAGACAATGAGTCCGTGCAAAACAGTTAATGTTACTCCCAGCAAAATCGTATAATATCCAAAATAATAAAGAATAAGGCCATGGCGATGTTGTTTTTTCACAAATACGATGGATTTATTTGCAATATAGCTCAGCGTAATGCCAAAAATAAATGAGAGTGTACTGGAAAGTAAGTAATTAATTTTAATAAAAATTAATGCAGAATAAAGGATATAGGCTGCCAGGTTATAACCTATTGCGACCATAGAAAACTTAGTAAATGACTGAAAATGTTCGATTAGTTTCATAGCCCTTGCTTTTCATCGAGAACATACAGTGGTCGTTTACGGCTTGTATCAAAGTTGCGCCACAAATATTCCCCAATTATTCCTAAAGTAAGCATCTGCACTCCAGAAGTAAACATAATTGCTACCATTAATGAAGACCAACCAGCAGGAGCATCGAATATTATTTTCTGGCTGATTACATAAACCGCATAACTCAGACTGAGAATACAATCAATTAAACCAACAATAGAAATTATTTTAATTGGCACGTATGAAAAACCTAAAAGGGAATCAATCGCTACTTTAAGTTTTTTGGAGAAGGTCCAACGAGATAGGCCTATTTCACGTGTTTGGCGGGTATAGTACACTTCTGTGCGTTTAAAACCTAACCAGAGTATTTGAGCAAAAAGGGATGTGTTTTTTTCTTCAATCTTGATTAAAATCTCAATAACTTGTTTGTCTGCAAGGAAACAATCAAATCCGCCTTTAGGCATATCATGAAGTGCATATCTTTTCATCATATTATAATAAACAGCGGAAAATAATTTTTGCAAAAAGGGTTCTTTTCGTTCTTGACGAACAGCCACGACTACTTTGTTTCCCTCAAGATATTTTTCAAATAATTGTAAAATTAAAATAGGCGGATCCTGCAAATCAGCAGAAATTACCATTGCACAATCACCACTCATGTATTCAAGACCGGCATAAATTGCAATATGCTGGCCAAAATTTCTTGATAATTTGATAACTTTCACATTCTTATCAAGCTCTCTTAACTTTAGTGCTTCTTGATAAGAGTTATCCTGAGAACCATCGTCAATTAAAATTAGTTCATAATTAGGTAAAAAAGGTAAGACTTCTGTCGCCAAAAGCGCATAGGTAACCGGTAAATTTTTCTCATTATGATAGACTGGGATAATCAGTGAAATTTTTCTATTCATTTTTTAGCTGTTTCCGTTTAAATTAATTGATATATTTACGCCAGAAAATAGTTGTTAGTTTTTTCTGTTTTGAGCATTGGCTTATATTAGTATGTTGCGAGTGCCATCTGTAACAAGTGTTATATAAAATGGTATTTTAACATCAAGAGCTTAAATTCATATATAAAATTATTTTTTTTCAGAAATTGAAGCGGTTATTGGTAATTTGCAATGGCGTCATTGAAAAACTTTATTAGTTTCATTGTTCGAAAACATAGATGGAATGTATTAAAATCAATTCAACGATATGATCTTTTTTATGCAATGAATCTTTATTCCATTACAGGAGTTCCTTTACTATCTTCTTTGTCGAAGACGAAGGAAAGAGAATATGGATTTAATGATTATAATGAAAAATCCATGAGAAAAATATAAAAGACTTTGATTGGCCCTATGAATGAAAAAAAAGAAGTAATAAAGCGATTGTCATCCCTAATAATTTCAATACCACCACATTAGAGGTGAATTTATGTTCTTGAATTAAGCCGGTTATTTAATAACCGTTTGTACTCATTAACTAATAGAGCACCGCATTTTTTGCTGTCAAATTCATTAACTGCTCTGGTGTATGCATTTTGCCCCATACTTTGACGCAATGGTGCATCAGTAATTAGTTGTTGCATTGCTTCTTTGAGTTGAAGGACATTTTTGGGTTGGATTAACCACCCTGTGGCGCCATCAACTATGGCGTCGGTTAAGCCATAGATTCGTGTACCAATAGTGGGAATGCTCATTGCCGCAGCTTCAATAACAACCGTTCCAAATCCTTCTCTGTAGCTGGGTAGACATAAAATATCAGAGACAGCCATCATGCGTTCAGGCTCGGCACAAAAGCCGGTAAATATAATGCGATCACCACATAAATGCTTAGCAAGATTACGGATTTCTTGTTCTAACCCAAGCTCAAATGGGCCAACAATGAGCAGCCGTGAATTATTGGTTTCTAATAAGCTAAATGCTTCAATGAGCTCAAAAATGCCTTTATCACGAGTAACTCGCCCAACAAAGAGCAGTATTAAAGCATCATGATTGATACCAAGCGTTTCTTTGGTTTGCTTTCTATCTGCATCACTAAATTTTTTTGCGTTAAATTTTTCAAGATTAACACCACCAAAAGAGCCGCTTCCTAATACTGTAATTTTTTCTGGAGTAACTACTTTATTTTCTATGAGAAATTCGCGTTGACTGAAACTGTCTACATAATTATGCGTATTAAGTGAATTAATGATTTTATCACAGAATTTGACGATGCTTTTTTTAATTCCTTCCATCGTGACCCAGGGTTGCCCTGTAAAGGTATGCAATCTAACGGGTATTTTTGATAATTTAGCAGCTAAAGCACAAAGCAGACCGGCTTTGGGTGTGGAGGAGTGAACAATATCAAACTGCTCTGTTTTAAATAGTTTAACCAATTGAAATAAAGTAATGACATCTGCAATGAGACTTATTTCACGTGCAATATAGATAGGTTTGAATTTACAATAATGAAGTTGATTTATAGCGTCACTTTTTTCATCTTCGCTGGCAACAACGGTAATGTCTGCGCCTGCGGCATTTACAATTTCTAATTGCGAGCGCAAATGCGCCAATATAAAAAATGGAACGGTAGAAACTCGTGCAATTTTTACATTTTCCAATGGGTTAATCATCAACATTATCTCATTTTAATAAATTAGCGCATCAATATCTTAAGCCATTTCAATTTTGAATAGTGGATTAAGTAGTATCGTTTTTTGCGAGTAATATAACATAGAACGCAGAATAGTGGAAAATGGAGCAGCTGATGTAGCTCCATTTTTGGATGGATTTTTAATTTTTATGAGTTCAATTCAATCTAAATTACTTACCGCTCGTAAGTTCAACCCAATCGGCGTATCTTTCCATAAGTTGATGCATGAACTTTTTAGTGTCTTCGTTGGCAATATTACCTTGGTCATCAAATAGAGTTCCTGCTTGTCCAATATAAGCCTCTTGCTGTAACGCAGGAATATCTAAAAAGACAAAGGATTGGCGTAAGTGCTGATTCGCACCAAAGCCACCAATTGCTCCTGGGGAGATACTAATAACGGCACCTGATTTTTTGCTCCAAATGCTTTGACCATAAGGGCGAGAGCCGACATCAAGCGCATTTTTTAAAACACCCGGTACGGAACGATTATACTCTGGAGTGATAAATAAGACGCCTTGACAGGTTTTCATTTGTTCGCGAAAGTGCGTCCAGGCTGCCGGAACATTACCTTCATCATCTAAATCTTGGTTGTATAACGGCAAATCACCAATTTCAATAATTTCTAGGTTCAAGGAAGAGGGCGACAAAGCCATTAAAGCATGAGCCATTTTTCTATTTAAAGATTCTTTACGTAGGCTGCCCACAATAACTGCAATTTTTTTATTCATAATACGATTCCTTGTAACTCATGATGTGATAACGAATTACTGTATCTCATTTCATGTGTTTTGGAAACTCAAATAATTATTTTATGGAGTTAAACGGCGAAGGGTGCAGGGGAAATAAGGGGCAAAAAAAACACCCTGTTCGGGTCAAGATGCAATATCTTGTCGCGAGCAGGGTGTCAGTAAATTCAGTAAATCTAATTTACACTAATTCAACTTCTTCAGCTTGTGGACCTTTTTGGCCATTGCTTGCTTTGAACATTACTGTAGCACCTTCAGCAAGAGTTTTGAAACCACTGCCTTGGATTGCACTGAAATGTACAAAATAATCTTTACCGCCACTTTCTAGAAAACCGAAACCTTTGGACTCGTTGAACCACTTTACTGTACCGCGTATTTTATCTGACATGTTAAATTTTCCTAAATTGTTACCAGACCATTGTAGCATTATTTTATGGTTTGTGCTGTTTTTTTATTAAATATTTTAAATTTAATGCAAAATACATATAATGCCAGTACATCATAGATGATTTTTTCCTAAATTTCTAATGATTCCAGGATTATAACTGAGGTTTAATTAATTCTTGACCGTCATCCTTTGTTAAAGCAAGGAAAATCAGCCCTGACAAAAAGGTCAACAACCCAAGCGTGAAGAAGGTTTGTTGGAATATTTTGATGTTTAAAATGTGGTTTGTTGTAAAAAAACTTACAAGAATTGCTGAGACAGCTACACCAAAACTTTGTGCCAATTGTTGAATGGTACTCATAATACTGGTTGCAGCACTCATATTATTTTCTGAAATCTGCGCATAAGCCAAAGAGTTCATCCCGGTGTATTGCAGTGCGATTAAAAAACCATAAATAAAAGTTAAGAGGCCAATGCCATAAATTGAAGAAGATGCATTGATGGAACAAAAAGACCATAAAGACAGACTGACTAGAGTTGTATTTAAAATTAATAAATGTTTATAACCAAAAAAACGCAGGATATGAACCGATAAGGGTTTTACTAAAAAAACACCCAGTGCCACAGGGGCTAATAAAAAACCGGACAGTTGTGAGTTATAGCCTAATCCGATTTGTAATAGTAAGGGCAATAAAAACGGCGTGCCGCCAAAACTTAAGCGTGCGAATAAATTACTGGTAACGGATACACGAAAAGTGCGGATTTCTAATAGTTCTATTTTAATAATAGGATGTGCTCTATGTCGTGAATGGCGTGCGTAAGCGAGGAGCAATAAAACAGAGCCGCTCAGAATAAGCCAAGGTTGGGCGTGATTCATGTCGGATTCACTTAGTATTGATAAACCATAGGTTAAAGTGGCAAGTCCGCTGCCAAACAGTATAAAGCCTAATTTATCTAATGGCGGAACAGGGCGAGGCTTCATTTCAGGTAATAATTTGTGGGATAAGATAACGGATAAAATACCAAAGGGCACATTAACCCAAAAGATCCAGCGCCAGGAAAAATGATGCGTGATGATGCCTCCGAGTAATGGCCCAAGCATCATCCCTAGGGAGGCTACCATCACTACAATACTCATCTTGGTGATGAGCTCGTGACGCTCACAAGTGCGTAGAATAATAAGCCGCCCCACGGGCATAGTCAGCGAGCCTCCTAAACCCTGTACTATCCGGGCACAAATTAATTCACCGAGGCTCGAAGTAAAACCACACCAAATTGAGCTTAAAGTAAAAACAGTAACTGCAGCAATAAACACCGGCTTAATACCAAATTTATCAGCAATCCAGCCGCTTATCGGAATAAAAATGGCCAAACTCAATAGATAACTAATTAATGCTAATTTCAGGTCAAGAGGATTGACGTGCAAACTCTCTGCCATGACCGGGATAGCCGTATTGATAATCGTGGTATCCACTGCCTCCATAAACATGGCAAAGGAAACGATGAGTAAGATAATATTTTTATTCATTATTTTAGTATATCAGGAGCTGGAAAAAACGCAGTGTTATCAGGTGATTATTTGGGGTTGTTGTAAAAAAATGCCGTCATCCAGAGCGTAGCGAAGGAACTCCTGATTGTGGCTCGGTGACGTGGTTGGAGGTCCTTCGCTACGCTCTGGATGACGGGATATTTCAAGCCTCAGGCGTATCATTCAACATATTTTTTAATCCGGCCAAATGTGATTTTGCCAAACTTTTAGAACGTTCTTCACAACGCTCCACGTTTTTACCAAACCATTCCAAATGCGCTTGGGGTAATTCTTCTAAAAATCGACTGGGTAAACAATCCTGCATTTCACCACCACGACGTCGTTGATTTGCCAGAGTAAAACACAGGCCTTTTTGAGCACGTGTAATGCCTACGTAAGCAAGGCGTCGTTCTTCTTCAATTTGATCGTCATCGATGCTGACTCGATGCGGTAATAATTCCTCTTCCATGCCCACCAGATACACATAAGGAAATTCCAAACCTTTAGATGCATGCAAGGTCATCAGTTGTAATGATTCTTCATCATGTTCATCGGATTGCTCTAAAATATCGATTAGAATTAATTTATTGATGACATCAACTAAGGTTTGTTCCGGATTTTTAGTGAGTAAGCGTCCTATCCATTCGATAAGCTCCCAGACGTTGTCCATTCTTTTTTGCGCTTTTGCGGGTGTATCACATTGCTCGTAAATGTAGGCTTCATAGCCGCTGGCCTCAACCATTTGTTTTAAATGCTCAACCACCGAGCCTTCGGACACCCGTTTTTTTACTTCCGCAATCCAGGCTTTAAAATGCTGTAGAGCTGCACGTGGTTTATCTGAAACGCATTCGCTCAAGGCCAGGTGATCCGCGCCGGCAAAGAGACTGATGCCACGACTTTGAGCGTAATTGCCTAAAGCATCAAGGCTTGACTCACCAATACCGCGTTTGGGTGTGTTTATTACTCTTAAAAAGGCGGCGTCATCAGCTTCGTTGCACAGTAATTTCAAATAGCCAAACACATCTTTAACTTCGGGTTTGGCAAACCAGGATTGACCGCCACTGATATGGTAAGGAATGCCGTAATGGCGCAGTACTTTTTCAAAAATACGTGATTGATGATTGCCTCGATACAAAATAGCATAATCACCATAAGGTGTTCGGGCGCGCATTTTATGACTGATTAAATCAGTAATCACTTGTTCGGCCTCATCTTGCTCATCTTTGCAACGAATTACGCGCAATAGTTCTCCTTGCCCTAATTCACTCCATAATTTTTTGTCAAATAAATGTTGGTTATTGGCAATAAGATGATTGGCGGTATTTAAAATAATATTGGTAGAGCGGTAATTTTGTTCCAGCTTAATTATTTTTAACTGCGGGTAATCTTCCTGTAATTGTTTTAAATTTTCAGGCTTTGCTCCACGCCAGGCATAAATAGACTGATCGTCATCGCCCACAACGGTAAAATGCGCGCGAACGCCGGTGAGCTTTTTTACTAAAAGATACTGGCTGGTGTTGGAATCTTGGTATTCATCCACCAATAAGTGACGAATTTTATTTTGCCAATATTCTAAAACCGAAGGATTCTCGCTGAGCAAGCAGACTGGAAGGCGAATTAAATCGTCAAAATCAACCGCATTATACGCTTTTAACGCTTGCTGATAACGTGGATAGATAAGCGCAGCTTCTTCATATAAAGGTGCATCCGGTGTGTTGCACATCACTTGTTCTGGAGTTAGGAGGTCATTTTTCCAGCGCGAAATACGTTGTTGAATTTGCATGAGCGTATCACGCTCAGTAGCTTTATTGGCCGGTAAAAAGCTACGTAAAATCTGCAAACAATCTTCACTATCAAAAATAGAAAAACCTTTTTTCAGGTTGCATAAAGCAAGATCACGTTTGATCATGCTCAGGCCTAAGGTATGGAATGTGGCGATTTTTAAGCCGCGTCGGTTAGCGGCAGGAAGTACTGCGGCAACGCGAGTACGCATTTCATTGGCTGCTTTGTTGGTAAAGGTAACTGCGCATACAGTATTGGCGGCATAGCCGCAGGTATTAATCAAATAGCCGATTTTTTGCGTAATAACTCGTGTTTTACCGCTTCCTGCTCCAGCAAGAACTAATAAAGGACCATTTATGTAATTGACCGCTGCCATTTGTTGGCTGTTTAACATTTTAGGTTCTCGCTCAAAAAAGAGCGATTATTGCTTGCACTGGTGTTGCTAATCAACAACTAATTCATAGAACGTTCTACGTCAAATTCCTCTTCTGTATCTATTTCAATAAAATCAAGACGCTTATCTGCTTCGGGTAATTCTTCGATACCTAAAATAACTTTATCTAATGTTTTTAATAAAGGTGCGAATAGATTTTTGTCTATCATGATAGTTCCTCAGCTTTTTCAGGGGGTCTATAAAGCATAGCTCAAGATATTTTTTTCTCCAGAGAAAATCAGAAAAATTATGCTAGAATAGCGCTATTATCTGCATTTACAGACGGCCTTTTATGAAAGAATCAGACTCGCTACAACGTTTTATTTTTGAACATGCCAATATTCGTGGTGAAATTGTGCATATTGAAAAAACTTATCAAACCATCATGGAGCAACGTGATTACCCGCCTATGGTAAAAAATCTATTGGGTGAGGCACTCGTTTCTTGTTTGCTTTTAACTTCCAGTATTAAGTTTGAAGGCAGTTTGAGTTTGCAATTCCAAGGTGATAAACGTTTGCCTTTATTATTAGTCCAATGCGACAATCAATTAAACATCAGAGCTTTTGCTCAATTTAGTGAAGGTCTGGAAACAGTTGATTACGCCACCGCTTTTCTTACCGGAAAAATGGTGTTGACGATTAATCAAAGTAATCAAACCAATGCGTATCAAAGTGTAGTGCCTATTCAGGCAACGTCCATGAGTGAAAATTTAACGAATTACTTTGCCCAATCAGAACAGGTTTCTACACAAGTCTGGTTAGCGGTTAGCGAGACGGCAGCGGCAGGGATGTTACTGCAACTTATGCCAGGACAAGATACAACGCAAAGAGAGCAATTCTGGGAGTATGCAGTACAACTGGGACAAACCGTCAGTGAGAATGAATTACTGACTTTGGATAACCAAACGTTGCTCTATCGACTTTATAATGAAACCGAATTAAGAGTATTTGACAGCCGCAAAACGCAATTTTTATGTACTTGCAGTGCTGAAAAAATGAAGCAGGTTCTTAATGTTTTAGGTGAGAAAGAAGCTCAGGATATTTTGGAAGAACAAGGTGAAATCGATATTCGTTGTGATTTTTGTAATAAAGAATATGCATTTGACCCTATTGATATTGCTTTGTTATTTCGTAAACCTTGATTGATACCGTCATCCAGAGCGTAGCGAAGGACTTCCTGAAGGTGGCTCAGTGCTATCTGAGGGAAGATCCTTCGCTGCGCTCTGGACGACGATGACTCTAGACAAACGATTACTGCATCGTCAATTTCACCGAAGATAATATCCCACAGTCGTTTTGATTCAATTGAAAATATTCCCCTCGCATGGCTTGCAGTATTTGCTGCAAGGTGGCAAATTGCTCACTTAATTGAAAATACAAGTTAGCGGAGTGTTTTTCCTCTAATTCACCAACAGTCAAATACGCGGCCTGTCCCAAATCAAAAAAATAATTAAGACTCACATGACGTCGTTTGGCGATTCCAGGGAAGAGACCACAGAAGAGTAAGCTTTTATCGCCCACATCACGCAAGAACTGCATTTGTAAGGGACGAGGTCGATGCATGGACTCCAGAAAATCAAGCGCAACTATTGATTCGACCAGCTTCGGGCCTTGAGAAAAACGCATTAACAAAAACACCAGATAACTTTCAGTGTTCTCATTCAATACCAGTCGAGTTGCAGCTTGAGCTTCATTCACTAATGCGTGCCATTGACTGATATCGGTTGGATGCAAAATTAATGGTTTCATTCTTGCCCCCTTTTTTTTACCTCTCATTCTTAGTCTAGCAACATTTGGGGGGATTAGCGTATTTTTGTATAAAAATCGGTACTTTAATTTATTCTATTGAGCCAATAGGCTTTAGCTGTATATTCATGTATAATGTCGAATCTATGAACAAAAACTCCGTTTCTTATATCGCGCGAATTGTATGCGCGTTCTTCTAAAGGTTATTTATGATTGATCAGATACGTAATATTGCCATTATCGCTCACGTTGACCATGGTAAAACTACACTAGTAGACAAATTGTTACAACAAACAGGTACTTTAAACGATAGAGCGCCTAAAGTTGAGCGGATGATGGACTCCAACGACCTGGAAAAAGAGCGGGGTATTACGATTCTTGCTAAAAATACATGCGTATACTGGAAAGATCATCAAATTAATATCGTTGACACCCCAGGACATGCTGACTTCGGTGGTGAAGTAGAGCGTATCCTGTCTATGGTAGACAGCGTGTTGCTTCTAGTAGATGCTGTAGATGGCCCAATGCCACAAACACGTTTTGTGACTCAAAAAGCTTTCGCTCGTGGCTTACATCCTATCGTAGTAATTAATAAAATCGACCGTCCAGGTGCTAGACCACATTGGGTTATGGATCAGGTTTTTGATTTATTTGATAATCTGGGAGCAACTGATGCTCAGTTAGACTTCCCAGTAATTTATGCATCTGCATTAAATGGCTTTGCCAAATTGAATCTGGAAGATGAAGCCACTGATATGAGTGCTTTATTACAGACGATTATTGATAAAGTGGACGCGCCTAAAGTAGATGCTGACGGTCCTTTCCAAATGCAAATCAGTTCTCTTTCTTACTCTTCTTATGTTGGAACAATTGGTATTGGTCGCGTTAGTCGTGGGCAAATTAAAGCAAAATCTCCAGTAAAAATTATTGATAAAGACGGTAACATCCGTAGCGGTCGTTTATTACAATTACTTGGCTTCAAAGGCTTAGAGCGTGTTGAAATCGAAGAGGCTAATGCAGGTAATATCGTTGCAGTTACAGGTATTGAAGGCTTGAATATTTCTGATACCATCTGCGATCCTTCTGCAGTTGAAGCCTTACCACCATTGTCTGTTGACGAGCCAACAATCAGCATGACCTTTCAGGTTAATGATTCGCCGTTTGCAGGACAAGAAGGTAAGTTTGTAACGTCACGTAAAATTCGTGAGCGTTTGGATACTGAATTACTGCACAACGTAGCCTTACGTGTTGAAGATTGTGATGATCCCGACAAATTCCGTGTTTCTGGCCGCGGTGAATTGCACTTATCTATTCTGATTGAAACCATGCGTCGTGAAGGTTATGAATTAGCGATTTGTAAACCAGAAGTTATTATTCGTGAAATAGATGGCGAGCAACAAGAGCCGTACGAGCGTTTAACTGTTGACGTTGAAGAGACGAATCAGGGCGCTATCATGGAAAAATTAGGCGAGCGACGTGGTGACATGCAAAACATGGTTCCAGACGGTAAAGGACGTGTACGTCTTGACTACATGATTCCTACTCGTGGACTGATTGGCTTCCATAATGAATTTTTATCCGCTACTTCAGGTACTGGTTTAATGTATCACGTGTTTGATCATTACGGCACTGCAATTAAAGGCCGTATTGGTAAGCGTGCGAATGGTGTCCTGATTGCTAACTGCCAAGGTATTGCGCGTGGATTTGCTCTGTTTAATCTGCAAGAGCGTGGTCGTTTATTTGTTGAACCACAAGCTGTTTGTTATGAAGGTATGATTGTTGGTATTCATGCTCGTGACAATGATTTGGTTGTGAACGTGACTAAAGAAAAACAATTAACGAACATGCGTGCTTCTGGTACAGATGAAAACATCGTTTTAACTCCAGCGATTAAATTATCACTAGAGCAGGCTTTAGAGTTTATTGATGACGATGAATTGGTTGAAGTAACTCCAAACTCGATTCGTATTCGTAAAAAAGCTCTGAAAGAACATGATCGTAAAAAAGCATCAAGAGCGAATAGTGAAGACTAAAAGTCACTTTAAACGAGTCATTTTATACGCGCGCCAGCATCGGGCGAACCAGGGTGTAAGTGAAAGCTTACACCGTCTGGTTGATTTTCTGGAAAAACAAAAGGTTTCTGTCTATCAAGACGTCGATACTTTATTAGGTTTTGATTTGCAATTACCTGTATTGACCAGAAACGAGATGGGCGAAGCACATGACTTGATTATTGTCATCGGCGGCGATGGAAGCTTGCTTTCCGCGGCACGCATGGCAACTAAAGTGAATACACCGGTTATTGGTATTAACCGTGGTCGTTTAGGGTTCTTGACAGATGTCTTACCCAATGACATTGAAACACAGATTGGCGCCGTATTAGCGGGTCAATATAAAGAAGAAAAACGTTTTCTTCTCCACACCAGTATTTATGATGAAACCACCACCTATTTTGAAGGTGATGCGGTAAATGATGTAGTTTTGTCTCGTGGCAATGATACTCATTTAATTGAGTTTTCAGTGTATATTAATGAGCAATTAGTCAGTCATTACCGTTCTGATGGTATGATTTTGTCTACACCAACAGGTTCCACTGCTTATGCTTTATCAGCGGGTGGTCCTATCATGCATCCCCAATTAAACGCTATTGTTTTAGTGCCTATGTTTTCACATAGTTTAAGCTCCCGTCCTTTAGTTATTGATGGAGGCTCTAAAATTGAGTTGCACATCAGTCACCACAATGAAACGGATCTGCGAGTGAGTTGTGACGGTCATGAATCGCGCATGGTGAAACCAGACCAAAAAGTTGCCATTGAAAAAAATGGTCACCAATTACGTCTATTACATCCTCTTGATTATCATTACTATGATACATTACGATCTAAGCTTGGCTGGGAATCCAAACATCAGGGATAAATCATGCTCACAACTTTGCGTATCGAACAATTTGCAATTGTACAACACCTGGAATTAGACTTTACTCAAGGAATGACGGCCTTTACTGGGGAAACCGGTGCGGGAAAATCCATTATGATCGATGCTTTGATGTTGGCTTTAGGCTCCCGTGCAGATGCGTCTGTTATTCGACCCGGTCAGGAAAAGTGCGACATTACCGCCGGATTTTATGTAAGTCAGGATTCAGAGCCTGCTCTTTGGCTGGCAGAACAAGATATTCCCTGTGATGATGGCGAGATTTATTTGCGTCGAGTAATTTATGCAGAAGGTCGTTCAAAATCCTATATTAATGGTCAGCCATTTCCACTGCAAAAAATTAAAGAATTAAGCGAGAAACTGGTGCACATCCATGGCCAACACCAACATCAAACCTTGATGCAGCACGGAACGCACCGACAACAATTGGATCAATACGCGAAGAATCACTCTTTGCTGGATGACGTCGCACGCCTTTACAAGCAATGCCATAAAATTCAACAAGAAATTAATGTGTTGCAAAGCTTGGATATGCAAGCAGATAGAGTTGCTTTATTACAATTCCAGATTGAAGAATTGTCGGCATTAAGCCTACATGAAAATGAAATTGATGCCTTATATCAAGAGCATCAAATGTTGAATCATGCTAAAGAATATTTACAAGATAGTCAGCAAATACATGATTTATTAAATGCCGATGACGAGCCTAATATTTGTACGGGCCTTGGGCAAATAGTGCAATTGCTTAGTCAGTTACCGCAAGAACAGCCGCAAATCAAAAATATCAATGAACTGATTAGCAGTGCCTTGATTCAGTGTGAAGAAGCCGCTGGAGAAATGCAGCAATTTGCGGAGAAGATTCATCTTGATCCGGAACGTCTGCATCAAATCGAAACACGGATGAGTTCCATTCATCAATTAGCACGCAAATACCATATTGACAGCAGTCAATTACAAAATCACACCCAAAGCCTACAGAAGGAACTAGAGTCATTGCAGGACAGTGAAGGTCGTTTGGTGCAGTTGCAAGCGCATTACCAGCAAATGCTCACGACATACGAGGCTGCGGCTTTAACACTTCGAGAAGCAAGACAGATAAGCGGCCAAAAGCTAGCAAAAGAAATAACTACCAGCATTCAACAATTGGGTATGCCCAAAGGTTGGGTTGAAATTGAGATGAGTGCGTTAGATAAAATGCAGGCGCATGGTTTGGATAAGATTGAATATAAAGTCTGCACCAATCCTGGCATGCAGCCTGATTCTTTAAATAAAATTGCATCAGGCGGTGAGTTGTCGCGAATTGGTTTGGCTATTCAAATGATTACGGCCCAACAAGGCTCAACACCTACCTTATTATTTGACGAGGTTGATGTAGGTATTGGGGGTGCAACAGCGGCTTTGGTAGGGCAAATGCTGCGCAAATTAGGTGAGCGTTTACAAGTATTTTGTGTGACGCATCAACCACAGGTTGCCGCTTCAGCTCATAATCATTTTATGGTAGAAAAACAAAGCGACAACACCCAAACCTTTACCAGCATTTCTTTACTGCAATCTTCAGAAAAAGTAGATGAAATTGCACGAATGCTTGGCGGATTGAAAATTACCGAACAAACTCGCTCACACGCACAAGAGCTTTTGTTGCAGAGTAATTAATGCCCCTTTTGTCGTCCAGGCGTAGCGAAGAACCTTATCTAACAGCACCCACACGTGCTGGCAAGGCTTCAATAAAGTCTTGAGTCGCGGTATTTGCACTGGTTTGAGCAAATAAACCATGTCTATGACGACCTAAGGTAGCGTCGTTTTTGGCTGCTTCAAGAACATCAGTTACCGTAGTCCCATTTTCATCTGCCTTACGTACCTTCGCGGCTAATGCTTGTAGTGCAATTATTTTCTCTTTAGCATTATCGCTACCAATAACCGCTCCTTGCAAATGCTTTCTTTGGTACTTTTCAAGCAGGGAAACGGTATGTTCTATCTTCCAGTTGTTTGATGGGCCCTGTGATGCATCAGCAACAGCAACCTCTTCCTCGGATACAATTTTTTTACCCCATTGGTTTGCCCATGCTTCTGCAAAACTAAGTGACTTGCAATCACCCGTAGACGGATTCCTTTTGCTGGCTAAATAAGTCCAGCCAGCAGATAAAGCATATAAAGGTGATGCTATAGCATAGAGCACACGTGTTGGGATGTCTGCATCGTGGTTATGTCCTGATGATTCATTATCCAAATGCGCATTAAGTAAATCTTTAGTAGTTTTTTTAGGTTCATGATTATGTCCGTGATGAGCATGGTCATGATCAGCGTGCTCGTCTTCATCGTGCCCAATAAAATAATGAGCATCTTCAAAACCTTCACTGATCATCGCAATTAAGGCTGCTACAATCTGGGGTAGTCCAGGCATCCGGTCAGCGGTTAAAGCGATACTGACTAAATGGCCTATAAAAAGTAAAATGCGTAAAGGTAAGAAGGTCAGTTTGATGATCAGGCGGAAAGGGTTAATCATTTGCCACCCATTCTCGGATTTATACAGATCTGAAAATATTTTGTGAACGGTATTTGAAGCATGGATAAAAAGAGTGGTTTTTGATTGGGCGGCTTCATCAATCATCTTAAGCGATTCGGATGAGTTTTCGATATTAAAAAACACCGCAGACAAACCGGTAATCAGTGGATTGATAAACCCCATCACAAAATTGGGTATTTTTTTCATCCAGGTAAATAACGGTTGTGCATTCGTTGCTACGGTCCACCAGGTGCCCGCAGTACAAATAGTCAGTGCTATCGCTAAGCCAACAAGTAAGGTTGCTATTAATGCCATGCCCACACTGCGAAGTGAAAGTCCTTCTTTCAGATCGGCGCGAATTTTATTAAACCACTTCCTCACGGTATCGTTATTGATAAAATCAGTCACTGTATTGTAAGTCAATAAGCCATATGCCACTCCTGCAACAACAGCCATGGGCAGGATCAATGCGGGCATAATAGTAATACTCATCGCCGTAAATGCTTCTACGATAAGATAGGTGCTGCCTAGCCCCATAAAGAGTGCCGAAAGGGTACTGAATGCTTTTACTAGATGGAAGTAAATGTGGCGTTTTTCCAGGCGGTTTTGCCACGTTTTTTTCCAAGTTTCTTTGTCTAGATCATCGTCTTTCTCAACCATCCATTGTTGTAATGAGAGAATGTAGTCTGATGCCTCTTCGCTTGCCGCTTCTTTTGCCGGAAATAGCTGCAGGGCAAACCATTTATCCATATCTTTTAGGGTTTTTTCTATTTGTTTTTTGCGTTGTTTGCTTTCTTTGTTAAGATGTTTGTGACTGAAATTTCCCAGTAATTTTAACTGTTTTTCATAGTCTTTAAAAAATTCAGGACAGCCTTTATCTTCAGTATTTGCCGGGAAATTTTGCAAAAGATATTCTTTAGCCAGATGATTTTTCAAGTAATTATTTTTGAATAACTTATTAAGGGCACCTTTAATATTCTGTAAATAAATTTCCCCTTCATATGCTACAGAAAGACCAAAAGCAGCAATGGCCAAGGGTAATAAGGGCATTAGAGCAAACATACCACCGAAGCTTAAAAAGCCAAGAATTAAACTGGCACCAGCCGTAAGGAAGATTAAAGCCAGGTAATAAGGGATCTTTTTCGGATTGATTGGATATTTTTTTGTGTTCATTGTATTCTATTTGCTCATCTTATCATTGATAATAGGACTTTATCGCAAATGAAAATGATTATCAATAGCGATAAGGCTAAAAAAGCAACAAAAGGATTTTTTTAGCCAAATTTTATGCTCCTTTGATAAATATAAATTCAACTATGGATTCAACCTTTGAATTTAGGTAAAGTGAACTTGATCGAGCATGATTTACCTCATCATGTAGTCGCGTTGAACATTATCAACTTTTAGGAGAGGAAATGCGTTTTAATCACTGGATGAGCTGTATCGCTGCGGGTTCGCTGTTAGCGAGCGCCCAAGTTTCTGCAACCAATGCTCCAGTTCGTGAGCAATTACAAGTACCACAATGCTTGGCTGCAAAAATAACCATTACCCATGAGGTTTTAGCAGAAAACAAACAATTTAAAATTATTGATATTGCTAGTGCTGATATGAATGCATTAAGCAAAATAGCAGATGATGTGCAGTGTGGACGATTTGTGAATGTCAGTCACCGATTAACCGGTACTTTAGTTACTGCAAAACAACAATCAGCACAAAAATTACTGCAAAAAAAATCGGTTAACGCCGTTAAAAAGAGTCAAGTAGCTTATGAAATCAAGCATCAAACAGAAGTAAACAGTGCGATAAAAAAAGTTGTTGCGGATAATATTTGGCAGACTTTGACTCACTTAACTTCATACTACAATCGCTCTGCAACGAAGTCTACAGGTGTGGACGCTGCAAACTGGTTAAAATCTACATTTGAAGCCATGGCAGTAGAGTATGGTCGTACTGATACAGCGACTTATTTTGTAGCTACAGGACGTTATAAACAGCCTTCTTTGGTAACGGTTATTGGTAAAGACATCAAAGCGCCTGGTATTGTTATCGGAGCGCATATGGATACGCTGGACGGGCGTATGCCAGGAGCTGGTGATGATGGCAGTGGTTCTTCAACTATTATGGAAATGACCCGGGTTTTATTGTCATCCAATACTCAATTTAAGCGCCCAATCTATATTATTTGGTATGCGGCTGAAGAAAGAGGACTTGTTGGCTCTCAATATGTAGTGGAGCATTTTATAGAGAACTCCATTCCTGTTAAGGCAGCAATTCAATTTGATATGACGGGCTATCGTACTGATCCTAAAGACCCAACTATGTGGGTATTTACCGATCATACAGACAGAGGCTTGAGTAATTATGTTGCCAAGCTAATTGATACGTACGTAAAAGTACCTGTTGATTATTCAACCTGTGGATATGGTTGTAGCGATCATGCCTCATGGGATGATGAAGAGGTTCCTGCTGCATTCCCTTGTGAAACCAGCTTTGAAGCACACAATCCCTACATTCATAGTGAAGCGGATAGCATGTCTTTGTTAAGTTTGGAGCACATGACTAACTTTACTAAATTAGCGGTAGCTTTTGCTATTGAATTAGCGTCTGAGTAATTCTTTACATGCCTCTTTGACTTTATATGCTCAAAGAGGCAACTTAAATTTTGAGGTAATAATGAAGTTAAGTTTTATGAATAACGTACGATTAATGCTTGTAGTGTTTTTTTGTTTTTTCGGTTGTAACCTGAGTTTCGCTGTAAATAATACCTTATCTCCACCCTGGTATTTACTCCAAAAACAATTGAGTGCCACTTTAAATGCCGATCCCTGTGTTCACGTTGAGGATTTGACTGGCGCTGGTCTGGATATGGAAATTAGAGTTACGGTGTGTACTAATGACAAAGCACAAGCTCTGGCCACTTTTGTAAATCAACGCCATGAGTTTGGTGATAAATTGGCAGTTACTGTAGTTGTCTATGCTGATTTTGTACCCGTTGATGCACCTATGCCCGGTACTTTGGAAGATGCAACGAAATTGCTCAGCCGCGCATTGAATGGGAATCAATATTTTGTGAAAACAGGTATAGGACGAAGTCCTACCTCTATTCACTCAGCTTACGTTGTATTTAAGCCTGCCGTGATACAGTATCATTCTGATGATATTAGTGATTGGTATTTAAATACGAATGAGGTTGCAGCTAATATATTTAGTGATGTTTTAAATCTTCACCCTTTTACAAAAGCCGCACTACAGATTTTCGTGACAACTGAGCTTGTAGCTGTTAAGTAGTTTGGTGCATCGCGCCCAACAATGGAGCGTTGCGACTTCACTGTGTTGGGCGGCTCTTCGTTTAGCGTCAACCTACGTTGGTTCAGCGTTTCTTAACGGCGTTGGTGTCACAGGGGGGCAATGAACTTCTGCAGTCACTTTATTCGCCGTATCCACCGATTGTAAAATCACTGGGAACTTCCATAGAGCATAAAGATGCTTCAAAACATCTGCTGTGCCTTCACCTAACGGGATTCTGTTTTGCTGTGTGTATCTTAGGGTCATGGCGCGATCCCCTTGCACATCAATAGAATAAATCTGAATATCCGGTTCAAAGGAGCTTAAATTATATTGTCTGGATAAGGCCTCGCGGATTTGTTTATACCCTAATTCATTATGAATAGCATTCACATAAATTTCTGGGCTGCGGTCGTCATCGACAATATGAAATAATTTTAAATCACGCATTAATTTAGGTGATAAATACTGCGCAATAAAACTCTCGTCTTTGTAGTTGCGCATAGCGGTATCTAAGCTGCTTAACCAATCAGTATTGGCCAGATAAGGGAACCAGGCCTTGTCCTCCTCCGTTGGGTGTTCACAAATTCGCTTGATGTCCTGCATCATGTGATAACCTAAAGTATAGGGATTAATGCCGCTGAAATAGGGACTGTTATAGGCTGGTTGCATGATGACGTTAGTATGGCTTTGCAATATCTCCAGCATAAACTCATCAGTAACCAAACCCTCGTCATACAGTTGATGCAAAATGGTATAGTGCCAAAAACACGCCCAACCTTCATTCATGACTTTCGTCTGGCCTTGAGGATAAAAATACTGCGCCATTTTCCTGACAATGCGTACAATCTCGCGTTGCCAGGGTTCTAATAAGGGCGCATTTTTTTCAATAAAGTATAAAATATTTTCTTGCGGCTCTTCCGGGAAGCGCTTTTTCTTATTTTGATCTGCTGCTTGTTTGCCTTGGGGAATGGTTCGCCATAAATCATTAACCTGGGATTGCAGATAAACTTCCCGATTTTGTTGGCGAATTTTTTCTTCCTGAATGGATAAAGGAGTAGGGTGCTTGTAACGGTCTACGCCATAATTCATTAAGGCATGACAGGCATCGAGAATCGACTCGACCTCATCAATTCCGTATCGTTCTTCGCAATCACCGATGTATTTTTTAGCAAAGACCAGATAATCAATAATGGCATCTGCCGAAGTCCACATTTTGAATAAATAGTTATTTTTAAAAAAAGAGTTATGACCATAACAAGCATGGGCAATGACCAAGGCTTGCATGGCAATCGTGTTTTCTTCCATCAAATAGGAAATGCAGGGATTAGAGTTAATGACCAGCTCATAAGCTAAGCCCATTTGTCCACGCTTGTAACTTTTTTCAACGCTCACAAATTGCTTACCAAACGACCAATGACTGTAGCCAATAGGCATCCCTACAGAAGCATAAGCATCCATCATTTGCTCGGCAGAAATAACTTCAATTTGGTTGGGATAAGTATCCAGTTTAAAGTTTTTTGCAATGCGCGCGATCTCACGGTCATAGTCTTGAATTAATTCAAAGGTCCATTCTGCTCCAGTGGATAAAGGCTTTTTTTTCATGCCGTTTTCCTTTTAAATAATTCGTGAAACACTGGATAAATATCCGCTATGGTATCAATATTTTCCATCGCAAAATTAGGATGACGTTCCATTACCTGTTGGTACACTTCCCATAAACTTTGATGATGGCGTGGCATAATTTCTATGTACGCAAAATACTGCAGTAAAGGCATGATTTTTTCTTGTAATAATTCTTGGCAGTAGGGCGAATCGGCATTCCAGTTGTCACCATCGGAAGCTTGGGCTACATAAATATTCCATGACTCTGGAGGGTAACGCGCCTCAATAGTGCTATGCAGTAGTTCCAGCGCACTCGAAACAACCGTACCACCTGTTTCTCGAGAATAAAAGAATTCTTCCTCATTGACCTCTTTCGCTGAGGTATGGTGACGGATGAATACTAAGTCAATTTTTGCATAATTTTTAGTGAGAAACATATACAGCAAAATGAAAAAACGTTTGGCGATGTCTTTTTTTGATTCATCCATAGAACCTGAAACGTCCATAATGCAGAACATTACGGCTTGTGTAGAAGGTGACGGAATACGCGTTCGGTAATTGTAACGAAGATCGATGGTATCAATAAAAGGTACGGCTTTAATTTTCTTTTTTAGCTGTTCGATGTCTTTACGTAGTAAGTCAAGAGTTGCCATATCTGGTTCTGCTTGTGCTAATAAACGGTTTAATTCTTTTTCCGCTTCTTTTAATTGTCTTTTATAAGGCGATGCTAAGGCTACTCTGCGTCCGGTGGCTTGTTTCATGGAACGTAGCACATTAATATTATTCGGAATCCCACTGGTCGTTACACCCGCTCTTACGGTTTTAAAGGTGCTGAGTCGGGCTAATTCTTTTTTAACCAGATCAGGCAACTCCAAATCTTCGAAATACAAATCAAGAAATTCTTCGCGGGATAATTCAAAAACAAAATTGTCTTCGCCTTCACCGCTGTTACTGGCATCACCGCCACTATCATTGCCTTCACCGTTATTTGGTTTTTTTATGCGGTCACCCGCAATAAAATTATCATTTCCGGGAAGGATGCGTTCTACATGACCTCCTTTACCGCGATGAAACATCGGTTCAGAAATGTCTCTGGATGGAATAGTGATTTGTTCGCCTTGATCAATTTCAGTAATGCTGCGCTTACCCACAGCATCAGAGACTGCTCTCTTGATTTGGTTTTTATAGCGACGCAAAAAGCGTTGGCGATTAACCGTGCTTTTTTTTCCCGCATTTTGTCGTCTATCAATCAATTGCGACATAATTTTGCTCCGCAGCTTTTACCCATACTTCCCACCTCGTCGTCCAGAGCGTAGCGAAGGATCTCCCTTCAGATAGCACCGAGCCGGCGTAAGGCGTGTACTTAATGGATGCTGTATAATCCGTTATGTTTATTATTGCGACTTACGTACTCGCAAATACCATTCACAAAGCAAGCGAACTTGTTTACGCGTATAGCCTTTATCGACCATACGCGAAATAAATTCCTCATGTTTTTTCTTATCATCTTCAGACGATTTGGCATTGAACGAAATCACCGGCAGTAAATCTTCGGTATTGGTAAACATTTTTTTCTCAATAACCGATCTTAATTTCTCATAGCTGTTCCATACGGGATTTTTGCCGCGATTATTAGCACGTGCACGTAAGACAAAATTCACCACTTCATTACGAAAATCTTTAGGGTTAGAAATGCCAGCGGGCTTTTCAATTTTTTCCAATTCCAGATTCAGCAGGCCACGGTCAAAAATTTCACCTGTATCCGGATCGCGGTAATCCTGGTCTTGAATCCAGAAGTCAGCATAAGTGATGTAGCGGTCAAAAATATTTTGTCCGTATTCAGAATAAGATTCCAAATAAGCAGTTTGAATTTCTTTGCCAATAAATTCCACGTACTTAGTGGCTAAATATTCTTTAATAAAACCTAAATAAGTTTCCTGCATTTCTTGAGGGAATTGCTCTTGTTCAATCTGGCGCTCTAACACATACATTAAATGCACAGGGTTTGCTGCCACTTCACTGTGATCAAAGTTAAATACTTTAGACAAGATTTTAAAGGCAAAACGTGTGGATATACCACTCATTCCCTCATCCACACCGGCAAAATCACGGTATTCTTGATAGGATTTTGCTTTAGGATCGGTATCTTTCAAGCTTTCGCCGTTATACACCCGCATTTTTGAGTAAATGCTGGAGTTTTGCGGTTCTTTTAAACGAGTTAAAACCGAAAATTGCGACAACATGTCTAAGGTTCCTGGCGCACAATGGGCGTGCGTTAATGAACTGTTATCAATCAATTTTTGATAAATTTTAATTTCTTCAGAAACCCGCAGGCAATAAGGTACTTTAACGATGTTTATACGGTCGATAAAGGCTTCATTATTCTTATTGTTTCTAAAGGTTTGCCATTCGGACTCGTTTGAATGCGCTAAGATAATGCCTTCAAATGGAATAGACGATAAGCCTTCAGTCGCATTGTAGTTGCCTTCTTGTGTCGCCGTTAATAAAGGATGCAGCACTTTAATCGGTGCTTTAAACATCTCCACGAACTCTAAAAGCCCGCGGTTTGCTCGACACAATCCACCAGAGAAACTATAAGCATCAGGATCGTCTTGGGAGAATTCTTCCAGTTTACGAATATCTACTTTACCGACTAGTGAAGAAATATCCTGGTTGTTTTCATCACCTGGCTCGGTTTTAGCCACAGCAATTTGTTTTAAGCGTGAAGGTCTGACTTTGATTACGCGGAATTGGCTGATGTCGCCATTAAATTCCTGCAATCTTTTTACCGCCCAAGGTGACATTAAATAACGCAAATAACGCGTAGGAATGCCAAAGCGTTCACGTAATAATTCAGCATCTTCAATCGGGTTAAATAAAGATAATGGCGACTCAAATACCGGAGAGCCTTTGATGGCATAGAAGGGGACGTCTTCCATTAAATCTTTGAGCTTTTCAGCAATAGATGATTTACCACCACCCACAGGTCCTAAAAGATAGAGTACTTGTTTTGTTTCTTCCAAACCTTGTGCGGCATGTTTTAAAAAGCCAACGATTTGTTCTATCGGCTCTTCCATACCATAAAAATCTTTGAACACGGTATAGCGTGGAATAACTTTATTCGAAAAAATACGTGATAAAACAGGGTCATGGCGCGTGTCCATCATCTCAGGTGTGCCTATCGCCATTAATAAACGCTCAGCCGGGTTCGCATAAGCTGAGGGATCGTTTTTACACAATTCGAGGTATTCATCCAAGCCCATTTCCTCTTCTTTGTTATCAACAAAGCGCTTGGTATAGCCGGATAAAAAATCTTGAGTATTCATGAGCCATCCCCTTTTTACTTATCCCTGAGAAAGGATATAACGTAGTTTTTATGCTTAGTACCATGTTCTCAATAGTATTTTAGTATCGGTTCTGAGAACTGCCTCTTTATAATCAGTATAGTCACTAAATTAATTAATTTATCGAGATAACTCAATAAACTTAAGTATTTTTTCCGAGAAGCTTGGGGAATCATTGATTTATTGTGGAATAAAAATGAAAATAGCTGCAATCCATCGCTCATAAAAAGGGAACGTCATGACTACGCCAGACACTACTATTTACTTAGAAAACTATAAAGCGCCATTATTTGCAGTAGAGACTGTAAGCCTGGATTTTGATTTATATGACGATCATGCTTTAGTCAGCAGTGAGCTGAAACTAAAACGCCAACATAAAGGTGCTTTGCACTTATTTGGCGATGAGCTGGAATTAGTGAGTGTACATCTGAATGGGAAGAAGCTTATGCCTGCGGATTACACATTATCTGAAGACTCTTTAATTATTGACCAGTGCCCAGATGAGTTGACACTAAACATTGTAACGCGTATTTATCCTCAAGATAATACGAAGTTATCCGGGCTTTATCGTTCGAATCACTTATTTTGCACGCAATGTGAGGCAGAAGGGTTTCGCAGAATTACTTATTTTCTAGATAGGCCAGATGTCTTAGCCACCTATACAACGCGTATTACAGCCGATAAAAAGCAGTATCCCATTTTATTATCTAATGGTAATTTAATCGATTCAGGTGATGCGCCTAATGGCCGGCATTGGGTTGTTTGGCAAGATCCTTTTAAGAAGCCTTCTTACTTGTTTGCTTTGGTTGCCGGTGATCTAGCTTGTATGAGTGATGAATTCGTTACCTCATCAGGCAGAACCGTTGATTTGCATATCTATGTTGAGCCAGGAAATGAAGATAAATGCGGTCATGCAATGGCGTCTTTGAAAAATTCCATGCGTTGGGATGAAGAAGTTTATGGCCGCGAATACGATTTAGATATTTTTATGATCGTGGCAGTAAGTGATTTCAACATGGGTGCTATGGAAAATAAAGGTTTAAATATCTTTAATTCCAAATACATTCTGGCACGTCCTGATACAGCAACTGATCAGGATTTTGCAGATGTAGAAGGTGTTGTGGCGCATGAGTATTTTCACAATTGGACGGGTAACCGGGTGACCTGTCGTGATTGGTTCCAGTTAAGTTTGAAAGAAGGCTTAACCGTATTTCGTGATCAAGAATTTTCACGTGATATGAATTCCCGCGATGTAAACCGAATTACGGATGTGAAGACCTTACGTGCGTCTCAATTTCCCGAAGACGCTAGTGCCATGGCACATCCTGTAAGACCTGAGTCGTATCAGGAAATCAATAATTTTTACACGGCAACTATTTATAATAAAGGCGCTGAAGTAATTCGTATGCAGCACACTTTATTAGGTGTAGAGCGCTATCGACGTGGTATGGATTTATATTTTGAACGTCATGATGGCCAAGCAGTAACTATCGATGATTTTGTTGCGGCGATGGAAGATGCTAATGGCATGGATTTAACTCAGTTTAAACGCTGGTACAGTCAGGCCGGTACCCCAGAGGTTGTTGTGACCAGCACTTATGATAAAGGACAGCTTACTTTAACGATGAAGCAAAGTTGCCTGCCAACACCTGAATGCCTTGATAAAAAACCATTCCATATCCCCGTTCGTATTGCCTTATTTGATTCTAAAGGCCAATTAATGCCCGTGGATAAAGAGATTTTAGGGTTAACTGAAGCAGAACAAGTGTTTCACTTTACTGGTTTAAGTGAAAAACCGGTTATTTCTTTACTTAGAGAGTTTTCCGCACCAATTAAATTAAAGCATGAGCTCAGTCAAGATGAGTTAATCTTTTTAGTGCGTCATGAAGCAGACGGTTATGCTAAATGGGATGCAGCACAGCGTTTGGTATTAAACTGCATTAAAAAATGTTTAGGTCAACCTGCTAGTGAATGGCAAGTTCCCGCAGCATTAATTGAAGCGTTTAAACATGTATTGTTGGATGAGTCATTAGATGCTGATTTGCGCGCTGAATTAATGATTCCACCTTGTTTTGAGGAAGTTGCGGCAATGGTTGATTCGGTTGATGTAACTGCTGTTGAGGCGGTACGGGATTATTTCCGCACGCAACTGGGCTTGCATCTTTTTGATGAAGCAAAGTCTATGTATCAAGATTTATGGCAGGCAGAAGATCACAGTATGAATGGCCCTGCTTATGGCCGCAGAAAATTACGCAATGTGTGCTTGTCGATGATGATGAGAGCTAAAGAGGACACTGTTTTAGACTTGTGTCAGCAGCAATTTGTCATGGCGAAAACTATGACGGATCAAATCGCCAGTTTTTATTTATTAGTTAACTGCTCTAATCAGGGAATGCGTGAACAGGCTATTAATGATTTTTATGCACAATGGTCAAAGGATGAGTTGGTTTTAGATAAATGGTTTGCTATGCAAGCCAGTAGTGAGTTACCAAACACTTTAAGCCAGGTGAAAAACCTATTGAAACACCCTGAATTTAGTATCACCAATCCCAATAAGGTTCGTTCTGTAGTCGGTGCGTTCTGTATGGCAAATCCGCGTAACTTCCATGCACCTGATGGTAGTGGTTATGCCTTTCTGGCAGAGATGCTGGTAACTATGGATAAAATCAACCCGCAAATCGCGGCACGCCTGGCAAATCCTTTTACCCGATGGCAACGCTACGACAAGCCCAGACAAAAATTGATGCGTCAGCAATTAGAGCAATTGGCAAAACTGGAATTATCTCGTGATGTGGCAGAAGTCGTATCCAAGAGTCTGGTTGCCAAAATAAACTAAAATTGACGCCGTCGTCCAGAGCGAAGCGAAGGACCTCCCATCAGATGGCACGGTGCCAAATTCGGGAGGTCCTTCGCTTCGCACTGGACGACGGTAACTCAGTCTGCGCTAAATCAAATGCATTTAACTCTTTAACGATCTGTCCTTGAGCATCAGCAATACCAACACCAATTGAATAAGCATTCGCTTTAACCTGAGTTGAATGACTTTGCGCAAACTGACGAATCAGCTGCTGCAGTTGCGCGTACAATTGCGTACGTTCTTCCTTATCTAAATTCTCTGCTGTAAACACAGAGAAATGTGGATTAAAATAATTCAAAACATTCGGACTGCCGTATTGACTAAAAACCAACTGCCGCCCTTTATCTTGCGCAGCCCAGTCAGGGATTAGTGCATTCTTGTCACGCAGACTCGCTAGTGCATGTAAGGCCTGATTACTTAATTTCTGTATGCGTACCTCTTGAGCTACAGGCAGCATCACATAGCCACTGTTGTTGGCAATAAATTCTGAGGTCAAGAGCGTAATCGGGTGGTATTGGCTGGCTAATGCTTTTGCCTGCTTTATAATCAATGGAATCTGCTGTGCCTTGTAGTTTGTCATATATAAAGTGATATGCAATGGATGTTGGTTCAAATAAGGTTTAATTTGGTATCTACTTAATATATGATGTTGCTCTAAAAATTGATTAAACTCATTGATAAGTTTATCGACTTGATTATCAGGTTTTAATTTAAGGTAGACATTAATCGACACGTTATCTGCAGTTACAGCAAAGCTTAGCAAATAACAGATTAAGCCAACGCATAAAGAAAGGAGAGAAGAATGTCTCAGCGTTTTGCAGTGGTTGGTAATCCTATTGATCATAGTTTATCTCCTGTTATTCATCAGTATTTTGCCAAACAAACCAAGGTGCAGCTTACTTATGAAAAAATTAAAGGCGAAGACTCATCCTTTGAGCAGCAAGTATCTGATTTTTTTGCCCAAGATGGCAAGGGGCTTAATATTACTTTGCCGTTTAAGCAAAGGGCTTTTGCAATGGCCGCTCAAGTCACTGAGCGTTGCAAGCAGGCGGGTTCTGCCAATACCTTATGGATGAGTAACCAGCAATTACACGCGGACAATACCGATGGAATAGGTCTGACGCGCGATTTAAGCCATCATATCTATTTGCCTGGAAAGCGTGTCTTGATTTTAGGCTCCGGGGGCGCTGCACGTGGAATTATTTATCCTTTACTTGAAAACCATCTTGCCAGCCTGACGGTTGCTACTCGTACTGCTGCAACGGCGGAGGAATTTCAGCAAGCATTCCCGCAAGTATTTTGTTGCAGTCTTGATAAATTAACAGGGGCGTTTGATTTGGTGATTAATGCTACTTCAGCCAGTTTGACTGATGAATTCATTGCTTTGCCCGAAGAGTGTTTAGCGCAAAAGCCATTATGTTACGATTTATCTTATAAGCAGCAGCAAGCAACTGTTTTTATGCATCATGCCCGTGATTTGGGCTGTGTTGCAATGGATGGTTTAGGCATGCTGGTAGAACAAGCCGCAGAAGCATTTTTTATTTGGCATGGAATCAAACCTGCGGGACAAGAAGTTTTGAACTGTTTACGTCAAGCGAGGATCTGCCCCTAAATAATCACTTAAAAAAATCAGTGACTGATTGAGCAGAAGCAATAGTGTCTTGATAACCTAACTCAACTAATTCACGCGTGAATTCACGTTCAAAAAGCAAAAAGCTTAAGAGATCACCTGAGTGATTTTTGGCACCTAATATATTGAGTAAATACCTAAGAAATGTAGGCAAGGTTTTAAAGTGAGCTTGAGCTACAGACGCCATGTCTTTGCTGGGGCGTAAGTGTAAGGTTGTAATCGGTCGCCATGGAGAATGACGTTTTTTCCACATGGAAAGCAGCATGGCAATTTCATTCATGCGATTCACCATTTCAATATCACGATCCAGGTTATCTAAAAAGAGTCCGTTGAGCATGCTACCTAAAATATGCGCAAAAGGAATTTCGTCATGATTTTTCAAGCTGTTTTTGTCCACAAAGGTATGCAGCGCTCTGGTTCCCAAAATCATAATTTTATCTACTTCAAAGCGAATGGCGCCTCGAAGAGGTGCAACTAAGCCCACGCTGCCATCACCATAGTGAAAGCCTTCGATGGGAACGGTTGGGAAGAATAAGGGTAAAGCACTGGAAGACAAAATATGTTCTGCTTGAATCGTAACTCGTTCGCTGCTGTGGCGTGGATAGCTCCAATCAGTAAATTCAGAGCCACTGTGATCATAAAAAGAAATTGTTTGATTGGTTTCGTAGCAGTTACTGATTATCTCCAGGGTCTTAAGATGTCCTGTTTTGATATTTCGGGCAATTTTAGTGAAGTCCAGTGTGTCATCAATTAACTCTTTGAGCGGCGTAGTATCTAGCAAATGACCTGCTTGGCGTTGCTTCATGATAAGTGTACTTACATTACGGAATACCGATTTACCTAATTCATAATTACTGGCTTTATATATTTGCTGACAATGAATTTCACTCCAAAGCACTTCCAGCTTCTCAAGGGCTGCTGGGAAGTCATCGGCATTTTCTGCCAGGACTACAGCATTAATACTGCCCACGCTAACGCCACTGACCATATCAAACGGGAGTGTTTTGACTTGCAAAATTTGGCCAATAGCCTTGAGAACGCCAGCTTGATATGCGCCTCGGGCACCGCCACCTGCTAAATATAGGGCTTTTTTAGGCATCATTTTGTTTTTATTATAATTATTTAGTCTCTACTGAGAAATATAGTAGAGTTTTGGTGTGATTAGCAAGCGGCATCAGATGTTCTTAGTGTTTTATTGCTATATTAATAGTAACTAGGGTGATTTGTGGGTGCATCATGGGATTTGAAGAAGTAAAAATAACCGATGTAAAAGACAATGCAAAAAGCATTCTGCAAAAAATGCAGCAGCCTATTGATTACATCGTTTATGTTGACTTCGCTCCTATACTCTTTTCAAAACGAATACCTTTTTTATCCCGTTTTATTAACGATGTAAGTAAGACCGGTAATGCAGTGCTGCAATTAAGTAACTCGATAAATACTTTTCAGCATACTACCGCCCCTGTTGCATTAACTCGCGGTCTGGAGTTTGGTGGTGTAGCCTTGGCGGCACTTGATTTTATTCTTATCCCAGTGATTTATCTGGCTTCTTATATCTTAAAGCAAGAAGTCCCTATTTCTTTAACTAATAATGCCAGATGGCTATTTTCCGGCATATTACTGGGGCTTACCTTGACTGCTATCTTAGCTCCTGTCACCGCCTCAATTATTGCTTTGGTAACTGCTGGAATTGGTTTTGTTTTAAGTGGTTTTTTATTGAGTCGCGTACTATATGAGCGCTATCAATTAGCTAAAGAGCATAGAGCACTTAAAATTGTTCTAGCTACTGCTGAGGATGAAATGAGCACTTTAAAGAGTGCGGCAAGATTATTAGAAAATGAGTTAAGTCAGACTACTGATGTAACAGAATTAGCTATTATTGATAGTAAAATAGCTCTGTTGCAAGGCCGTTATCAGACAAAAAAAGAATTTATCACTGAATTAAAAGGAAAAAAATTCGAAGTTGATGAAAAAATAAAAGCAGTGGGCTTCAGACATGTTTTAGATAAAAGCATAGGAATTCTTTTTAGCGCGCTAGCTGTGAGTGGCTTAGTAGTTTCTTTATTCTTTCCTCCGGTTGGTTTGGCCATCTTAACCACAGTGTCCATCGCCAGTATTGCCTATATTAGTATTAGGATTGCGGTGTCATTGATAAGTTCTTTGGTGAAATTTATTCAGAGTAAACTGCAAAAAACTTCAGAAGCTGACGTGGTAGCGCAAGATATTGAGCACAGAGAGGAGCTGAAAAAAGAGGGCTCCTATAGTTTTATGGCAGACCATTTGCCCGGGCATAAAGAAGTAGATCGACCTGTCACACCATCTCCTGCACGCACTGTAATGGAAAAACCCGATGAGTTAGTTCAATCCAGAACACGAGCTCATTCTACTGTGTCTCTATATGGTTTTTATTCTGCACCGCTGCTTCCTTTAGATGAGATAGGCGATGTGAAGTCGTCTCTTAAAGATATGACGGATCCGCAAACAGCTTCTGCTACGGATAAAGATAAGGATACTCGGGTTAATATGAAAGTTGAGAGAGAGCCTCGGTAAGTCTTAAGCTATTTAGTGTTTGTTGCTTTAATTTTAATTCATAATGCATTGATAAAAATACAAAACTCCTTTAACGTAACCGTATGTTTCAAAGAAGGAAAATCAATGCTGAACCTTTATCGCGAACAGCCACGCGCATTTCATATGATTTTTTTATTGGAATTATGGGAGCGATTCGGTTTTTATACGGTTCAAGGGATTTTCACTCTTTACTTCATTCGTTATCTGGGCTACACCGATATAGAATCATATTATATTTTCGGAGCTTATTCTGCTCTGGTTTATGGCATGGTGGCTTTAGGTGGCTATTTAGGTGACAACATTTTGGGTACTAAGCGCACCATTGTGCTCGGACTTATTATTTTAGTTTTAGGCTATTCTTCATTGGCTCTTTTTGATAAAGAGCATGTCTTTTTCGCGTTGGGTTTGATTTGTGTCGGTAATGGCATTTTTAAAGCAAATCCATCCAATCTGCTGTCCAAGTGCTATGAACCCAACGATCCGCGTTTACATGGCGGCTTTACTCTTTATTACATGGCAATCAATTTAGGTAGTATGATAGCTTTATTTTCCGGCCCCGAAATAGCGAGCCGTTATGGGTATTCTTATGCTTATTTGATGAGTGCTATCGGTTTATTAATTGGACTTGCCAACTATGCGTTACAACGTAAATACGTTGCTCATATTAATACCGCGGCAGATCAACGCAAAATATCCTTACCTTATTGGCTTTTTATTATTTCCGGAGTTTTTTTGCTTACCTTGTGCTCCGCCTATTTATTACAGCATGTGCGCATTGCTAAAAATCTGTTGTTGGTTATAACCAGTTTCGTGGTTATTTATTACGGTTATTTAGCTCGAAAAGAAAGCAGAGCTTCTTTAATTCGAATGGCTGTGGCTTTTATCTTGATGCTGGAGGCGGTTATTTTTTTCACTTTATATCAGCAAATGCCAACCTCACTTACTTTATTTGCCTTGCACAATGTAACACCCCAACTGTTTGGAATTACTATTGATGCCCAAAGTTTTCAGGCACTCAATCCCATTTGGATAGTACTGATGAGTCCGGTCTTAGCGTATTTTTACCGCCGATTGAATCAGAAAAAAATTTCCTATTCTATCGTTTATAAATTTGCTTCCGGTATGACCGTGTGTGCTCTAAGCTTTTTGTTACTTTATTTTGCACGCTTTTTTGCTACAGAATCCGGAATGGTTTCTTCCTGGTGGTTAGTGACTAGTTATTTATTCCAAAGTCTAGGTGAATTATTGGTTTCTGCTCTTGGGGTGGCCATGGTTGCAGAATTAGTGCCTGCACACATAGTGGGCTTTGTAATGGGGATGTGGTTTTTAACTTCTGCTGTTGCAGGATTTACAGGGGCGTGGGTTGCTTCCTATACGGCACTTCCTGAGCAGATTAAGCCAGGTATTGAATCTTTAATGATTTACACCAATGTATTTGCCTGCATTGGTTTAGTGACTTTAGTTGTGGCATTATTTATGTGGTTAATAGCACCATTTTTAAGTCGTTATATCGTGGTAAAACCTACTGAAGTACATCAAGAGAACGTTGAGTCTATAGTATCTAATTACGCAACATCTGAGGTTTAAATACTGCAGCCATCAGGATTGATGGCTGCAGCTGAATGATTTTGAGGATTATCTACGGCCATGCCAGTGACGTCCACCATGGTATCCCCAGCCTCCATGATGTCCCCAACCACCACGTGACCATCCTGCATTGCCCCAGCCCGTATTTCTCCATGCGGCATTGTTCCAGCCAGGGCGCCAAGCGCTGCGGTAATAATTACCACCCCAGTAACTATTGGAATAATTACCGGTATAGTAATAGTTATTGGGTGATGCTGTAACGTAACAGCCACTTAAAAACATTGTTGGTAAAAATACCAGTAGTGCGATAAATAGCTTCCTCATGATCGCTTCCTTCCCTGTTGTAGGTATATTAATTATACGCCATGGTCTTTTATTTATCAAAAAAATAGGTGAATGTTTGTATTGTCCACAGCCTGTACAGAGGAATGGATTTTTTTTATTGCTAAGCGAGCCTGTTTAGGGTTAATTTGGTATAATTTAAGCCGTATATTTTGTTTTATTTAGACCCTTTTGCTCTCAATTAATATTCTTTTAAGATAAATTGGGTAAACTATGCGCATTTCATGGCATTTTGTTGTATCATGATTGCGTTAAAAGTAATTGGGGGTTTGATGTGATTGTGGGAATGAGTATAGATATCAGTCTACGTTCTCAAGAGTTAATTAAAGACTATTGGGCTGCGCATGAACCAGAGTTTCTAGATTCTTCTCAATCCGTGGCGTCTATTGATTTTGCCACCTTACTTTCCTGGTTGGATGATAAATCAGTCAATGCTGCCGATCAGACAAAAAAAACGCGACAGGAACTTGAATTTATTTTGTTGTCTTTGCATGCCGAATTATTACATACTTTATTTATGGCGATGCGAGATAATGAAATTCAGCGCAAAAAACCTAAAGAAGACCCCACGTATAAAGATAAAATAAAATTCATTCTGTTGCTGTTAGCAGGTATCTTAGTTAAGACCTGTGAAGGTTTTGATATTGTTGCCACGATGATGGGCATTTTCTTCCTGCCAACACTAATTATCCTTCTTAGTGGTCTTGCTTTTTCTTCCCTATCTATTCTGATGTTTTGTGGTTTTGATTTAGTTAGAGTGTCAAATAATTTAGGCGTAAAACTAAGTGACGCGAATAAATTATTAGATATTTATGTACAGCAACTGCATGAAATAAAATACATAAGAAAGAAAATTGCAGCCTATACTCTTTCCGATTTAAGCGTTAGTGAATTACACGAGCTGCAACAGATACTGGACATGCTGCAAAAACGCTTTGTCAAGGTGTCTGCCGCGGGTGAGCAATTTGATCTGATCCTCAATAGTATGCCGATGCAAATTGCTAAATTCGTATTTGCCTGTACTGGTTCGTTACTGTTTTTTGGTGGATCATTTTGCGCGGCACAAACCACATCACTTTTTATGCTGAGTCTTTTTATGGTTGCAGTGACACCAGCGTCTTTATCTGTATTACTTTTTAGCACGGCCGTAGGTCTTGCTGCTTTTAGTTTGTATTGGTGTATTGAATTCCCTGGCATTAAACGATTACTTGGCGGTTGGTTTGGTTTGGATGAAGATAAAGTCGATATTTTATGTGACAAAGATTTACTAGGAAAAGAAGAGAGAAAATTAGCTAAATTACAGAACAATGTACTTTGTACTTTGCGATTAAAAGGGCGATTAGCACAATTGGAGCATCATTCTTATGGTCAGGAAGAGCTGGAGGAAGACGCTCTTGTGGCTCATGAGTCAGGTAACAAGCCCATTCAACCACGAACCCTCGTTGGCACTAATCCGTATTCCTTTATGAACCCGCGTTCGCGTTCTGCATCTGTTGTGGAAGTTGATTCTGCATTGGATCATGCAGTGCCGGGTTGCCAATAGTTTATTTAGATATTTAAGATATGTTTTACAAAAGGAATCGTAATTTTTCGTTGTGCGGCAAGTGAAGCATCATCAAGGCGGTTAAGTAATTGATGTAAATCATGCATATTACGTGAACATCGACTTAAGAGAAATTGCCCTACACTTTCTGGTAAATCAAATCCACGTCTTAAAGCATGCAGCTTCAAAGTATTAATTTTATCTTCATCATTAAGCTCCATCAATTGGATGACTAGTCCCCAGCTTAAACGAGAATGTAAATCAGCAAGCTTAATAGGTAAAGTGGCAGGAGACTGATTGCCTGAAATAATTAAAAGGCTTTTATCCATGTCTTTGATTTTATTATACAAATGAAATAAAGCTTCTTCCCATGCCGCATCATTGGCAATGGCATCAATATCATCAATACAAACCAGGGTTTGATCTTCCAGACCTTCAATGGTTTGTGGTCCCCACTCTTTAAGAAGATGCAATGGCAGATAGACAGCAGATTGATTTGAGCTGATTTCCTGGCAGCAAGCCTGTAATAAATGGGATTTACCGTTGCCTTTGGCGCCCCAGAGATAAAGCAGGCGATCTTCTTGAAGCGTTAGCATCTGGTGCAACTGCTGTTGCAGCAGCTGATTGCTTCCCCAGTTAAAGTCAGCCAAGGTTGCTTCATCGTTTAGCTTTATGGCTAATGCCAACTGTTTGTTCATTATGGAAGTTCTTTTTTAGGCCAGGCTTTTCTGCTCCAGGTGCACATATAATCAATATATGTGATGGCCGTAGTGAGCGTTGTTAAGCAAATTAAGGTGTTGCGTACGTAATTGGGAAATTGAAAAAAAGCAAGTTCAAACAAACATAAAGTCACAAGAGTCAGCTGTAATGCCGTATTAATTTTGCTGAGTGATGTGGGTATAAAATCCAGTTTGCGACGAATAAAGTAGTACCAGGCCATAACACCCATAGAGATTGTTAAGTCTCGTAAAAACACAAGAGCGACTAGCCACCAAGGCAATATGCCAATTAAGGCTAATGAAATGAAACTGGAGGCAATTAATAATTTATCCGCTAAAGGATCAACAAAAGAGCCAAAAAAGCTTTGCCAGCCAAATCTTCGGGCTAAAATGCCGTCCAAACCATCAGTGAGGCCAGCTAAAATAAAGGTGTAAAACGAGTTAACGTATTCCTGCTGATATAAAAATATCAAAAAAGGAGCGATTAGCCCTAAACGGAACAGTGTCAACGCATTAGGTATATGTTTCAGTATCATAGGCCATACGATAATTAAAGTACCCTATTGAAAAACAAAGGGGCTCTATATTTTGCGTCAATTGAGACACCTGAACACTTCAGATGCAGCACCCTGACGATGATTAGATACTAGTTTATACAATACTCATGACTCTGTCACGCTATTGAGTATCCTATCTTGGTTATTCATTACAAATACGTGGTAGAATCGCACCATTTTCTGCTTCAGAGTAATGTAAATGAGGTACAGGCCTGATATTGATGGACTAAGAGCGATTGCTATAATCCTGGTTTTAATTTATCACGGTGGTCTTAGTTATTTTCCTTCAGGGTTTATTGGGGTTGATGTATTTTTTGTGATTTCCGGATTTTTAATCACCAGTATTATTCATGAGTCATTAAATAAGCAACAATTTTCCTTTGTAGATTTTTATAATCGTCGCTTATGGCGTTTGCAACCGGTATTTATTTGTTTTCTCTTTATTATAATGGCATTAACATTATTGTTTTTTTTGCCTGATGATTTAATGCAGTACAGCAAAAGCGCGCGCAAAACGGCTTTATTTACCTCAAATATGTTTTTTAATAAGACAACTACAGGGTATTTTTCGCCCGATACACATCAATTACCCTTACTGCATACCTGGTCTTTATCTATAGAATGGCAATGTTATTTGATCTTACCTTTGATAATGTACGGTTTGCATCGCTTGTTTCACAAAAAACAGTTACTAATGGTCGTACATCTGCTTACTTTAGCCTGTTTTTTATTGACCTTGCACAGCTCCAAAACGATGCCAGCACAAACCTATTACCAGTTTTCCAGTCGATTATTTGAGTTTTTGATTGGCTCGTGTATTGCGCTACTGCCTTTAACCAGTATTTCAATTAACAAATATATTCTAGGTATGATTGGCGGCTTCGCTTTAGTTCTTATTTTTTACATAGCCAGTCTGGATCATATTTTATTAGGTTATCCCAATTGGTATGCTTTTTCTGTCTGTATGGCAACTGCCGTACTGATTGCGCTGGGTACATTTTATCCCAATCATTTTTTTATCAAGCTACTTACCTTTAAGCCCTTGGTTTTTATCGGGCTATTGTCTTATTCATTGTATATTTGGCATTGGGCATTCTTTGCAATTCTGAGATACCACAATATTGAAGAAACCTCAGGCGTTATTTTTGCTACCTACGCGCTTATTTTTTTTGTGGCTTATCTCTCCTGGAAATACATTGAAAAACCAACTCGTCGCTTTAATTCGATTAAATTTCGCTATACCTTCGTCAGTTTATTATTAGCCCCTATATTTATTATTCATCTAAGTTCGCACTTAATTACGGCTTATAATGGCTTCCCGCAGCGTTTTAATGAGGAGTTGGTCACTGTTTATCAGCAGCTTGATAAATATGCGAGTTCCCAAAGGCCTTCATGTATTAGTGATAATAGTTCGGGGGCGAATTTGCAGTGCACGATGGGATCAAAAAAACAAAATGCTAAAAAAGCTTTGATGATTGGCGATTCATTTTCAAACCATTATTGGGGACTGATGGATACCTTTGGGCAGGATGCGGAGGTCTCAATATTGGCACAAGGCGTCTCCTCCTGTATTACTTTACCCGGAATTTATCTTTATGACTGGTGGCATTTTAAAAATCAAATCTATCTAGAGTGTTTCGATCAAACTCAAAAATACTACAGCATGATTCAACATAATCATTATGATTACGTCATTATCGGACAAATTTGGAGTAATTATTTATCGGATAAAGTAATCACTAAATTAGACGATGAGCGCTCCTTATTATTAGCAAAAAAACGAATAGAAATGGCATTGGATAATGCATTAAAGACAATTACTGAATCAGGTGCAAAACCTGTTTTAATAAAAACAACCGCATTGATGCAAGAAAATTTTCACGACTGTTTTTTTAAACACATTAAACTGCGGCAAGCTTATGATCCAAAACAATGTAGTTTTAATTTAACCGTATCTGATTCAGAGCAGTGGTTTGGCAATCTGTTTCATAAAATGAAAAACAAATACCCGCAACTTATCGTGATTGATCCTAAAAAAGTGCAGTGTGAGCAGGGTAGATGTGCCGCAGATGTAAATGGTGTTCCAGTTTATCGCGATGTGGGGCATATTACTGATTATGCATCGTATCAATTTGGTAAATTGTATCTAAAGAAATTTCATAATCCATTAATATAACTTAGACCTTTTTACCTGATCCGTTCGTGCTGAGGACTTATATATCAGTCCTCAGCACGAACGGTGCTGTGGTAGGCGATAGATCTAATGGCTCTTATATTTCGAGCGGATGTTATTTTAAAGCAGCTTCAATTACTGCCTGGTTCTACGCGCAGGCTGGCGCGCTTTGCCTCGCCCGGTATCCTTAGTATCGCGAACGACCTCTTTCTCTTCATTTTTACGATAAATAATTGCTGTATTACCAATCAATTGCACTAACTCAGCCTTTAATTGCGCACACAATTCAGTGGCCATTTGGATTCGGTCTTCTTTTTCAGCGCCATTAATTTTAACTTTAATAAGCTCATGCGACTGTAAGGCAATATGGGTTTCTGCAATAACGGCTTCAGTTAATCCTTTAGTACCTAAAAGCACTACGGGTTTCAAATGATGTGCTTGGGCTTTAAGAGATTTTTTGAACGAAGTATCCACTATATGATGTTCCTAAATAATAAAATGGTAAATTATTGCACGTTTTGCTGGGAAACGGTAGTGAAATTCAGTATCATATATTAAATTGATACAATAAATGATGACTATGAGTCGTACCAAAAGTAGTAAACAGTGGTTGCTAGAGCATTTTAATGATGTTTATGTGAAAAAAGCACAGGCAGAAGGCTACCGTAGCCGTGCTGTGTATAAATTAAAAGAAGTCGATGAAAAAGAGCACTTACTTAAACCCGGCATGACTGTAGTTGATCTGGGGGCTGCCCCAGGTGGATGGACGCAGTATGTCACTCAACGCTTGCAAGGTCATGGTCGCGTACTGGCACTGGACATTTTACCTATGGATTCTTTGCCGGATGTAGATTTTGTTCTGGGTGATTTTCGTGAAGATGCAGTCATGCAGCAATTGATGGATTTAATTCCTGTGCGCAGTGTGGACTTGTTATTATCAGATATGGCCCCAAATATGAGTGGCACAACAGCAATAGATATTCCTCGAGCGATGTATTTGGTGGAGTTGGCTTTTGATTTTGCGGATAAAATGTTAAAGCCAGGTGGCTCTATGTTGATAAAAATATTCCATGGCTCAGGCTTTGATGACATAGTAAAACAGGCGAAGGCATCCTTTGATCGGGTTGTTATTCGTAAACCAGCAGCTTCACGTGCGCGTTCAAAAGAAACCTATTTACTGGCAAAGGGCTACAATTTATAGTAACTTTATAATAATAAGAAATTCGTTCTCACCACAACGCGATACGAACTAACGAGGTTAATACTTTGAACGACATGGTTAAAAATTTGTTTTTATGGTTGATCATAGCGATCGTTCTGGTCTCTGTTTTCAGTAATTTTGGACCTCGAAACGCAGTTGCCGAGAAAATATCCTACAGTCAATTTTTGAAAGAAGTTGATCAGGGTATGATTAACGCAGTCACCATTGAAGACGATAAAATTATCAAAGGGATGACTAAAAACAACAAACGTTTTGTTACGTACATGCCCATGCAAGATAATGCCTTGTTAGGTGAATTGCTAAAAAGCAAAGTAGACGTTAGTGGTCAGGAAAAACAACAAGAAAGTTTCCTTCTGCACTTATTTATTAATTGGTTTCCCATGCTGCTTTTAATTGGCGTTTGGGTGTTCTTTATGCGCCAAATGCAAGGTGGCGGTGGTCGCGGTGCGATGTCATTTGGCCGTTCACGTGCGCGTCTTTTGAATGAAGATCAGGTTAAAGTTACTTTTGCAGATGTAGCTGGTGTTGATGAAGCAAAAGATGAAGTGAAAGAATTGGTCGATTTTCTACGCGATCCAACAAAATTCCAAAACCTTGGCGGACGTATTCCCCGCGGTGTTTTATTGGTGGGTTCTCCTGGTACAGGTAAAACCTTATTAGCCAGAGCGGTTGCTGGTGAAGCAAAAGTACCTTTTTTCACTATTTCTGGTTCAGACTTTGTGGAAATGTTTGTGGGTGTTGGCGCTTCACGAGTTCGTGATATGTTTGAGCAAGCTAAAAAACATGCTCCTTGTATTATTTTTATCGATGAAATTGACGCTGTGGGCAGACATCGTGGCGCAGGCCTTGGTGGCGGTCATGATGAGCGTGAGCAAACCCTTAACCAATTATTGGTTGAAATGGATGGATTTGAAGGAAGTGAAGGCGTGATTGTGATCGCTGCAACTAACCGTCCTGATGTTTTAGACCCTGCATTGTTGCGTCCTGGTCGTTTTGATCGCCAGGTAGTTGTGCCTTTACCGGATATTCGCGGTCGTGAACAAATATTACGTGTTCATTTGCAAAAAGTTCCAGTAGATGGGCATGTCGAAGTAATGGATATTGCGCGCGGTACTCCTGGATTCTCGGGTGCTGATTTAGCCAATCTGGTTAACGAAGCGGCTTTATTTGCAGCACGAGCTAATAAGCGTAAAGTTACCATGGTTGAATTGGAAAAAGCTAAAGATAAAATCATGATGGGAGCTGAACGTCGTTCTATGGTAATGGACGATAATGAGAAAAAATTGACTGCTTATCATGAAGCAGGACATGCCATTGTTGGTTTATCTGTGCCAGAACATGATCCTGTTTATAAAGTCTCTATTATTCCTCGTGGACGTGCCTTGGGCGTTACCATGTTCTTGCCAGAGCAAGATCGCTATAGCCATACGAAGCGTCGTTTAGAAAGCCAACTATCTAGTTTATTTGGTGGACGACTTGCTGAGGAACTGATTTTTGGACCAGAAAGTGTAACTACTGGGGCCTCTAATGACATTATGCGTTCTACTGAAATTGCTCGTAAAATGGTTACATCCTGGGGATTGTCTGCTTTGGGACCTTTGACCTTTGGTGAGGAAGAAGAAGAAGTCTTCTTGGGCCGTTCAATGAACAAACATAAAGAAATGTCAGATAGAACGGCACAGCAAATTGACGATGAAGTACGTGCTATTATTGATAAAAATTATCAAAGAGCGAAAGAAATCCTAGTAGCTAATATGGATGCCCTGCATTTAATGGCGCAAAGTCTTATTAAATATGAAACTATTGATGCGTCACAAATAAAGGAAATTATGGCTGGAAAAGAGCCTACTCCGCCAGAAGACTGGGAGTCATCATCCAAGCCTTTAGAACCGAGTGAAGTAGTTAATGAAGCACCTGCGAAACCTGTTGATCCAGAGGTTCAAGTCAATCCTGCTGAAGAGCGATAATTTATTTGGTAAGGGAGTGTTAGTAGCAGGTGAATTCAAAGCAATTTATAGGCTGGCTTGCAGAGCGATGCCAGCCTTCTTCAACTAGGCATCCTGAAAAACCATTAATTATGGGTATCTTAAATGTTACTCCAGATTCTTTCTCTGATGGTGGTAAGTTTTTATCAATGGATAGAGCTTGTGAGCAAGCCTTCCATTTGATGAGTCGTGGGGCTGATATAATTGATGTTGGTGGACAATCAACGAAGCCTGGCTCATTGTCAGTATCAGTAGATGATGAGTTAAGTAGAGTCGTACCGGTGATAGAGCATATTCGTGCTCATTCAAATATTTGTATTTCGATTGATACAAATAAGCCAGAAGTAATGGAAGCGGCAATTAAGGCCGGTGCTGATGTGATTAATGATGTTTATGCTTTACGTACGAAAGGTGCTCTGGCAATGGCGGCAGAATTAGCTGTTCCCGTGTGTTTAATGCACATGCAAGGTGAACCACAAACAATGCAACAAAACCCTTCTTATCCAGAGGGAGTACTTGTTGCTGTACAGCAGTTTTTTGTAGAACGTATCAATACCTGCCTAAGCGCAGGTATTGATAAAAAGAATTTAATTTTAGATCCAGGCTTTGGTTTTGGAAAATCCGTCCAAGATAACTTATATTTAATTAATAAATTGGATTGTTTTGCTGAATTTGAGCAGCCTCTTCTTTTAGGTGTTTCGCGCAAAAGTACTATTGGCGCGTTACTTGATAAAGAGGTTGGTGATCGAATGATTGGTGGTATCGCCTTAGCTGTGTATGCAGCGTTAAAAGGTGTTGGGATCATAAGAACGCATGATGTAGATGAAACACATCAGGCGTTGCAGATTATTGATAAAGTAAGTCAAGCTAATTGAATGAGGTGGTAGGGATGAGTCAACGCAAATATTTTGGTACCGACGGTATACGTGGACATGTTGGTTTATCAAATATTAATCCGGAATTTGTATTGAAATTAGGTTGGGCAGTAGGTCGAGTGCTTGCTAACGGCCACAGGAAAAAAGTAGTTATTGGTAAAGATACACGCGTTTCAGGCTATATGCTTGAATCAGCACTGGAAGCAGGTTTATCTGCCGCTGGCGTGGATGTTGCCTTGTTAGGTCCTATGCCAACACCGGCCATTGCTTATTTAACACAAACGTTGAGAGCGAATGCAGGTATTGTAATTAGTGCATCACATAATCTGTTTCAAGATAACGGCATTAAGTTTTTTTCAGCTGAAGGCGGTAAGTTACCCGATAGCGTTGAGCTTGCGATTGAAGCTGAAATTGAAACGCAGATGCAAACCGTTTCTTCTGAAAAATTAGGTAAAGCAACACGAATCAGTGATGCCACTGGTCGTTATATTGAATTTTGTAAATCAACCATTCCTTCTTTAACACGTTTATCTGGCTTAAAAATTGTTGTTGACTGTGCTAATGGTGCAACCTATCACATTGCTCCAAATGTATTTTCAGAGTTGGGCGCACAGGTTACTTCAATTGGTAATAAACCCGATGGATTTAATATTAATCAAGATTGCGGTTCAACAGCTCCTGAGCATTTAATTCAGAAAGTGTTAAATAGTGGTGCGGATATCGGTGTTGGTTTAGATGGTGATGGCGATCGAGTCATCCTGGTTGATGCACACGGCAATTTAGTCGATGGTGATCAAATCCTTTATATCATTGCTAAAGACAGACACCAACGCGGCCTTTTAAATGGCGGTGTTGTAGGTACTTTAATGAGTAACTATGGTCTGGAAATAGCTATGGCAGAACTTGGTATACCGTTCTTACGTTCCAATGTAGGTGATCGTTATGTTTTAGAAACTTTGCGTGCGAAAAATTGGCGTATAGGTGGCGAAGCATCTGGTCATATCGTCTGTCTTGATAAAACAACTACAGGTGATGGAATTGTAGCCGCCTTACAAGTATTGGCAATTATGATTAAACAAGGTAAAACATTGCAAGAGCTTACCGAGGGAATTACTTTGTTGCCTCAGAGCCTGGTTAATTTAAAAACCGACCATGCCTTAATTTTGGCACAAAATACGGATGTGATTGAAGTAGTGAAGAATTTGGAGATCAGTTTACATGGTGAAGGCCGTGTCTTGCTACGACCTTCTGGTACAGAACCTTTACTGCGTGTGATGGTTGAGGGTGCGGACAAATCTTTAGTATTACAGCAAGCACAACAGTTGTGTGACCAAATAAGCCAAATTGAAAGTAATTTGCATAATTAATAGCAATGAACGCAGGCCGGGTTACAACCCGGCCTGCGTTTTTTTATAAAAAAATCATGATAGGACTACACATCCGCAGTGACTTTGGGTATAGTCTCGCAGTTGAAAGCGAGAGGGCAGCTTATGAGGCAAAAAATAGTCGCTGGCAATTGGAAAATGAATGGTCAGTTACAGCAAGTGGTTCAGCTAACGAATCAACTAAAAGAGTTATTAAATTTTGATAACCAGGCTCAAGCTATTGTAATGCCACCCGCGATTTATATTCCTCAAGTAAGCGATTTGCTTGTTGGATCTGGTATTGAGTTGGGTGCGCAGAATGTGTATCCAAAAGATTTTGGTGCGTATACTGGAGAACTGTCAGGCCCGATGCTGAAAGACTTTAATTGTCGCTATGTTTTAGTGGGGCATTCTGAAAGACGACATGGCTTTCATGAAGATGAAAATTTTGTGGCGCAAAAATTCCACCATGTAAAAGATCATGGTATGATACCTGTTCTTTGCGTAGGTGAGACGCTAATTGAGCGTGAAAAAGGGCAAACAGAGCAAATAATTGCCAATCAATTGTTGGCAGTAAGCGAACACGATAAAAACAGCTTTCAAAATTGTGTTGTTGCGTATGAACCTGTTTGGGCTATAGGTACAGGCAAAACTGCCTCACCGGAACAAGCGCAGGAAGTACATCTGTTTATTAGAAAGCTGATTGCAGAAATAAACAATAGTGATGCCGAGCGATTATCGCTCCTTTACGGCGGCAGCGTAAACGAAAATAATGCCAGGGCGCTATTTACCATGCCAGACATTGATGGTGGCTTGGTCGGTGGTGCATCTTTGAATGCGAAACAGTTTGTGGATATTGTAAAATGTATCAATTGATATTAATGATTCATATGGTAGTTGCTGTAGTCTTAATTGGCTTGGTTCTTATACAGCATGGTAAAGGCGCGGATATTGGCGCAGCATTTGGTTCGGGTGCATCAAATACTTTATTTGGCAGCCAAGGAACTGGAAATTTCTTATTTAAATTAACTGGTGGTTTGGCAATGACATTTTTTGTCACCAGCCTGTTGTTATCTTATTTGGTATCAGTACAGTATCAAAAAGTAGAACAGCAAGCAGCCCCTCTACAAACTAGTGTGCCTGTGAATTCAATTCCAGTACCAGTTGATAGCAGTACAAGCAATAAGAAGTAACAATAAAAAATAGTTTTATGCGGCTGCGCATTTTTTAAAATGCAGCAAACCGTTAATAAGAATATGCCGAAGTGGTGGAATTGGTAGACACGCCGTCTTGAGGGGGCGGTGGCGTAAGCCGTGCCGGTTCGAGTCCGGCCTTCGGCACCATTTAATCTGTGCAAGGTGAAATATAATGCTATCACAATATTTACCCGTTCTTGTTTTTATAATCATCGGATTAGTATTAGGCCTGGTGATGATGGGTGCAGGTTCCTTGTTATCAAAGCACAGTCCTGATGCTGCTAAAAATGCACCATACGAGTGTGGTTTTGGCGCATTTGAGAGTTCTCACATTCCTTTCGATGTTCGATTTTATCTGGTAGCCATTCTCTTTATTATTTTTGATTTGGAAACCGCATTTTTCTTCCCTTGGGCCCTGGCTTTACGAAAAATAGGCTGGTTCGGTTTTATGGGAATGATGTTATTCCTTGGTTTATTAGTTATTGGTTTTATTTACGAATGGAAGCGCGGCGCTTTAGAATGGGAGTAATTTGTAAGCGCAATAAGGGTTGTTGATAGTTCGCTAGCTTGAGTCGGAATAGGCTGAACATTGGTCTATTTCGGCCAAGCTAGTAGAAATGCTAACAGGCCCAGGTTTAAAATTGTAATTGTTCACTTCCGATTTCCTTTTCCGCAAGCGAGAAGAATCTCTCAATATGAATGCTGAATGGTTTTTATTAATTTAACTGCTTAGAGGCTAGCTATGGCGGTTGCAGAATTGCAAAAAAGTGGCTTTGTAACGACTTCGGTCGATAAACTTGTTGGTTGGGCACGTAGTGGTTCTATGTGGCCTATGACTTTTGGTTTGGCATGTTGTGCTGTCGAAATGATGCATGTTGGTGCTGCGCGTTATGATTTGGATAGATTCGGTATTATTTTCCGTCCCAGTCCACGTCAATCTGACGTTATGATCGTTGCCGGTACTTTATGCAACAAAATGGCGCCTGCTTTACGTAAAGTTTATGATCAAATGCCTGAGCCACGCTGGGTTATTTCTATGGGATCATGTGCTAATGGCGGTGGCTATTATCACTATTCTTACTCGGTAGTTCGTGGATGCGACCGCATCGTTCCTGTTGATGTTTACGTGCCAGGATGTCCTCCGACAGCTGAAGCGCTGCTCTATGGCATTATTCAATTACAGAATAAAATCAAACGTAAAAATATTTTAGAAGCTTAAGATCATCACAGGTGCAAATTAGATGACAAAAAATGATTATTTGGTTGAGAAATTAAACGCTGAATTAGCAAATCATGTTAAAGACGTGAGTGTTGCTTATGATGAAGTAACTGTTGAGTGCGACATCGCTGAGCTTAAAGGATTGCTGCAATCGTTGCGCGATATGGACTCATTTTCTTTTGACCAACTTATTGACCTTTGTGCGGTGGATTATTTGCTTTATGGCGAATATGATTGGGAAACCGATTCCGCAACTGAGAAAGGGTTTTCACGTGGTGTAGAGCGACAAGAAGCGAAAGCTTATGCAATGGATAAACCGCGTTTTGCGGTTGTATATCATTTACTTTCTACCACAAAAAATCACCGTTTACGCGTTAAAGTCTTTGTTGATGAAAAACATTTAATTGTTCCATCAGTACATCATTTGTGGAAAGGCGCCAACTGGTTTGAGCGTGAAGCTTATGATTTATATGGCGTTTTATTTGAAGGCCATCCTGATCTAAGACGTATTCTGACAGATTATGGTTTCATCGGACATCCATTCCGTAAAGATTTTCCTGTTAGTGGCCATGTTGAAATGCGCTACGATGCAAAACTTGAAAAAGTAATTTATGCACCTGTCGATATCGTACCCAGAGTTCTGGTTCCCAAGGTTATTCGTAATGATAACCGTTATGCTGCTAATGAGGGGAGCGAATAATGATTGAATTAAAAAATTACACTTTAAACTTTGGACCACAGCATCCGGCAGCGCATGGCGTTTTGCGTTTGGTTCTTGAGCTTGAAGGTGAAACCATAGTTCGTGCTGACCCACATATTGGTTTACTACACCGAGCTACAGAAAAATTAGTAGAAACAAAACCATACATTCAAAATATTGGCTATATGGACCGTTTAGACTATGTGTCTATGATGTGTAATGAACATGCTTATGTACGTAACATTGAGAAATTTTTAAATGTAGAAGTTCCACTTCGTGCACAATACATCCGAACCATGTTTGATGAAGTAACTCGTCTTCTTAATCATCTTTTATGGTTAGGTGCGATTGCTATTGATATTGGTGCGATGACTGTATTTTTGTACTGTTTTAGAGAACGTGAAGACCTCTTTGATTGTTATGAAGCAGTATCCGGTGCTCGAATGCACGCTACATACTACCGACCAGGTGGTGTTGCTCGTGATTTACCCGATACGATGCCACAATATAAAGCATCAAGATGGCATAGTGAGCGTGAAGTAGACAAGCTTAATGAAAACCGTCAAGGCAGCCTGCTTGATTTCCTTTGGGATTTTACCGAGCGTTTTCCAAAATGTGTCGATGAATATGAAACTTTATTAACTGATAACCGTATCTGGAAGCAACGTACTGTAGATATCGGTGTTGTCTCTCCAGAAGATGCATTACAGTGGGGTTTCACAGGTCCTATGTTACGTGGTTCTGGTGTTGCTTGGGACTTACGTAAAAAACAAACCTACGCCGCTTACGATAAAGTAGAATTTGATGTTCCAGTTGGTAAAACTGGTGATTGTTATGATAGATATTTGGTTCGTGTAGAAGAGTTAAGACAATCAAACCGAATTATCCGACAATGTATTGAGTGGTTACGAAAAAATCCAGGCCCAGTTCGCGTTGATGATCATAAAATTACACCTCCAACTCGTCTTGAAATGAAGCACGACATGGAAGCATTAATTCATCACTTCAAATTGTTCACCGAAGGTTTTTGTTTGCCGCGTGGCGAAGTGTACAGTGCTGTTGAGGCGCCCAAAGGTGAGTTTGGTATTTATATGGTGTCTGATGGTGCCAATAAACCATACCGAATGAAAATTCGTGCTCCTGGTTTTGCCCACTTATCCAGTTATGATGAAATGGTAAACGGCCACATGCTTGCCGATGGCGTAGCCATTTTAGCAAGTCAGGATATCGTGTTTGGTGAGATAGATCGTTAATTTAGTGTATTAATGCAGCCTGCATACAAGCTGCTGATAATAATGAGATAGTATCTGTTCACTATATTTAAAATGCTTTAGGGAAAAAGTCAGATTTGAGTGCAGGTTAAGTGATCTTGATTCAAAAAAAGCGCAGCATACATAGGTATGTGAGCATTTTTTTGAATCAAGATCACTTAAGATGCGCCAAATATGGCTTTTTGGTGAACGTAGTGAATGGTTACATGAGATAAAGGTTTAGAAATGTCTGATAACTCAGCAAAAATATTACATCAATTGGTGTCTAAAGAAAGAATGCAGGACATAGATCATTGGATTGCAAAGTATCCAAAAGATCAAAGACAATCTGCCGTAATGAGCACCTTAAGAATCGTGCAAGAAGAGCATAATCATTTAACTACTGAGTTAATGGATGCGATTGCCACATATCTTGAAATGTCGCCGATTGCTGTCTATGAAGTCGCCAATTTTTATACTATGTACGAGCATAAGCCTGTTGGAAAGCATTTAGTTAATGTCTGCACGAACATTTCTTGCATGTTACGTGACTCAGCTGCTGTTGTTGCGCATTTAGAAAAGAAATTAGGTATTAAGTTAGGTGAAACCACAGACGATGGACGTTTTACATTAAGAGCTGTTGAATGTTTAGGTGCTTGTGTTAAAGCACCCATGATGCAGGTGGACAAAGATTATCATGAAAATCTGACTCCTGAATCAATAGACGCTGTGTTGAGTCAATACCAATAAGATAGAGGTGGTTGCCGTGGTCGAATTAAATCAAGTTTGTTACCGAACAGTTCATTTACCAGAGCCTTGGACTCTATCTGCTTATGAAAGCGTTGGTGGATACAGTGCCTGGAGAAAAATATTAAAAGAACAAACTTCCCCACAATTAATTATTGATGAGCTAAAAACATCGGCCTTACGTGGCCGTGGTGGTGCGGGATTCCCGACTGGGCTTAAGTGGAGTTTTATGAACCGTAATTCCCCGGTTCAAAAATACGTTGTCTGCAACTCGGACGAAGGTGAGCCAGGAACGTGTAAAGACCGTGAAATTTTAGAGTTAAATCCACATCAACTGATTGAAGGTATGGCCATCGCCGGTTACGTGATGGGCGCAACTTTTGGTTACAACTACATCCGTGGTGAGTTCTGGTTACCTTTTGAGCGTACTGAAGTGGCTTTAAAAGAAGCTTATGCTGCTGGCTTATTGGGTAAAAACATCTTAGGTACGGGTGTTGATTTTGACTTATATAATCACTTGGGTGCTGGTGCTTATATTTGTGGTGAAGAAACCGCATTATTGAATTCATTGGAAGGTAAAAAAGGCCAGCCAAGATTTAAACCACCATTTCCTGCCAATTACGGTTTATACGGTAAGCCGACAACTATTAATAACACTGAGACATTTGCTTCTGTGCCTGTAATTTTAGAAAAGGGCGGCGAGTGGTTCTTAAAACTAGGTAAGCCCAATAACGGCGGCACCAAATGCTTCAGCGTTAGTGGTCACGTTAACAAGCCTGGCAATTTTGAAATTCCATTAGGTACCCCATTTAAAACTTTACTTGAATTGGCTGGTGGTGTTACTGGTGGTCGTAGAATTAAAGCAGTAATTCCTGGTGGTAGTTCCATGCCTGTCTTGCCTGGAGAGGTGATGATGGGATTGGATATGGATTACGACAGCATTCAAAAAGCAGGCTCAGGATTAGGTTCTGGGGCAGTAATCATTATGGATGAAACAACCTGTATGGTGGATGCTTTATATCGAATCTCTGAATTTTATATGGATGAGTCTTGCGGTCAATGTACTCCTTGTCGTGAAGGTACTGGCTGGCTGGTTCGTTTATTACATCGAATCACACATGGTCATGGCGAGCCAGGTGATATAGAGAAATTAGTCAATGTTGCAGACAACATCGAAGGGCGCACCATTTGTGCATTAGGTGAAGCAGCGGCTTGGCCTGTACAAAGCTTTGTTAAGCATTTCCACGATGAGTTTGAGTATTTCATCAAGCACAAACGCTCGATCGTCGCAGCATAATTGAGAAGGTTTTAACCATGACAACAACTATTGAAATCGACGGTAAAACATTTGAGGCAGAAAACGGCAAAATGATCATCGAAGTAGCTGATGAAGCCGGTATTCATATCCCACGTTTTTGCTATCACAAAAAACTATCCGTAGCGGCAAATTGCCGTATGTGCCTTGTTGAGGTAGAGAATGGCAGAAAGCCAGTTCCTGCTTGCGCAACCCCCATTACAAATGGCATGAAAGTTTATACTAAATCCGAAGAAGCACTGCACTCTCAAAAAGTAGTTATGGAATTTTTGCTGATTAATCATCCACTGGATTGCCCGATATGCGATCAGGGTGGTGAGTGTGAGTTACAAGACGTTTCTATGGGCTTTGGTGCAGATGAGTCATCATATACTGAAGCAAAGCGCTCAGTGAATGATGATGATTTAGGTACACTTATTTCAACTGAAATGACACGCTGCATTCATTGCACACGTTGCGTGCGCTTTGGTGACGAAGTTGCCGGATTAAGAGAGTTGGGCGCAACAGGCCGCGGCGAAGCAATGCAAATTGGTACTTACGTACAACACAGCATGAAATCCGAAGTTTCTGGAAACATTATTGATTTATGTCCAGTAGGTGCACTCACATCCAAGCCTTATCGCTTTACAGCAAGAGCTTGGGAAATGACTCAGCATGACAGTCTTGCTCCACATGATTGCTTGGGCTCAAATGTTTATTTGCATACACGCCGCGATGAATTAATGCGTGCAGTGCCAAAAGAAAATGAATCGATTAACGAAACTTGGTTATCTGATAGAGACCGTTTCAGTTATTTAGGATTAAAAAATAAATCTCGTGCCAGCAAACCACAAATCAAAAAAAATGGTCAATGGCAGGAAGTGGATTGGGAAACTGCATTAAAATTCGCAGCTGATGGTCTAAGCCGCATTATTAAACAACACGGTGGTGAACAAGTTGCAGCGTTTGCATCCAGTTCGTCTACTTTAGAAGAATTTTATTTGTTACAAAAATTAATGCGTGAAATTGGTGTTAACAATCTGGATCACAGATTGCAACAAACAGATTTCATAGATCAAGCCAATCAAGCAACCACACCAAGAAGTTCACTGCCTTATGCAGAGATTGAAGACCAAACTTCTATTTTGTTAGTTGGATGTAACATCGACAGAGAAGTTCCTTTGGCCGGTGTGCGAGTACGTAAAGCATTCCGTAATGGCGCTAAACTGTATGCAATCAATCCGGTTGATTTTGAATACCACTTTGAGCTGCAAGAGCGTTTTGTTATTTCTCCATTAGAAATGCCAATGCAACTAGCAAAACTGGCTTTGGCTCTAGCTGACAATGTTAAGTCACTACCAGAAGCCGTACAAAAACTATTAATCGGTTTGGAAGTTGATAAAGCAACCAAGCATATTGCGAAGGCATTGAAAGAAGAGAAATCTTGTATCGTTACTGGCGCGCTGTGTGAGAACCATCCTGATGCGGCTTTACTACGCACCCTGGTTCATGTAATTGAACAATTAAGTAGTGCTAAAGTTCTGCGACTAACCAGTGGTGCTAATACTGCAGGTGCGTGGATGGCTGGAATGCTGCCACACCGAACTGTTGCTGGCAAAGCAAATTCAATTCAAGGTTTAGATGTTCAAGCTGCATTAAATGCTAAATTAAAAGCTTATTTACTAATGGGAGTAGAGCCTGGTTTTGATTTTGCTAATCCTGCTGGTGCAAGACAATCCATGCTTGCTGCAGAATTTGTAATTCTAATGTCTGCTTATCATCATGAGTCAATGCATGATTACGCTGATGTAATTCTACCTATTGCCCCTTATGCAGAGACCTCCGGTACGTACATTAATGTCGACAACACCTGGCAAACAGTAAAAGGTGCCTTATCTCCTTTTGGTGAAGCTCGTCCAGCATGGAAAGTATTGCGTGTTTTAGGCAATCTGTTCCAATGCAAAGACTTTGAATACACCTCAACTGAAGATGTACTGTCTGAAATTAAGAACTTTGTTAGCATCGCATCAGAGCACGGCTATACACCCTATTATCCTGAGTCATTACCTCTGATTAATCAGTCGTTGATTCGTGTTGGTGAATGGCCACTTTATCGTGTCGATGCAATTGTTAGAAACGCTAAAGAATTGCAATTATGTGCAGCAGCTGATACAGCTTGCATCAGGATTCATCCTGCAACTGCAGATAGATTGCAATTAGACGAAATTGCTACTGTATCTCAAGGAGATATTGAGATAACATTGCCGCTTAAACGTGATGAGCGCATTGCGGCAGATGTTGTATGGGTAGCAAACGCGATGCCTGAAACTGTTGATTTGGGTCATTCATTTGCTGCAATAACTATTAAGCGCTAGGCAGGTAAGAAAATGCTGCATGATATTAGCATATTAATTTGGGTTGTTCTTAAAATACTGGTAATCGTTGTGCCATTGCTTTTGTGCGTTGCATATTTAATTTATGCAGAGCGTAAAGTGATTGGTTACATTCAAGTACGTATCGGTCCAAACCGTGTCGGAATCAAAGGGTTACTGCAACCCATTGCTGACTTGATTAAATTGATTACCAAAGAAATCATTGTGCCAACGCGATCAAACAAATATCTTTTTGTTATCGCGCCGTTGTTTTCACTGGTACCTTCTTTAGCTGGCTGGGCTGTTATTCCCTTTCAGGAAGGAATAGTTTTAGCAAATATTAATGCGGGTATTTTATACATATTTGCGATGAGTTCTTTAGGTGTGTATGGTGTTTTGATTGCTGGTTGGGCGTCGAACTCTAAATACGCTATGTTTGGTGCTTTAAGAAGTACGGCACAAACAGTATCTTATGAAATCGCTATGGGTTTTGCTCTGGTAGGTGTTTTGCTCGCAGCAAACAGTATGAACCTTACTGATATTGTTAATTCACAGAAGGGCGGTATGCTGCATTGGTGGTTTATTCCTCTGTTTCCTTTGTTTTTAGTCTTCTGGATTGCCGGAATTGCGGAAACAAACCGTGCACCATTTGACTTAGCTGAAGGTGAGTCTGAAATTGTAGCAGGTTTCCATGTTGAGTATTCTGGAATAGGCTTTGCATTATTCTTCTTATCTGAATACGCCAGTATGATTCTTATTTCAGTATTAATGAGTATTATGTTCCTGGGCGGATGGATGTCACCATTCGAAGGGATACCTGTTTTAGAAGATATATTCTTTGTAGTGCCTGGTTTTGTTTGGTTACTCGCGAAAATTAGTTTCTTCCTCTTTGTTTACTTGTGGGTAAGAGCTACTTTCCCACGTTATCGTTATGACCAGCTGATGCGTTTAGGTTGGAAAGTACTGATCCCGGTCACCATTGTTTGGGTTATTGTAACTGCCTTAATGGTTGTTACACATCTGAAGCCTTGGTTTTGATGGTTAAAAGAGAAGCCGAATGAAAAAACTATATCAAAATATAATACATTATGTCCGTAGCTTCCTTTTGCTGGAATTGCTATCTGGTTTAAAGCTGACTGGTAAATATTTCTTTAAGAAAAAAATTACAGTCCAGTTCCCTGAAGAGCAGACCCCAATTTCACCTCGCTTTAGAGGGTTATTGGCTCTACGTCGCTACCCAAATGGTGAGGAACGCTGCATTGCCTGTAAACTTTGTGAAGCAGTTTGTCCTGCTTTAGCAATTACTATTGAATCTGAACCACGAGATGACGGTTCACGACGTACAACTCGTTATGATATTGATATGTTCAAGTGTATCAACTGTGGTTTATGCGAAGAATCTTGTCCAGTTGATTCCATAGTAGTTACCCCAATACATCATTATCATATTAGTGAACGCGGCCAAAACATCATGACTAAAGAGAAGTTATTGGCTGTGGGCGATTTGATGGAACCACGACTTGCAGCGGATAGAGCTGCAGACGAAAAGTACCGATAACGGGGTAATTTATGCAAGAGTTATTAATTCCAATTCTTTTTTATGTATTTGCAGCGATTGCAGTAGGTTCTGCTTTCTTGGTTATTACCCAAAATAACCCTGTTCGTTGTGTTTTATTTTTAGTATTAACCTTTTTTGCAAGCTCCATACTTTGGTTACTGGCTGAAGCCGAGTTTCTCGCCTTGATTCTGGTTTTAGTTTATGTCGGCGCAGTAATGACCTTATTCCTTTTCGTAGTGATGATGCTCAATATTGATGTTGAATCTATGAAAAGCCATTTTAAGCGTTATTTACCTTTGGGCCTTATTCTGGTTGCTTTATTGACTGGGCTTTTGATGGTTGCTATTCCTGAGGGAACATTCAATATATCAAACGTTGAAACATTACAGCCTGCAGTAGTCCCTGATTTGCAAGCACAAACTACCACTCCTGAGCCAAAATCTGAGCCCTTGATGGTAGCCGCTTCAAATACAGAGGCTTTGGGTTTGGTGCTGTATACTGATTATTTCTTAGCTTTTGAGCTTGCTGCTGTAATTTTATTAGTTGCTATAGTTGCGGCAATTACTTTGGCACATAGAGGTCCACGACACTCTAAGACTCAAGATATCAAGAAGCAAATTATGACTCGCAAAGCTGACCGAGTTGAATTAGTTAGTATGAAAGTAGAAAAATAGGAATACCATATGATCCCGATTAATAATTACCTGATATTAGGTGCGATTCTATTTGGCTTAGGTCTTATAGGAATGATGTTAAATCGCAAAAATATCATTTTGCTACTGGTTTGTGTTGAGTTGATGCTGCTTGCCGTTAACACTAATTTTATTGCGTTTTCGCATTATTATAATGAAATTAGTGGTCAGGTTTTTGTCTTTTTTATTTTGACAGTTGCTGCAGCAGAAGCGGCAATTGGTTTGGCCATAGTGATGTTGCTCTATAGAAATCGTGGCAACATAGACGTAGATAAGATGAATCATTTAAAAGGTTAACATTGTGAGTATACAACAACTTTGTCTGATAATTGTTTTAGCTCCTCTTGCAGGCTCAGCTATTGCGGGTTTTTTTCGGAATCAAATAGGACGTGTTGGGGCACATTCAGTAACTATACTGGGCGTTGGTGTCTCATTTATCCTGTCACTTTATGTTGCAATCCAGATTTTTTCTGGTGCATCACCCATAGTAAATACAGTTCTGTATCATTGGGCAACTGGTGGTTTACTAATTCCTTATGAGTTCAATATAGGATTTTTAATCGATCCATTAACTGTGGTTATGCTACTAACAGTGAACTTTGTATCTTTATTGGTACATATTTATAGTATTGGCTATATGGCCGATGACGATGGCTACCAACGTTTTTTCAGCTACATTTCTTTGTTTACCTTTATGATGCTGATGTTAGTTACTTCAAATAACTTCCTGCAATTATTTTTTGGTTGGGAAGGGGTGGGGCTTGTTTCTTATTTACTAATCGGTTTTTGGTATCAAAAAGAATCAGCTATTGAGGGCAGCTTAAAAGCATTTTTAGTAAACCGTGTCGGTGACTTTGGTTTTATCATTGGTATTGCAATGGTTTTTGCCTATACCGGAAGCCTTGATTATGCGACTGTATTTCAAAGTGCAAGCTACTTAGCAAGTCAAAACATCGAGTTATTTCAAGGTCATCCATGGTCTGTAATGACAGTGACCTGTTTGGCTTTATACGTTGGTGCAATGGGTAAATCAGCACAAGTACCCTTACATGTTTGGTTACCTGAATCAATGGAAGGCCCAACACCAATATCTGCATTAATCCACGCGGCAACAATGGTTACAGCCGGTGTGTTTATGATTGCACGAATTTCACCACTAATTGAATTATCTACAACAGCCTTATCTGTAGTATTAGTCATTGGCGCAACCGGTGCACTCTTTACAGGTATTCTGGCTTTAGTAATGAATGACATCAAGCGTGTAGTTGCGTATTCAACCTTGTCGCAATTAGGTTATATGATGGTTGCTATGGGTGCCTCAGCCTACAGTGCTGGCATGTTTCATCTTCTGACTCATGCTTGTTTTAAAGCTTTGTTATTCCTTGGCGCAGGCTCTGTAATTATCGGCATGCACCACGAACAGGATATGCGTAAAATGGGTGGTTTATGGAATAAAATGCCTATTACTTATGTTACCTTTGTTATAGGTACATTGGCTCTTTGTGCTATCCCGCCTTTTGCCGGATTCTATTCCAAAGATACGATTATTGAAGCCGCACAATTATCAGAAATTCCAGGAAGCAGTTATGCTTATTTCTGCGTGGTAGTTGGTGCAATGGTTACTGCCATCTACAGCTTCAGATCCTTATTTATGACATTTCATGGTAAGCCTCGTATGGATGAACATACTTTAAGTCATGTTCATGAATCTCCATGGGTTGTCTGGTTGCCATTAGTTATACTTGCTATTCCTTCTGTTATTCTAGGTTATGTTCTATACATGCCGATGCTGTTTGATAAGCCTGCATTGTTGAGTTCGTCATTGTTTGTTTTACCGCAGCATGATGTTTTGGCTGAGCTGGCTCATGAAGTGACATCACCTTTTGCAAGCATGATGCATTCAGTATTTTCATTGACTTTCTGGATTACAATAGCAGGCGTAGTTATAGCCTGGATTTGCTATATTGCCGCGCCATCGATTCCAAGCTACCTAACACGTCATTTTTCATTAATTTATAAATTACTGATGAATAAATACGGGTTTGATGCGTTTAATAATCTGGTCATAGTAAAAGGTGCCAAAGGTTTAGGCAGAGCTTTTTACAATATTGGTGATCAGCGATTAATTGATGGCTTGGTTGTTAATGGCAGCAGTCGACTGGTTCGTTGGTTCTCCAGCAAAGGTCGCGCGGTTCAAAGTGGGTATCTGTATCATTATGCAGCAGTCATGGTGTTTGGATTACTAGGATTTTTATGCTGGTTGATACTTGGCTGAAGATAAGGTGAGAGTGAGAGTATGCATTATTTGCTCAATTTACTAATTTGGTTACCGATAATAGGCGGTGTTTTTGTTCTTCTCTCAGGAGATGATCGTAGTCCGAATATTTCGCGTTATTTGGCATTATTCACAGTAGTATTGTGTTTATTACTTTGTGTGCCTTTAGTTGCTGGTTTTGATACCTCAATACTAGGAATGCAATTTGTGGAAGAACTTCCATGGATACCTTCTTTAGGTATTAGTTACAGTTTGGGTATCGATGGCTTGTCGCTATTACTAATCGTATTAAGTATTTTTACGAATTTAATAGTAATACTTGCAACCTGGGACAGTATCACTAATAAGGTAGCTCAATACCTGGCGGCATTTTTAATCATGCAGGGTTTACTTGTAGGTGTATTCTCCGCATTGGATTCAATTCTGTTTTACGTGTTCTGGGAAGCGACTCTAATTCCTATGTACCTGATCATTGGTATTTGGGGGTCAGATAATCGAGTTTATGCCGCGATTAAGTTCTTCCTATACACATTTCTCGGTTCAGTATTGATGCTGGCTAGTTTTTTATATATGGGATATATCGCCGGTTCATTCAGTATCGAGTCGTTCTATTCAATTAAACTAACTATGACAGCACAAACCTTGATTTTCATTGCCTTTTTCTTGGGCTTTGCCATCAAAATACCGATGTTCCCTGTGCATACTTGGTTACCTGACGCACATACAGAAGCACCTGCTGGTGGTTCCATTATTCTTGCGGCAATACTGTTGAAACTTGGAGCATACGGATTCATTCGTTTCTCACTACCTATTGTTCCTGATGCATGTAATCAATATGCGGGCGTTATGGTGGCTTTATCATTAATTGCAGTAGTTTATATTGCTTTAATTGCGATCATCCAAAAAGACATGAAACGTTTAATTGCTTACTCTTCAATTTCACATATGGGCTTTGTTACTTTGGGCTGCTTTGCAATCTTTGCTATAGCGAAACAAACAGGCTTAAGTAATGCAGGCTTAATACTGGAGGGCGCGATTGTTGTAATGATTTCACACGCCTTTGTTTCAAGCGCCATGTTTGCTGGAGTTGGCTTTATCTATGACCGCATGCATACACGACGTTTGTCTGATTTTGGCGGCATAGTAAATACCATGCCGGTATTTGCCTCATTCTTTATGCTGTTCTGCATGGCCAATGCTGGATTACCAGGAACTTCTGGTTTCGTTGGCGAATTTATGGTTATTGTTGGTTCGTTAAAAGCCGGATTCTGGGTAACGTTCTGGGCAGCAACTACGTTGATTACCGCAGCTTCATACAATCTGTGGATGTATAAACGGGTTATTTTTGGCAAGATTGCCAATGATAAAGTAGCTGCATTAAAAGACTTGTCAGGTTTTGAGCTTAGTGCTTATGTTTTACTGGCGGTGATGGTTATTGCTATGGGTGTTTATCCTAAGCCAATGCTTGAATACATACATCAAACAGTAAGTCATACTCTGGCATTAGCCAGTCAATTAAAATTGTAATAAAGCAAGGTTAATCAATATGATAGCATTATTTGAAAATATCCATGTAGCTTTACCAGAAATGGTTATATTAGCCACGGCAGTCCTTGCATTGCTTGCTGATTTATTTTTTAGTCATCGATGTAAATCCATTGCTTTTGTTATTGCCTGCGCCGGTTTGATAGGGGCGGGAAGCATTAGTTTTCTATACATAGGTATGTATAAAGTAACTACTTTAAATGGTCTGTTCGTTAGTGATGATTTGGCTCAGTTAATGAAGTGTTTTATTTATCTGACTGTATTACTGAGCTTTATCTATTCACGCAGCTACGTTGATGAGCGTCAAATGCCTGCTGGTGATTATTACGTCCTGGGGCTTTTTTCTACCTTAGGTATGATGATCCTTGTATCAGCACAGTCATTACTCAGTATTTTCCTAGGGTTAGAGTTGATGTCATTGCCTTTATATGCTTTGACTGCCATTCGACGTACAGACAGTGAAGCTTCAGAAGCTGCAATGAAGTATTTTGTAATGGGCTCTATCGCCTCAGCTATGTTACTTTATGGTTTCTCCTTGCTTTATGGAGCAACAGGAAAATTAGATTTATTAGACATTGCCCAGGCCATTGCTGCAAATTGGGAACATCAAAGTGCAATTTTGGCATTTGCTTTAGTGTTTGTGATTGCCGGTATTTGTTTCAAATTAGCTGCCGTACCGTTTCATATGTGGGCACCAGACATTTATCAAGGCGCTCCAAGCTCTGTTACCTTATTTATCAGTGCTGCACCGAAAGTTGCTGCTTTAGGTATGGCTTTTAGATTACTGACTATTGGTCTTGTTGATATAACTGCACAGTGGCAGCAAATATTATTAGTGGTCACCTTGCTGTCTACAGGTCTGGGTAATTTATTTGCAGTAGTACAAAACAGCATTAAACGCTTGTTGGCTTATTCTGCAATATCTCATATTGGTTATGCCTTGTTTGGTATTTTAGCTGCAAGTGCCGCAGGTTATTCAGCAGCTCTTTACTATATCTTAGTTTACTCAATTACTTCAGCCGCAGCTTTTGGTTTAATTGTATTGATGTCAAATCATGGTATGGAAATTGATAACGTGGATGACTTAAAGGGGCTTAATAAACGAAACCCATGGATGGCATTCATGATGTTAATTATTATGTTCTCTATGGCAGGGGTACCCCCTACAGTTGGTTTCTTTACTAAACTGCTCGTATTAAAAGCTTTAGTGGACGTACAAATGACCTGGGTTGCTATAGTAGGCTTACTGTTTACTGTAATCGGCGCATATTATTACCTGCGCATTGTGAAGCTGATGTATTTTGATAAACCCATTCACGATGAGCGGGTTGTTATCAGTAAAGGTAATACCGTTGTATTTTCACTGAATTGTCTGTCATTAATCTATTTAGGGATATTCCCAGGTGCACTGATTGTTACCTGTGTTAACGCATTTGCTAATTAATTTAAATTACTTAGCAAAAGTGCTTGCTAACAAAGGCAACTGCCAGTATACTTCCCATCAGTTGACGCGGGGTGGAGCAGCATGGTAGCTCGTCGGGCTCATAACCCGAAGGTCGTAGGTTCAAATCCTGCCCCCGCTACCACTTTCAGGAACCCCACTTTTGGGGTTTTTTATTATGTTTAATTCAGGGTATTTGCGAATCCAGGTTATTAACTAACAAACTTGGGCGTATGCGCCCTTTTTTTTTATTTGTCTAATACTATGATTCAAGATGAACTGGAACAACTGTTAGCTCCTACTGTTAACGATATGGGATATGAGCTTTGGGGATGTGAATACCTGTCACAAGGAAAGCATTCTCTTTTGCGTGTATACATTGACAAGGAAGACGGTATTGGTATTGAAGACTGCCAAGCGGTCAGTCATCAAGTCAGCGCCTTACTCGATGTCGATGATCCAATCCCAGGAAACTACAGTTTGGAAGTATCATCACCTGGAATTCCAAGACCTTTATTTTATGGCTGGCAGTATCTGCGTTATATAGATCAACCTGTGCAGGTGAAAACTTTTAAGCCAGTTACTGGTAAGCGCAAGTTGCAAGGTACGATAGTCTCTGTGTCTGAGAGCTCTGTAGTATTAAATATTAATAGCGAAGATCATGAATTACTTTTTTCAAATATAGTAAAAGCATATTTGACAGTATAGAGAGGCGAACAATGAGCAAAGAATTGTTATTAGTTGCTGAGGCGTTATCAAACGAAAGAGGCGTAAGTAAAGAAGTCATTATACTTGCCATTCAGGCCGCATTGGAGTCTGCTACTCGCAAGATCTTTGGTATAGATGTAGGAATTCGAATTAAACTAGATCCTCGTACGGGTGAGCATGAAACATTCAGATACTGGGATGTAGTCGCTGACGATGAGCTAGAATTTCCAGAGCATCAACTGACATTGTCACAAGCTCAAGAACGTAACCCAGCAATAACTATTGGCGAACGAATTGAAGATTTGATTCCCTCTATTGGCTTTGGACGAATTGAAGCGCAAGCTGCACGTCAAGTCATCATGCAAAAAGTGAGAGAAGCTGAGCGTGATTTAGTCATTGATCAATTTAGAAGCAAATTAGGCCAATTAATCTACGGAACTGTGAAAAAAGTGACCCGCGATAATATAATTATTGATTTAGGCGGTAAAGCAGAAGCCTTCATGCCAAGAGCAGAAATGTTACCACATGAAATGTTCCGTCCTAATGACCGTGTTCGTGCATATTTATATGAAATTATTCCTCAATCACGTGGCCCACAATTATTTGTTAGCCGTACTCGAAATGAGATGTTGATTGAACTGTTTCGCATTGAAGTTCCTGAAATTGGTGAAAACGTAATTGATGTTAAGGCTGCCGCACGTGAGCCTGGAAACAGAGCTAAAATTGCCGTTAAAACCAATGATGGACGTATTGACCCAATTGGCGCGTGTGTAGGTATGCGTGGAGCTCGTGTTCAAGCTGTTTCTAGCGAACTTGGCGGAGAACGTGTCGATATTATTTTATGGGATGATAACCCCGCTCAATTAGTAATTAATGCAATGGCTCCAGCAGATATTTCATCCATCGTCGTTGATGAAGACACACACACTATGGACTTAGCTGTTGAGAAAGATCAATTATCACAAGCCATTGGTAGAAATGGTCAAAACGTCCGTTTGGCAAGTCAGCTGACAGGATGGACTTTGAACGTCATGACGGCAGATGAGTTTGAAAATAAGAATCTTGAAGAATCAAGCAAGATAGTTAAGTTATTTACTACTGCGCTTGAAATAGATGAAGAAATAGCTACATTATTAGTAGCGCATGGTTTTTCTTCACTTGAAGAAGTTGCTTACGTACCGAAAGAAGAACTTTTGGCTATCGGTGAGTTTGACGAAGAAATCGTAGAAGAATTAAGAAATAGAGCAAATGACAATTTACTAACTATGGCTCTGTCCTCAGGAAAAAGCTTGGCTGGCACACCGGACGAAACCTTATTAGGTATGGAAGGTATGACAGAAGAGCTGGCTAATACATTGGCTGGAAGAGGAATTACATCTATGGAAGATTTAGCAGAACAATCTGTAGATGAGCTGTTAGAAATTGAAGGTTTGACTGAGGAAAAAGCTGGCACTTTAATTATGAAAGCCAGAGAGCCATGGTTTTTATAAAACCATGGATATATAAATATACTAACGTTGTTTCAGAATGCAGTTATATTCATTCATAATGAATATATTATAAGCTGCTGAAAGGGGATTAAAATATGGCGGATGTGACGGTTAAACAATTAGCACAAGTCGTTGGTATTCCGGTTGAACGCTTATTGAACCAGTTACAGGAAGCAGGATTATCTTTTACTGATGATCAACAGACTGTGAATGAAGAACAAAAGCGAATCTTACTCAATCATTTGAAGGGTAACTCTGTACGTGATACAGATGCAGCACCTGATCGAATTACATTAAGACGTAAGAGCTTGTCGCAAGTAACGATTGGTCATGATTCTCATAGTGGAAAGACTGTTAATGTTGAAGTGCGGAAGAAAAAAGTATTTGTAAAACGCCCCAATGTTGCAGAACAGCCTGAAGCTGAAGAAGCTGTTGCGACAGAACATGTCGCAATTGATGAACATGTTACTGAATTAGATATTCCAGTTGTGGATACTCATGAAGCTTCTGAGATTGCAAGTGAAGCAGAAGTAAGTAATCAAGAGCCGACCCTTGAAGCTATGCCGCTTGCTGCTGATGCTTCAAACACTTCTGTTGAGACATTAACTGAGACAACTGCTCCTAAAGATGCAGCGAAACCAGCTGTCAAAGAAGAATTTAAGTCTGATAAATCGGTTAAAAAGAAGCCTTCAGAGACAGCTCCTGCAGAAGCTGAATCAGCTGAGTTCAAGAAAGCCAAGAAAAAACCTAAATACCAATCCTTTGATCGTGAAGAAGACGATCAAGACGCACACCGACGCGGTGGACGTAACAAATTTAAAAAACGTAAAGGTTCAGAAAAATCTGATAAATACCGGGAAGCTGAAGAGTCACTAACGCATGGTTTTGCGTTACCGACTACTCCTGTCGTTCGTGAAGTATTACTTCCAGAAACAATTACTGTTGCTGAATTAGCAAAAAGAATGTCAGTTAAAGTTGCTGAAGTTATTAAAGTAATGATGACGCTTGGCGCTATGGCAACAATTAACCAAGTAATCGATCAGGAAACTGCATTAATCGTTGTTGAAGAAATGGGTCATAAGGCACGTATCATTAATGAAGACGCGATTGAAGTAGGCTTAGGTGAAGCAATTTCCAAAGGAAGCAACACCGAGTCACGTGCTCCTGTTGTAACTATTATGGGACATGTTGACCACGGTAAAACTTCGCTACTTGATTATATTCGTCGTACTAAAGTTGCTTCAGGTGAAGCCGGTGGTATCACGCAGCATATTGGCGCGTATCACGTAAGCACACCTAAAGGTGACATTACCTTCCTGGATACGCCAGGTCACGCCGCATTTACAGCGATGAGAGCACGTGGTGCTCAGGTTACAGATATTGTTATTTTGATTGTTGCTGCAGACGATGGTGTTAAGCCACAGACTATTGAAGCAATTCAACATGCTAAAGCTGCTCGTGTACCTATTATTGTTGCAATCAATAAAATGGATAAGCCCGATGCAGATCCAGAGCGCGTTATGAACGAATTATCAATTCATGAAGTGATGCCTGAAGCATGGGGCGGCGATACAATGTTTATTAATATCTCTGCTAAATCAGGAGCCGGTATTGATGATTTGCTTGATGCCATTTTATTACAATCAGAAGTATTAGAATTAACTGCTTTAACTGACGGCGCTGCAAAAGGTGTGGTTATTGAATCACGTCTGGATAAGGGCCGTGGCCCAGTTGCTACTGTATTAGTTCAAAGTGGAACCTTACGTAAAGGTGATATCATTCTTGCAGGTTTCCAATACGGCCGTGTTCGTGCCCTGGTTGGCGACAATGGTGCATCTGTTGATAGCGCAGGACCTTCTATTCCGGTAGAAGTACTTGGCTTATCAGCAATACCACATGCAGGCGATGAAGCAGTTGTTGTACCTGATGAGAAAAAAGCACGTGAAGTGGCTTTGTTCCGTCAAGGTAAATTCCGTGATGTAAAACTGGCAAGACGTCAGAAATCTTCGATTGAAGGCATTATGGAAAATATGACTGCCGCTGAATCTAAAGTATTAAACATTGTTCTGAAAGCGGACGTACAAGGCTCTCTTGAAGCAATTTCTGATGCCTTGGTTAAACTATCTAATGAAGAAGTAAATGTCGTAGTAATTGCTAGTGGGGTTGGTGGTATTACTGAGTCTGATGTTCACTTGGCAATTGCTTCTAGTGCCGTTTTAATTGGCTTTAACGTCCGAGCTGATGGTGGTGCAAAACGTTTAGCAGAACAAGAATCTGTTTCACTACATTACTTTAGTGTTATCTATGACATCGTTGATCAAATCAAAGGTGCTTTAACAGGTATGCTTGCACCACAATTTAAAGAAGAAATTGTGGGTGTGGCTGAAGTTCGTGATGTATTTAAATCACCAAAAATTGGTGCGATTGCAGGCTGTATGGTGGTTGAAGGCGTTATTAAACGTAATAACCCTATCCGCGTACTGCGTTCAAACGTGGTGATTTATGAGGGAACTTTAGAGTCGCTGCGTCGATTTAAAGACGATGTGGTTGATGTGCGTCAAGGTTTTGAATGCGGTATCGGTGTGAAAAACTACAACGACATCAAACCTGGCGATCTGATTGAAGTATATGAAATTGTTGAAATTAAGCGTGATTTATAAAAATGGCACAAAACTTTAAACGTACCGACAGAATCGCGGAAATGATCCAGCGCAAATTAGCGCAGATTATTCCACAGGAAGTAAAAGATCCGCGTTTGAATGGATTGATCACTATCTCTGCAGTAAAAGTTGCTGCAGATTTAGGTCATGCCAAAATATATTTTACAGTGATGAGTGACGACAAAAAATTAGCTGCCAGCATTTTAAATGCTGCGGCAAATTATTTGCGTAGTGCCTTGGCACGCAGCATTACTTTACGTACTGTACCGCAACTTCATTTTATTTATGATGAATCACTTGAATACGGACAACGTTTAAGTCGATTAATTGATGATGTGAATCCGCCAACTGTCGATGATAATGAAAGCAACTGATTCTCTCTTAGCAATAAATGGAATTTTGTTACTGAATAAATCCGAAGGAATGACCTCTAATACCGCGCTACAGAAAGCAAAAAGACTTCTTGGTGCAAAGAAAGCAGGTCATACTGGAAGCTTGGATCCTTTAGCTACAGGCATGTTGCCTTTATGTTTTGGTGAAGCGACTAAAATTTGTCAGTTTTTGCTGGACGCAGATAAATGCTATGAAACAACAGGTTTGCTGGGCGTTAAAACAAATACCTCGGATTCCACTGGTGATGTGATTGCTTATAAAGAAGTTTTTTCTATTTCACAAGCACAGTTATTGAATGTTTTAGAACAACATAAAGGTCATTTAAAACAAATTCCTTCCATGTTTTCTGCTTTAAAGCATAAAGGCATGCCTTTGTATCGCTTAGCGAGAGAAGGGCTGGAAGTGGAGCGTAAGGCACGTGATATTGTTATTAGTAGTTTGCAACTTAATTCCTTTGATGGAGTTCAGTTTGCATTGACTGTAACGTGTAGTAAAGGCACCTATATTCGTAATTTGGTTGAGGATATTGGGGATGCTTTGGGTGTTGGCGCCCATGTGACCCGCTTGCATCGACCCTATACAGCAGGGTTAGATGATTTGCCTATGTATACACTGGCAGAGTTAGAAGCCAAGTCTTTGGAAGAGCGTATGGCCTGTCTGGTTCCTATGGATAGAGCTGTAGATTATTTGAAACATGTAGTTCTTTTAGATGAAGAGATAGTAACTATCCGCCAAGGTAAAATAGTTGCTAAAGGGTTAGATGTAGATGTAGCAGATTGTGTCCGTCTCTATGATGAGAAGTCACAATTTATTGGATTGGGTGAATTAAAAACCAATGGTGATATAAAAGCGAAGAGATTGCTCTCTTTTTAACCGCTTGAAATGAGTTGTTTGCTTCTGTTTCTTAATGAAATAGTGGAAAACGCTGATAAGTGAGTATAAAAATGAAATTTTTTGCACAAATTAATTTACAGCACTTGTTTCGTTTGGTATGCCTTGGTAGAATGTTCGCCTTTAAATGAATACTTAGAGGGGCTGTTGGCTTTTCGCTAGATTGAGCTCAAATAGGTCGATTTTCGAGCACCGAAACGAAGCATACACATTGTATGTGAGTATCAGAGCGCAGAAATCGGCCTATTTAAGCCAAGATAGTAGAAAATGCAACAGACCCTAGTCTCAGGAGTGTATAATGTCGCTAAACAGCGCCGATAAAGCAGCAATCGTTAATGAATTCAAGCGTGCCGATAAAGATACAGGTTCACCTGAAGTTCAAGTTTCTTTAATTACTGGTCGGATCAAATATTTGACTGAACATTTTAAAGTAAACAAAAAAGATTTCCATTCACGTCGTGGCTTACAAGAATTAGTTAACAAGCGTCGTAAACTATTGAAATACTTAAAAAGCAACGATAAAGCTCGCTATCAAACATTGATTCAAAAATTGGAATTGAGAGATTCTTATTGATTGTTGAGTTAATGCACCGTATTAAAGGTGTATTTAAGACAGACAGATATTTAAAAATAAAGGCGCATTTTTCTGCGCCTTTTTTTTCGTTATAATCACATAGTGAGGACATTTCGTGGCTAAAATTACAAAAGAAATTGCATTTGGTAACCATACCCTAGTCTTAGAAACTGGTGAAATAGCACGACAAGCTGACGGTGCAGTTTTAGTCAGCATGAATGGCACTCAGGTATTAGTTACTGTGGTTGGTAAAAAAGAAGGTGGCGAAAATAACAGCTTTTTCCCTCTGACGGTAAATTATATAGAGAAATTTTATGCAATTGGTAAAATCCCTGGTGGCTTCAATAAGCGCGAAGGCAGACCAACTGATAACGAAACATTAACTTCTCGATTAATCGACAGGCCAATTCGCCCGTTATTCCCAGACAACTTCACTAATGAAGTACAAGTGATTGCAACGGTTCTATCGTTCAATCCTGAAGTTTCTTCAGATATTATTGCTATGATCGGTGCTTCTGCTGCGCTCGCGATTTCTGGTGTACCTTTCAACGGCCCAATTGGAGCTGCACGTGTAGGCTATAAAGAAGGCGTATACTTATTAAACCCAAGCAGAAAAGAACTTGAAGAGTCTAAACTTGACTTGGTTGTTGCTGGAACTAAAGACGCAATCTTAATGGTTGAGTCTGAGGCAAAAGAATTAAGTGAAGACATCATGCGTGGCGCTATTATGTTTGGTCATGAAATGATGAAAGGCGTTATTAAAGCAATTGAAGAATTAGCTGAAGAAGCCGGTAAAGAGCGCTGGACTTGGGTTACACCTGAAGTAGATGCTACATTACAAGCACGCGTTGCTGATGTTGCAAAGCAAGAAGTTGAAACGGCTTATTTGATTAAAGACAAGCAAGAGCGTTATAAGCGTCTTGGTGAATTAAAAGATCAAACAATTGCTGCATTAACTGCTGAAAATGAAGAATACAAAGCAGATGTAATTGCTAATATGTTTGGTGAGCTGGAACGTGCAACCGTTAGAAATCGTATTCTTGATGGTGAGCCACGTATCGATGGTCGTGATCATAAAACAGTTCGTCCAATTTCTATTCGTACCAAGCCATTGGAAAGAACACATGGCTCTTGCCTGTTTACTCGTGGTGAAACACAAGCCATTGTAGTTGCGACTTTAGGTAATGATCGTGATGCACAATTACTTGATAGCATCCACTGCGAAAGCAAAGACCGTTTCATGTTGCATTACAACTTCCCTCCATACTCTGTTGGCGAAACAGGCATGGTTGGCAGTCCAAAGCGTCGTGAAATCGGTCATGGCCGTTTAGCAAAGCGTGCAATAATGGCTGTCTTACCAACAACAGCTGAATTCCCATATGTACTACGTGTAGTGTCTGAGATTACTGAATCTAATGGTTCAAGCTCAATGGCTTCAGTATGCGGTACAAGTTTAGCTCTGATGGATGCGGGCGTTCCTTTAAAAGCACCGGTTGCTGGTGTTGCAATGGGCTTGATCAAAGAAGGCGAGCGTTTCGCTGTATTGACTGACATCCTCGGTGACGAAGATCATTTAGGCGATATGGACTTTAAAGTGGCTGGTACTGAGCAAGGTATTACTGCACTGCAAATGGATATCAAAATCACAGGTATTACCGGTGAGATAATGGAACAAGCTTTAGAGCAAGCTCTGGCTGGCCGAATTCATATTCTTGGTATTATGAATAATGCACTAGCAGAACACCGCGGTGAGTTATCACAACATGCTCCAAGAATTACAACAATGAAAGTTGCTGAAGATAAAATCCGCACAATCATTGGTAAAGGCGGCGCGACTATTAAAGGTTTGATTGAAAGCACTGGTGTATCTATTGATATCGATGATACAGGAATGATTCAATTATTCTCTCCTGATATGGATGCATTAGAAGAAGCGCAAAAGCAGATTAAAGCCTTAATTGCTGAAGTTGAAGTAGGACAGACTTACCAAGGTAAAGTAAGTAAAATCGTTGATTTTGGTGCGTTTATTAACTTGTTACCTGGTAAAGATGGTTTACTGCATATTTCACAAATTTGTAATGACCGTGCACAAAAAGTTGAAGACGTGTTACAAGAAGGTCAAGACATCGAAGTATTTGTTGCTGGTGTTGACAAGCAAGGCCGTGTGAAACTTGAGTGGAAAGACAAGCCACAATCTGAAGTTAAAGCAGATACTGCAGCAGTTGCTGAAGAGCAACCTGTAGCAGCAGATGCTGATGGTGAAGAAGAATAATCAAATCGATTAATCTCTAATAAAAAACCCGCAATTTGCCTCTGGCGAGTTGCGGGTTTTTGCGTTTTAGGTATATGCTTAGCCTTATGATACAGGAATATAGTTAACAACTTAAATGGAGGGTTTATGTTATATGCAGCGATTTGTTTATTTCTTATTGCAGTAGTTTGTGGTTTAGTTCTTTTAGCGGCTATTCTACAAAACAGACACGCGCCGAAATTTGCCCTTTATCTGCATGGCCCAGCGGCACTTTGTGCACTAGTACTTACTTTTATTTACGCGTTTACGGTTAGCTCTAATCCATTACTTATAACCAGTTTGGTTTTATTGAGTATGGCGGCATCAGGTGGGTTAACCTTATTTCTGATTGATAAGAGGAAGCGCACTCTACGTAAGTTAATAGCGGTCATTCATCCTTTAGTTGCATTGGCTGGAATACTTACACTAATTGTTTCAGTGCTACCATAAAAAATAGGTTGGGTCTTATGACTCAACCTATATTATGTTGTAACGTATCATTTCGCTAAGAAAATCTGCTAACGGATTAAATTTAAAAATTCCATCCGACTGCTGGGGCTATTCCGCATGGCACCAAGCATAACTGAAGTAGCCATCACCGAATTTTGTTTTTCAACACCACGCATCATCATACACAAATGCTTTGCTTCAATAACTACCGCCACACCATGAGCTCCAGTAATCGTTTCGATGCAGTGTGCTATTTCAGAAGTTAAACGCTCCTGAATTTGTAATCGTCGTGCAAAATAATCCACAATTCGTGCAACTTTAGACAGACCTAATACCTTTCCATTAGGAATATAACCTACGTGGCATTTGCCTAAGAAGGGCAATAAATGATGTTCACACATGGAATACATTTCAATGTCTTTTACGACAACCATTTCACTCATATCAGAGTCAAATAGCGCATCATTTATAATATCGTTTAAATTCTCGTGGTAGCCTTTGGTCAAATAACGCATAGCATTTGCAGCACGTTCTGGAGTATCAACCAAGCCTTCACGGGTGATGTCTTCACCTACTTGCACAAGTATCTCTTTATACAGTTGTTCCATAGTAAATTCCTAACCTGGAGGCCATGTCATTTGTCGACCACCCAATAAATGTAAATGAATGTGATACACTGTTTGGCCGCCATCAGGATTAATATTAAAAACTAATCGGTAACCTGTTTCACTAAGTCCTTCAGTTTGAGCAATTTTTTGTGCTCCTAAAATCATTTTTCCCAACAGGGCCTGATGTTCCTCTTTGGCGTCATTAATGGTAGCAATATGTTGCCTTGGAATGACCAGCAGATGTTTCGGGGCTTGCGGGTTGAGATCACGAAAAGCCATTATTTCACTGTCTTCATAAATGATTGCTGCAGGAATTGCACCTTGAGCAATTTTGCAAAATAAGCAATCCATAAGCTACCCTCAAATGAAGTTAAAACACTATTATACATTCCTTGTTTCTATTGCAACAGCTTCTCTTTGCCTTTTGGCAGGAATTTTCGCATAATAGCGACTTTTGTTAGAGCAGCAATTTGTTGCTTTGCGTTCACTCATTTTTTTTAAGCGAGAAATTGAGTTAATTTAGATATAAAGGGAACATAAATGAGTTTAATGAGAATTAAGACTGGGCGCGATATCCCCAAAGAAATTAACGTGATTATTGAAATCCCCATGCACAGCGAGCCTGTTAAGTATGAAGTGGATAAAGATTCTGGCGTGCTATTTGTTGATCGTTTTTTATCAACGCCTATGTTTTATCCCGTCAACTACGGTTATATCCCAAATACTTTATCTGAAGACGGGGATCCAGTAGATGTATTGGTGGTAACGCCTGTTCCATTAATTAGTGGCTCAGTGATTCAATGCCGAGTAGTAGGTATGCTAAAAATGACTGATGAGTCAGGTATAGATGCCAAATTGCTAGCCGTACCCATTAATAAATTAACTAAAATTTATGAAGCAGTACACACTTACACCGATTTGCCACAGCATTTATTAAACTCCCTAGAACACTTTTTTACTCATTATAAAGATTTAGAAGAAGGCAAATGGGTTAAGATTGATGGTTGGGCTGATAAAGATGCTGCGTTTGCAGAAATTTTAGCGAGTATTTCTCGTTACGAGCAAGATAAGAAGTAATACAGATCTCGTCGTCCAGAGCGAAGCGAAGGATTTCCTGAAGGTGGCTCAGTGCCATTTGATTGGAGGTAGTTCCTTCGACTACGCTCAGGACGACAGTGTTTTTATAGGAAAATATAAGTAACACGCTCAAATAATGAGCATCTCTCGCTTTTTCCCCCTTCATATGGTACCTTATTTTTTTAGCACCAAAGGTCTAAAGGAAACTCGGTGGATTTCCATCTTTCTACGTTGTTCGTTATTCTGTTTTTTTTAATTATTCTGGCCGCTTTTTTTGCCGGTACTGAAATAGGCATGATGTCTATTAATCGGTATAAATTAAAACATCTGGTAAAAAAAAATAATAAACAGGCAATCCGTGTGAATCAGATTCTCACCCGTCCGGATCTATTATTAAGCGTTGTCTTAATAGGTAATACTTTGGCTAATATTGTAGCATCAACGATTGCTACTTTAATCGGTCAACGATTATACGGCTCTGTAGGGGTTGCAATAGCCACCGCGCTGCTTACTTTAATCATTCTAGTATTTTCTGAAATGATTCCCAAAATCTTTGCCGCAATTTATCCACAGCAAGTTGCCTTTGCTACCTCGTTGCCGTTAAAAATTTTGCAATGCGTGTTCGCCCCTTTAGTTTGGGCCAGTAGTTTTATTTCCAATGGTGTTTTACGTTTATTTGGCATATCACTTGATCGAGCTCAAAAAGAAGCGCTAACCGGAGAAGAATTACGCTCCGTGGTTCATGAAGCAGGAGGTTTATTACCGGTGGAACATAAAAGCATGTTGATTAGCTTATTAGATTTGGAGTCAGCTACAGTTGAGGACATTATGATCCCCAAAGCTGAAATTGTTGGCATTGATTTAGAACAACCTTGGTCACAGCTTTTAGAGCAACTAGAAACTGCACAACATACTCGCCTGCCTTTATATCGTGATTCTATTGATAACCTCGTTGGAATGATTCATTCGCGTGATGTATTAAATTTGGCTTTAGAGGATAAACTGGATCTGAATAACTTATTGCACGTGGCTGATGCACCGTATTATATTCCTGAAGGCACACCTTTAAATATTCAGATTTTAAATTTTAGAAAAATGAAAAAACGCAGTTCCTTTGTAGTGGACGAATATGGAAATATTTTGGGTCTAGCTACTATGGAAGATATTCTTGAGGAAATAGTTGGTGAGTTTACAACAGATATAGCTGCATTAAGCCGCGATATAATACCACAAAGCGATGATTCAGTAATCGTTGATGCCAGTTTAACTTTGCGTCACTTAAATCGCTTAATGGGCTGGCAATTACCTCTAATTGGTCCCAAAACATTAAGTGGTTTGGTTATTGAATATCTTGGCTACATTCCACCAGCAGATTCTTGTTTAACTATTGATAATTACCGCATTGAGGTACTAAAGGTTAGTGATAATACGATAAAGAGTATTAAACTGTTTAAAATTAATAAAAAACGTAAATAATCTAGAGCCTATTTTGGCCAAGATAATCGAAATGTCAACAGACCCTACTACTTCATATCCTGCTCTTTGATGACATCTACTTGAGCGGTAAACATATACCCGCCATTACGAATGGTTTTAATCAATACAGGTCTTTTTGCATCAACCTCTATTTTTTGTCGTAAACGACTTATTTGCACATCAACTCGGCGATCAAGCGGATTTAAATTATCACCTTTAGTAATTTGCAATAAGTTTTCTCTTTCTAAAATGCGATGCGGTTGCTGTACAAAAGTAAAGAGCAAATCATATTCGCCAGCACTTAATGACAGTTCTTGATGGTCCTGATTAAAGACTCGTCTTGATGCTGGATAAAGCCGCCAGTTCATAAATACAAAAATCTCTTTGTCATGCTCTGCAGGTTTTTGTGCACGTACAACGCGCCTGTTAATGGCACTAATACGAGCATGAAGTTCTCGTGGATAAATAGGGGCGATAATAAAATCATCAGCACCGGCTTCCAGTGCTTTAATACAAGCATCTTCATCCGGACTGTTATTAATAATCAATAAAGGTACAGGATAGGTCGTATAAAATTCACGCAAGGTGTTTAATTCATTTTTTAACAAAGACCAATGAATCAGGATTGCTGAGGGGCTAATTGAACTATGTTGTATTGGATGTAGTGTATCTTGTTGAATTATTGCTATATTAAACTGAGCGAAGTAATTTTTTAGATTTTCGCTAACGGGATTAGTATCAATAAATAACAAGGAGCTGGATTCCGACATGTCTATCTTCCTGAAGCATTCATACGACTTTCGAACATAATTTTGACAAGATTATTGTCGACTTGCAAATATTTTCGGTGTTATTGTGATAATAGTGCAGATTTAAAGCTGCTGTACGAGGGGATGTGAATGGCTCAAAATATATCTTGGCTGGTTTCTGACCGCGTTATTAAACCAGTAAATACACTTAAAGCAACGAATAAACATTCAGAACTGCTTAAGCAGATATTTTGTGCCTATGATTTGGAATCATGGTTAAGTGGCTTAATTGATTTTTGGAGGCAGTTTGAGCTTACTTCAGCCTTATTTCATGATTGGAGCATTCCTCAGCAGCAAATGGCTGTGGATTTTTTTTCCGAAACTAAATTCGTTGCTCTAGTTAATGCGATTTTTTTCTATAAATTAAATCCCGATCAATTATTCGCTCAGGCAATTCATCCAGATAAACTAATTTCAGTGCGCGCAAGGTTAGGCGTTTTGCATTATTGTATTGAGTCGCTGCAGCAGCAATTAGGTAATTTAGCTGCTTATAATAATTTAAACTCAGGGATTGACCATTTATTTCACGGAGATGAGTTGCCGCAGGGAGTGATGATTGACGCTGATGAAGAACTCCGTAAGGTGATTCTGGGTGCCATCAAAAAATTAACTATTAAAGTGCGATTACCATCGATACAACAAGCGTCTTTTGAGCGTTTACCTGATTTGTTACGCGCTTATAAATTCTGGTTTAATCCAAATCGTTTAATTGATGTGGTGATGTTATTACAACAAAGTCTTGTCTCATCAACAGTAAAAAATAAGTCCCTTCTTTTTCAGCAAGAAATGGTATTGTTGTTTGCTCGGTTGCCAACAACTGAATGTTTGGATTTATATGGATATTTTACTAACAAAGACAGCAGTTATTTTTTATATACTTTTTTTGCAATTACTCAAAATAGTTCTTTTGATTGGTTGCCGCCGTTGACTGATGTGGAACAAACGGCTGTTGACGATGTATTTCAGGCTTTATGCAGTGTGTTGGAGGCTTTGCGAATTGAATTAAAAAATAGGCAGATTACAACTGCTCCCTATGTTTATAATTTGGCAAAGCAACATCCGTATATAGGGCATCGCAATCGTGACGCGGTATTTAGAGCCATTGCGATTTATAGCCGTCAAACTACAACTCATAGTGAGGCTATTGAACAGCTGTTTCAACTTATGGAAGAAGCTTAATTGACACCGTCATCCTTCGCTCCTCCTTACTGCGAACGGGCAGGGTGAGACAATAACAGCATCGACAGGGATTAATTAGATTTTTTTTTAGGAGTACTAAAAAGGGCATAAACGCATTTTATTATCAGGGCACCTAGTTTTCTTTGACGTCCAGATTTTGTTAATGGAATACCAATACGTCTTGATATTTTAGATTTTAAAGCGGAAATACCTATCAAACGTTTCCAGGAGAAACCACCACGATTCATTTTTTATAAGCCTTTGAATAAGAAAGTGAAAGTATACTACAGGCGTTTACAATAGGAACAGAATTTAAGGCAAAGGCAGGAATAATTTTTTGCCATAAAACTGTTGCATTTCTTGATACATTTGCCCGGCAGGTGTTGATTTGGCAAAATCACTGTTCAAGTCATCAATCCATAATCCTGTAGTGAGATTTTGAATTATTGGAATATAACAATCCTTGTCAGGATACAATGCAAGTACCCAGTCATCCTGGATGATTCCGTATAGTTTTTGCTGATTTAAAATGTTCAGTTTTTCAGGTTTGATTTCCAGCTCACCACTTAGTGAATTTACATTATAAAAAGTCTCACCAATCTCTATAGATTTTTGTTTTGAAAGCAGTTGGTTCGGATATATGCCGCTTTCTATAAAAAACAATCGGTTGGGTAATGTATACAGGGGGGTAAAAACGGCTTGGAGTAAAGAGATGCCATCCATTTTCTGTTGGTTACTTAAATGAAGGAAGTTCAAAATTGTGGGCGCCAAATCGATCAAGGCGACTCGGGTATTGATTTGACGTCTTTGTGTGGTTATTTCACCATTTTCATATATCCTAAAAGCTAACACACTCAGATACTGTCTGGGACTCAATATATCTGAACCATGTCCGGCACTTTTATTTAAAACAGTTGCGGTTGTTTGTTTCAGGTACTCTGCAAATCGGCTAGGACGTTTACCTTGGTAATTAGCGTAGCTAGTTAATCTTGAGTTCGGGTAATACAGTACCTCACCATGATCACTTAACACAATGAGCAGGCTGTTTTTAAAATAGTCATGTTGCTGCAAATAATTAAATAAAGAGTGAAACTGCCGGTCTATACGTTGTAATGACTGCTGATAAAGAAAATCGCGTTTTTCAATACTGAATTCATTATTTACCTGTTCTGGAGAAGACTCGGCCCAAGCATAGGGCCAATGAGGCAGGGTAAAATGTACTGCTAAAAAAACTGGGAAGCTTGGATTGTTCAGTTCATTTTGTAATTGCTCACTAAAGGTCTGTGGGTAATAAGTGAAAAAACTGGCGCGATTACTGTAATTAAACGGAAACAGTTTGGCACTGATTTTAAAATTATCCAGTAAATTACTCAGTGGAAAATCATTAAAGCTGCCGAGCAATACGTCGTTAACGCCAAGTTTAGGTCCAATAATTTTATTAAAACCAAATTCTTTGCCGATGCTGTTAAAGCGTCGGTCATCTGTTGCAAAAATAGTGTCGTATCCTTGCTCTTTTAATATCCATGCAATACTCGCCTGGCTTTTGATTGTGCTTTTCGCAACTAAATTCTCTTCGGCATGATGATGCTTTACGTATAAACCGGTGAGGATACTAGTCCAGGCCGGGTAGGTTCTCGCTAAGGGGCTTATCACATCAGTAAATTGGGTGCTGTCTTTCAGTAGTTTCGAGAAGAAGGGCATATTTTGTGAGTTAATGCTTTCAGGCGTTAATGAATCTATGCCTAAGATAATTACGTTTGGTTTTGCAGTTTGTGGGTATGTATTAGTTTGATTCTCGTTATTTTTTATAATGAAAAAAAGGAGAAGAGGAACTGTTACCGCCAGTATGTATTTAGTGCCACGATAAAATAAGCTATTTAGCAGCAAACAACTTAAAGCCAATCCAGAGACACCGAATAAAATCAGCATAAAGGACTGAGTCAAGGGAGGTGAAAATAGTTTACTAAAGGCACTTAGTGGAAAATAATACGCATTGGCGCTGAGAATAACGCAGACACATAAAGACCAAATGATTACTTGCCATTGTTCGGGAGTGAAGTAATGCCAGGAACGCTTGATTATGCCAAGCAGTAAAAAGGTTTGGAGCATTGCCAATAGCAAATAAAGGACAAGATGAACGACTGCAGTTGCAAGCAGTTGTATTAAGGCAACCTCTGGAAGTTTAATCGAGCTGACAAAACTGCCATTTTGCGAATACAGAAAGCCTGCCTGCAAAGTAAAAAAGCATAAATTAAACAAAACAAAAGAGATGAAATAAGATAAAGTGGATTGAGTTTGTTTCATGCTGAGTCAGCTGAAGGGCTGTTTATATGCCAGTTATAAATGTAGCTATCAATACTATTGATATGCTTTAACTGACTCAGGAGTGGTTCTTGGGCAAATTGTAATAAATGGATTATGACGTCTTGCTTGGTGCCACCAAAGTCTTCTTCATACCAATCATACAACTTGGAAATAATAAGCCGACCTTCAATAACACTAACACCTCTGAGCGAATTAACATAAGTTGACGTGGCATTATTTAATTGCTCTTCCAGGATAAGACCTTGATATGCTTTTCTGTTTAAATTGGGCGCGCCAATACTGGCATTATTTAAAGTATAATGAGTGCGGACATCATTCCAAATTGGGCGAATGATACGATTATTAATATCATCTAAGGTTAGTGTTGTGCCTTTAATGGTTATTAGATTGGCACCCCATGGTCCAACGCTGAATAAGCCGGGAGAGATATTAATTTCCTGAATGGTAGAAATAGGGTAGTAATTGGCTACGGTTTGCACCATCAAGGCATTATAAATGTTAATCCAATAAGCTAATTGCTCATTACGGTTGTAATTATTAATGTTAACTTGCGCCATGCTTCTTATATAGTCTTTGAGCAGGTTAAAATCGATTTGCGTCATGTGTCCATAATCAACAAGGTTAATGTTTTCCTCATTGGTAACCACTCGACGATTCAAAAAATCCTGCCACAGCTGATGCGAGATAACCTCTTTAGAAAGAGGGTTATTAATTTCCCATTTTGGCCACAAGCTTTTATGAAATGCCGCCTGCGCGACTCCTGTGGTGAGGAGCAAGAGTAGGATGATAAGGTAATTTGTTTTGTATTTTATTTTAAACATTAATTACAGCTCTGTTGCGAAGGGCATTCCCAATGGTATTACCATCTAAAAACTCCAACTCGCCTCCAGAGGGTATGCCATGGGCTAGTTGAGTAATATTGATTGGTTGATCACGTAGAAGTTGGTGAATAAAATGAATCGTCGTTTGTCCTTCAACACTGGGGCTTAAGGCTAGAATTACTTCCTGAATGCTTTCGGCAATAATAAGATCTCGAAGTTTAGGTAAACCTATATCATCTGGACCTAATCCATCAAGTGGGGATATTTTGCCCATGAGCACGAAATATTTGCCTTGAAAGGAATTGCTTTGTTCTATAGCCGACACATCTGCAGGGCTTTCTACCACGCAAAGCAAGGAAGAGTCGCGTCTGGGATTTTGACAGAGTACACACAGTTCTTGTTCGGTGTAATTCATACAGCGCTGGCAATGCTTGATTTGGCTCATTGCTTGCTCCAAACAAGAGGCAAGGTTTAATCCTCGCTGTCTTTGATGCTGGAGTAAGTGAAATACCATGCGCTGTGCTGATTTTGGGCCTACGCCGGGAAGGCACCGCAGTGCCTCGACCAAGCGGTTTAGCATATCCATAGTCAGGATTATTCCTTATCGCCGCCCATCAGGTCAGTTGGGATATTTAGACCTGCGGTTAATTGGCTAATTTTTTCTTTAGATGCTTTTTCAATTTTACGAACAGCATCATTAACGGCTGCAGCAACCAGGTCTTCAATCATTTCAACATCTTCTTCCATCATTGTTGGTTTGATTTTAACTTCGGTTACATCATGACGACCATTCATTTTCACAGTAACCATGCCACCACCTGATTCGCCAGTGACTATTAGTTGACTTAATTGTTGTTGCGCTTCTTGCATACGTTGTTGCATTTTTTGCGCTTCTTTCATCAGATTACCAAGATTTTGATTCATATCCATTATTAAAGCCTCGTTTGTTTAAAATTCAAGTCGTCTCAGTTCCGTTAAAATCAGGGGCCTGAGAATTCAGGTATCTATATATTATAAGTCATCTTTGAGTGGGACAATAGAATTTTTGACCAATTCGGCTGAAAAATCCCGTTGGATTTGCTGAAAGACAGGGTCACTATGCAAAGCCGCTTCTGCTATTTGCTGTTTTTGTTGTGTTGCCTGCTCTTTTTGCTGAGCTGGTGAAGAGTGTACGGATTGCTCACTATTTAAAATTACTTTCACGGACGCTTTTTGGTAATACGTAGCTAATGCCGTTTCAATACGTGTTACTACGGTTGGTGTGAACATGGATTGGTGTCCTTTGGCAACTCGTAATACAATTTCTCGTCCTTCTACAGAGAGTAACTCAGCATTTTCTATTGCGTTGAGCGCAAAGCCCGATAATTTCAAATGGGGAATAATAGCTGCCCAGTTATTATCTTCATTATTAGTTACATTAAGAACTGCTTCTTCTTGCACAGTATGTTCCTGAATCGGACTTTGAGGCGGTTCTTTTTTCACTTCAGTTACTACATCATTCCACGGCGGTGTTGAAATAGCAGCTGGAGCTTGATACACCGGAACTGAGGGAGTAATTTGAGGCGTGACTGTTTTCACTATGTTCTGTACAAGTGGTGGAGTTGCATTAATTGGCGCCGGTCTAAACGTTAACATGCGTAATAGCGTCATGTTAAAACCAATAGCCAATGTGGGGGCCAAATGAATTTCTTCGCGTCCCATTAAACCAATCTGATAAAACAATTGAATGTCTTCAGCTGAAAACTGCTGAGACAGTGCTTTAATTTCAGCCGAAGGGCTAATGAGTGAATTATGATCGCCAATACTTTGGTACACCGTTATTTGGTGAAGATGAGCAAGCAACTCATCTAATACATATTGGAAATGGCCACCTTCAGTAGAAACTTGTTGGCTAATCGTTAGTAGCATGGCCGCATTTTGTGTCGCTAAGGCATCTAATAATTGAATAGCATAATCTTGTTGGGTATATCCTAAAATCATTTTGACATCACTGGCCAGCAATTGTTTATCGCAACTGGTGATAGCTTGATCTAATAAACTTAAGGCGTCACGTATACTGCCGCGAGCAGCCTGAGCCAATATATCTAAAGCCTTAGCCTCTGAATCTAATTGTTCGTCTTGAAGGATCATCTGCAAATGTTTACTGATTAATTCGGGTTCCAAATGCTTTAGATTAAATTGCAGACAGCGCGACAAAACGGTAACCGGTAGTTTCTGAGGGTCAGTAGTGGCTAAAATAAATTTGACGTGACTAGGTGGTTCTTCTAATGTTTTTAATAGTGCATTGAAGCTGTGTTGAGACAACATATGCACTTCATCTATTAAGTAGATTTTAAAACGACCACTAGCTGGCGCGTATTGAACGTTATCCAGTAATTCACGCGTGTCTTCAACGCGTGTTTTGGAAGCACCATCAATTTCAATCAAATCAATAAAGCGACCTTGCTCAATAGAAACACATGCATTGCATTGTAAGCAAGGTTCTGAGCTTATGCCCACTTCACAATTTAGGGATTTTGCTAAAATTCGGGCGACACTGGTCTTACCAACACCGCGGGTGCCGGTAAATAAATAGGCATGATGCAGGCGCTGTTGATTAAGCGCATTAATTAATGCCTTATTAATGTGATCTTGGCCAACCAGTTGGGAGAATGTGCGTGGTCGCCATTTACGGGCAAGTGCCAGATAGCTCATACGTGTTTCACAAGTTGGGTGGCAGCTCTAAGAGCCACATCTCGGCGCTCGAATCAATTGTTACCGCTGCTCCCTTCCGGGCCTGACGGGGTTCACAATCTATCGCCGCGAGAGGACCAATAGAGCCACCATAGTTGAATCGTGAAGACTATCAAAAAAAATGCAGGATAGCCAGACTTGTTAAAAAAAAATTATAAAATTCCAAATAGGGTCTATACTTAATACCCTAATATAGAAGTATGTAATTATAAGTACTAAGTGGTTTTTATAAAACCTACCCAATGCTTTCATTCCGATGTTTGATTCTTAACGAGGTGAAGCCGCGGCTGTTTTAATTTGCCAGCAGAATAAAGCAGATTAGTGTAACTCAGTAATACGCTGATTTTGTTGAGAATACGTTTTGGGTTACAGCGCTTTGGATATCGCCTATTCATTATTATATGGAAGACGTCGGAGCGAACAGAATTAATAAGCACATATTTTAAAAAAAACGCAAAAAGTGTTTGACACTGTGTGTGAAATCAGTAGAATACGCAGCACGCCCCGGGGGCAGAGTTCATTAAGAAAAAGAGAAGACAAACTGTGTGGGCGCTTTAAGAGAATTTGAGTGCTTGTAAGAAATAAAGAAGTAAAGAGCTGGTTTAAAACTAGCACAGGAATTTGAACTGAAGAGTTTGATCCTGGC
>JARLJQ010000011.1 GCA_031291115.1 Legionella sp.
AAACCCTGTAAATAGCGCAGAAATAAAGCACTTATATGTATATATAATCTATACTATTTATATATCTTAAGCAGAGATTAATAGTATGAATAACCCGCCTCAGTGGTGTATTTCATTAAATACCTGGATACGTTTTCATGCTGGAGAAAATGGCATGCTCCAGATACAAATGGCGCGCAAGGACGAGCATAATTCTTTTTTAACGACCTCTTGGGAACCTCTAGCACCAAGCTCCGACTATTTGTATTGCCAAAAGGATGGCGAAGAGGAGGTCTGTGTTTATTATTATCCTGATGATAATTGCTTATATCGATTTGATGGAATAAGTAAGCTGACTAAGGCTGCACAAGTTTCCATCGCCCAAATCAGTCATAATGATCTTCTTTGGCACGCAGCCAAAAAACATTCATTTAATGCATCGCTCATCGTAATGCCTGAAAACGTCCCTGACTCCAGGCCCCTAACCCCTGAGGCGCAACAGGAGCAATGGCAACACTTAAAAGAAACACATCATCAATTTCAACATGAGGTAGACACTGAGTTTAACGAAGAACAACGCAATGAATTAGTGGCCTCTTTTTCCGATGTCCTTCATGAGTTCCACTTAAAAGACTATGACAGCTGTACCGCATATTTAGACGCGCTCCACCACATCATTCACAACAAGGACAACCCGCTTCATCAATTATTAGTACAACAAGCTGCTCGAACTGTTGATTTTCCATCAATAGATTCTACGCAGGCCGGCGCTTTTTTGAAGAAAAAACAATTCTTTTTTAATCTGTTAGTTAAAGAATACAATGCTATTGATCAACAATTTAAGGTACCAGAACTTAATTCCCCTGCGGCAGAAAAGCCTGTTCCTGTTGATGTGAAAAAAGAACGCCCATCCCTGGAGTCTCTTCAAGGAAGACTCGGCGATCTTCAAGCTACCACGCATACATCATCATTTAAACAAAAAGAATTACATCACTACACCGCCTGGGTCGTTACCGCTCTGTCCAAAATATTCAAAAGTCCCAGCGAGAACGATAAAACGCTGGCGCTGAAAGAGTTTTTAAAAAATAATTGGGCGCAGGTTAAAGGTACCTCTTTAAGTCCAACGGCCATTCCTGACGCACCGGTAACTGCACTGCTTTGTGACATAGCGCAAGGAGTTGCTCTGGAACAGGAATCCACGCTTCAATGCCTGATGCCTGGCCTGTCTCTTGAGACTCTCAGTGACGACTACCCTTCGTTAGAAGGACAACAAGACCTTGTTACCGTGCTCAAAACCCATATTTTAAGTGACGACGGTCTATCCCTCTTACCCATTAGTCTTTTAAGTGAATTAGACCTTCTCGCTAATCTTGAAACTCATGGCAAGCAGTACAATCCTTACTTTGACTTTACGCAGCAAAAACCTGAATCAGCCCTGGTAAGCGCTTCTGAATACGAACGACTATTCAAACACAGTGAATACACAAAAGCCTTATTTGCCCTAAGAAAAAACCATGAGTCGCTTCTTCATGACTCCTCTAATCTGCTGGGTCAGCTCACGCGTTTATGTCGCGCACTGGAGTTAAATTCAATACAGGGTCGGGGCAAGGATGATAATGCCTCCGCGGGGGCTTATCCTGCAATCATTGCCTTTAATGATTATTACCAGCAGCTTACGGAAGACACTAAAAAACAAATACCCCCTACAGTCAAAAATGCGATTGAGCTTTTGTTAAACCTTTCCAGCGATCCAACCAAAAATATCAATGCCACCGAAAATTATCAAACCTGTATCGCTACCCGCAGAGGCGATTTGATCCAAGAGATGAAGGGGCATGAAGCACTCCTTGAGGGAATTACTGTTTCTGCAGAGAAAAAAAATTCCCTTCTCTCGGAGACGAAAAAAAATTACGAACAGGCGCAACACGTACTCGGCGATGTGTTACAAGCACCGTCTAGCTATCAGGGATCTGATGCATTAAGAATAAATTCAGCGCTATTAAAAACCATTGGACTGGTTTTTCGTATACACAGCTTGCATGATTTGAGTCTGGTACAACAATTTGAGTCTGAAGAGATGGCGGTTTTTTTGAAAGAGGATAACGTGCAAAACGACATCCTCACTCAAGTTAAAACGCTTGAAAATCTGGTGTTTTTTTTATTAGACCTTTCTTTGGATAAACTTAGTCTGTTCATGAAAACCATGATGCCTAAATTAAGTTTGAAGCTCATCACCTCAAAGAGTGATTTAGCCTACTTAACTAGCGCTCTTGGACAAGAAAAACAACAGGTAATTGAATCTCTGGCTCACTATAACTGGGAAATAGCTGAACTTTTTAAAGACAGTGGACACCTCTCATCCTTTCAATATTTTTTAAATTTTCCAGAATCCAATCCGCTCTTCTTAGAACACGTACCCGTGAAAAAACAAGCCGCGCTCTTACAAAAGACGACAAAGTTGAGCTCTAACGTCCTCATGCTTGCCGCTAAATATCATCCTGAGGCAGTAGCTCCTATTCTTAAATATACGCCTCCAGAGGCTCTGAAAACTATCTTAAGTCAAACAAGCAAGGATGGTTATAACGCCCTCATGCTTGCTGCTCGATATCATCCTGAAGCGGTAGCTCCTATTCTTGCAGCTGTTCCTCCAGAAATTTTACAAGCTACCTTAAGCCAGACAAACAAGGATGGTTATAACGCCCTCATACTTGCTGCGCAATTTCATCCTGAGGCAGTAGCTCCTATTCTTGCGGCTATTCTTCCAGAAAATTTGCAAGCTATTTTAAGCCAGACTACTAAGGATGGTTATAACGCCCTCATGCTTGCCGCTCGATGTCAACCTGAGGCAGTAGCACCTATTCTTACAGCTATTCCTCCAGTGGCTTTGCAAGCTCTCTTAAGCCAGACAATCCCGAATGGTTATAACGCCCTTATGCTTGCCGCCCAATATCATCCTGGGGCAGTAGCTCCTATCCTTACGGCTACTCCTCCAGAGGCTTTGCAAACGATCTTAAACCAGAAAACCACGGATGGCTCTAACGTCCTGATGATTGCGGCTCAATGTCATCCTGACGCTGTAACTCATATTCTTGCCGGTATTTCTCCAGATGCTTTGCAAGTTCTCTTAAGCCAAACAACTGAGGATGGCTCTAACGCCCTCATGCTTGCAACTCAATATCATCCTGAAGCAGTAGCTTCTATTCTTGCAGCTGTTCCTCCCGCGGCTTTGCAAGTTCTCTTAAGTCAGATAACCACGGATGGTTATAATGCCCTTATACTTGCTGCTCGATATCATTCTGAAGCAGTAGCTCCTATCCTTGCGGCGATTCCTCCAGAGGCGTTGCAAGCTATCTTAAGCCAGACAGACAATTCTGGTTGCAACGCCCTCATGCTTGCAGCTCAATATCATCCTGAAGCAGTAGCTCCTATCCTTGCGGCGATTCCTCCAGAGGCGTTGCAAGCTATCTTAAGCCAGACAGACAATTCTGGTTGCAACGCCCTCATGCTTGCAGCTCGATCTAATCCTGAAGCAGTAGCTCCTAATCAGCTTGGGGCAGTAACCCCTATCCTTACGGCTATTCCTCAAAAGGCTTTGCAAGCTATCTTAAATCAGAAAACCAAGGATGGCTTTAACGTCCTCATGATTGCCGCTCAATGTCATCCTGAAGCAGTAGCTCCGATCCTTGCGGTGATTCCTCCAGAGGCGTTGCAAGTTCTCTTAAGCCAGACAGACAATTCTGGTCGCAACGCACTCATGCTTGCAGCTCAATATCAGCCTGAAGCAGTAGCCTCTATTCTTGCCGCTATTCCTCCAGAGGCGTTGCAAGCTATCTTAAGCCAGACAGACAATACTGATTGCAACGCCCTCATGATTGCCGCTCAATGTCATCCTGAAGCAGTAGCTCCTATCCTTGCGACGATTCCTCCAGAGGCGTTGCAAGCTATCTTAAGCCAGACAACCACGACTGGTGATACAACCACGACTGGTTATAACGCCCTCATGTTTGCCGCTCTAGATCATCCTGAGGCAGTAGCTCCTATCCTTGCCGCTACTCCTCCAGAGGCGTTGCAAGCTATCTTAAGCCAGACAACCACGATTGGTTATAACGCCCTCATGCTTGCCGCTCTATATCATCCTGAGGCAGTAGCTCCTATTCTTGCGGCTATTCCTCCAGAGGCATTGCAAGCTATCTTAAGCCAGACTGCGTTTAGTGCTAACGCCCTCATGCTTGCCGCTCAACATCATCCTGAAGCAGTAGCTCCTATTCTTGCCGCTATTCCTCCAGAGGCGTTGCAAGCTATCTTAAGCCAGACAACCGAGGCTGGTGCTAACGCCCTCATGCTTGCAGCTCAATATCATCCTGAAGCAGTAGCTCCTATCCTTGCAGCGATTCCTCCAGAGGCGTTGCAAGTTCTCTTAAGCCAGACAGACAATTCTGGTTGCAACGCCCTCATGCTTGCCGCCAAATATCATCCTGAGGCAGTAACCCCTATTCTTGCCCGTATTTCTCAAGAGGCTCGGGAAACTATCTTAACCGGAGCCATCAAACGTGCAGAACAAATTAATTCGACAGTTCGAGATATTACAAAATGTGATGCAAAAGAGAAAACCAATTTAGCAGCACAACTTGAAATACAAATATCATGGGAATTAATTCAACTTGCAAAAAAAACAACCCTATTTAAACAATTACCTGATGCTCATAAAGAGGGTTCTCGTTTTGCCGTAGCCAGTAAGCTTAGCAACGAATTAAACGCTCAGTTTCAGAAATACCTTGATTCACCAACGAATCCTCAAAAAGAACAAGTTCTCTTAAATGGCTTTAACAACGCTTTAGCTGATAAAAAAAATGAGATCTTGTATCAACACCGCAATCCCTTTCTGCGCGTTTTACAGAATATTGTTAATTTTGTTGGTCGGCTTTTTTCTATTAAATCGGCACCAGGACAAGGCGTTCTTAAAACCGATACAGCAGAAAAAATCAATACTTTAGAGTATCTGATAACTCAGCACTCACTAGCGAAGCTCAATCCAACAGTTGATTATAAAGCACAATTAAAGAACGAACGGGATCAATCCGGCCCCGAGGAGCCAGTATCTTTGACTATATAGCTGCAATAATTAACTGAGGACTGCTAGGAAATAAATCCCGCCAGCCCAAGGATTTAATTGTTTCTTTATGAGCAAATATGATACAATGTGAGTAATATAAATATACAAGAGACTTTTGATGCTACAAAACCCTGCTTATGCCCTACTTGGTGATGAACGCTTTAAACTCCCTAGTTACACCTTAATCAGAAAAAAACAAAAGCCGTATGTGCTAATTAATTTATCAGAAGAAGCAGTGCATGAACGTATTCAATTCCGAGAACAAACATTTGCGTTACAAGAACATCATTTATCAGTTTATAAAGAGTTTTCTTTAAGCAGTAATGTGGCGATCAGTGCTTTTCACTATACAGCCCTATCGGATAAATACTCGTTACATGCCTATTTTGATCACAACGGTAACTACTTACGTTGTCACGTTAAGTTGCTTGCAGATGACTCTATCATACCGTTATCTTTAGAAGAAAAGCTCTATTTTCAGCGATTGGCTCAATCACAAATTAATCATCCACTCACGTTAATATTAGAATCATTAAAAGAACAATACCACCTAAGTCATGAACGATTGACTAGAGCATTTGCTCAGCTTGAAGCCTTAAGTGCTAAAAAAATGGATCAAAAATATTTATCAGCTATTAGAGATACTCTAGAGCTCATAGATACTGTAAATAGTTTTACTTTTAATCCTGATACAGCCACTAAAAATTTATTGCTCAGCCAAGCTAAGTTTGTTAGTGAAGCAATAAATAATCCTCCGAAGAAAGTTAGTCCTGCTATTCATGCAGAAAGCAGTATTGCTCAAGAAGAAAGTAAAGATAATGCGGAAACACAACAAAATTCTGAATTAGATGAGTTGCAAAATGAGAAAGTGTCTTTATTATACCAGATGAATAAAAAACACGAAAAAAAAGCAAATATTGAGCAATTTAAAAATGAAGAGAAAGTTCTCAATCGCTTATTACAAATTATTCCATCCCAAGATTTCAATTTAGTATTGACTATTTTAAATAGAAAAAATGCTTTAGAAAAAAAACGAAAGGATATAATAAAAGACGCGAGCTCCAAAGGAGATATTGGAACAGTTAAAGAAATGCTAGACCCGCGTGATGAGTTTTTCATACAAGAACTCGTTATGAAAGCGCTGATAAATAACCAAGAAGAGATGATTTATTTCTTATACGACAACTATAAATTTCAAAAATTATCCATTCATCACAGAGGCTATCTGACACAAATTAGGGTAAATGAACAGCTAATTAGCGTTACACTTGAAAATATACATATCCCTATACTTTTATGTGCGTATGAGAAAAAGAACTTCACCTTATTTTGTAACTTAATTGATAAATATCAAGAGAATCCTGACTCAGAAATTGTGTCTCCCTCAGGCGAATTCATTTGTAACGCATCATTGTTACAGTTGTTAATTTCAGAAAATGCATTACCTTACGCGAAGAAATTATTAGAGTCTGGCGCGAACCCCAATAAGCAGAACTATTTTATCCAAGAGTGGGATGCTGATAAAAAAAGACTGGTTCCTGTCACTTCATTACGTTTTGGTGGTACGACATTACATGCCCCATTGAGCGCCGAAGCTGTAGCGCTTCTACTTGAATATAAAGCGGACACAACAACTCGCGATTCGGAAGGTTACACCGCATTTGGTCGTGCAGCAACCATTTATCCCTTGAATACAAAAGTGATTGAATTATTAATGGCTACAGGGATGCACTCTATTGATGAGCCGCAAGGTCCACAAGCTATTACCCCACTTTATTGCGCCTGCGAAGAAAATGACAGGAAGGCTGCTGCCTATTTTATTGAGCGAGGCGCTAATATTTTACATCCCGTTGAAAAGGGTATTGGGGGTATAAAAATAGCAACCCCTTTCGCTTTGATGGTGGCTATATACAAAGATGTGAAAATCACTAGGAAAATGATTGAACAGTTAGAAAAATCTAACAACCCGGGAATTCGTAAAGAAATTCAAAAAATATTGCTCATGGGGGTTACGGATGAAATTAAATCTATTTTAACACCCTTTTATAAAAAACTGTGTTTAGCTGCCGCGGAGAAAGAGCACAATCAAAGCAAGTATTCCGTAGCCGCTTCACTTTATAAAGAAATATTTGCCCGTTGCTCACCACCCAAGAGTGAAACCTCTTCGTTATGGCGGAGTTTGGGAAATAGCTTAACGGCAGCGAATCAACTAGATGAAGCAAAAGATGCGTTTGATAAAAGCGAAGCAATCGAGCTTCAGAGCCAAATGCCTTAGAGCTCGTGGATATGGATAAGGGAGCCGCAAGCTCTATCTGCTATCACAAAACAATAGCATGATGACTCGCTAATAAACACATTTGATTGTATAAATATTCGTGGGGATACATCAGGTCTCGAAGCATTCGCACAAGGTTGTAGTCTTGATGCAGATGCTTCGAGACGTCGCTGTTGCTCCTCCTCAGCACGAACGGATCAAAGTAGAGGCAGGATCTAATGCTCTCTATCCAGAACTGGTGTTAAAATAACGCACATTTCGCAAGTTCGTAATAATTGTTCGGTACTTAGCACGGACGGCATTATCTGAGTAAAAAGGAACCTAACCATCTCCTGGTCTTGCTGCCGAAGCAGCAGCTTGGGATGATTGGTTATCGACAATTTGTTTTTCAATTTCCTTAAGCATTGGTAATAATTCCTTTTTAAAACCTTCAAACAGAGTTGCTAGCGTTTTAGGTATCTTATTTTGAAAGAGCGAACCACTACTACTGCTACTACTTGCTGGTGCAGGCACTCCCACACCCATTCCAACTCCACGTTGGGGTGGAGGATTAAATTGTTGTAGTTTGTTTTGTATACTATTAAAGGCATCTTCAATGCCCTCTAACGCGTCTATACGCTCTTTTAAAGAATAATTGGTGTATAACAAACGAAGACTCGTTTCGAGCTCTTTTTTAAGCGTGTTAACCCATTCTCGTCGTGGATCTTCGCGATTATAAGCCAAGTAAATATCATTTAGCGTATTAATATATTTTCCTGAAATTAGCGTGACTAGTTTAGCAAAGGGGTCATGGGTTTGGGCCTCTTTGAAGGACCTTACCCTATCTATAGTTAAGTTATCCATGCTTGTGGTGTAGGAGCTAATAAGGAGGGCTGCATCAATACTGATTGAGCTGTCTTTATGTATGGATTCTGCGAAAGTGAGAGTAACCCATTCTTTTCGTTGTCTAAGCATTTCTGTAATTTTTTGAACCTCTCCCTGGCTGAGCTTGTATTCCCTATGTGGGCCAAACTCTGACCCTACAAAGTTATAGGGAAGTAGACTCCCCGGAATAGGTTCTGTAATCAACGCTAGAATAGTATCAAAGGGCTCAACCAGTAATAGATCGTCTAAGGTAGTCCATTGATCTTGAGCTAGATTAACCAAAGCAGAATCGTAAAAATGCGCTCTTAAATTGGCTTTGCTCCAAATTGGAACTTCAAGTTTATCTCCAACGAGATAGTACATATGATAGATAGCTTCTGAAGCATGCTTGTTATCTAAAAAATGCTCGGTTCCTCTTGAAAGGCTATCAGGTTGACCTGATAAGGCTAAAAAACCATATGCAATTGCCGCAAGACTGGGCTGATTATGTGTTATAAAAAGCGCGCCTAAATGTTTTAAGGCACCTGCTATACCTTTATCGGCAGCTAATAGTAGAAGCTCTATCTGTTCTTCGGGACTTATATTGGGAAATTTTTTTTCTGCTAATTTCATAATGGCTTGTGCATTTCCTTGCTGTGCCGCTTTAAGCCATTGTTGGTGTAATTTTTTAGAACTCTCGCCACTTTCAGCGAAACCGGCATGATAAGCTTTGGTAAAACACTGGTCTATCCGTTTTCCAAAATTAAAGCTAACAATTTCATTGAGCTTTTCGGGGTCTTTGCCATCATTTGTTGGCCTATATCTAATGAGGGTTTCTTGTTCCATATTAAAGCGCATATAAATTGTTGCTAAAGCATTCAATAATCTAAAATCAGGATGCTCTACTTGTGTCCGCTGTTCCAGTAGCTTAGTTATTTTTTGAAAATGAGGATCAATCCATGCCTCGACTCGATTTATATTTTCATAGGTGTTCACCGAGGCACTAAGGTAATAAGACACCACTAGAAGCTCCGTATTCGACATGGCAGCCGGATAGCCTTCAAATTTTACCATTAACTCCTTCATTCCTTTATTAATTTCAAATATATGATCAATATATTGCAATCGTCGATTAAACTCATAAATATCGTTTTCGCTACCGTTTGCAGCGGCTTTTATAAGTTCAGATGTGGGCTTTTTATGCAGATTAACAATTTTATGCCCCGCACGCAGTAACGCTTCTTTAATGTCAATCATTGGGCATCCTGTTGGAATTTTAGTCTTTATATGGTTATAGACGATAAGCCTCAGGAATTCAATCCCCTGAAGGCCCCGTCTTGATTCTATTCTGAAATTAGACAGACAAGCCGCGGGACTACATAATTTTTCAGTGACACTTCGTTGCACCCTGGGCACGTTAATTTAACGTAAATGTATAATCATTAATGATTGCATCATGATATCAATTGCTTTTGTCATATGCTCGTATTAGTGTACAGCTACGCTTATTGAATTTAGCGTAAAAACAGCAATTAATGACTTGGATTATGTTCATGATACTCTCAATTATTAAATTTTTTCATGTACTCTGTGGCATATCGTTTCTAGGTATTACTATCGCAGCTTTTTTTTATATATCTCGTAGTATCCATAAACAAGATCGAGCTCTAATTGATTATTCAATAAGGGCAAGCTATTTTGGGGATGCCCTAATTTTACTGTGTATCTTCGTTCAAACCGCAACCGCGGTACCACTCGTCATTGCAGGGCATTTCACTTTAGAAGTACCGTGGATCTTTATTGCTTATCATACTTTCGGATTACTAATTCTATTATGGTTACTCACCCTATTGATTAAAAAATTCTATTTGTCTAGAAAAATCATAGCCCCCTATTCCTTAAAAAGTTTTTACTCTCTAAATATTGCTATGATTTTAATGCTCATTATTATCATTCATGATGCTGTAACACAAAGCACCGGATTGGAATTTTTATTTAGGAAATAAAAAATGCGTATTTTGATAACCGGTGCGAATGGTTTTATAGCGAGGGAAATAATTGCGCGACTGGTAACCTCAGGCCATGAGATTATTGCATGTGTTCATGACAAACTTCTAGAAAATATTCCCTATACGCGTGTTTTTAAAGCGGACTTTTCCAAAGCCATCCTGCCTGAATTTTGGTTGCACCAATTAAAAGACGTGGACGCCGTAATCAATTGTGTCGGTGTATTTCAAACCACCAAAGAAAAAATCATGTGGAACATTCATTATGAGGCTCCCAAAGCACTATTTGATGCTTGTGCACTGCAAGGGATAAAAAAAATCATTCAAATCTCAGCACTAGGGATTGATAAAGTGAATGTGCCTTATGCAACGAGTAAATTAGCTCTTGATCACTATGTACAATCGTTAGATATTGATTCAGCAATTATTCGTCCAAGTTTCGTCTATGGCAAAGGAACTTATGGGGGCTCATCATTATTTCGTGGACTTGCCGGCCTTCCTTATATTCTTCCTATCCCAAGCAGTTCTAAACAGCTGCTACAACCCATTCATATGGATGATTTAACACTCATAATTGAGAATGCATTGACTCTTCCTGGCAAGCAAATACTTTGTGCCGTAGGAGCGGAACAAATTTCCATAAAAAATCTTCTTATTAAACTACGAACTTGGCTCGGTTTTAAAAAAGCATGGTCATTTGTTGTATCGGATGTATTTATTCAGTTAGGAGCAAAAATGGGAAATTACATACCTAATTCGCCACTGAGTGAGACCGGTATTAAAATGATGGCGGTTGACAGCATCGCAACTGATATAGAACTAAAAAATATGGAACAGACTACTCACATAAAACCTAGGGGTTTCACTAACGGTCTCAATGGCATGGTAAGCAGCGTTCAGGATCGCTGGCATGCGCGATTATATTTTTTAAGACCTTTATTGCGTATTAGTATTGCGTTTATATGGATATTTTCAGGAATTGTTAGTCTGTTACCTATTTCGTCCCCCTTAAGTTTTGATTTAATGACGCAAGCAAAAATCCCGCTTACATTGCAACCTTTTGCTTTGTATTCACTTAGTATGGTAGATATTTTATTGGGCATAACTACTTTATTTAACTATCGATTATTGGCTGTAGGTTTCCTACAATGTCTGTTTATTTTGTTATATACAGTGATCATTTCTTTTGCTATTCCTATTTATTGGCTGCATCCTTTTGCGCCCATCGCAAAAAATATTCCTCTAGTTATAGCAATACTGATTATGATGGCCTTAGAGAGTGAACGATAATGTTATATGCATGGATTAAAATACTCCATATCATCAGTGCCGCAATGCTATTTGGCACGGGCTTGGGAACTGCTTTTTACATGTTTTATGTGAATCAACAAAAAAACGTGGCGCTCATTGCCAAAGCAACTGCTGCAGTCGTGGTGGCTGATTGGCTTTTCACCGCAACATCTGGTGCAATCCAGGCGATTACTGGATTTATTTTAGTTTATTTGAAAGGCTACTCATTATTAAGTTTATGGGTATTAGGATCTATATTAGGTTACGTTATTGCGGGTATTTGTTGGCTACCTGTAGTCTGGTTACAGATGCGCTGTCGTGATTTGGCATTTGCTTCGTCCGTAGACAATACCCCATTATCTACAAAGTATCGACGTTATTTTAGAATATGGTCATTATTGGGTATTCCGGCATTCCTCGCTTTAATAGGCGTTTTTTATTTAATGACCAATAAGCCAGAGCAGCTATTTTAGAATACTCCTACTGAATCTATCGCGGGCTACTGCTCAGAATAATGCAAATATATATTTATTATTTTCTATTCCCTGTATCCTGTTGATGTGTATTAGGCAGTCATTATGACTAAGAAGATATAATTAATAAAACCTTAAGCTTAAAATGATAAATTACCGCCCCAATAGTTCTAAACGATATTCGCTATGGATAAAATGCAATCAGCCACATTAATTCAATCTTTTTGGAGACGATACCATGCGAAAAAAAACTATGGAGTTAAGCAATTACCAAAATTAGAAATGTTTAAGGATCCCGCTTATTTAGTGGGAAATGACCCTAAAATTACCGGGTTAGAGCCTTATGTTTCCTCTCCTCATGAAAAAATAGCATTGATAGGCGCGTCCGGGCTCAGATCTTTAGCCCTAATATGCAAAGTTGGAAATAAAGAAACCATACCCAAGTTAATTATTGTTGATAGCAGTCAATATGTGATTAATTTTTGGAGAGGTTTAAGAACATTAATGGTAACAGGCAACTTCCAGGATAAAAAAGAATTTTTGGCTCAATTCAACTATTTTCTTAAACAAAACATAAAATTATATAGGGATATTCCTGACGATGCTTTATTTCAATATAATACGCTGCCTCATATTGAATATGAAAATCAAAATCCAGAATTATTTTTGGAACATCTAATTAACAATTATGGATTCCCTTATTTGTGCGCTCTAATTAAAAAGGCAACTATTCTTGGGCAAGACTGGACAAATAAAACGATTTTCGCATCGTTAAAAAATATTCTTAAACAGAACGGTATTGATAAAACCTATATTTACCCTTCAAATATAGCGCACTGCCTTGAACCAGATGAACGTAATGATTTTTTTGACACCCTGCAAACAATTTCCCCGACTTTATCAATCCTTACGGATCGTTGTCTTGTGCACCATCTACCTAAAACGGTTATCCTTTCGAAAGAAAGCGATGCGGAACAATTAAAAAGAGCAGTTTTTCCAAATATATTTGCACCTTTACCGTAGCGCTGTGTAAATGAGGTCTCTTAATTAAACGTGAGTTTGGAATAAAAGGACTATTTGAGCCATCCCCTGCAACTCAGTCCATTCGTGCCCTGATGCCTAAGATCCCCTAAGAGCAGGTGAATCAGATTCAAGGTGAAACAATTTATCAATAACTGCATCATCAGGGAACGTGGATTGGTTTTCTGCAGCAATTTCCCTTAGCGCTTCACGTGTTACCGTAACTTTGTGTTTCCCCATACTATCAGAGCACAATGTGGCAGCCAAATGATATGCTTCGCTATCAACCGCAAGCGCAACGTGCCAAATGGTGGGTTTTATATTTAGTACTCTCAATTGTTCAGCAAGAAAATCAGAGTTATGATTCGTATGTTCGCTGAGCTGCATTAAAAAATAGTCATCAAAACTTACGTTGAAGCTATTCTCTACATCCGTTTTAAACGCTTCATCAGGATCAATAATCTCCGCTCCATTAGGTAATGAATGCAGAAATTCTTCTAGTAGTTTTTTGTAGGTGAACTCTAAAATAGTTAGATCACAATTACTTATTAATGCAATTTGCAATACCCCTATTAAGGGTAATTTTAGCAAAGCCTCTATGTTATTTTTGATGGCCCCAAAAAAATTGACCACCAGCTGTAGATTATTTGCACCGAATACGGCCCAAATTAAGGACACCGCATCGCTCTGATCCTCGTTTAAACGAGGATCAGCAATATTGCTCATCCAATTGAAATCATCCATGACTTCATTATCATTCAAGCCACGATTATTAATGAGGTTATTATAATAATTTGCAACCGGTAACGATTCCATTAGTTCAGGAAAATTATTTGGATACGCATGAATGAATGCGACCAATTGGGTATAAAAGGTATTTCCTCCATATAATGCGCCTTGTATCAGCAGTCCAGAATCCAGTTGCATATTTTCTTGAATTTTTTGTTTTAGTGTCGGATTACCTGGCTCATCAACTAGTGTCTCTAGCATCCAGAGCATTACTGAACAATTTTGAGATTTAGCTATTGCAGTAACTAATTCTTTGGTTCTCGTATTACCACTGCCAATTCTATTTGCAACAGGATCAAGTAAGGCTTTAATTAATGGTAAATTTGCTGCAAAGCATGCGTTAACTAAAGTGTCCTGGCGCAAAGGGGTTTTGTATGTTCCGCGAGCATCGCTCGACAAATAGTTCAATAAAGTGACATTATTATATTGAGCCGCTTTATCAGACAAGTCTCGTCGTTCATCAGCCGAAAGACTTCGCTCATCGACCTGCAAAGAAAAAATAGCAGGACAAGGAATGCCAGTATCTAAATAATTTTGTTTTATTTCTTGAAATGCGTGAGGCGAATTTTTTTTCAGAGCTTCAAGTTGGCTCGTAATTACCTCTAAGATTTTTAGATCCAAAGAATCAATTTGCTGGGGTTGTACCCCAATTTTTTCTAATCTGTTTTGATAGATTTTTTTATTATTTAAAAAAAAATGTAACCACTTACCAGAGGGTTTCATTCCCTTAGCAATGTCTGCAATGGATAAAAATGGGCTTAAGCTGTGCTCTACTAACTCTCGATTTAACCAAGAAAGGGAATTAGGCCCTTTAGCATCATCTTTACCAGGCATAAGTTATACTCCAATGTGCTATTTGCATTCAATTATAGGTAAATTAACCCATATCAAATGGATTATTTTATCTAAAAGATTAGATTATGTCGCTGGTGAAGGAAATTTATTATCAACCCAAAAATAATTTTGGCTAAATAATATCCTTTTTTGGTTTTCTTTAGATAAGAAGCCCACTTCATTGATACTGGTTTGACAGATCCAAGTGGTTAATTTTGATGGTTTATTATTAAAAAAAGCTTCTGGGGTAAATAAAGCGATATTTTTGCCTTTGTTTTTATCTCTTGCTGAACTGTATCTGAAAGCCTCTACATCAGCGTCTCGTAAGCAAGCACCTAATTGTTGCGTTTCAGAATAGGAGCAGGGGGATATTAAGATGGATTCATATTCTGAAAAAGGTGGAAGATCTAAACAAACACCTCGTTCCGCCCTGATTTTTACAGAAAAGGAGGAGTATTCACTTGAGATAGTAGAATGAAATGGGATCTCAGGGCCCATCATATAAACAAACCGATAATAGGCTGTTTCGACTAATGCGGTGTCAATATTTAAAGACCCATAGAACAATCCGCGCTCAAAGGTTTGTCCAAAGCGAGAGCCGTATTTTAACGGAGGATAACGAAATGGGGTTTTTAATAGATAATGCAGTTTTTCTGTGTGTTCAGGGATTGGATTTTTAGTGGTTTCAATTAACTCCTCTAAAACCCCCTGTTCATAAACATTATTTACCAAACCTAGTGTAGCCACCTGCTCTTGAGACTCTACCAATCGATAAATTAATCCGATCAGAGGCTTGATATGCGATGCCCCATTTGTTTTTCGCCAAATTTCGGTCATTTATATCTTACCCCGGATAGCATCTAAATAATTGACTACCCGAGAGAGTCCTAAGATGCTTTTCATACATTCCAAAGGAACACCTTGAATATGGCGATTATGAGTATTTAACCAATGCTTTATCGCTTCAATATTGCCTCCATTTAAAGCAAATAAAGATCGATAGACTCGAATCAACAATATCGCCAACTCGCCTTCAGTACTTTTAGGAGCAATCTCTTTATTTTTTAATTGACGACCTAATGTATTTCGGTGGACTCTAATGATCTGGCTTAAATCATCACTAGAAAGATTTAGAATGTCCTTTAAATTTTCTAAAGCCACGGCTAATACATGGCTTTCGTCAGGTTTTGCTTTAATATTCATAATATGCCTACAATGAACCTTTTGTTTCATTATAGCATTAAATGCATCAAATGATGCATTTAATGAAAGTTCGGAGGTGGAAATATTCTTGTGGTGCATATTGATCTTTGGAAGAAGCTTAACCTATTTTCTAAACGTGGATCCCACGACGTGTCCGCGAGATCCTACAGGAATGGTTCCAAAGTATATTTATAATGGGCTTGAGTTATTAGAGGCAGCTAAAGAATCCTCTTCATTTAATTGGTTATTGCTTTTAATTGCCTGATGAAACATAGAATAATAAGTCAGTAGATTTCCAGCGGATTCCGCTGGCAACCCTGATGCCCTTAACGCGCCTTCAGTGCCACCTTTTACAGTACGGTGCATAATTTTATCAGCCGTTACATTATGTGCATCAGCTGCCGCAACACCTTGTAGTCTACGCGCTTTATCACCTACTACAGCCAGACTAATAAGATCATCATCACTACGCCCTTCTTTATTAGCTCGAGCTAATCTTTTCATTGCATTAGACGTGATCGCATTTTCAGCATGTGTTTCAAGATCCTTGATAAGCTCTTCTCTTTGATCTATAGGGGTATTTTTTAATGTGTTTAGATTGGCCTTCCATTGTGCTTTTTGAGTCGGGTTTTCTGTTCCTGAAAGCAAGGATACATGTGGAGCAATAGTTTTATCTCCATTGCCTTGTTTAAAAAGACCTGTAAATCGTCCCAAATACTTACCAAAACTCTTTAAAAAACTCCCCTCCTCACCTTTACTTTGTGGCTTAACAGCGGTTAATGCTTTTTTATGTGCATCAATTTCATTATAGGCAGCGGCAGGATTCATATCCCAATTAAGCAACCAAAGCAAAGGTTTAATAACCAAATTGCTTATTATGGGCTGAATAACATACTGGGTAAGCTCTTTAACTCCTGGTATCATTTTTAATAATTTAAATACAGCACCAAGAATAGGCAACTTGTCCGTCACCACTTCGGGCATAGTCGATAAAGTTCTATCACAAAAAAGATTAACCTCTATCCCTTCCTTGAGCAATTTTTTTGCTGTTATAGCTGCTGTAGCCGCTCCAATGGAGAAACCACTCAGTTCAATATTTTGTGGCGGTACACCTGATTTCAACAGATCTTTTACTTGTGCATACAAGGCATTAACTAAATCATCTTGAGACATAGTCACACCATCACTTCCTTCAACACCAGGATGATTGTACGTAATTGTTTTCAGATCGTTGTGTTGTTGACTTAATTGAGCTAATTCAGGAAAAAAGCGGCTGCAATTTCCAGAGTTACCGGAGCAATGCAGACGGTAATATTTTGTATCTTGACTTAGACTTTCGAATTCAACGTGTTGGAAGCTAAATGTTTCAAGAGATACTTCGCGCCCAAAATCAGTAGTATAAGGTGTTCTACTGACTTCATTAACTTGGAGATTCAGAGTGGTAAATGGGGCTGATTTAGGATTTTTATTAAACCAACTTTGAACCCTTCCCCATAAATTTGTATTTCCTTGTTGCGTCGACTTATGTAAAAAATCTTCTTCATAAGTTTGGGCGGCACTACGAGAATCATTGCCTATTTTGCGAGTAATAAACCCAATAACTGATTTTATGACAGGGAGTTTTTTTAACGTGCTCAGTGCCTGCGCGGGGAAAATACCAACAGCCATCAAGGGCTGAGTCAGCGGAAACAATATCAATCTGGTTCCATTTTTTAGCCATTGAGCGATGTTTTGAGTTAAAGTTTTTTGGGGTTTAATCTCTAAACTGTTATCATTTGAATCGTAGTTATTTTTTGGCATTTAAAGTCCCATCAAATTAATACTAATACCAGTATACACAAATAACACATACCGGTCAAATTATTTCAGCATGGAGCGTGCCATGACGCCGATCCCTGGTAGGTACCGCACTATTTCGGAATGGTGGATTGATCCTGAATAGATTGAATTAGTCGCTCCTTAAATATAGAATCATCTCTGAAGAATAAGGCCTCAAAATTTTTCAAGGATGCAAATGAGCGGATTTAAATACTTCTTCCCAAATTTATGCAACAAGGCTCGCATAATATTGAATATTTTGATGGGAGAGGTTGAGTTTAGGTAATACCGATTGGGCTAACAGATACAATGGTTTTATCGAAATCAGTTTATCACATTCAGCGTTTTCTTTTCCTGCATAAACGCCAGCAACTCGATAACTATGAATTGCGGGTTGATATCCCTGCGCAGGATTTGCTTAGCCTTGTCGATTAGTAGTGGCTCAAATTCTTTTGACCACATTTGATAACCAAAGTGCGAAATAATTGCATGGCATTGAGCATAATACTGATGTTTTGTGATAGGGGATGGGTGGAAAAATTCCTCTGGAAAATATTCTTGCATGACAAAATTAATATCGTCTTGAATCTCAGCTTCGTCCCAATCAATTGTTTTAATGATTAAATTAGGTTAAGACTTAACGGGCTATATTTATGGGTAAAATTGTTGCTTATTTGCGCGCATCGACTGACAAACAGGACTTGAGTCATCAAAAGTTAAAGTTACTGGAATTTGCCCGCAATAAATCTTTAAAGATTGACTCATTAATTGAAATTACGATACCGACCGACTAAAAACTGTCCGGAAATTTCGAAGGTACCCGGCTAGAACCCCAATTTGTGATTTTAATTTGTTTATTTCCTTATCCGTCACTTCAATTTGTACATATAGTTGTTAATATGTATATGATGTTAATTATTTGTTAATATAAATACGGTATTATTTAACTTTAAATCATGGAGCTAGATAATGCGACGTAACAAACCAAACCAGCCTAATAATCGTTCGAATGATTCCAGTAGTTCTAGCAGTTCGGTATCCTTTATTAATCCCCAAGAACTTCCTTTTCATGTTTTTTCTCAGATGCCCAGTTTCATAACAGCTAGTGGACAATTAGGCCCTAGTCTTGCAGAAATGCAAACTAAAAAATTAATAGCAAAGATTACACCCCTAGTCCATCAGGTTAAAAGCTTAATTACTGCTTATAAAGCCACAAACAAAGATGACGAAACGTTTTACTCAAATAAATTACGTCCATTATTAGAACAAATAGAATCCATGGAAACAAAATATGACTCTGATATTGTTTTTAGATGCGAGATGGCCATCGAGGGATTTACTCTAACCCAAGAGCTTGCCTTACATACTTTGGAATTATATCGAAAAAAATATCAGTATCATGAGCAATCAATTAAAAGCAAAGCGGTTAAAGAAGATCTATTAAACGTTTTTTATTCATACTTGGCAAATGCTATGAATTTAGCAATCTTAAACGATAATAAAGGTGATTTGTACAGAACCATGGAAGTTCAACTTAACTATATAGCAGCGACACTCAGTGATGACCCAAAGGAACTTAGAAACCTATACCTTAGAATGACCAGCCACTTTGATGTTGCGAATGATTATCAAAAAAGCGTGCATTACGGATTACTCGTATTCCAGTTAGAACAAAAAATGAAATGTAAACCTAAATTATCATTAGGTGATCTCATTATCATTTATCTTAAAGCCAAAAAAAATGACCCACAGATGGCATATCCTTTGGAAATCAAAAACGGTATACGTAATTTAAATTTCCAGCAACTTAATGAGATGCTTAACTATTTAGAAACATTTGTTGATAACGATTATAGAGTAGACCAAGAAGGGTTAGGAAAAATTGTCCAGCGTTGTGAAGAATTAGCAGTATCAAAAAATCCTGTGCCAGATGCTATTTCCGCTCATGACGACCTATCTGATGACGAACTTGAGTCAGAAGAAGGAAAACCTCACCAAAAGAGAGATGAGGCTACTTTTAAAAGACGCACTATACAATCATTGTTGTCTGATACAGAAAAAACGGATAAAACCAAATCCGCGGCAACATCCGCACCAAAACCACCAAAACTACTAAAACCGCATAAACCCAAGCCTGAATTGTCTGCACCTCTAGCCGTTCCTCTTGCAGTTTCATTAACCCAGGATATGGCTAAGGTAACAGCGGAATGTAAAAACTATATCACTCGAATTAATTCTTTGTTAACCGAGGTAAATACCAAACAAATGGTACTTCATCCTCAAGGAATGAAATTAGAAGCAATGTTGTTTTCATTAAAACAGCGGTTACATTATGAGTCAGAAAAATACCAAGCGATACTTAAAAGAAAAGCAAAAGATGTGGAACCCCATCTAGAATTAGTTAAGAAACAGCGAAAAAAACTTGAGGAAGTTGCAGAAGACTGTGAAGCGTATAGACAAGAGTTTTTGACTCATTTGGAGAAATATGATCTTTATTTGGATGAATATTCCAATAAATTTCTAGATGCACTGGATGCGGGTAACACGGAAGAGGCAAGTAAGATAGTTGATCAATTAAAATTACTTGTACAGCCCCTTATCGATTTATGTACTCAAATAGAAAAAACCTCAACAGAGGTTCTGCGTCCTATTGAAGTAACCTTTCATGCTAAACAGGAAGTCTATGCGCATTATAATGTTTCTTCCTTCGCCCAAGCAGCTGCCAGTTTGGAGACTGCACAAAATATAAAACAACTCGAAGTACAACAAGCACTACTTAATAAAGCGCACAAGAGAAGAGAAAAAGAAGTTGCACGCCTGGAGAAGGAACGTGAGCGATTAAGACAAAATCATTTGGCGAGAGTGGCATCACGATCTCTTCAACAGGATGTATCAGAGGACATAGAGAGTAATAACGCGGTTTCTGAATCTTCTTCAAATGCCATGGCAGCCAAAAAAGCACCGGAGATGGCTGCTTCTGCAGCTGCATCGTCCATTCCGGATGCTGATGACTATCATGCTGCTGCAGCTTCGTCCTCCGTATCAAGAGATACGCATGTAGAAAGATATGAGAGCGTTTTTTTTAGGAAACCGACTAAAGTAACCATGAGTGATAAATTAATTGTTGAGCATGCTAAACGGGCACAGATTCTGCGTGAACTTGAAGCTGCAGTAATGTGTGAATATGATTTCAGTAGTAAAGCGCGTTGTGTTCTCTTCGCAAATGCTTTGTTATGCCTTATTGCACGTCTTTTAGAAATTGATAAAGATATGGGTAAATCAGCCATTATGTCTCCCGAAATGGCGACGAAATTAAGAGATGCTATTTACCATAACGATACCCTTTATAAAGTAGGAGAGATGAACATAGAGCAAACAGCCAGGTGTTCATTGGAATTTTGTAAACAATATGGAGAGCTGGCACGTGCATTAAGCCTTTCCATGCTTGACCTTTACAGCAAAGCTTCAAGAGAAAAATCGGTTATAACAGCGAATGATTTAGAGCCCATTACGGATAATAAGTTATTCGAACAAATCTATTTTTCTCAACAAACTGATTCGCATTCAGCTGACATTTCACCAAAATTAAAAAAAGAACGCATGACCCATTTATTTGAAATGCTAAAAGCATGTGAAACGATTCCAGACGCTATTTTAAATCCTGGATGTGGTTTGCTGTTTGCGAGGGTGGATGTTTGTGGGGTAGGGAATCGAGTTATGCATCAGATCGCCATTGATGTAAGGCATACTCGTAGTTATGAAGAAGCCTTAACCGTCTTTCTGGCACAAACCAATTCTAGAATGGTCCTGGAATACTCAGCAGCAGCTGCGTCTTGCGGATCAAAACCCTAAGTGAGGATGCGACTACCGAGAAATACTCGGTAGTTGGTTTTAAAGAAAGGGTATACCAGAATCTTTAATTAAAAAATCAAGTATTCGCTATCCATTTTAAGGGTTAGCTTATTTTGATTATTATATGAGTTAAGTTTGCTCAATATAAAAGTAGAAGAAACTCTTCCCTGTTTTATGGAAATAATGACTTGCATTATATCTTTCCAGTGTGTTTCTAATAATTCCCAGCTAATGCCAGTATCACAAAATAATTTGTCTATATTTTTGTACTTTGTTTTTTTATAAGGTTTATACATATTTAGATCTTTCCAGTTTCGAATTCTGGGCATTAATTTAATGCCCAGCAAATAGGAAAAAGCAAATAGTGGTAGAGATTGCCCTTGAGTATCTGAATGAACAATTTTTGGTTGAATTTCAGAAGCATTTTTCAATAGACCATCAATAATATTAATGGCCTCCCATACTCCACATTGAATAAAAGTGGAAAAAATGGCGATATAATTATCTGTTATATGATGATAGGCCACTCCGCCTTTTTTTCCATATCGTACATTATTGCGTCTAAGGCTCAGTTTTTAAAAGCTTATCCCAAGGCAACAGAGTTCTTTCAACTAAAGAATAAAGTTTATCCTGAATATAAATTTAGAAACAAACTTTTTGATCAATATTATGCAACAAGGTCCGATTGAATAGAAAGGCAATAGAGTAGCTCGTGTGTAGACTGGGCTGTAAAGCCCAGAAATTAACTACACCTGCGTTCATATTCTTGTAACCACCCATGCGACAATGCCACTAATAGCAATAAATAGTGCAGCAGGAATAATATTCTGCAACGGTAAAAAAGCCATCGCGGTAGCATTTAAAGCAACAGCTATCCAAGGTATAAAAAATGGAATTTGAAAAACGTTTGCTTTATCCGTCTTGATTTTTTTATTCAGCTTAATTTTTACCAAGGCAATACTGCTTAATGAAAATATTGTCAAAACGATGGCGCTGGTTGAACTGGCCAGATCATTTAATGTTCCGGCTAAACCTAAGCCAAGTACTACTGGGAAGATCAATAAAATAGCAATATAGGGCGTATGAAATTTAGAGTGAACCGTCTGTAATAATTTAGGCAAAAGATTCGTTTTTGACATCCCATACAGTAAGCGAGATGCTGTAATGTAATTTAATAATGCCGTATTAGAAATCGCAAAAATAGCAATAATTGAAAACAAATATTGAGGTAAAGCAGGATACGCTTTGCTAACCACATATAACAAAGGCGCATCAGAGTAACTAAGCTCACTGCCTGGAATAATTGCTGTCGCAACCCAACTCACACCAAGATACAGGACCCCCGCCATTCCGAGTGAGGATAAGATAGCTCGTGGGATGTTTTTTTCTGGTTGTTTTACTTCTTCAGCAATATTAGCGAGATCCTCAAATCCTGTGAATGCAAAAAAGGCTAATGCGGCTCCTTGAAATACCGCGCCTATTCCAGGCATTTTTTCTATTGGAACGACTACAGCTTCAGTAGGGTTTTTAAATAAATACCAAAGGCCACAACCTAGAACAATAAGTAAACCACTGACCTCAACCGCCGTACTTACTATGTTGGCTAATGAGGATTGTTTAATTCCACGTAGGTTAATTGCCATCAAAACAATTAAAAATCCAAAAACACCAAGCCAATTGGGAATTTGAAATCCAAAGGTCGCAAGATAGCCAACAAAAGCTTGCGATAAAGTGGACATGGATAAAACGGTAGCACTAAAAAGCAATAATCCGGCTAATACTGACAACCAGGGCGAACCAAACGCTTCCTGGATATAAACAGAGACGCCACCGCTTCTGGGAAATCGACTCCCCAGTTCACTGTAAGTGAGTGCAGTAAACAAAACAATCACCATGGCAACAGCAAATGAAAGCCACGTTAAAGGACCCGCATGCCCCGCAATCTTGCCAACAATGGCATAAATTCCAGCACCAAGTATATCCCCTATCCCATAAACAATTAAAGCGCCTAAACCAAGTGCTCTTATTAATCCAGCTTGAGATTTATCGCTCATTCACAATCCTTGTTATATAAGGACACTATGTTCACCTAAAAATCCTTTTTTTTCAATGCAAACCACTTTTGATTGCTATAATTATCAACGCGTAATAAAAGCAAGTACAGTTCATTGAGTTACTCTTCAGATAAAACAACCTGCGTATGATATTTTGTGCGATTAAGACAAAAACTGCTTCGAAATTGTCTGATATTTGGTTCGTTGGCAAATACCCTTCTAGCAAACTCATTGTAGTCATTCATATCTTTAACGTGAATAATGAGCAAATAATCGGTATCACCAGAGACAAAATAACATTGCATTATCTCAGGTTCTTCAGCCATTTTTCGCTCAAAATGAGCTAAAAGGTCCTCTCTTTGCTTTTCTAGAGTAATATTTACAAAGACAATTAATGGCTTTCCAACTTTAAACGGATCAACTAAAGAAACATCATTAAGAATGATGCCTTCTTCACGTAAGCGTTTTACTCGTCTAAAACAAGGCGGCGCTGATATCCCTATTTTATCTGCAAGTGCTTGATTTGTAATTTGATTATCTTGCTGAAGGATATTAAGAATTTTTCTATCAGTCTTATCCAATAATGCGTTTGCGTCATTTTTGTCATTTGATTTTAAATGAGTTGAGCCCATGTTTTTTTTTCATATATTACCCATTTAATAAAAAAAACATTATAAAAGGTAATTTTTAATAAATAAATAAGAAATTTTTTTATTTAAATTTCATGATAAATTATTTGCTCTACAAATGGAGAACCTAATGATTGAAATAAGATTAGCTAATACAAACGATGTAAACCTGCTGAATAAACTGATTGCCGTCTCAGCAAGAGAGTTAAGTCGAGACATCTATTCTGAGCAAGAAATTGAGGGTGCAATTAAATACATATTTGGCGTAGATACTCAATTGATTGATGATGGCACTTACTTTGTTATTATAAAAGAGGGGGAAATTGCTGGTTGTGGCGGCTGGAGCAAGCGCAAAACATTATTTGGTGGCAATCAATTTTCAGGCAGAGAAGAAGCTGTATATCTCGACCCGTCAAAAGACGCAGCAAAAATAAGAGCCTTTTTTATTCATCCTCAATTTGCAAGGCAAGGCTTAGGAAGCATGCTGCTCAAACACTGCGAAAATGAAGCGCGTTTAAATGGATTTACTCAACTTGAAATGATGGCAACCTTGCCAGGAGTTAAACTGTACAAGACTTTGGTTTATAAGGAAGTTTCTGAAGAAGTTATCATGCTGCCGAATAATACTTCTTTAAGTTTTGTGCGCATGACAAAAAATTTAACAGAACTGGTAACGTCAATAACAACTATAAGTGTATTTGGTAAGCAGATAAAGGATTCAGACAAATTAGGATGTGCGAAAGTATATCAACTTAGCCCTTAAACATAAAGCACAGCCCCGCCAAGTGGCATAGCCATTAAGTTAATGCAAGTTCTGGATAAGGGAGCGACAAGATCTACCTCCTTCCACCAAACCGTTCGTGCTCTGAAAGATCCCCACGAAAACTACCAATTTCTGCTCAATTCATTTTGAATGACTTGGGCAAGACTTTCTTCAGAAAAGTTTATCTGGTCGATTTTATTGTGCTCGATGATTAATTTTCCAAGCGTGAAATAGGAAAATATT
>JARLJQ010000002.1 GCA_031291115.1 Legionella sp.
TAATAGACTATTATTTATTCTATAAGATTGCGGCTATTTTTCCAAGCAGAGGGATGCGCTATGAATATTGCAGAACATATTTGTAATTATTTAGCTCTTTATAACGTACATCATATTTTTGGATATCCAGGCGCATCAATTACTCAACTCGCTTCCGCAAAAATGCATTACAAACAATTACATCGCGTCTGATTATTACACACTAAGTCTGATTATTTTGATAATCAGACCTTACTTACAAAGTGTAGTGGCGGATTCAAAAGATAACTGCAACTGACTTATTGTTCTACATGTACAACTATCTCTTTAATTATCTCATCGAAGTAATGAGGATTTAATGCATGTCCCATGTCATTTAATAAAACCAGTTTACTTTTTTTAATATTCTCAGCAAGAGCTTCAGCATGACCTACAGGAAATATAGGATCTTCTTTGCCATGAATTATTAAACACGGGACGGAAATATCTTTAGTAAAGCTTAAATTGGGTTCATTACTCGCCATTTGTGCTTTTGTATGGTTTCCTAAATTTGCAAATTTCAGGTCGTTTGCTTCCGGATTTTTTAACTCACGATCCATTGCTCTTTCTACAAGTTTAAACCAATAAATTTCATCAAACGGTGCTTTAGTACTATTTGCCAGTCGCCAGTTCTCTACAATTTGTTTTATTTTATCTACATTGGTTTGGGCTGGAATTTTATTAATTTCGATGACCTTATTAATAAATTCCGCAGATGGAGGAGATAAAACGGAATGAGTTGTTGAAATTCCTTTGAAGGCATTATTTTTGATTGATAAGTCAGGTGACGTCATCATTAATATTATGGTTAACACTCGGGAGTGATGATACATTGCGAGCAACTGCGCAATAGCACCTCCCATCGATAATCCCACAAAATGCGATTTTTTTATTCCTAATTCATCCATTAAACCCAGTACATCATTAGTTAGATCAGTTAAATCGTAGGGATTTTTTATGTAATCTATGCAACTCGATAACCCAGTATCACGATAATCAAAACGGATGATAAAATGCTTGCTGTCTGCTAATTTATGACAGAACGTATCATCCCACATGATTCCTTGAGCACTATTTCCCATTAAAAGAAAAATAGCAGGATCAGTTTTATTGCCGAATGTTTCGTAACAAATTTTGATATCATTTATAATTGTAAATTGGTTATTCATGAGTACCTACACATTATTAACGCACCTATAAAATATTTCATTTGGAGTTGCATACCCTAAAGTTTTTCTTGGCCTATTATTGAGCTTATCCGTAATTATAACAAGCTCATCGTATCCATTTTACTCGCTCCAGACCTTATCATAGCGATGATAATGCGCATGTTGAGCAGAAAAACTGGACACATGTCAGACAGTTATTTGGTTATGCCCGTTTTGATAATGAGGCTCTTGTTGAGTTAATGAACGACCTTTATAAAAATGAAGTTTCCTTTAAAAATATTTTTTTATTTCGCTAACATTAGTTATGAGGCAACTCGCCAAAGTTTATCGTGATTGCATGATGAATAATAGATGCTATAATCATCTATAATGATGATTAATAATTCACTTGTATACAAAGGATAGTTATGGCTACCACGTCCCTTATTTCAGTTCGAGTGCCCTCAGCAGTTGCAGAACGATTGGAGCATTTGGCTCAATCGGTTGAGCGCTCAAAATCTTGGCTTGCAGCTGAAGCTATTGAAGAATATCTTGACCTTCATGAATGGCAAGTTCAGGCTATCCATGAAGGATTAAAAGAGATAGAACAAGGCCAGGTTATCGATTTTATTGATGTCAAAAAAGAATTGGGTATCAATAATTGAAAATCAAGATGGCTCGGCTTGCCCTGAATGACCTGAGAGCAACCAAAAACTATATTAGCCAAGATAAACCTGATGCAGCTATTAAGGTAATGCAGCGTATGATGGAGGCAATAGAACATATAGCAACTTTTCCAAGTATTGGTCGAACAGGGCGAGTTCCTCACACCAAAGAATTAGTTGTTAGCGGAACACCACTTATTATTGTATACCAGGTAAAGCTCGATACATTATTTATTGTTCGCATTATCCACTCTGCAAGAAAGTGGCCTTGATCTTTTGGGAAACTTAATAATAAGAATGCTCTAAATTTTATAGGTGCACAATTCCATCATATCATCAGCTTCCTCATTATCATTTGGAAGCCCTATTTCTTGGAGTGTAGCAATAAATTGTTTTGTAGTTCTTCCACCAAGCTCACTCAGTTTCGGTCCCCAATCGTTAAAATTGTCCATTGTTACGCCGTTTCCAACGATAAATGCTTTTGTGACTGATAATTCAGATAAAACTGCTTCAATAAATAATAGTAGATTTTTATTGATAAATTCTTTATTAGCTAAAATATATTGGGTTATTTTGCTAAAATATGGAGGTAAATCACTTTCTTTATTAATAATTTTGGTTATTTTATCAGTTACCTCTTCCGTAATCATCGCTTGTTCAGAATGGGGTAATGCGAAGGCTTGGAAAATATGTGATGAGGCAGATATTTAGAGTTTCCTATACGGTTAAATAAATCAACTCGCAATTGTATCACTCACTTTTTGTATAGCCAAATTTAATATGAGAAGCATCTAAATTAAGCCTTTCTATCATCTTATGGCGCCTAGCTTTAACGATGAAGCTGATTTCGGATAACGTTTCATTTGACAAAAGGCACACATAGATTAAATCCTATTTTTTCTCCAATTATCACCTTTTAGGCTATTTTGAGATAAAATATTTCATCAGGAGTAGCATAATTTAACGATTTTCTAAGGCGAGAATTTAATAGCGTCTCTACCTCATTTATCTTTTCTGGTGTTAAATCAGCAAAGGAACTGCCCTTAGGAATATATTGTCGAATTAAACCACTTGTATTTTCATTTAAACCTCGTTCCCATGAATGGTAGGGGTGCGCAAAAAATATAGATGCCTCTAAATTTTCCGCTATCCACTGATGTTGCGCAAACTCAGTGCCATTGTCAGATGTTATTGTTAAAACATGAGATTTTAGTGGAGATAATAATGAAACTATTTCTTGTGCTACATCGTGCGCCTTTTTTGTTGTCACACGACCAATTATTGTCTTTTTGGATAAACGTTCAACAATTGTAACAATTGCATCTTGGTGGCTCTTACCAATAAATGTTAATATTTCAAGCCCATCCCTATGGTGCTTGTTAAACTTTATAGACTGTCTATAATTGAATCATAATCGGGCAAATAGTGAGCATAAAATGCCACCTGAAAATGATCCCCAAAATGCAAATAGTTATACCGTCACTATGCCTAAAGGATTAGACATTTTTACGAATATTTCGAAAAATTCTCATACCGCAAAAGCAAAAAATGCAATTTCCAGTTGGCAAACAAATCATCAAGCTAAATTAAATCGTATGAAACCTGAAGAGGCAAAAAAAGAAATAAAGTCACAAACGAGGAACCCTGCTGTTAATGGTATCGGACCTTACAAGCTGCATCTTACTCTTCATAAGAATAGCTATACACCTGAAGTAATTGAGGGGCTAATCTCCATTATTTGTAAGCCTCCTAATCCAGTGGAAAGTTTTAAATACGTAGAATTTGATGCGCTTGAGCGAAACAAGAAAAGGATGGGTGAAATAGAGTCTCTAATGAGAACAGTCATGCAGAGGGCTGATTTATTTGGGAATCGCCTACTGCCGCCAAGGATGGAGTCGTTAACTGATGAAAAAATAAAGACTCTTCGTAGGGTTAATGCTTTGCTGCCAAATAGTAGTCCCTGGCCTCCTTATAAAACACCCACCCAGAAAGATATTCATGACTTATTAACCCAATTCACGGTTTTGAATGATGAATGCGACAAATCCTATAAACGATTTATGAATGCTGATCAGTTCACATTATATATCCCTGCGCAAAGTAAAGACGATGACATCCTTGCACTGAGTCAAGAGATTGATTCCTTTCTTACACGCTCTGGGGCACAGCCCGGCACAGCCGCTCCAACTGAACTAAAAGTAGGCGCATTTATTAATTTTAGACAAGAAATATTACAGAAAGATTTTAAGCATATACACACTCATCCAGCTGACTATACTTCTATGAGAATATCTGCAGGTTCAACCTCAGCCCCCCTAATTGATAAAATTCAAACGGAAATGCAACAATCTACTCTCTATCAAAAACTATCGGTAACTATTTCACCCAAATTTGCATTGATTGATCGCTTAGAAAAATATCTAGAAACGAGAATCACAGAAGCCCGAGCAGATTGGGATCATAAAGGAACGGAACAACAACATCTTAGTAATCATTATAAAAGTAAGCTATTTGGTATTAAAGGTGGATATAGTGCTGAAGAGAAGATTAATGCAGTCTCTCATTTATTGAAGGTATTAAAGAATGAATCTAATGAGCCATTGACGCATAAGGAAATGAAAATACTTGATAATAGTAAGACAAAAAAAATTTTATCGAGCTTCAAAGAAATTTATGCAACAGTCCCCAATGAAAAGGATTCCTCTTCTCGAGCCACGCCACCCTGAATCCCAAAACCCAATGTATACCTATGTTTTGGGTTGAGTAAGAGACAGGCTTACACCTGTCCTGACATCTATTCCAAATTGCACTTAATCTCATTTGAAACTCAATTCACAATAAACGTTAGAAAACATTCACTGTAACCAATAACAGCCAGCGTAGCCCGTAAGGAACGAAGTGGATTACGGGGAATCCACAAAATTGACAACAGTTTGGGAAAAATTTAAATTTTTAACGGGATAGTATGGGAGAAAACCTTACTACATTAAGATAAGCCGATGATCCCCGTAATCCACCTCGTTCCTTACGGGCTACGCTGGCTATCTTTAAAATTTCGGAATGATGAAGTAATCGATCAACAATCGATACAACGCAGGTTGCATTGGGAAAAATGTCACGCCATTCTGGAATCGGTTTGTTGGTGGTAATGCACGTTGGTTTTTTTCATAACGCTGAGAAACGACCTCTCACGCCGCAACAAGATGTTGCCGTTGTTGCAAGTAGAACGGTGCAAGCACAAGCCTGGATTAATGAATTTGCGGAGCAGGAAATTGTCGCTACAAATACAAGTAGTCAAAGTTCTGCGCCTACACAAGCTTGGATAGATGGACATGTCCACGTAGAGCAACCGTCCTAACTGCTGCGCTGACGTCAACAGTACTTTCAGAAGATGAGCGTTATCATGCATTATATGAAGACAATACTGATGTGGAGCCACGACGAGTCGAGCAGATATTCAATTCTTCCTTTAATTTTTTCCCCACCCCATTGAATCAACGTCCTCAACCTAGGCATAATCTCGAGACCGTTAGAGGGATTGATTTTACTTTGGCAAATGCTTCCGATAGAGCTGCAGTTGCAACAAGAGTATTTAATGGTGGACTGCGTTGTAGCTTATAGGGAGCTAATGTTCGATCCTTTATCGTTGAATACTATAAATACGAAAGTGTAAAAGCAACAGTTGGAGTTGCCTATGCAGAAATTTATAAAATAAATGGGATGTTAGAATATAAAACCTTCGTATAAAGTTATTATGAATTGCTTGGGCCTGGGGTCGCTGCTTGCTCTTCTTTAACCTCAACTTTGACAGTAGCACCTTTCATAAATAAACGGGGATAAAAGGATTGTTCAAAAGCTGCCACCAATTTGGCGCCGGTATCATGATCATAGGTACCTTTATATGCTTCTTGTAATAGAGCCTCATACGCGGGCTCAGTTTTTTTAGCAGCGGCCAAATGAGTTTGCAGTTCTGTACGAGGCATATCCACACTAGAGCCGAAATCAGAATATATTCCTTTTAAAGCTTTTTGTAAAATGACGCGATTATTACTGTTATCAGGTAAAGCTAAAAGATCTTTCACCAGTGCTTGTAAGCCTTCTTCTATAATATTGTATTTTGCAATCAATTCTTCTCTAATCAAAATAAAACTCCTTTAATTAAACTCTAGGGAATGATATTTCAAACCCATCTGGGTTAATATTGTACATTGATGATGATTTGATTGCAAAATAAAGTCTAATAATCATTTTAATTCCAAGAAACCATAGGTGCATAAATGTTGGGATCAGTATGAACTGAAACCAATACAGGTCCCTTTTTAATTGAAAAGGCAAGTTTTAATCGCTCCTCTATTTCGCTGTTATTAGAAATAGTAATTCCGGTTATATTGCAACTTTTTGCAAGCGCGTCAAAATCAGGGTTCAATAGAGTTGTTCCATACATTTTTTTTTGTTGCGCTACAACACGTTGCAATACGTTATTACAAAAAACAAATAGAATAATATTAAGATTACATTGCGCGGCAGTGAGTAGTTCTGCTAAAACCATTTGTAATCCCCCGTCTCCACAAATACCTAGAACCAAATGATCTGGTTTTGCTAACTTAGCTGCTATTAGGGCTGGCAAACAAAACCCCATGGTTCCAAGACGATTACTGACAATTACTGATTGATATGATTCAAGGATTAAATATTGTGTCGCCCAGACTACACAATCACCTATATCTAAAGCAATAATTGTTTTATCTGAATTCAAAAAAGAATTAAGTTTAGTAAAAAATACTTCCTGATGAACAAATTGAGTTTTTTTAATTATGGGAATCTGCTCAATTTTTTGTATATTATAAGGTCTAGCAGTTATTTCAGCAGTTAATTTAGCCGCTATTTCATTGATGTCGCCTAAAAGTATTCTCTTTTGAATAAATTGATAGTTTAATGAAGTAATGTTAGATTCACATTGAATTAATTCACGAACCTGATCGATCCGCTTGTCCGTTAGAAAGTAAACCAAATCATCAACCCCAAATGCAATAATTACTTCAGCTTCATGGATACTATCAAAAGCATTGCCATTTGCTGGTGCCCCAAATAAACCAAGTACTCCCAAATACAGTGGATGATTTTCTCGGACGATCCCTTTGCCTGCAAAAGTGGAAATTATAGGAGCACCAATTTTTTCAGCAAAAAGTTCAATATTTTTTCCTGCACCATATGCACGGGCCCCTACCGCTATTACAATTTTGGGGGTTGAATCTATAGTTTCAGCAACAATTTTAATTGCCCCCTCAGGAGGACTTAGTAATAACAAGGAACGATGTAATTGTTTGTAATGCATTTTTGCGGAAGCGAGTTGAGTATCTGTGAATTCTATCAACTGGATATCCGCTGCAATTGAAAGATGAGCCGGTCTATTATGCCTTATAATATAACCTATAGCTGTCTGTAATAATTGTGGCACTTGATCTGGATGCTCACACACGGCATTAAATCCACAGCAGGATTCTAAAAGCTGGGCTTGATCCACATCTTGAAAATGAGATAACCCGTGCCTTACAGTTGCTGTTAAACCTGTAATTGCAAGAACTGGTGAACAATCCAGTTCCGCATCAAGTAATCCAGTAATTAAATTGGTTGCCCCTGGACCACTTGTAGCCATACAGACACTGATTTTTTTTGTGATTTTTCCATGAGCAGAGGCAGCCAAGGAAGCTGCTAATTCATTTCGCATCAATACCCAATTAAGATCGACATGCTTCTCTATGGCATCCATAAGTGGCAAAATTGATGCGCCTGGATATCCAAAAATATGATGTACGTTATAAAGAGCTAAATAATTACAAATATGTTCTGCAATATTCATAGCGCATCCCTCTGCTTGGAAAAATAGCCGCAATCTTATAGAATAAATAATAGTCTATTA
>JARLJQ010000012.1 GCA_031291115.1 Legionella sp.
TAGGGCTTCATACAATAATTTTTCTGCTAACATTTTGTGCTTCTGATTTGAAAAAAAATATTAGATCATGATGGCTTCTTTTCTGCAATATTTTTATTCAAATTCGTGGGGATAAATCAGTTCGTGCTGAGGAGGCGTTTACGCCGTCTCGAAGCATTCGCACAAGGTTATAGTCTTGGCGCAGATGCTTCGAGACGTCGCTATTGCTCCTCCTCAGCACGAACGGATTAAAGTAAAGACCAGATCTACTAGTTCCCTTATTCATAATGGAGCAGTTCTTCACCGTAATTCTGAGATAATTAGGAAATGAACCAAGTGATTTGGCCAGGACGTCCTAACAGATAACTTCCCATCTTGGTTTGATACTCTAAGTTTAATGAACTAGGATCCATCGGCTGTCCGCCAACAGTGCCGGCACCAGAGAGAAATCCACAATATTCTTGATATGAATAAAATTTAACAACCTCATTATCACAAGCATACGTTAATACTACCCCTGCGCCCACATTATCCTGGTTCACAAAAAAGCTGGGTGTTGTTTCGTTTACTGAAATTGTTGCAGGAATTGAGCTGGTAGGTAATACACCGTAGTACATCAGTTTATTTTTAAAAGTACAATTGTGAGCACTGTTATTTACTACTTTAATTTCTAACTCACCGCAAGAGGCATGCAATGCAGAAGAAACAAGAAATAAAGCAGAGATTAATATTTTGTTCATATTTATACCCAACATAATTGATAAAAAAAGTGATTATACACAAAAAATACCTTTATTGTACTATTATGAAACTTTTTTAAGTATGGATTACACTTCAAATATAAGATCGTAGCAAGGGTGAAACGAAGTGAAACCCGGGAACTAGTTTTCCAAAGCTCAAAGAAGCCCCAAAACCTTCTCAGGAGGGCGCGCGATTACCGCTTTACCTTTGCAAGTAACGATAGGACGCTGCATTAAAATAGGTTCTTGAACCATTGCCTGCATTATTTGCTCTTCATTATCCAACGATAATCCCAATGTTTTAAAAACCGCTTCATCTATCCGCACAAAATCTTTTAAGGAAAAATGAGCGCGCAATGTCTTTAATTGCTCCAAGTTAAGAGATGTCTTCAGATACTCAATCACTTCCAGATCCACGCCTTTGCTCTGAAGAAGCGCCAGCGTCTGTCTTGATTTTGAGCATTTTGGATTATGATAAATAGTACTTTTTTTCATATGGTTTTTGCCTATTATTCTTTTTTTCAATTATTGTACGGCCATTATTGTCACATAATAAAAATATTTTATGAATCCAAGTGGTGTATTATTAATAAAGAGGCTGTACCCTAAGTGGAGAGCATCATGTGTCTTATATTAATAGCGCTAAATCAGCATCCACTCTATCCTATTATCATTTTGTCCAATCGTGATGAATTTTATAATAGAGCGACTACCCCTGCTCATTATTGGAAGGATGCACCTTATTTATTTGCTGGTCAGGATTTGGTTGGATCAGGCACCTGGTTGGGTATTGCTAAAAATGGCGCATTTTCATGTGTCACAAATTACAGAAACCCCAAGATTTATAATTCCTCACTGCTTTCCAGAGGACTTTTAGTAAAAGAATTTTTACTAAATAGTGCAACCACACCAGCATCTGATTATATAAAAAAAATAATACCCGTTGCTAATCAGTACAATCCATTTAATTTACTTGTTGGAACTTTGGATGAGATTCTTTATTACTCCAATGTTGAAAATAAAATGAAAAAACTAAGCTCCGGCTTATATGGCCTTAGCAATCACTTATTAAATACACCTTGGTATAAAGTGAAGCGCGCTAAAGAATTATTTAATAAGGTCCACAATCAGCTTATTGCTTGCGATGTTCCAGAGCAATTAAGTGAGCTCCTATTCCCTATTTTAGCGGATAAAACCCAGGCCCCTGATGATTTATTACCCCACACAGGCGTGTCCTTAGAATTGGAAAAATCACTGAGTTCTATTTTCATTACGTTACCTGCTCAAGCATATGGAACCAGAAACTCCACGCTTATTTTATTTAAAAAAGATACGATCTTTTTTTCTGAGAAAACAGATAAAGGCATTCAAACAGAGGTTCAGTGGAAGCTCTGAAAAAATAAGATTCCATCATATGCATGGCGTCTCACAACGCATGAGTGGTTACAAGAATATGAGCATTGGTGTAATTGATTTCTGGGCTTTACAGCCCAGATTGTTAACCCGGGGCTAATTTTATAAAAAATGCGACGCTCTACTTAGCCCAGTCGGCTAAAAATTTGCTTCGGCAGCAGTAACCAGTATTGGCCTTCATTTTTCATATGCTCACCAAGATAGGTTGCAACCTTTCCTGAGCCCCAATAAATATCACCACGCATAAATCCACGAATCGCCCCGCCAGTGTCTTGCGCAATCATCAGACGTTGTAATTGTTTGTCGTTATCTTTTCGTGAATCAGGTCTTGTAGTATCTAGCCACAGAGGTGCGCCAAGTGGAATCCATTTTTTATCTACGGCAAGTGAATAACCAGGCGTAAGCTCCATGCCTTGTGCTCCCAGAGCCATCGGCTTGTCTAAGCTTTCAAAAAACACAAAGGATTTATTTTTATGAATGAGATTATTGGCCTTTTCAGGATTCTCTTTCAAATAACGCGTAATCGCTTTTTTAGAAGCGTTATGACGCGTCATAATTCCACGGTCGATAAGAACCTTGGCAATAGAAGTATAAGGAGCGCCGTTTTCACCCGCATATCCTAAATAGATGCTTTCGCCATTAGACAGCTTAATCACACCAGAACCTTCGATTTCCATAAACAAGCGATCAACCGGGCTACGAATCCAAGCAATTACCGGTGCTTGTTCTTTAAGCGCGCCATTATCGATTTGCTCACGTGTTTTGTGACGTCCACCACTTTTGGGTAAGCCATAGATGGGCGTTTTAAATTCATCGCTTTTCTTTAATTCACCTTTTATTTGCGGCATGTAATAGCCGGTAAACAAACCATTAGCCGGTTTTTTTTGAGCAAACTCTATAGGATGGAACCATTTCTCAAAAAACGCACGCGCAGACTCTTCGGAAATTGAGTCCAGAGCGACAGCAGCATTACATGCTGGATGCCAGTCCCCTGCTTTAAATTTGATATTTTGAGAGCCGATTGTTTGCGAGGGTTCTTGTTTTAAAAAATTAGCGCAGGATAATTGGAATGCTTCTAAAGATTTCTTAACATCCGCTTTATCCCAACCAGGCAATTCATCAAAAGATACCTTGGCTAATGCAATATTTTTTGAAAGGCTATTTTTTATTAGAACTTTCTTGGTAGGATGTTTTTTAGGGGTATCTTGTTTTTCAGACGTGTATTTTGCAGCAACTGTATTTGCAGCCGTTGTCACTTTTTTTAAAGTTTCAGCTTTAATTACGGTTTTTTTAAGAGCTACTTTCTTGGGAGGTACTACTGTCTCTTGAGACTTCTTATAAAGAAACGGCCCAATAAAAATGAACGAAAAACAAATAATACTTGTCGTTGTGTAAATTAATTTTCGAATTTTCATTGCGCCATCTTTACACAAGATGAAATCTAATGCAACATTTTCGGCCGATTGATTCGTAATTCCCAGCCATTTAGAGTTCGTGTTCCCCACCTAACGGAAAAGAATATTACGAAATAAATCAGTCGGTTACTTAAAATAAGTCTCACTAGAAACTCATCTTCAGAGAGTACCGAAGTCTCCTTTCAAAATCGGCTATTTTAAGGGCTAAAACCGTAGTTTTTTACCCGAATAGAGTAAAAAAAAGGTAAGAATTTTTTCATTTTTAATGATCGATATGATATGCATGCGTGCGAAATTGAAATAATTTATACCGCGAGTTAAGTCTTTAACAGACTTTACGGCATGGACCGCGAAGACTTTTCTGCTTCACTTTCAACATTATTAGCAGGAACATTACTGCTTGCTGACTCTTCAGGGGCAGCTAACTTTACATTACTGCTTCCTGATTCTGCAGAGACAGCCTTTTCAGGCATTGGTTCAGCAACGACTAAGGCATTTTTTTCTGATTTAAATAACAATTTTCCTGCACTGTCATGCACAAGAAACTTAATCCCTGTTTTTGCAAGTGCATCGAAAAATCCTTTCAAATCATCTTTTGTTTTAAAGCGCATTTTAATACGACCATCATCTTGAACTTTCGGCGGTGGTTGCTGCTGATAAAAGCTACTGTTTTTTCCCCCATTTGTTCCAAGATTCATATACCGTTCACATATCATCTCTGAATCTTGATGTGTAATCGGTTTAACAGCACAGGAGCTCTCTTGATTAGGAGCAGAAGTCACAGCGACTGGAGCTTTGTGCGCAACGGCTGCAACTGCTAGGGGAATAACTGCGGCTTTAGCTACAGATGCCGCTGCATCTTTAATTGAAGAATGCTCTGAGGCTACGAGGCTTGATTTTGCCTCTAATATTGGGTCGGGTACAACGGAAGAAGAACGAAATACACCAGCCACCTTATCTGCAGGCAAAAGACTTCCTCCAGCTAATGCGGCTGCCCCCGCTCCAACCGCTCCGAAAACTCTGACAGCTGCTGCCATTACCAATGCCACTATCAGCGATACGAAGCCACTAGAACTCGGACTCCCCTCTATTAGATCCAAAGCAATCTCGCGACTTTCATTCCAAGAGCTTTTTGCTTTCCCTAGGAACCAGTTACTCGCTGATTTTAGTCTCGAGATCGCCATAATAATATCCACCATGATAACTGATTTTAGATATCTAAATTATAGACTAAACAAAACACCTATTTTTCATAAATTAAGAATACCTTTGAAATTGATTTTCTATTATTTATTTTAGTAGTTTACTAAGTCCTTACTGAATGATAAAATATTGGGCATATAAATCATAATTAAGACGTGAATCCATTTATTTCTCAGACTTTGAGACAGTTAATTCAAATAATTATGAAGAAGTTAACGAATTGTATACTACACAATGGAGCCTGAATCATGTTCGAACTTTCAATAATATTACTTTATTTAAGTGGTTTTCTACCCTTAAAAACGATATATGATTTACTCAAAAATGCGATCAGTTTACCGATAAAAACGCTCATTTTAATAGTTACTTCACCAACCCTTTTATTCAATCCGGACCAAAGCATCCTACGTAATATTCTTGTGATGCTAACGGTTAATGTTCTTGCAATAGCCCATTTTTTGTCAAAAATGACTCTTCTTGTTCTTATAACACCGGTTTCACTTTTAGTCAGTTTTGCAGTTGGGTTAAGGGCTATGTTTGGATTTGGTCGCGATACCGCATGGAGTCGAGTAATCCATCAAGAAATAGCAGAAACCGTATTTGATATTAAAGATCTTGATATAGATATAGACGCTCTCAAAGAGCACGCGAAGGCATTTTGGGCAGCTCCTATTCCCCCAGAAATCATTTATTCAGCGAATAATATTATCCCTTCTGAAGATATAGAACAGGTATTAGGATTAAAACTGGCACAAATTAATTCACCCGCTGATTTATTAGACAGTAAGCAATTAAAAGAAATAGAAAAATTTTTAATACAGATTTCAAGTATTGATCGCCCACTCCCACTAGAAGTAAAACAAGAAGCAGGCAGATTAAAAACAAAATTTGAAAATTACACCGACTTAAACAAACGTCTGAACAAATTAATGTGCGAACTTGTTATGGAAGAGCACGAATCAATAGAAGATGAGATTATACCCTGTACGTCGGTTACTAATCCGATTTTTTTTGCGAAGCAATTTAAGAAAAATGGGGTCTGGTATCATGCGCCAGCCGAAGGACGTATTACTGAAAAATCATCCATGATTCAATGGATTACTCCAAACGAGGATCACCCTAGCACCAGAGAAAACATTGCAAACCCTCCTCTATATAAAGATCACGAAGGCAATATGTGGCCAACTCGTTTTGTCTGGCATGAGCTAAGTGCCGAGTCCTGTTTTGCTGGAGAATTAACTGAGCTTGTTAGTGATATGTCAGTAATACATCAAAAATTAAGTACTCAATTAAAGGGAATATTAAATGAGCCTGTAGGTAGTGGCTTATCCTCTTATTCTATGTTCAAATCAAATAATCCCAATGTCCCAAGTGCTCCAGTTGCAGAGCCTGATCCAGAAGAATCGTCTTGTTGTTTTTCTATGTGGAAAGCAAGATAAGCAGTCGGAGTCAGCCCTCTTCCGCGGAGGCACGGTCATATAATTACCTCTTTTTACCAAGAGAATAAATACGTATACTTCGAGCATTGTCAACAAAATTATAATAACTAAATTCATAGGATATGCATGTTATCAAACAATACCATTAAACAATTATTAGCTCTGATTACCGAACAAGAACAATTGCTTGAATCGTATAGCCAATTATCACCGCTATATCATGTTGAAGCACGATTTACACTTTTTGAAATCAAAAACTTGCTTATTAACCATAAAAGCACATTATCCACTAAGTTAGTCAAGATGCTAGCGGAGCGCTGGGAACGAATTCAAGACACAAATTGCCAGTACCTTCATGATTTTACAAGTCCAGCCAATACGGTGTGTATTATGATAGCCTCTGTATTAAGTAAAATACTCACTAAAAATAATTTATGTCTATTAATGCCTAGCCTGAAAAAAGTATCTCCCGATCAATACCTGACGTCTTCCTATACTGATGAAGATATCTCAATGCGAGATATCATATTAAGCGATAGTAATCAACGAATTATTAATGTGTCTGATGTACTCGATAGTGCCCAAGAAGATGGTATTTTAAAACATAATTCACTTATTGATGGTAGAGTACGCAAACTGTCTTTATCAGAAAGAACTCGTTTACACTCTCGTCATCCGTCAGTTACAACAGCATTCAACGCGCTTACAGCGCGCATCTCATATAAATACGACGGAGACACCGTAGGTGCGGCATTAAATCGCTTAATAATCGGTTTAACTACCGGCGGAGTGCGTGGGCTTGACAGCGACGAATACGAGGCTGACGAATTTAACGCAACAGAGCATAATGCAGGGACAGACGCCAATCTTGCTATTCTTACTTTTGGAGAATATCTAGAAACATTAGATCCTGAAACAAAAAATAAACTACTATCAGCAGGTAAAACAGATCGATATGCTTCAGGCTCTGTTGAGAGAATAACAATAGCACAATCGTGGACAAGATTATCTGCCCCAGAAAAACAACAAGATAAGATAATGCACGAACAGTATTGTGTGAAGCTAATTGCTGGCGATCTAAGAGAAATTTTAGATGCAAATCCAGATTTATACGATTTAGTCTCTTACCAAGGCCAAGCTCTTGGCAATTTGATAAAATTAAATGAAGACGTAGTTGATGCAACTAAAAAAATGACAGAACACTTATCGGTGCTACAAACTCATTATTGTTATAACGAAAATGATCCCGAGTTAGCGAAAGACTTGTTACATAAAATAAGAACAACAAGGCATCCTTTAACTGTAAAAGAGTTTCAGTTATTCATTCAAATGCATTTATCTGCCCCCAATAACTCAATACTCACTAGGCAAATTGATCAAGTGTTTAAAAATAATTTTTATTCTAAAAACGAATACAAAAAACTTTCCACAGAAGAACAAGGACATTATTTTAAATTAAATACGGATCATAAAAAAACTTCAGTGGCATCTCATCCAGCAACTTTATTTCAAACGCATAAAAGAAAAAACATGCCCTCTGCCGACGAAAGTAATCAAGAGTGTACAAAAGATAGGCCAGAAAAAATCAATAGAAATCATCGTTAAGGAAATTTTCGTCACTCACTCGTCACTCACGTCTTCCCGTGGCTTGTCTGCAATATCGCCCTGTTTGAGCAGGGCGATAATACAATTATTTTCCAGATAAGGCTTTACTAGCAGCTTCCAAATCAGGCTGTTTTGATTCCTTAGCCCCTTCCATACTACTCTCTGAAGCCCAAAATGAGTTAGAATTATGTGCCTGAGCATCCACTGTTTTTGTTATGGACAAGCCTTCCATCCAATCAAACAATTGATCGCATTTAATATTAGCGCTATCAAGAGATGAAAACTGTTTATAGCTTTCACCTAACTGACCTGGGTATAAAGCGGCACATTCAGAAACAATATCAGTGGCAACTAACTGAGTAGAAAAATATTTAGTTGCAGGAAAACAAACAAATTCATTCAAAGTCAGATCCGGATAAAAAACTTCTTTTTCGGACATTTCATGCTCAGAGGACTCTCTCTTGAGCCCCTCATCCTCAAAATCATTTTCTACCTCTTCCATTTCATAATAATCTTTTGTAGCAAAATACCCCTCAGTAATTTCCGGCATAATCACTGCATTTTTAAACCGATATTTTTCATCCGTATCATGGAAGCGAATATTGGGATGGGCATCACCTAACTGCTTGGAATAGATATCATCCGCAATAGAACGCGCACAATCCCAAACGCAAGCACGACCATAAACTCCGCCAAGATGCACTGTATCAATACTCTTTTGCTGACAAGCATCCAAAAATTTATGTCGCCCAAATTTAGTAGTTATCTGCCAGCTAAGTTGCTTTTCTAAAGCACTCTCCTCTCCAAAGTGTTTGTGAATTAACCTCAAACATTTTTTTTCTTCATTTTTTGGAATATCAAAATGGCAGATTAAATTAGGCGTGTTCCTCAATAAATGTTCTAAATTCTCTAAAAGGCTGGCACGCTCTTCTTCATCAGGTACTTCAGAAAAATACTCATGGATGGCTTCAATAAAAATTGCTCTAACAGGAAAATTTGGCATTTTATCGTTATTTACTCTAATTTCAGGAGTAATTTGCTTGTCCATATCGGTTTTAAATTCAGGCATTGAAGCTCCTTTATTGTTACAGTGCTAATTGCTTAAAATAGACCAAAATGAGCGATAAATCAACGATAAAAACAATTGCCAAACAAATAAATCATTTTAAGTAGGTTGGGGACTGTTTTCTGTTTGCAAATCTAAGTAATTTTTTTGATCCAAGGGCCATGAATGATTAGTGTATTGATTCCTGATTAATATCAGGGATTACCTTGATAATCTAAAACTGACATAGCTCTTTTTCCGGTCAAAAAAAATCATCAGGTGTGTAACAAATAATTACCAAGAGAAGATTAATTTTCATCCAATAATTCCACTATTAGAGCAGGGCATCTAAATCGAATGTAGAACGCTTATTCAAATCATTACGATGATTATTTAAAAAAGTATTGGCGCAACGTCGCCCGTCTTCAAAAAGCATCCGCAGAAAAGACCATTCGGCGTTCAACTTTGAAGAGTAACCTAGCTCAACCATTTTAGGGCTGGCAATGCGATGAATGCGCATTTGCGCCCAACGGGTGCCCTCTTTTGATCCAGGACTAACGGTTTGTTTTAACAAAGCGAGCATACGAAGCTCTTTCATTAAGGTTGCATTAAACGCCACCTCATTCAAACGATTAAGTATATCGCGCGAAGTTTTGGGTGTTCCGTGGCGTTCTACGGGATTAATTTGCACCAGTATGGTATCGCTTGATTGACACTCTTGCACCAATGGTGTAATAGTCGGATTCCCGGTGTATCCACCATCCCAATAAGCTTCCCCGTCTATTTCAATAGCTTGAAACATTAGAGGCAAACAGGACGATGCCAACAGAACTTCGGCCGTAATTTCCTTGTTTCGAAACACTTTACCGCGCCCCGTTCTTATATTGGTTGCGGTTATAAATAATTTAATTGGCGATTCAGCTAAAACTGGGAAGTTAATACTGTCCTTTAAAATATCACGCAAAGGATTAAGCGCTGCAGGATTCAGATCATAGGGCGAATAAAAGCGCGAAAGCAAATCAAAACCAATGAACAAGGGGGAGTTATCCAAAGTCCAATTTCCAGAAATAATATCCCAGTATCCTCGTTGGAAAGGACTTAAACGAGAGGTATCAGAAACACGCTGCCAAAATGCTGTCAACGCTTTACGAGCCCCTTTAGCTCCACCTTCCGCATAACCACTGGCCAAAACAGCGGCATTCATAGAGCCTGCAGAGGTTCCAGAAATACCCTCAATAAGCAACATAGGCTCATCAAGCAAACGATCTAGAACCCCCCAAGTATAGGCACCGTGTGCTCCACCACCTTGTAAAGCCAAGTCAATCAGAATAGGCTTTCCAGTTGCCTTCGATTTGTTTGACATAAATTGCTTTGTCCATAAAATAATCTATATGTAAGTCTAGCACCAATTTGGTAATCTGCTTTTTCCTTAGGGATTATTGACATTTCGCTATCTTGAGTAGAAAGGTCAACAGTCCCTAATTATTTTGCGGTAAATCAACACGTATGCTTTTAGAAAAATCAGCTTTTTTATCAGCATCTTGAGCTTTATCATTGATAAAGGAGCGCTGGCGTAATTCATCAAAAGGCAGTCGTGTATTGAGCCATGCTCGGGCATACAGATAACTGTCAATCCAACCATTGAGATAATGACGAATATCCACACGCCCTGTTCTTCCTGCTGCGTTAGCGTAGCGCAGGATATTTATAGTGCAACTGTTGCTTAATAAATTGTAGAACTCAGGTTTATCAGCCAATTGATTTATTCGTTTGAGATAAACCAGAAAAAGTTCACGTGCATTTTGAGGGCTTATTTTTAAATGATACAAATACACCCGTTCATCTCGATGGTTCGTACGTACGCCAACTACATCATGCTCATCGCCCACAACATAGATCAATTCAAATTGTTTGAATAAAGAGCCAAGCGGATCAAAGGTCTGCCCCACTTCAGGCCTTGTTTCAATAGAAATACTTACAGGAGGTGCGTTATCAAAAATAAAGCTGACAAAAGTATGCCCTATTGGACCTGGCATCCAATAAGAAATGTAAAAATCCACGCCGGTTAAATGCGACAGTGATACCTCACGCTCTTCATAATGAATGGTGAAATCATCTCTTGTTCGGTACTCAAAATTGCGAAACCCTGTAAAGCGCACTGTATCGCCATTGATAATAGCTCGGGGCATAACCGCTACTTCCGGTCGCCAATTTCTATCATTAGAGGGCAAAATGCTACTCCACCAAACAAGTAAACCAACAAATAAAACGCCATAAAGCATTTTCATTCGTGGTCGTCGTGAGCACCATAAAGCCCAGATACCAAAAATTGTAACTATAATGGCGAGCGTGATTCGTAAGGAAACCCACGGCAAATTAGAGAAATAAAGAGCTAATCCCGACCATGTTATAATACCAAACTGCACAATGTATTTAAATACAATACCAAGCCATCGAAAGGGTTTCCATACTAAAGATAAACTGTTAGTCATGATGATTCACCGGATGTGCGTTTAAAATTACCACCATATAATAAGTACTCACTGCGGCAAAAAGATGCTTAAACGTATGGCCACTAATTAATGATCCACTGAACTGATACACCTCATGATCTGCCGATTCAAAAATTTTTGCCAGAGCATAAAAAGCCAACATTCCCAGATAAGCACTTAATGGTGGATAAGATCTAGGGAAAAAAAATAAAATAAAAACTATCATTAGTATCGAATAAAACTGTACTAATCCATACAGACGAAGATCTCCTTGATGCATCAGTTCAGTCCAATACCAATATAAAACAGAAAATATTCCAAATAAAATCAACGGGATTAATAAACGAAATCCCAGGTTAAAATTAACCCGCTCCATTATAGTGAGCGACAATAGAGACATAAAAATCACGGTTATAGGCAATCTATCCCATACCAAGCGTGCATTATCAGGAGACCAATGATAATAAGAAGAACCAATACACGTCAGGAGTACCGCTATAAAATATACTAGAAACACTATAGTCTCTTTAGCACTTAGCTGATTATTCATCCATTGAGAACGTAACCGTATAAAGCCCCAAATACTGACTAGTAAAAAAGAGAGATTAGAAACAACATTCAAGAAATTAGGCATTCCTAAAAAACTGCGTGTGTCCGCGAATTGATGATAACTGCTCCATTGAGGAATTTTTGAGCTCAATAAAAAAACAGCCAGCAAGGCAGCTAGCATAATCCCTATGAGAAGTGCTCCAGCAATCTTAGGATTGCTTATAAGGGAATGATAATACATCCTTGTACGCATGCTGCTCCTTTTAGAGAAGAGTCTTTAGAGCCGTCTCTACCTTGATCCGTTCGTGCTGAGGAGCAAGGGAGAGACAGGATCTATTACTTCTCTTATCTCTTTTTAGGATGTTTGGGGTGATGCTCTGATTTAATCTTACTATGCAGATTTTTTAATGGCTCAGAAGGATGAACTTCATGTTGTTCTTCATGACGACGCTCATCTTGTGACATTTTATCGAATTTTTTGTCCTTATGCATTTTATAATCTCCGCAAGTTAAAATGATCATACTTCTCGATTAAATTTAGACCAGTATGATCAGAATATCAAACAGCCTCTAGCTGTAAATCACCTACTTTTTTATTATGAGAATGCCGTGGCTCGCGTTTTTTATAATGTTTACGGCAAGTAGATACATACAGATTATTCCCACCAATCACCACCTGATCGCCCTCAGTAACAGCCTCTCCTTGCTCATTAAGGCGCAAAATCATCGTGGCTTTTCGTCCGCAATGACAGATTGTTTTAATCTCAACAAGCTCATCTGCCCAAGCTAATAAATACTGACTCCCTTCAAATAACTCCCCTCTAAAATCCGTTCGCAAACCATAAGCAAGCACAGGAATTTCAAGCTGATCGGCAATTTCCGTGAGCTGATGTACCTGCGTGCGTGTTAAAAATTGTGCTTCATCAATTAAAATACAGGCATAGCTCTGCTTTTGTTCCAGAACCATTTTATAAAGATCATCTTCAGCACTAAAGGCTAAAGCTTCTTCAGACAAACCAATACGCGAATGCACTGAACCGTACTGATAGCGTGTATCAATTGCAGGCGTAAATAACAAGGTCTGCATGCCCCGCTCACGATAGTTATAACTGGATTGTAAAAGGACGGTACTTTTTCCCGCGTTCATTGCTGCAAAATAAAAATAAAGTTTTGCCATAATTGGTTCTGTTTTTTTGAAAAGGCATTTATTATAGCGCAGAGAAAACTAAAAAGCTTAAAAGGAAGTGCTTTTATGAAAATCATTATAGGTGGTGGGACAGGCTTGGTTGGACGTGCTTTAGTACCGAAGCTAATTGAAGCAGGCCATGCAATTTCTGTTATTGGAAGAGACAAAAATAAAATTCGAAGCTCATTTAATCACACGGTCAATGCCTTCAACTGGGATGAGTTAACCACTCTAAACCCTGATGAGTTTGGCGCGATCATAAATCTTACTGGAGAAAATATCGCCGAGAACCGCTGGTCTGATAAAGTTAAAAACAAATTACTCTCCAGCCGCCTCAATGCCACTCGAAAATTTATTCTTTGGGGAGCCAATGCTACAACCCACAAACCCCATTTATACAATGCCAGTGCTATTGGTATTTATGAACTACAAAATAAAGTCCCTGATAAACCCTTTACAGAAAAAAATTTAACTAAAGAAAAAGCGAATGGCTGTTTTTCAAATCAATTGGTTAGTCAATGGGAACAAGCTGCACTTGAAGGCTCGAAAGCAAATATGCCCGTTACTGTAATGCGATTTGGTGTGGTTTTAAAACGCGGTGAAGGCATGCTAAAGAAATTGGAATTACCAGCACAATATGGATTAGCCGCAATAGTTGGCAGCGGTGAACAGCCTCTTTCATGGATTGATCACGTAGATTTGGTTAATGCTATTTTATTTTTGATTGACCATCCTGGAATTACTGGCCCAATAAATTTGGTAGCACCAGAATATGTATCGCAAAAAGTATTTACTAAAACTATGGCTAAAATACTAAACAAACCGGCGTTTCTTCGTTTACCAAGCTGGTTTATTAAGTTTGCCTTGGGACAAATGGGTGAGGAATTACTACTTTCAGGGCAAGCGGTTGCTCCCGAGCGGCTCCTAGAGCAAAATTTTAATTTTAATTACCCTACATTAACAGCGGCCTTAAAAAAAGAGTTTAAAAAATAGCGGATCAATATTTTATTCCATTTTTCAGCCCGAAGTTCAATAAAATAATCCCTACGTCCCGTAGGCAAGCCACGGGACGTAGGCCACGATGGAAACAATTAGCGCTGTCTCCAACCGATATATCCCCTCGAATATTAATATAACAGACCCAGAACATAACGAAGGAGCTCCCTTCAAATGTTTTTTTAAACGTTGATAAAATCATCCCATTCAATTACTGAATTTATCCAATCTTAATGTTTTCTTAATGTTTTTACTGTATACTTATAGCTCAGAGTGAATAATTAACAAGGTACTTATTAATGCCACTTCAGACACAGGAAGAAATAAATTCGTTGATTGCCAATGTTAAAACAGAATTAAACGAATTACCTGCTAATGAGTTTACTTATTATATGGCGATGCTTCTTGTTTCTATACAGAGTGAGGCTCAACCTGGTAAGAATAGGCATGTATTAGAAAAGACACTGCCATTAATACAAAACATCAAACAATTTTATAATGATCCAGAAAATCTAGAACAGAATATTATTCAGGTTACCAATGCCGTTAATGAGTTGATTAATGCATCGGCTACATCTACCCTCTCCCGGAAAAGTAAAATCGCATTACTTAAGATCTGTGGTGCAGTGCTCGCCATAGTAACAGGCATAACCTTTGGTATAGCGGGTTTAACAGCAGGTTTATTTCTAGAGAATAGTCTGATTGTGAATGTAAAAGGAGCAGGACTTGGTTTGCTCTCAGGATTTACCATTGGGGCACTCATTGGCTACCGTAGCCCGACTAAATTATTCTGCAGTTCGCTCGATATTAAACTGAATTTTTGTATTGATAGCATTACTCGACTCAGGGATGAATTGAAAGACAGAAAAACGCAAGAAGAGTATCAAACAGAAACAAAAAAATACATTCTTGATACCTTTTTTGTCAACGTTCCAGAAGAACTTAAAGAGGCTGCATTTACAGAGTATTTAACCAAAGAGCAAGAGTTCCAAATTTGTACCAACAGTGCAGGACATATTTCCGCCAGTTTAAAAGGACACTTAGGGCATCACTCACTGATTCGCTTTAAAATTAATGGTATTAAAGATATACCTATTGAATTTGGCGATCGGAGCAAGACACCAAATCATGTCGACCAATTTGAAAAACCTCGTAAGGTTTCAGGGCAAATATTATTTGAGATGCTGACCTTAGATCGCATGTTACAAGATACTCATAAGAGTACAATAAAAAATGCTATTCGCTTATACGATATAGGTAGTGATGATTGCCGAACTTATGTTGATAAAATATTAATTGGCACGGGACAAGAACCAACTAAAATAGGTAGGTTTAGCCATCAAAATGACACATTCATTGGTCGTAAGCTCGTCGCCCCGGTAATTGGTTTTTTTAGTAAAACAAACGAAAAAGATTTACATCGTTTAATCGACAATCCGGAAGATGAGAAATTTACTATTACGCACTGTAGATATATGGGAAGAACTGAATGGTAGTATGTTAGCAATCGCTATAAATTATACCATTCACGCTTACTCGACAATATCATTATTTATGATTGCCTTAACAATTTCTCGAGCCCCCAGTCACGAGCTGCCTGATTACTCCCAAACAGCCCAACCAATTTAATATTTCCTTAATAATCAAAAGGTAGAATGCATGCGATTAGCGGTTATTTAGAGTGACTCGTCAGATGACTTCTATAATGAATTTTAATTAATTACGGAAAATTAAACCGCAACGATACATGTTAAATTAGATTTGCGGAGAACAATTATGCGTTTTTTTGAGCACATTCAAGATCATTTACCAAATAAATTAACATCAAGTACCAACCACTATGTGCGCGCCTCATTTGGAGCTGTTGCAGCCTATTCACTCGCCCTTAATCCAATAGCGGGAGCCCTTGTCTTACTAAGCCATGGAGCATGGGAGTGTGCTGGTCTTTATATGCAAACCAGTATCGATCAGCAACAGCTGAGAATTGATACTTATAATAAGGCCTTTTCAAAATTGCTACAGCAAGCCAAAGTATTGGGCAGTTCATGCACTAACATTGATATACAAAAAGCCAAAAATATATTTTTCGTGCATAATCTTATTGAAGAAATTTGCTATAAGGCTCTAGCAGATAGTGTTACGGTACTTAATATCCGAGGTAATGCTATTACTGAAGAGCAATCAGGTGAAATTCTAGCCTATGTAAAAAACATCACTCACATCGAATTACGTAAAGAAGGCGGGTATTCCAAAAAAGGTAGAGAAATGATTTCGGAAGGCCAATTCAGTTTCGTATTAAAAAATGTGAGTACCATCATTCATGATCGTGATACCAGATTAACGGATGCCCGATACGCGACACTCACAGATTTATGTATCGCCTTAGATGATCATAACAGTTATGTTAAAAAAATATTACTAAACTCTTGGTTAGACTGTAAGACTTTATGCACAGATACTCACCTGCCAATGATAAAAAGTCTGGTTCATTTTAATCAAAAGATGAGCACTCAATTAGGCTTTGATTTCGAAGAAACATTACAAGAATCTAAACAGAGCTACGATAGACTGTACCCTAACATCAGAGAAGTAAAATGCCCCAAAACCGGCGAAACTTCTGCTGTAAGATTTGTTAATGTCACTGAAGTGAAAGCTAAGTTTATGGAGCATGTTGAACAAATACAGCAATATGATCCTGATAGGTTATTTACAGATTGTTTGGTAGATTACTGCTCCTTTACAGACGAACAAGTAAAAGAACTTTCTGCTACTCGTTCCGTTTCATGTACTGCACGTGCGCCAGGAATAAAAATAAAACAGCCGCCTCTGCTAAGTAACAAACTTACTGTAGGTGAATTCTTGAGCTGTTATTTTCCCGAAGTAGAAAAACAGGAAAAACTCACAGCTCGCTCAGGAATTTAGGCAGAATCTGCATATGAAGCTGTATTTAACAACTACAGCTTTAATTAACGATGCCAAATTAATACCCCAATATCCCTCTAATTAGGCAATCTGCATAGCAGATTGTTTTTGATTTTCTTTTAAATTACAATGCGATTTTATATCTATATAAGAAGAGTATCTTATGCCAAGGCTAGGCACTTCCGTTCGTTTTTTTTCCACAGTGATTCACAACAGATTAGCGCTCACACAGAGCCCACTGCGGCATTTTACCGCTTCATTAGCTTCGCCAAGAGAAGCAATGCGTACGCTGCAACGGCAAGGACATTTTCCAAATCAAAAGTTTCTACGAACATCAATAACACTGGAGGATTATTTAATAAAAAATGGTTTTAATCCGAACGCATTATGTTGTACTCCTCTGGAATTATTACGACGCCCAATAAAACTCTCTTTTTCTAATAAAACTTTTACCGACATCCAAGAGCCCTATAAATCACTCGCTCCGGTATTAGAAACTTATGTACAAGCCATCATTGATGTTTTTGGTGATAAACTCGCCAAGCGCCCTTACGACGCCAAAGAATTATTAAATGAAAATGTATCTGAACTTGGTCATGGATTGGAAGCATTTGTCATGACCCATCATTTTAGACGTCGAGAAAAAAATAAATTTGCTGCACTCATATTGCAGCACGACATTGCCCGTGCAACAGTCTCAGATGCCCATTATGGCGATACAAATCATCATATGGAAGCAGATCAGATCTTGGCACCGCAAGGATATTCGCATGATATAACAACGCGTTATCCTTTATTGCACCCCTTTGCAAAATATTTATGGTCTGAATTTTCACAACCCTATCGTGATGAATTATTGAGTCCAGTATCAGCCTATTCGTTAATCGGCCAAAAAAAAGAAGCTGCCTCAGTAATGAGGAAATTAGATGAACTATACACCTCAGCAGATCCTAAAGAACAGTTTCAAAGATCTGAAGAATTGGTCACAATGATAGCCCAAATGATGCTATTACGTTTAATAGATGATTCAGCCAAAGTAGCCCTTCCTGAAAGTAATCAATTACTTACCCAAAGAGAACTGAAACAATTAATTACAGAGCAAATGGTTAACTACATTCAAACCCTTTCCCCAGAAAAAATACCACAATACAAAGAATCACTGAGCATAGCCTTGACTCTGTTAAGACGCACAAAATTGGATTCAGATTATCCGGAACGCTATGAACCGATTGCGGATGAAGATCAGCTCGTGAGTGGTTCACGAGGTTTTCAATCGTAACAGATTAGAGATTGGCGCATAACTCAAAAAAAAAGAGCAATGATTGAATAACTCAACCCTTGCTCTGTTCTACTATTTATTAATTGGGAAAACCTGGTCCCTTATTAACATGTATACCTAAATCTTTAATACCGCTCTTATCAGCCATACCGCTCACTTTAGGCATGTTATGACCAACATCCTTCGCGTGCACGTTTTGCTTTGATTTTTCAGAAAATGCTCTGACCTCATGTTGCATCGAATTAGCAGCATGTGGCTTGCTATGTACAACAACTCTAGGTGAACTTGCTTTCACAGCAGGTTTAGCACTTGCTTTCACAGCAGGTTTAGCACTTGCTTTCACAGCCGGTTTAGCACTTGCTTTCACAGCAGGTTTAGCACTTGCTTTCACAGCAGGTTTAGCACTTGCTTTCACAGCAGGTTTAGCACTTGCTTTCACAGCAGGTTTAGCACTTGCTTTTACAGCAGGTTTAGCACTTGCTTTTACAGCAGGTTTAGCACTTGCTTTTACAGCAGGTTTAGCACTTGCTTTTACAGCAGACTTAACAACTGCTTTTACAGCTGATTTAGCTTTTGCTTTTACAGATGGTCTAGCACTTACTTTCACACCTGAAACTACTTTTTTCACAGCGCGTTTAGCAGAAGCAACGCTTTCTCTAACATTTTGCTCTACAGTAGATGCAGTTTCTCTCATCATATTTCTTGCATTATCTTCAGTACGATGAGTAGTATCCAGCCAATGATGCTCTAAAATTGAAAAAACATCTTTCATATAATCTAAAGCCATATGACCGTTTTGAACAAAAATATTCATGTTCCTTTCTAAAGCATCTTCTGGCTTTTTCATGCTTAGCAAATCAACAGGCTTCATATACGACATGCTCTGAATGGTCTTAACATTCAATTCCATAAGCTTTTTTAATGGTAACTCGATATTGCCCAAAATCCTTTGATCAAAATTGAAGTTCTTCATTATTTCTCCATATGTTGCATTGCACCATATGAAGATTAGTAAGCAACATACTATTTGTCAAATTTATAATAAATAATTATTCAAGCGCGCCATAAGTACCAGGAAGCAATTGTGCGATAAGGACTCCAAGCCTCTCCTGCTTTTCTTATTAATGCTTCATACGGCTCATGATCTGGCCGCGTTTCAAGTATACAGGGACCAATACGCTCAATCAATAAAGACCAGTCCGCATCCACAGAAGACAGAAAGTGACTTGCCTGAGAATAATTTATAGACACAATTGAAGGTTCCAGGAGAATGAATAAACGAGAGACAGGCTATCCGGAATTTTCCGGATAGCTTACTAAAGACTATTTAACATAAGCTTTTTGAGGCTTATCAAAATTATAAATAAGGCCAAAAGCAAATTGTGCACTAGTTGGAGCGGTTTTAGTATCTTTAACAGAAAACGCTGCAGGTATAAGCACATGGCTTTTTATTGATTGATAAGTTATCTGACTGTAATCCATCATCAGAGTTAAGTGCTCTGCAAAGTCATGTCTTAAACCTAAGCCATAACGGACGCCATTACGATTTGTAGTGGAGCTTTGTATTGTTTCATCTCCTTGACGGGCTTTTATGCGGCCATTGGTATAACCAGCGCGTCCATAAAGTAAAGTGCCCTCTGAAAGGAAGAAACCAGGCAATACGCTAACACCTTCACTATTTGTAATCGTGTATGTGGTTGTATCAAGATGAGCATGAAACACTTCAGTATTCGTATGCTTACGTTTAACGGAACTGATGTTCGCATTAATTTCGCCAGCCAGATAGTAGCGGTTATAATTCCAACCATAGCCTGCAAAAATAGAACCAAAAACCCCATAACCTGAAAAATGATTTTCATCCATAGTATTAATATTACTTTCAGGATGAGCTGCAATAGTAGTAACAAAATGAGCATTTTCAGTATAATTAGCCCCCTCAGGTCCTACAGCTCCTCCTAAATATAAGCCCGAAAAACAAGGAGCTGATAATAGAGCAAGAGTTGAAACTACAACTGTTTTCCTTAACATTTTAGTCCTTTATAAGTAATCAAATTCCATTGTATGAGACAATAATCTATATATCAATAGCTTAAAAGTCCTGCAACAGATATTTAAAAAAGCAATGGCGTAATGTCCACTCTTTGGGTAGGATGATTAAGTACGAATTCTAAACTTTTATTTTTAAGGAGAGTACTGTGGTCACGTTAACAGCCGAGGGAATGAATCGTTTAACATCCGATAAAAGTGAACGACTGGAAAAACTCAACAAGTTGCTGTCTGAACCCTTTGATCAAACCAATCCAAAACATATGGAAGCACTAAAACACTACGTTGATGATTTTGAGTTTATTACAAACCAAATGTATCTATTCCAAGGCATAGGAAAAGGACTCTATCCAGCCGCAGGTGCTTGGTTTACAGGATTTTTCTTGCCGGTTCCTGAATTTGTCACTTATTTTTCAACCGCATTTTTTTATTTGGGTGTTATAGGACAGACTCTTCAAAACTTTAGAGTGAATGATTTTCATGCTCAATTAGAGGGAATGAAATCAATTTATAATTGGAGTTTAAAAGCAGGAAAAGCAACTTACGAGAACACTACAGAAAATACATCAAAATTACTCAATCCAGACATACAGCATATGATAAAATTACTTGCACCTTTATGCACTACTGATTTTATTCTGGCTTGGCCCAAAGTAATTGAAGAGCCCCGTGCATCTGAAGGAATCTTACCCGCCTTTCATAGGATTTACTCTATATTTGCTCCAGCTCCAAAACCAACAGCCGCAGAACACCGTGTTCACGAACTTAAAGTTGAAGTAGAAACACGCGCCCTCGATAAGAGCGCATTGAAAGCCACACAAGATGCCATAAGCTATTTTGCACCGATGTTAATAGCAAAAGTACAGACACCTCTAACCACGGTCAAAGAACTTTCAGAGACTGCAATAACGCATTTTACCCATTCAAAGAGAGCCTAATGGTCAGCGGTTTGTAGCACGAAAAATCTAAGTTAAGGAACTTTTCACTATTCGCGTCGTCCCGCGGCCCATCTCTCTTAGCTGTACACAAGCCGCGGGACGACAGAATTTTCTTAACTTAACGTCAGCTCGGGATAAGAGACTCCACCGCCCTCAAAACCGTTCGTGCTGAGGAGGCGTTTACGCCGTCTCGAAGCATTCGCACAGGGTTATAGTCTTGGCGCAAATGCTTCGAGACGTCGCTATTGCTCCTCCTCAGTACGAACGGATCAACGTAGAGACTGGATCTAAAGACTCTCTTATCCCGAACTGACGTTAACTTAATAGCAGTGAGGCTACCATCTGTAATTTTAAGCATAAATAGTCACCGTAAAATTACTTCTTAAATAAAACCCCCGTGGCAGCGTTTTTACCTTATCGCCATTACAATCAAATCCATAACATAAGGATTTTCCATTTGCAGCCTTAGGCCGTACCTGCAAATAGTCACCGGATTTTGCATCCAATGATTCAAGATAACCGGTGCTTATTTGTAAGGATAAGTAATTCCAGTCCGCAGCTAAAATAGCCTCTTGCTCTTCATTAGGCGACCACAAAAAACCTTGGCCAATTCGTCTTTGCGCATAAGGAATATCCGTATCGCCCTCAACAGGAATCCACAATATTCGTTGTAACTTGCTATAACATTGAGAAGTTTTCCAAGTCTGTTGATGCAAGGTCAATAAAGGTATAGAGGTAATAAAGGTTGATTCAGTAGGTTTTCCAGACTTTGCCAGTGGCAAAGTTTTAAGCTCAATCCCCAAACCCAAAAAATCAGGCATGGATTGGTTTTGTGCATCAGTCCCTAAAACCAATTCAATAACCTGACCAATCCACCCTTTTCTTTGATTGGGATCCTCAGGAATCAATAAACCCAAACTCAGGCTTAACTGCGCAAAACTAAGACCTGCAATCTCAGCACAGCGCAAGAGTAACTCATCCTCAGTTTTTGGCGGTTTCTTTTTTACCAATGAACTCAGCATGTGATTCCTTAAATTCAATAGCAAGAGGCTCAATAGGCGCCTTGATATTGGCTGCTTTAAACTGCGCCGTAATCGCAAACAATACTTTTGATTGCACTTCAAAACGCGAATGTTCCTGGACGTTAATAAAATAACGCGCTTCAAATTCAATCAATGCCGCATCAATTTTTATCAAACAAACCTGAACTGGAGGATCTTCGACAATTTCTGGAATAATAGCCAACACATCAAGAATCAGTTGTTGAATCATTACCGGATCATCCGATCGACTGACTTTTATCGGCACTACGGAGCGCACGATACTGTCCTGATGCGTCCAATTGGTAAATGGCTTATTAAACGTTTCTGCATTGGGAATTAAAACTTCCATATTATCCCAGGAGCAAACACGCATAGAACGAATACCAATATGTTCCACCCGCCCTTCGTATTCACCAATACTAATTAAATCACCTTCACGTACGGGACGTTCAATCAACAACATAATACCGCCTACAATATTGCTGGCAAAATCGCGTAAACCAAAACCCATACCAACGGCAAGTCCACCAATAATCATTGATAAACCACTAAAATCAAAACCAAGTACATGCAAGGTAACAAAACAACCAACTAAAATAACGGCATACTGAGTGAAGACCGACAAGCTGTTACGAATACCCGCATCTTTGGCATTTTTATACAACCAACGATAGCAAAACTCACGCGTCCACTTGGCTGCCCAAACAAATATGGATAATAGAATAAAAAACTCGATGGTACTAACTACTGTGATATGAACTCCCGTTAAATTCACAATAGTATATTGAGCCAGTTTATCCAGACTAATAACGACTAATGAATCCGAGTTCCAATCAAACAGTTGGAATAAAATTACCGCGCAAACTAAAAGCAAAGCGATACGTACTATTTTATCTGCAGGTTTTAAGAAGACCTCAATCCACAACCAACCATTACGTAATGAGGAAATCATCCACTCAGAAAATAATTCCATTGCATCAAAAAGCAACCCTCTAATAAGAATGTAGCCAATCATTACAGTCAAAGCATTAGCTTGATATTGACTCATAGTCCACGCCAGACTAATCAATCCGGATAATCCAATTACTGCTGTAGTAAATAAGGTAATCGGTATCAGCGTAATTAATAAAGAAATAGCGTTACTGATATAGCGTTTTTTGTTTATTAACACAGGCTTTAGAAGGTAACGAATCACATCCTTACTTTTCCAGCCTACTAGGGAAACCGATAAAATAAACAACATAAACAAGCGATTAAATATGTCTTGCAGCAATAAAGATAAAGGCAATAAGTGCCCTATAGTCATTAAAGCGGTAGTCCATCCACCTAAAAGAAGAAGCCATTTTAAGCGATAATATAATTTAACGTCTTTACCAGACACATCCGAAATACGCTCTAATAATACCAATCGAGATATTAAAATAGATACTCTGAAAACAAACCACACCGTTATCAGCTGTAAAACCAATTGATAATTTGCAAATGAAATATGCGTGAGATAAAACAACGACCAAAGCATTGCTGCGGCACATAAATACGGTATATTTCTTTGGATAAGAATGAGGATACCATCATAGAGATGTCCGGTTAAACGAGAGCGCTCTTTATCACCTCGCAATATTTTTAAAAACCGACTTAGGATAAAAAACAAGCCAGCAATAAGTGCAAATCCACTCCACAAAAGGAGCCTGGAAAAATCATTCAACCATAAATAACTGTCATAAACTTGTAGACTTAAGGTGTTAATGTATTTATAAAACAATCCAGGAATCGCTGCGATTTTTTTAAGAATAATTGGCCAACTGCTGATATTGTATTCAGCAAGTGACTGGCGCGAGGAAGTTAATAATTTAAGTTGCGTCTGATAATCAGTAAAACTTTTCAAAAGTAATTGCTTTTGCTCACTGATTTCATCAAGTCGTTGCGTTAAAGAGTGCTCCAGTGCATCAACTGATTTTTTTAAAACAGGCGTTTTTATCGTTACTTCTTCATTTTTTAAAACAGAGCTTATTTGTTTCATTGAATGCTCTATTTTATTGTATTGACTAAGTGCGTCTTTATAACTTTCAGATACAAGCTGCAAATTCTTTGTATCTGGATTTTTCAGATAATTAATGTCTGCTTTTACTACCATTTTTTGCATGTTTAATGCATTTAAATGATATTGAATCGCAGATATATTTTGGTTATTAAGCAGCAAACGCGCCTCATAATCAGCATCTATTGCTGCAGTAGGCTTTGCTTTTTTATCCTTAGGTTGCACGGCATTATTTTGATAAAGTGCATTCAGCTCCTTGTTTAACTGCTCTTTCAGAGCTTTTATTTGCAACAGTTTTTGTTCCAAAATGAAATTGGAATGCCAAAACTCCAGTTGCTTTACTTCCTCGCCCAGAGCATTTTGAAACGCTTTGGCAAGCGCTAAATTATCATTAATAAGCTGGATCGTTTGTTTATTAATTTCAAGATAGGATTCAACCTTCGCAACACGCTCCAAAATGGTAGTGCCGTCTTTGGAAATAGGTAATTGCTGCAATTGTTTTAATCTTTGATTTAGATCTGATTGCTCTTTAATTTGTTGATTAAGAAATCCTTCCAAACTGTCGCTTTTCACACGAGTCATTTTAAGAACAGAAGCTATTTGTTCGGTTTTAGCTTTATATTCTTTTTCATTTTTAAGTTCTATTTTTTGATGTGTGTCGTTAATAGCTGCAGTTAAATGAATTTTTTCTTGAGCCAAATATTCAGCAAACGTTGTGGTATTGTTAATAGAAGAAGTATTAGAAGTACTTGCTGCAAAAGAGAGAGATACACTAAACAAAGTAGAGAAAAAAATTAAAAAGAAGCAACACCAGCGACTTGCGCTGGTGTTGTGGGATGATATTTTATTTTGTCGGATTAGTTGGAGCAAGTCTTATTCCCAATTCAGTTAGCTGTGCACTGCCTGTAGGCGATGGTGCACCTGTTAAAAGGCACGAAGCTGTTTGTGTTTTAGGAAAAGCAATTACGTCTCTTAATGAGGTAGAGTCCGTAAGTAACATAGCCAATCTATCAATGCCTAAAGCGATTCCACCATGTGGAGGTGCTCCGTATTGTAAGGCATCAAGTAAAAAGCCAAATTTTTCCTGAGCTTCTTGCTCGTTAATTCCAAGTAATTTAAATACAGCTTTCTGCAAATCAGACTGATGAATTCGTATAGAACCGCCACCGATTTCATAGCCGTTGATTACTATATCATAAGCTTTAGCTAAAGCGTGAGTAGAATTTGCACATAATGCATCGACAGATAACTCTTTAGGCGATGTAAATGGATGGTGCATTGCTTGTAACCTATTGTTTTCATGATCCATTTCAAACATTGGCCAATCAACAATCCATAATAATTCCCAGCCTTCACTTAATAAGTTTCTATCATGTCCAAGCTTAATTCTCAATGCACCGATAGATTCATTCACTATATGAGTCTTATCCGCACCAAAAAACACGACGTCTCCAGTCACCGCTTCAACGCGTGCCAGAATGGCTTGCACTGCCGCTTCTGGAAGGAATTTTAAAATAGGCGATTGCAGCCCTTCCATTCCAGCAGCACGGTCATTAACTTTGATGTACGCTAAGCCTTTAGCGCCATAAATACCCACAAAACGTGCGTAATCGTCTAAATCTTTACGACTTAAATCACAGCCATTAGGCAGTCTTAAAGCAACTACACGCGAATCAGCATCATTTGCAGCACTAGAAAACACTTTAAAATCGCAGTCTTTAACCAAATCCGCTACATCGATTAATTCTAATGGATTTCGCATATCCGGTTTGTCACTACCAAAACGACGCATTGCTTCAGCATAAGCCATTCTTGGAAGTTTTTCTGGAATGGTTACGTCGAGTAGATCTTTAAAGACAACTTTTAATAGCCCTTCGATAAGCGTTAAAATATTCTCCTCATCGATGAAAGCCATCTCGATATCAAGCTGCGTAAATTCAGGCTGTCTGTCTGAACGCAAATCTTCATCACGGAAACAACGAACGATTTGATAATATTTATCAAAGCCAGACATCATCAATAACTGCTTAAACAGTTGTGGCGACTGTGGTAAAGCATAGAATTCGCCCGGGTGCACTCTGGATGGTACCAGATAATCACGCGCCCCTTCAGGGGTTGCTTTAGTCAACATCGGCGTTTCAATATCAACGAAATCCCGCTGATTTAAGTACGTGCGAATACAGCTGTTTAATTTGTGTCTAAGTTTTAGTTTGTGCTGCATTGAAGAACGACGTAAATCAATATAACGGTACTTATAACGCAAATCTTCATTAACCACCTGAAAATCATCGGGTAAAAATGGTGGTGTGGGCGATTGATTGAGAATTTCAAGCTTAGTACCAACTACTTCAATACGACCAGTAGCCATTGCTGTATTAATCATGCCCTCTGGTCTTTTGCGAACAATACCACTTACACGCACAACAAATTCAGAACGTAATTTTTCAGCATCTAAAAAAGATGTTTCGTTTTCAGGCTCATAAACTACTTGCAAGAGTCCGGAGCTGTCTCGGATGTCGAGAAAAATAACTCCGCCATGATCTCGTCTGTGATGTACCCATCCACAAATAGTAACTTCCTTTTCCAAACTTGATTCATCCACTCCCGAACAGTAGTGTGTACGCATATAAAACCGCCTATTTAATTTTTAATTTGTTGTTGATTTGCTATAGCTGCTGCAGCATCAGGCTGCATTACACCTAACGAAATTGTAAACTTTAATGCCTCATCAATACTCATATCCAACTCAATAGCATCCTTCTTAGGCACCATGATGAGAAAACCTGATGTAGGGTTTGGTGTTGTTGGTATAAATACAGTGATCATCTCTTGTTTTGATTTCTCATTGATTTCTGTATTAGTACTTCCTGTTTGAAAAGCAATACTCCATAAACCTTTGCGGGGGTATTCAATCAGAACCACTTTGCGAAAAGCCTCTCCATTCGTAGATAGTATCGCATTAATTACCTGTTTTACCGCTTTATAGATGGATCGCACTAAAGGAATTCTGGATAACATAGAATCACTCCAGGAAACCAAACGCTGCCCGAAGTAATTAGTTGCCAACATCCCCGTAATCAACAGCAATATAAGCGATAAAATCACGCCTACGCCGGGGATATAGTGTCCAAGCCATTGTTCAGGCTGATAAGCATTTGGTATTAAACTATCCAACAAATCAATAATGAAGCGCAGAACACCCATCGTAATTAATATGGGCAACCAAACAATTAATCCAGCAAGTAAATAGCCTCTTAAAAGCTTTGTTTTCACTTAGTATCACCTTGGGTTGGATTTGCAACAGAAGTTGAGGACTCAGTTGCTTTGCTATCCTCTTTTTTAGCTGCAGTATTCGGTGCACCACTTGTTTTATTTTTAAAGTCAGTTGCATACCAACCTGTACCCTTAAGCTGAAAGCCAGCGGCAGAAATCAGCTTTATCACTTTATCTTCGCTGCATTGAGGGCATTGCTTCACAGGCTCATCGCTAATTTTTTGCATCAGATCAAAATGATGATTACAGTTGGTACATTGGTATTCATAAATGGGCATCGAAAACGGCTCCAAAACATCGCACAGACTTCATATTGGCTTGAATTATAACTAACTCAGGAGGGATGAACAACAACAATACTGCATGAATTGAATAGAGATTCATTAAATAGAAGCATTTACCAAAGCTCATAACTCAAATACCTTTATAATTTAATAAACAGATTACGTTTGTATAAGAAAAACGCAACCAGGTAATTTATAAAAATAAAGACAATTGCATAAAACAGCCCTGCATTTTCCTGACTAAATCCACCAAATAAATAATCAGAAATAGCTACTCTAAGTGTTTCATAAGTGCCATTTTTTAATGGTACGTTAAACATGAACTGAGTTTTTAATAGCATGACATGAAAGATAAAAATAAATAAGGCATTCATGCCAAACACCTCAAATGGAAACGCCCATTTTCTATATCCCAGAATATCAACCACATAAAAACATAAAGCAAAAACAATGAGAAAAATTCCACCCGTCCATAATACAAAAGAACTGGTCCATAAATTTTTATTAATTGGGAAACTATAACCCCAGAGCCAACCAAGAGACAGAAATAAAAATCCGAAAAAGATCATTAAAAAGCATTTTTTGCGTGCACTATATGTAGTCAGTAAAAAATTTCCGGTAATCACTCCTAATAAAGTAGTCGCCACCGAAGGAAGAGTGCTTAAAAGCCCTTCCGGGTCAAAATCTCTATATAAGTGCGCGGGAGAAAAAATCAGCTGATCCACATAATTGACCCAATTATGTTCTTTAATTAATTGATCCTGTCCTAAACCAGGCATAGGAACTGAAGTAATAAAATACCAATAACCTAAAAGGATGCCAAAAAATATAAGGGTTTGTGCTCTAACAGAAGTATTTAAAAAAAGCAATGCACAAATTAAATAGCAGCCGGCAATACGCTGTAAAATCCCATAAACACGCAAAGTGGCAAAATCAAAATGATAAGGATATGCATTCATAAGTAAGCCAAATAGGAAGAGTAAAGCACTACGTCTAAAAACGTTCCAGTACACTTCTAAAAGATTATTAGTACTTAATTTTATTTCACGATTTAAACTAATAACTGTAGTTATGCCGACAATAAATAAAAATGAGGGAAAAACTAAATCAGCTAAAGTACAGCCATTCCAGGACGCATGATCCAAAATAGGGTAAATAAATCGGGTACCTTGACTATTAACCAGTATCATTAAAACAATGGTTAAACCACGAAAAACATCTAAAGACAAAATCCTTTTAGAATGACTACTCATGAAGTATCTCTTATGAAAAACAAAGTAAAATTGCGATATTTAACATCAGTAATGGATAAGGGAACTCTCTAACATGAACCGTTCGTGCTCTGATGTATCCCCACGAATATTTATACAATCAAATGTGTTTATTAGCGAGTCATCATGCTATTAATTATGTCATTCCCGCGAAGGCGGGAAACCATCCATCAAGCTAATTCCTCACTTTGATTGCATAATAGTTTCCCGCCTTCGCGGGAATGACACAATATACAACCAGTTTGCTACTATTTTACAACATCAACTTTGCATGAATATTCGTGGGGATACATCAGAGCACGAACGGTTCTGTGGTTAAGTAGTAGATCTAGTCCACTTATCCATAATTGACGTTATTTATGCCGCAACTCAAACAATAAACTTAATCAATGATAAAAAACATCATAACAAGATACTAGGTGCTCTTCAAACCTCGAACTGGAATGTCCATATGATATATATAATGCTTGATAAGTTGTTCTGCCTGCTCACTCGTTAATGGCTTACTGATTGCCCCTTCCATAAAATAATGCTGGCAATCGTATTTCACAACCTCTGCCTCATAACCGGTTAAAGCGATAATAGGAACATGATGACGGGTATCTTTTTCTTTTTGTCGTAATTGTTTGGCCACAATATAGCCGGAAGAATCTTCCAGACCTATATCCATTAAAACCAAATCGTATTTACCAGGATCAAATAATCCCACCGCAATATCAGCAGTCGCAGCGATATCTACGTGACAATTTAATGCCGTTAATAAGGCTTTTTCCACATTTTGCGCAATAAGATTGTCTTCCACCATAAGTACATTGGGTAAATGTCCGTTATTGGACAGTTTATTCTCTGTTTTATCGCTGTCTAATAACTGATGAGTAAAGTCCTCTATAGCTTTGTTTAAAGTCACGTCCATTAAAATCACGATCAAGCCAATAATCTCTTTCTTGCTGTCATACATCGGCACGCGTGTTGAGATAAAATGAACCACTTTGCCATTCTCATCCTCAATGGGTTTTTCGGTGACGTTATGCTGTGCCCGAAAAAAGCACTTTCATGTCATCAAGTCTTAAGATCTCAATTCGAGAAGCATTCCAATGGGCAGACTCAGCCATTTTTGAATAGGGATCACCCAGAACCTCACTTAAGGTATGCAAGCCTAATAATTTAATAAATTTGTTATTACATCCTAGCAAGTTACACTCCTTATCCACCCAATATACAATGCCTGGCATCGCATTGATTACCTCCATATAAGATTGGTGGAGGGCTTCAATACTCTCTTTATTAGCATTTTTTATTTGGGAAGACATAGCAAGAGCTCCGCTTGTTATGATTTGCATGTAAATTATAGTACAAATTAATTATTTTGATTGACGCATTCGATCACACAGAATGTGTTTGATGTGGCATTCAGGTTGGCGCTAAACGAAGTACAGCCCAACACAAGAAAGTCTCTACGCCCCGTTGTTGGGCATCGCACGCGATGCGCCAACCTACATTTAAAATTCTATTTACGATGATGAGATCCTAACCAATAATCCACTCAATTTGTTTTTTCAAATCAATAGAAATCTCAGAAAGCTCTTCAAGATCATAATCCATATAAGGATTTTCTATAGATGTACTGGCCTGATGCAGTTGTATTTTCTTATCACGTTCCTGTTGCAACCAAATAATTTGCGGTGCAAACAAATGAAGTATTCCCTCAACCCATTTATCAAGAACCTGCCAATAAGGATCATCAATCAGAGTCATTTTATAACATTTAATAAAACGTTCCGAATGCTCCGCATCATACCAAAGCTCTGAAGTGACCCAGCGATTTACCGTAAACAAACGCAAAGGTTGGCCAAGCTGATTCATTCCAATAGCAACCAGATGCGTCATCGGATTATCAATATAACGATCCCAATCCTCCAAAGCTGCAGGCTTAATCGATTTGGGAATGTGTTTGTATCGTAAAAAACAATGAAAATGGCCGTGCTCGGTGCTTTCAAAGTTTTCTCTGTGACAATGATAAAAATACTGTGACCCTGTACTGTGATCAATACGATCACCTTTAGGATAATGGCTCATACGCTCGTGACGAGGCAGCTTATTCAGCGTGTAATGAAGTATGTTATTTCCGTTATCAGCGGTCATTAATTGTTGGGCTTCAAGAACCTGTTTGGCATAGTCCAAATAACGCTTTTGATGCCAATTAGTAAGCTTGGGTAATATAAAATCTGTATGAATAGGCATAATTAGTACTAACTAAAAGAAAGAGGTAGTAAAAACTACCTCTTCATTGAATAAAGATTAACAACTAGTCACCAGAGCAACCGCCACAACCTTTAGCACCAGCACAACCTTTGTCACCTTTAGCTCCTGCACAACCTTTGTCGCCTTTGCAACCAGCGCAACCTTTAGCACCTTCGCAACCTTTGGCACCTTTGCAACCAGCACAACCTTTAGCGCCTTCACATCCTTTGCAACTGCTAGCAGCAGCTGGAGCAGCTTCGTCTGCATAAGCAACAGATACAACTGGAGCTGCTAAAACGGTTAGTAATGCAGCAACTGCTAATGTTGATTTTTTCATAATATTACTTCCTTGATAGTTAAAGATTTTCAACCCATTATGATATTAGCAAACAAATATTATATTTTCTTCTTTATTTAAAAAATTAATTTTTTCATACTGTCATTTTTCGCTATGCTCTGGATGACAGACACATTAAGACAACTCCTTTTTCGAAAGAAATCTCAATAGCTTATCCAACATTTTTGTACTTAAAACCCGCTTCAAAAAAATAAATAAATGCGCGGGAACAGTCACTGGATATTTAGCTTTAGGCCTCTTTGACTCAATAGCATGAATAAATTTTTTAATCACCGCGTCCGTTTTCTTTGTAAAAGGCGAATTCGTACTACTTTGCTTGTATGTTGAAAGCATCATGGCATATTGTCTATTGAAATGACTGTTGTTCACATCAATGTCTTGCAGCGAACCATCAACACAATTATCTCTAAAACGGCTTTCAATAGGTCCTGGCTCAATCGAAATCACATCTATTCCAGAAGAATCTAACTCCAACCTTAAAGTATCACTAAGTCCTTCTACAGCATATTTTGACGCATTATAAGCACCGCGAAACGGTAAGCTGATAATACCAAGAATAGAACTAAGATTAATGATCCGCCCTTGTCCTTGCTGACGCATCACCTTAATTGCCAGTTGACTTAACTCTAACAAACCAAAAACATTCGTTTCAAACTGCCTGCGCATCACCTCACGGCTGATGTCTTCCAAAGCCCCAGCTTGCCCATAGCCTGCATTATTAATCAAAACATCCAGACGCCCTTCTGTTTTAATTAATACTTCAGCAAATGCATTTTGAATTGAAGAGGAATCGCTGACGTCTAAAATAACCGCATCCAAACCTAAAGTAATTAATTTCTGCACGTCTTCTTTTTTCCGACAGGAAGCAATAACCTTATACCCCCTTTTCTTTAAGGCAAAAGCTGCATCAAATCCGATACCACTGGAACAACCAGTAATTAGAATTACTTTCTCAATCATATTATCCCTGAGCTTAATTTGAAGGTTATTTTATAGTCTATAATTGCCAATGGAACAATAAAAAAGGATCACATCATGGAACAAGTGAAAGTGAGTGCAAGAAGCAAAAGAGCAGTATCTCTATTGTTCGTATCCTTCCTAATTCTGATAGGAGGATTATACAGCACCGTTACTCAAGCCAGCACCTTACCCACAGGGCAGCAACTAGCTTATTTCGTAGGCTATCACTATGCACCGGGCCAAAGTCACATTGGACCCAATCGTCATTACCACCATCATCCAAGACAGCCCTATTGGACTGGATGGAGACATATAAGTCCTAAATGTCAAAAAAGATGCCTTGTTGATCGCAGAACTGGCCATATTATCCGCTGCACCAGAGTGTGCCGCCATTAAAAAACACCGTCATCCAGAGCATAGCGAAGGACCTCCCTTCAAATAGTCAACCAAGCCAAATTCGGGAGATCCTTCGCTACGCTCTGGACGACGATATTCAACTCTAAGCAAAAAGATCAACAGCCCCCTGATGAGTCGCCTTCTTTCTTAAAGGAGTAATCATCATCTCCTCATCTTCATAGGCAACAAACTCATCCCGCGCCTCGTTGTCTTGCTGCGCGAATTGACGTGCATCAGTTTCTGACTCAACAGTAACCTCAGACAAACTCAAACCCTGCTCTGCCATCATTTCCTGTAATTTAGGCAGTGACTGATCTATTACATCGCGTACTTGCTGGCTATGACTCGCGATACTAATCGATGCCGAACCATTAACCACTTTAATATTAATTTCAATCGGTCCTAAATCCTCAGGATGAAGCTTAATTACAGCCCGGTTAATTCCTTGCCCCTGTTGCCCCAACCAAACAACCTGTTCAGAAAAATGCTGTGACCATTCTGGTTGCTGCTCTATATTCGTAGGTAAATCCAGGAATTGTGGCATAGTGTTTGGCAGCATGTCGCTTTTTTCTTGGCTATATAATACAGACTGTTGCGTGCTAGCAGATAATGAATTTATTAATCCATTATCCGTTGCAATCGACTCATTCTCAGTAATAGGAGCGGAGATTAGCATTTCAGATATGAGGCTCTCTCTAGGTTTAACCAACGTACTCGATTCGACAGAATCCAATTTAGTTTCTACATGCTCTTCAGAGGATGAATCTTCATCAGATACATCAGATAAAGCAGTTTGTTTTCTGGTTTCTACAGGCATTGCTTGTAAAGAAACTCGATTGCTCACTGCCTCAGGCAAAATATCCTCTGCCAATACAGCTGTTTTTGCAATGTCCATAGGCTTAATAAACGTATGAGTTTCGACTGTCTCAACAACGTCATTATTTATTGGATCCTGCTGCACTAAACGCTCATTTGTTTGCGGAGCTTGATTTTCAAGCACATTTTCTTGAACAGGTAGCAGTGAATCCATAGCAGCTAAAAGTTCACTCTGGACAGGCGTTGGTAACGGTAATTCACCAGTTTTTGAAACAACCCCAGGGATTTCAACAGCCTGCGTAGACAAGTGCTCAACTGCTTCGCTAGATTGCATCTTTTCATTATTTAGTTCCGCCTGATAATAATCAGAATTAATCCAGGCAACGGCAACATTCTCATCTAAGGTATTAATTGCCTGCTCCATATCTACTTGATTATTCGATACAGTCTCGGTTGTCACAGGTAATTGAACTGGCTCTGATTCAGTAAGCACTATCTTCTCAGGCTCAGGGGGGCTTGACGTGATTTGTGAGAATAATAAAATAAAATCGTTAGGATCGTCGTTATCTGATGACTGGTTTTCATTTATAACAGACAAAGATTCCAGCTCAATACCATCCTGAGCATTTAATAGTGAGTCCATTGTAAGTAACGAACCAGGCATTACATTCTTTAAATCAAGCATCCAAACACTCCCTCGTTTATTAATACATGGAGTAATTACATCCATATAAACTGCAAACCAAATACAAAGACAATTAAGCTAGCGTTAATAAATATTACGCGAGTGTAAATCTTTGTAAAGAGATGAATTGCATCAAAGTTAATATGGTACTCTATTTTCATACTAATTATAGAGAGAAGCTTACTATGCCATCTATGCAATTTTTTGTGGATCCTAGCGCTGTCAAGAAAATCAAGGCGGCAATAGCTCTATTAGACCAAAAAGGTGATTCAAGAGACATCGCACTATTTGTCGAGCCTTTGTTAACGGAGCGAATGAATGAGTTTCAGATGGCTCTTAATAGCCCGAAGTCGTCGCTTGCAGACAGAAATGATATAATAGAGCAGTACAACCGTTTTGCTCAAGCATTTTATGATTGCGTAAATAGTCCTTCTAGTGTCCAAAGCCACATTAGCTCTTATCATGAGAGAAAACCTTACTATCCTGTTGGAATTCCTGAGAATACCATGCCGAATCAACCGATGAGTTATGTGCCTTTAGCCGGTGCTATTATAGGTGCTTTGCTGCTCATCACAGCATGTTCCATGCTTGCAGTTAACCCAATGATTGGCTTTATTTTACTTCCTATAGCAATTACCTTATTAGCTCCTAGTCTTCTTGCGTTGTTTACACCTACTCCCGTAGACACTGCAGCAAAGAAAAAAGAAGAAAAAACTCTATTTGAAGCCGCAGCACAAGCAATGGAGCCAACCCCCGTTGTTGAAGAGCCGCGTGAAGACGCATACAGTTCCGATTACGCGTATGGAGCAGTCTAAGCGTATTATCTGTCGGAGCAAAAGTGAACTGGGATAATTTTAAACCATAAATCTCAACCTACAGCATCACTTTTGCTCACACCCAATCGATTTTAATTTTTTCACTACAGAACTCATGAAAAATTCCTAAATTTGAGCTATTATTCATCTTTTGAATTCAGGAGTTTTTTTATGAAAGTGGGTCATGACAGTTTATCAACAAAACGTCAATTAGAAGTAGATGGAAAAACCTATCATTATTACAGTCTGAAAGAGGCTGAAAATAACCATTTTAAAGGGATAAACCGACTTCCCTACTCACTTAAAGTACTCTTTGAAAACTTACTGCGTTTTGAAGACAGCAACACGGTGACAACCAAAGACATTCAAGCGATCGCCAACTGGTTACAAAGTAAAACCTCACAACACGAAATTGCATTCAGACCAACTCGCGTGCTAATGCAAGATTTCACCGGGGTTCCTGCAGTAGTTGATCTGGCCGCAATGCGTACAGCCATTGTTAAAATGGGTGGAAATCCAGATAAAATCTCTCCATTATCTCCTGTTGATTTAGTCATCGACCACTCTGTAATGGTTGATAAATTTGGGACTAAAGATTCCCTAGAAGTTAATACTGAAATCGAAATGGAACGAAATAACGAGCGTTATGAATTCTTACGTTGGGGACAAAAAGCCTTTAATAACTTCCAAGTAGTGCCACCAGGAACAGGTATTTGCCACCAAGTGAACCTTGAATATTTAGGCAAAACCGTCTGGAGCAGCAGTAATGAAGGTCATTTATACGCTTACCCAGATACTTTAGTGGGTACTGACTCACACACAACCATGATTAACGGCTTAGGTATTTTAGGCTGGGGCGTTGGTGGTATTGAAGCAGAAGCCGCAATGCTAGGCCAACCAGTATCCATGCTGATTCCTGAAGTCATTGGCTTTAAATTAATCGGTAAAATGAAAGAAGGCATTACTGCAACTGACTTAGTACTGACAGTAACTCAAATGCTGCGTAAAAAAGGCGTAGTGGGCAAGTTTGTTGAGTTCTACGGTCCAGGTCTTAATGACTTACCACTGGCTGACCGAGCCACTATTTCCAACATGGCACCAGAATACGGCGCTACTTGTGGATTTTTCCCTGTAGACAAAGAAACCATTCGCTACTTAGAATTAACTGGCCGTGACAAACATACTATCGCGTTGGTTGAAGCTTATTCTAAAGCTCAAGGCATGTGGTACGACAAAGACTGCGAAGATCCCGTATTTACTGATACATTAGAACTTGATCTAGACTCAATCGAGCCTTCACTTGCAGGCCCCAAAAGACCACAAGATAAAGTCACTCTAAGTACATTACCAATTGAGTTTGCTGCATTCCTGATGGAATCAGGCAAAGAAGAAGAAAAGAACAAATCATTCCCAGTTAAAGGCCATGACTTTGAAATGAAACACGGTCATGTAGCCATTGCTGCAATCACCAGCTGTACTAACACATCAAACCCAAGTGTATTGATGGCTGCAGGTTTAGTTGCTAAAAAAGCAGTAGAAAAAGGCTTACAACGTCAGCCATGGGTTAAATCTTCTTTAGCTCCAGGCTCTAAAGTAGTAACGGATTACCTGAAACACGCAGGCCTTCAGACCTATCTGGATCAATTAGGCTTTAACCTGGTTGGTTATGGTTGCACCACATGTATTGGTAACTCAGGCCCACTTCCTGACGCAATTTCACATTGCATCAGCGACAATGACCTGGTTGTTTCTTCTGTATTATCAGGAAACCGTAACTTCGAAGGCCGAGTACATCCGCAAGTAAGAGCAAACTGGTTGGCTTCACCTCCATTAGTTGTAGCTTATGCACTAAGTGGTACAACCTGCACTGACTTAAGCAAAGACGCATTAGGCAAAGACAAAGACGGCAATGACGTGTTCTTGAAAGACATCTGGCCTACTAATGCTGAAATTGCTATCGAAGTGGCGAAAGTAACTGGCGGCATGTTCCGTAAAGAATACGCTGAAGTATTCCTAGGTGATGAGCACTGGCAAGCAATTAAAACCAGTACAGGCAAAACATACGAGTGGAATGAAGATTCAACCTACATCCAACATCCACCCTTCTTTGACAATCTGAAAGCAAAACCAGACGCGATCAAACCTGTAAAACAAGCCTATATTCTGGCTTTATTTGGTGACTCAATTACGACCGACCACATTTCTCCAGCCGGCTCTATTAAAGCCAACTCCCCTGCTGGTTTATATTTGAAATCTAAAGGCGTAGATGAAAAAGACTTTAATTCCTACGGATCACGTCGTGGTAACCACGAAGTCATGATGCGCGGAACCTTTGCAAACATCCGTATCCGTAACGAAATGACTCCAGGACAAGAAGGCGGAATCACACGTTACATCCCAACCGGCGACATTATGCCAATTTATGATGCTTCGATGTTATATCAAGAACAACATCAAGAATTGGTGGTTATTGCTGGCAAGGAATACGGCACCGGTTCATCAAGAGACTGGGCTGCAAAAGGAACTAACTTACTAGGCGTTAAATCAGTTATTACCGAAAGTTTCGAACGTATCCACCGCTCGAACTTAATTGGAATGGGTATTTTACCACTGCAGTTCTGTGATGGCATGACACGTAAAACTCTAGAGTTAACTGGTGACGAACGTGTCAGCATTGATATATCTGACTCACTAACACCAGGTTCCATGGTATCTGTAACCATAGAACGCGCTAATGGCAAAATAGAGCAAATCAAGGCACTATGCCGTATTGATACTGCTGATGAATTGGAATACTACAAAAACGGTGGAATTCTACAGTACGTATTAAGAAACCTTTGCGCTTAATCTAAACGATGGGCGCGTTATTTTAAAAATAGCGCGCCTATGATTTTTATCTCTTCAACCCAAAGATTTAAATCTCAAATATAGGGCAAAAATTCCTGCTCAAGAAATAGAGTCTGGTTTTGGTAAATAGTCATTTACTCTGAGTTTACTATGGTTAGCGACTAATTCGTCAAAAAAAACACCATATAAAACAGATTTAGACATTTTTATATGCACTTTATTTATTTCCTCGTCATCATTATATAAATGAAGAGTGAAACCGTTAGGCAACAACTCCAGATCTCCATTTATAGCTACCCATACAGTTTCAACACTGTTATTGTCTATAAAGATTTCTGTTTGAGGGATTTTATATTGAGTCAGGTTAACTTGGCTTGTGTCCATTAGCTTAACATGGAAAGAACCTGCATTTGCTATACCGGTCAGCAACGTTAGAAAAAAACAAATAAATATAATCCTATTTTTCAATTTTCACTCCTAATTTATGTTTAAATTTGTGTCCGTAGTTGGCTTATTTTCTTAAAAAAATTGAGCCGCGAATGGTGATTAACTACTAATAGTCTTTTAAAGGTGTCAAGAATAAGATGTTTATATTGAACTGTCATTTCGGTCATTTTACAATTCTAAAGGCAACTACGGAGAGGCTTCCGCCTATCAATAAACCGGTATTGAATTTTCCATATTATCTTTCATTTAAAAGCTATATATACAAAGCAAAAATAAAGTATCCATTAGAGATAAATTTTATATTTCAGCTTTGAATTCACGGATAATACACAGAGATATTTTTATTTTCAACAAGAAAAATAATGATACCACATGATCAAATAATAACATTCATTGTTAGTTGGTTAAAAATAATGATTTTAATTTTCTAAAATATCAATTTTTATAATGTAAAAAATTTTAATTTTTTTTTTAATATCCATTAGAAATCTCTCCTAGCCTACATCGCAGGACATCGTCACGGATTAAAAATCAATCGAATCACACTTGCGACACCCTCTTATGCCGCAAAGGCATCGACGCAAATTAAAAATCAATCAAATCGCACTTTATTTAAATCACCATCGAGATGCCACAAAACAAGTCATGACCATAAACGTCACTCACATACGTTCTTATTTAAACTCACAAAATCAGCAAAACGTATTGTTATCTTTCAACCCCCAATGCTATACTTCGCGACCGCATATAAATAATGAAATGCAGGCCGGCGTAAAGGTAATGATTTTTTTAATTACTTAATCCTTAGGGGCTGTTGACATTTCGCTAGATTGAACCGAAATAGGCTGATTTTCGAGCACCGAAGCGCAGCATACACTTGTATGTGAGCATCGGAGCGCAGAAAATCAGCCTATTTCGGCCAAGATAGTAGAAATGTCAACAGACCCTAATTAAATTACTTTTAATCCACAGTACCCTTCAGTTCATTTTACATGATCGCTTTAGTTAAGGTTTAATCATGACTCAATCAAAAAAAGTTTTAAGTGTTTTTTCCTTGGTGATGATTAATGTTATCGCTGTTGATAGCCTTCGTACTTTACCTCTTAGTGCCAAATTAGGGTTATCCCTCGTTTCTTATTATTTTATTGCCGCATTTGCCTTTTTTATTCCCGTAGCACTTGTTGCCGCGGAGTTAGCGACCGCCTATCCTCATACAGGCGGTATTTATGTTTGGGTTCGTGAGGCTTTTGGTAAGCGTATTGGCTTTATTACCATTTGGCTGCAGTGGATCTACAACGTAGTTTGGTACCCTACTATTCTTGCCTTTATTGCGGCAACCGTTTCCTATTTATTTGCCCCTGAATTGGCTAATAATAAGATTTACTTATTAGGAACTGTAATTGGCTCGTTTTGGTTATTTACCTTATTAAATTGTTTTGGGATGAGAATCTCCAGCATTGTCAGCATTATTGGTGCGACTATTGGTACTGTGCTTCCTATGCTTTTAATTATTATTTTGGCTGTTATTTGGGTTATTCAAGGGAACCCAATAGCCGTTGGTTATAGCTCTTCTTTTCTACCCAACTTTGAATCTCTTGGTAATTTGTCTTTGTTTTCAGCAGTTTTGTTTGGCTTAATTGGTATGGAAATGTCTGCGGTGCATGCTGAAGAGGTTAAGAATCCTCAGCGTGATTATCCAAAAGCTTTGCTGTATTCCACTTTTATTATTATTTCGACACTGTCATTGGGCTCTTTAGCTATTGTTATAGTAGTTCCTAACAGCAGCTTAAGCGTTGTTTCGGGACTAATTGAAGCATACGCGGTTTTTTTCCAGTCGTATAATATGCCTTGGATGACCTACGTTATCGCTGTACTTATTGTATTAGGTGCTTTAAGTGGTGTTTCTGCGTGGATTATTGGACCAACAAAGGGTTTGTTAGTGTCTGCTCAAGACGGCTCTTTACCAGCGCGCTTTGCTCGTACAAACAAACACGGTGCTCCCACAACGATTCTCTTTACCCAAGCCATTATTGTTACCGTTTTAAGTACGGTATTTATTTTGTTGGATTCTATTAATGCGGCTTATTGGATGTTAAGTGATTTGAGTGCGCAAATGGCGTTAATGGTTTATATCATTATGTTTGCTGCAGCGATTCAATTAAGAAACAGAAGACCCGATCTAAAGCGTGGTTATACCATTCCAGGTGGTAAAGTGGTTTTATGGCTAATCGCAGGCGTTGGGACTTTATGTTGTACCGCAGCGATGCTTGTTGGTTTTGCGCCACCATCACAAATTCCTGTTGGTAATGTATTTGTTTTTGAAGCATTCCTTGTGGGTGGTTTGATATTGTTTGTATTGATTCCTTGGTTTTTTTCTAAGAAGCATTAAAAAGTAAGGACGTAGCTTGGGTGAAGCGGCAGCGTAACCCGGGATCAAAGCTACCTTTTTACACATGGATTGATAAGTCAAACTGAGTGTAGGTTGGCGCTAAACGAAGTGCAGCCCAACACAGGGAAGTCGCTACGCTCCGTTGTTGAGCATCGTACGCGATACCCAACCTATATTTAACGTTCTATTTCGATAAGGTTTGTTCTGTTTCTACCGCGGCCCTAATTTTTATGTAATTACACGCAGTTTATTTTCTTTAGGCCTAGTTGAGAGTAGCTTGAACTTTCAAATTACTTGGTTTATTTGTAAGTAGCATCTCCTGGATGCCGCGCATAAAGCGCGGCACATTGGCATCTGGGGTGTCAAATGCCCGTACACCCTAGTCTAGAAAATTAGCAGCGGGCTGTAAAAGAACTTGCACTCTCTTCAGCTTCAATTTCATAGTTTGCTAGTTTTTCTTGATAATTCTCTAGGATACTTTTTAAAGACCTTTCTAAATCAGTCGCATTCTTGCTCTTGAGTGAAATACATACAATAATATCTTCTAGTTGCTGTGCTATTTCTTTAGGTGATGTAGTTGGATCATTTAAGCCTTTAATCAACGTTGTTAAACCACTAATGGCTCTAACCTTACTGTCTTTTTCTAATTTTATTAGATTATCTTCTATATTCATGTTAAAAAAATTTTTAAGTTCATCAATCAGTATCTGTTTCATAAATTACTCTCCAATATTTGTTCTGCTTCTTTGTATTTTAGAATTTCTAAAGCATCTTCAATACTAGGTCTTTGATCAGGAACTTTATTTTGCATAGAATGTAACAATTCAATTACATTTTCTCCTAGTATTTCTTTATAAAGACTGAAATCATATTTTTCATTGGCAAATTCCGTAATAAATTTTTTAAATTCAGGATTATTCCAATGCCTTCCCACCTCCCTTGTAAACATGGTCTCATCTAATGAGCCAGTAGAATGAAATGCCTTTCTAATTGATGTTTTTACAGGCTCATTAATTTTCGTCAATGCTCTTTCCATTCGCTCCTTTATAAGGTTGTGCTTATTTGCACCCAAAATTTCAGCCAAGCTAAGCGTTAAAGAATATACATCCGTTTTATCTGTTACGCATTCACCTTGTAAATATTCTGGGGGCATATATTCTATTGCAAATTTAGCTGTATTTATATCCTTAAATTGAATTCTAGCACCTGCTTCTTCAGCACATCCGAAGTCTACAATATGGACTTTTTTTGCAACTGGGTCATAAAGTACATTTTTAGGTTTTATATCATTATGAATTACCTTATGCTCATGAATAGAACCTAGGCATTCAAGTAATGATGTTGCTATTTCGTGACGGGTAGTTTGTGACAATTCCAAATGTTCTATCAAATATTTATCAAGTGGAACACCAGGAAATAATGGCATTGCTAAATAAGCTGTTTTATTTTTATTAAATTGCTCAAAATGTTTATCAGGATAAGCCTTTTTAAACAAGAGTGCTTCTTTGTTCATCGCCAACTGATTTCTCACTGACATCGTTTTTATGGCAAGAGGTTGAGATGTTTTTATACCGGACTCAGAATGCACATAATGTCTCGCTGCATAGACACTTCCCCAACCACCTTGACCTAAAGGAACAGAATGAGTTTTATATAAACCACTCTCCGTGCGAAATATCGTTGGGTCTGTTCCTGTCAATTTTTTTGACTGTAGTAATTCCGTAGCCTTACTGCCACTAAGAAGAGGTGGAATTTTAGGCAGTGTTATATTCGCTTCTCTACTTAAAGAGTTGAGTATGTATTCGTTTGCTATTAAGTTGGGATTATTCTCCATAACTCGAGCTAAAGCAGAATGATAGCGTTGTCTCTCTTGAGGGGTAATCTTTTTTAAATTGATATCCAGTTCTTTTAATGTATCTTCCAAATTTGAATAAAATCGACTTCCAAAGAACAATCCTTTTCGTGGAGACAAAAAAGAGTACTCTTTTGATATATTTTTAGTTGTTAATAACATGAGGCCAATTAAAGCATTTTCATCATATTGTTCTTTACCTAGTACCGTAAAGGTTGAGATCAGTTCTTTATAAGCATTAAACATCGTCTCGCGCTTGCTGCCACTTGGGGCTTTGTATTTATCGATATTAAATCGGGTTACAAGATAACTTGCTCTACTGGTTTCAGGTGAATGAAGTCTAGCGCTTCGTAGAGCACTAAGCAAAGATTGTCCTTCATGATTTTTCTTGGTTAAGATGTCACAAAATTTGCGATGATCGTCCGTAGTGGAAGTGTAATGTTCTACCACATGACTAACCGCATCAAAACTACCAAACATTAAAGTTCTTTCAAATGGCGATGTTGAATTAGAATCACTAGTATAAGGAAGAAGAGCCCCACTTATAATTTGCTGACTGAGTAGCTCACTTGGCATAGCCGCATTTACAGCAAATTTTACAAGTCCCCCAGACTCTCTAAAACTTTTACTTAGATTTTTTAATCTTACCTTCATTTCCACGGTCAATAATGCTTCCATGCGCTTGTAGTCAGACTCACTTTCTGCATTTCTAAGCAAATTAAGTATGTCTGCACATAAAGGATCAAGCAGCTTTAATTGGTTGTAGTATTCATCTCTTAACAATCGTTTATGACCTAAACATTCGTAAATCAATATCTTGTCACCGCTTACAGCCTCTCCAAACGATTGATCTCCGGTAGCACCAACTAAATCACCAGAAAGAGCCTGAGCCGCAATCATTGAAGCGTGTGACATGCCTGAGCTATATACAACGCGATAGTGCTTCCCTTCAGTATCGGGTCCTCCGTGGAGGTACTCTTCCTTTTTAGTTTCTGCATTATAAAAACTAATTTTGGTAAACCCATCGGTGATAAGTTGCTTTTTAACTTTTTCTAAAGCGTTACGTTTAGTATGTTCAGTTTTTCCTACCATTAATACATCTTGATTTTTTTTACTGTCTTTTGCATAGAGCCTATGTATTTTTAAAAATCGTTCTGCTGTTGTTGTTTCTGGAATCGTTGGAAAAGTATCATGGCTGTACTGAAAAGATACATCAGCATTGGTTTGGTACGTTTCAATATCTTTTCCTGCAAGCAGTACCCCTCTTATTTTTTCCTCTAGTTTCGATGATAATACTAAGGGTTTTTCGGGGCTTATCAGGTTATCACTTAATATGATTCCTTTTTCATCTGCTTTAGTATTAAATCCAGTATAGATGGTTTCCAGATAGACTATTTTATTAAGGGCTTTTTTCCGAAACTGTCTCTGATTTTCTATCATATAACGATGAGATATGCCGCTGTAGGCATATTCCGGCATCATTATTAATGGAACTGGTTGATGTTGTTTTTGGATTGCATCATGTATGTGTAGAATTAGACTGGATTGGAAAACCGGACCTTCTATTATGGATGCTACTTCTAACTCTTTTTTTTCAACTTTTTCTTTGAGTTCATCAGGAGTTAATACTTCTACCTCAAACTCGGTATCTCCTTTCAAATTTTTTATTTTTTGTTGACCACTAGCTTGAGTAATTAGTTTAACTTCTGGAGCACTATCTGCCCCCGTTAAGTCGATATAATATTTTTTAATTTGTTCTGCCAGTTTGAGGGCAAATAAAAAATCACCATATCCACCAAAACCATCGCTAACAGCTATTAAGATTGTTCTAGCCATTACATGCCTCGAAATAAATTTTATTTATACTCATTGTAGTATATTTGTATTAAATGAGTATTAAGTGAATATCCATTTAATTTTTTATGGTAAATTATTGTATATTTTGTTTTTTTTAGACGATATTCAATAAAAGGTTTTGGGCATAATGAGATTAGGTAAGCTACGCATATCAGTGAGCAATGAGGTGCCCATGTTCTGCTCGAGTTGTTCTAGGGTATTAGCTTGGCGAATATGAGTATGCACGTATTGAAACCAAGAGAATGTTTCGATTTTATTCTGCTTGGAGGTTTCGATAAGCGTGAAAAGGATACTACCCGCTTGATGCTTTCATTTAAGTACCTCTGCGTTAGTCAACGCAGCAAGTATCTGAAATTATCTTTTGATTGAATAGATGGGGTTTATTGAGCGCTTACTTTGTTCTTAACTTGATTGGCTTGGCACCATTCGTGCAAACAGTTCGAGACGGAACTTTGCTCCTCCTCACTGCGAACGGATCGGTGATGGGTAGGATTCCTCAAAGAGCGGTATACATTCCCTGCTTACATCAAAAACATTCGTACACAAATATATAAAACAGTCATACCGATTACAGGGATAATCACAAAGCCTAAAAATAAATGGATCTGAATTCTGTTTTCCGATGAGGCACGATAATATTTCTTGAGCTTTCTGAGAAGGTTCATTGTGCGAACTCCTGTTGTCTTGCATTGTATGTTCTGTTCATCCCTAACAAATAGGCTCACTGTCTATAAAAGCCAACGAGCCTAAGTCTTACTACCTGAATCAATCAGGTAAGGACATCAAGCTTGCATTACCACCAGCAGCGGTTGTATCTACGGTGTAAGTACGTTCGTGGCATAATCGTACCAAGTAATTAGGTCCGCCTGCTTTAGGCCCTGTACCTGATAAACCTTCTCCACCAAAGGGTTGCAAACCAACTACAGCGCCTGTCATATTACGATTTACATAGCAGTTACCTGCATGAACACGTTGCCTGATGTATTCTACTGTTTCAGTAATTCGGCTGTGTATTCCCAAGGTTAAACCATAACCTGCGCCATTAATCTGGTCGATTACTTTATCAAGATGCTTTCTCTTAAATGGAATCACATGCAATATAGGACCAAATACTTCTTTTTCCAAAGCATTAATGTTGTCAATTGCAATCGCTGTCGGAGGCATGAAATACCCTGAGTCCAGAGACTCATCTAATTGGCATTGGTACAGTATTTCATGGCGTTTTTTCATGTCACTTACATGACTCGTTAATACAGACAATGCAATTTCATCGATCACTGGGCCCACGTCAGTAACCAACCACTGTGGTTCACCAATAACAAGCTCCGCCATAGCACCTTTTAATAGCTCAACTGCACGTGGATATACTTCCTCTTGCACAAACAAGACACGCAATGCCGAGCAACGCTGTCCAGCGCTTCCAAAAGCGGAGTTCACTGCATCAACGACTACTTGTTCCAACAAAGCAGAAGAGTCCACTATCATAGCATTTTGGCCGCCTGTTTCTGCGATCAATGGAATAATCTCGCCACCACGTGTTGCCAAAGTATGATTGATTGTATTAGCAGTATCAGTAGAACCAGTAAACAGTACGGCTTTAATTCGTTGATCAGCAACTAATGCAGCTCCAATGGTCGCACCATCTCCTGGAAGAAGTTGCACTGCTCCAGCAGGAACACCCGCTTGATGCATTAATTTCACCGCCAAAGCGGCGATTAAAGGGGTTTGTTCTGCAGGTTTTGCAATAACGCAATTTCCAGTAGCTAAGGACGCAACTACTTGACCAGAAAAAATAGCTAAAGGAAAGTTCCATGGGCTAATACAAAGTACTGTGCCACGAGGATGCAGGCTTAATTCGTTTAATTCACCCGTATAACCGGTTAAACGTGTTGGATTGGCCATCAGTTGTTGTGACATAACGGCGTAATAACGACAAAAATCAACTGCTTCACGAAGTTCGGCAATGCCGTCATTTAATGTTTTTCCTGCTTCATAAGTAGCTAAAGCTAAAAACTCAGCACGGTTTGCTTCTAATAAGTCTGCAAAACGATTAAGACAGGCTGCGCGCTCTTCCACGGCAACACCAGACCAAAGTGGAAATGCTTTAGCTGCAGCGGTTAACGCCTTTTCAACATCATCTAAGGTAGCATTTTGTACTGTACCTACAACACGCTCAGTTTTCTGAGGTGAGTTTACTTTTTGTTGTTCCGCTTTAGACGCTGAAGCTCCAACAACCATTGGGCCAGCAGTCCATTGGCCGACTTTGATTTGTGCCAATTCTTGTTGCAATAATGCCGTCTCGTGACGATTGCTGAAATCAAAACCTTTTGAATTTTTTCTAGCAGGCTCAAATAAATCTTTGGGTAAAGGAATATTCTTATTCATTTTACTTAATAAAGACTTAGCCTGATGTACCGGATCGGCAACCAAAGCGCTAATAGGTGCATTGTCATCAACAATACGGTTAACAAAAGAAGAGTTAGCCCCGTTTTCTAATAGACGACGAACTAAATAAGGAAGTAAATCTTCATGACTTCCTACTGGAGCATAAATACGGCAGGCGATTCCATGCTTCTCTGCTGGAACTACTTGTTGGTACAGCTCATTCCCCATGCCATGTAAGCATTGGAATTCAAAATCACGGTAATCGCCAGTAATATTTAAGATCATCGCGACCGAATAAGCATTATGCGTTGCAAATTGAGGATAAATGGCATCAGTCATAGTCAGGATTTTTTTAGCGCAAGCCTGGAATGACACATCAGTAAATACTTTTCGAGTAAATACCGCATACTCAGACAAGCCTTGCATTTGCGATTTTTTGATTTCGCTATCCCAATACGCCCCTTTAATTAAACGCACCATCATGCGACGATTTGTACTGCGTGCTAAATCAGCGACCCAATCCAGAACATAAAATGCTCTTTTTTGATAGGATTGCAGTGCCAGACCAAAACCATTCCAGCCCTCAAGGCTATCGTCTTTAAATACAGACTCCATTACATCTAATGACAAATCCAAACGCTCGGACTCTTCAGCATCAACGGTTAAACCAATACCGTAATTTTTTGCCAAAAGTGCAAGCTCTAAAAGTTTAGGTGGTAACTCTTCCATCACGCGTTCGTATTGGCTTTCATTATATCGAGGATGTAATGCGGAAAGTTTTATAGAAATACCCGCACGTTTATAGACATCTGAATTCTTATCAGCAGCTTCACCAATGGTTTCAATTGCTTTTTTATAAGCAGCAAAATAACGTGTAGCATCTACAGATGTTAATGCAGCCTCGCCTAACATATCATAAGAATAACGATAGCCTTGTGCTTCTTTCTTTTTCGCGCGCGTTAAAGCTTCACTAATGGTGCGCCCCATAACAAACTGCTTGCTCATAATCCGCATCGCTTTATCAACAGCTGTTCTGACAACGGCTTCGCTACTGCGATTTACGAGTTTCATCAATGATTTTGATACAGTTGTTTGGGCTTTCTCAGGAGTAAGTACTTTTCCTGTAAGCATCAAAGCCCAGGTAGTTGCATTCACAAAGAAGGAATCACTTTGCCCAATATGAGATTTCCAATCACCACCAGCAAGCTTGTCTTTAATAAGATTATCTATAGTTGCGCTGTCAGGAACACGTAATAAAGCCTCAGCCAGGCACATTAATGCAATGCCTTCTTCGCTGGATAATGCATATTCTGTCAAAAAGGAATCAATGCCTGTACTCTTTTTACGCTCAGAGCGTACCGATTCAACTAATTTTGTGGCGCTGGATTTGATAGCCGCTAAATGCTTCTGATCTAAATCTGCTTTGTCACAAAGTTCTGTTATCAAGGACAACTCATCAATACGATAAACGTGATTGATAGCAGCTCGTATCCCACCTGGTAATTGCATCGTCTGCTTTTCAAGCATAGTATTCTCCGAACTAAAAATATAACAACGGAGCATCATAGTTTAGCCCCGTGTAAAATGGAATGATTCACTTAAATTTTTATGGCATTATATGATAAAAACCGACATCAACAAAGGAATATGAACTTCATTTCAATGTAAGAATTGTGTAAATTATGGACAAATATAGTTTATTTTGTTCGCTTTGGCGTATTAATTGCTCTATAAATAGATCAATATTTGAACAATAAGAACAGGGATTGGCATATATTATTTTTTGCGTTTTCATAAGCTCTTGAATAAAGTAATATTCCTCCATTATGGTCAATGAAAGATCTTATAATTTTACAATTGCCTCAATTGTTAATATAATCACCTTTTTTCAATGACCAATAACGGTGATTTTACAAGAAGACAGGAGCAGTATGAATACCCTATTAACTCTAATATCAACCGTAATATTAACAAGCAATATCACATCCAGCAGCATTTCCTTTGCGAAGTCTGGAACCGATATAACTACCAAGCTTCAACACTTGGGTAACAAAGCACCACAGTTAAACAGAAACGTATTAAAGCTCGCTTTAACAGCCTATGGCAATGCCAACAAAACAGGTGAAGTAAAAAAGCAAGTACTTACTGTAATTGATTATTCACTACCTTCAAACAAAGAACGTATGTGGGTATTTGATATGCGCAGCGAACGCCTACTCTATAATACTTATGTAGCTCATGGTAGAAACTCAGGCTCCAATAATACACCGAGTCACTTTTCAAATACTCAATCAAGTAAGCAATCAAGTCTTGGTACCTATATTACCAAAGATACTTACATTGGACACAAAGGTTATTCATTAAATTTAGAAGGTTTGGATAAAGGCTTTAATGATAATGCTTATGAGCGCCGCGTGGTAGTTCATGGTGCATGGTATGTAGATCCTGATTTTATTAAAAAATCGGGGCGTGCAGGTTTATCCTGGGGATGTCCTGCAATTTCTCAAGCTTTAGCAAAGCCTGTAATTAATACCATCAAGAATGGTTCAGTAATCTTTGCCTATTTCCCTGACAAGAAATTTTTATCAAACTCTGGCTACTTAGTCGGTTAAGTATTAAATTTTTCCCAATAAAAAAGCCAAGGTAAAACCTTGGCTTTTCGCAGCCATCCATATAAGAACCGTCCAGTCCTTATAAATGTCATCCCTGACACAATCAATTCCATTTGATTCTAATTCCATTTACAAGACTTACAATCCGTATAAGTCATGTATAGAATTTAGCACAGAATAGAAGAAATTCAAGGGACAAAAAATATTAAAAAATGATGACCTAATTAATGTTCAATATTAATTGTTGTTGAATATGTATTAAAAACAACAAGTTAATTTTTATGAATAATTCAAAAAATGATAAGCTAGCAGTTTTCTCAATCAACATTGAGATATTTCTTACAAAACGCAGAGGTTTATTGGATGATTTGATCAAAATTAAAACTCATTATATTGGTACTATTTTACTGAATAGTTTGATTATGTCATTGAATGTGGTAGCTTATTCGGCAAATAGATAACGCTTTAGAGCAAAATGATGGATAAGCAACAATTAACTGCAGTAAAAAAAGATAAATTACAAATTATAGATTGGCTCATAGAGCACTTCCCGAACGCTTTCTTCAAAAAAGGCAACCAAATAAAACCACTGAAAATTGGGATATTTGATGACATTATTGATTTCTATGAACGCCTGGACTCACCTCCCTTTAGTAAAAAATCACTGCGAGAAGCGTTAAGCTACTACAGCGCCTCTCCTGCTTATTTAACGTGTCAAAAAGAAAATGTGGCGCGAGTGGATATTTATGGTAATGAAATAGATATGGTCACAGCTGATCAAGCCAAGTATGCGTACCAGCGATATCAAGAGCGTTATAATAAAAGGAAAGATGCGGAGAAGATTACAACGTCACGGGGTTAATACAGCTCTTTCTACAATTATGAAGGTTATACCGAGGGTTTAACCTCATTGTTATGCCTCAACGGATGTGCAGACAGCTTCATAATTTTTGTGGCGATCCCATCAGCGAATGAACTCAGAGTCGAATGACATTAAGTTAACGCCAGTTCTGGATAAGGTAGTCATTAGATCCAGGCTCTACCTTGACCCGTTCGCGCCGTCTCGAAGCATCTGCGTCAAGACTATAACCTTGTGTGAATGCTTCGAGACGGCGTAAACGCCTCCTCAGCACGAACGGTTTTGTGGTGGGAGATGGATCTTGTGCCTCTTATCCAGAACTGGCGTTAAGTTAAGCCTTTCTTCCTAGAGCGTCGTCCCGAGGCTTGTCCGCAGGACGACAGGGTAAGGAGTAAGATTCATTAATTTAGTGCCATTCGGCTCAGAACAATTTGATAGGAGGTCCTTCGACTACGCTCAGGGGCAGCCCAATTAATTTTTTAAAGCAAGAAGGTAATTTACCTGTACATCAGAACTTAACGACGCACTTCGTAAAATCGGATTGTAATTCATACCATTCATATGAACCAAACTAAAACCAAAGGAACGAGCCATCGCGGTCAATTCACTGGGCTTTATAAACTTATTATAATCATGAGTCTGTCTGGGTAATAAATTAAGCACGTATTCTGCAGCAATAATAGCACTTGCATAAGCTTTTAAAGTTCTGCTGATGGTTGATAGGAACAAAAAGCCATCTGGTTTTAGCAATCGTTGGCAATGCTCTAATACAAGCTCAGGATGTTCAACATGCTCCAACATTTCCATGCAGGTTATTACGTCGTAATGAGCGTCTTTGTACGTTTCAACAGGAGTACAAAAATACTCTATAGCTAAATCATTCTTAATAGCGTGTTCCTTGGCTGTTGCAATAGCTTCTGACTCAGCATCAATACCAGTCACCTTCGCACCAAATTTCGCCATTGCTTCACACAAAATACCGCCACCGCAACCAATATCCAAAACACTTAAACCGTCCAACGAAACCTGCTGCTTAATAAACTCAAGACGCGTTCCATTAATATCATGCAGAGTTTTCAATGGGCCTTCAGTATCCCACCATTGCTGCGCATGCTGAGCAAATTTAGTTACTTCTTCAGCATTAATTGTTGATTTATTCTTCGTCATAGTGCAATAAGTCCAGAGGTTTAAAAAATTCAATCACGCGTGGATTGGTTATAAAACTAATATTATAAGGATGTTCAGCTACCAATCCCACTGATAATTGATCCTGAGGAATTGTTTCGGCAATTTTACCAAACAAGATCAGCTGAATATCGGGTTTTACTAAAGCCAGTTGCTGCAGAATACTCTGCATAAATGGCTTCCAATGACGCGCATGGAAAGGGACCTTACCCTCACTGTAAACCAAAGTAGCATTAAGTAATAAAATACCTTTATCCATCATTCCAAGGAATAATTGCTCTGCAGTTTGAACTAAACCATGCTTATCAAGCCGTGCTATAGATTCTTGCGATGTATCATCAGCTTCTAAATCACCGCGCGCAACCAGCATCATTTTTATCCAGTTTCGCAATGAAGTCGCCCTATTTACAGCAGTACTCAAACCTTTGGTACTCCACAGACTATCTACTGCATTATCCCAAAAAGCATATCCATTAGCAGAAGCTGTACGTGGGTAAGGAGACTCACCTACCAATAGGTATTTGGTTTCAGAAAGAGGCAAACTAAATGCAGCATATAAATGAGCGTTCTCGGGCAGCCAATTATCCGCAGCACTTAATTGTTGCAAATAATCCTTATCCATTGTTTCCAAAGCATTAACCAAGATCTGATGCCAATCGGAATGACACCTATCCAAACAAACATAACTTGTCACATCTCAACCTTAAACGATACTTAAAGAAAAAACCAAAACACTTCCATTGCGTTGTAATTATTACTACAATGACTCAAACTTAAGCAATCAAGATTGGATGCATGGCTCAAAACAATACATTATCAAACGATTCGATGCACAATCGTAACTGCTATGCTTATTTTCTTCAATTAAAACCACCAATTAATGACGCAATTATTGCCCTTTACCTCAATTTGCAAAGCGATAGCACTTACTTCACGATTAATTTCAGAGCCATCACCAGAATTAATCCAAAACTACAAAAATCTGACTGTGGAATTACGCATAAAACATCCTGTCTTAATGGCCATTTATGGTGCGATGCAAATGTTATTAGGTATCGTCCTGCTCCTCCCAACCTTTGGGTACTCTAAAAACATTGTTACTCAAGGTCTAGCCACAAGCAAAGCAAGCTTTTTTACCAGTCAACGTGCTGTTTTAAGCAATGAAATGCTGGATTTTGCAGTAACAAGGCAAGCGGATATCCCAGTTCATACTTTCTGAGATGAAGAACGGCCTGCATAGAAAAAACGGCACTTATTACTATAAATTCATTAAAATAAATTTTTTACTTGCTTATCAGAAGCGTTGTGGTTAAAAATAGAAATTACAGAGAGTTTCTTAAACAAAGGAGCGATTATGAGTGCCACAGAAGCAGACGTTGCCGGGAAAATGTCCAGTTCCCAAAAATCTGACCCTGAACGTGCTACAACCAATCCTGAAAAAGGACAAACACCGGTAGTACTTAATCCAAATGAAACTGTAACGGAAACCGATTTAAAAAAACTCAGAGAAGATCTGAGTAATGTTATTGATAAAATTCATCAAAACCCAAGCATGATTCAGGGATTAACACGTTCTTGGGATCACCTCACCTGGTGGGAAAAAATTGCCGGCGGAGTTGCAGTATCGGGCCCTACTTTAGCTGTAGGTCTTATTGCCAATATTGGTATATTAATGGCTATTGGTGGCGTAAGCGCCGCTACCTACGTTGTAGGTGGGGCCCTTCTTGAAGACCATGCTTTTCACTCTAAAATTATGGAAGAAAATGTAAAAAAAGGTGTAATGGCCATATCAGATACACTTATTGCAACTATTGGTGAATTAACCAGTATTTGTCAAAGACTTGAACTTCTGGTTCTAAGTTATCAGAAAGAAAATCAACTGCTTACAGAGAATGTTAATGCATTCTCTATTGAAGTAAATGGGTTGGTACATCAAATAGCCAGTTTCAGGCTCACAGAAGAACACCTGCGTACCGTGCAGCTAAAACAAGAACAGACACTGAAAGAGCTTCAAAGCGCTGTGGTTCTTGATAAAATTCTAATTGAAAAAAATCAAACCGCATTGAACGAAACTAAAATGGCACATGCAAAATGCATTGATCATCTCAATATACAAATAGACCGACTTACCGGAGCAAAAACAGCGTTAGAGATGGATTATGAAAAAGCAAAAAACCTGGCGACTTCACTTGCACAAACAATCACTACTCTTGCAAGTGCTGAAGTCAATACTCCCAATATTCAAAAATGGTTAAATAATTTGATCAAAAGTGAGCAGGAGAAGGCTAAGGAAAAGGTAATTAAGGATATTACTCAAATTACAGCTAAAGTTAAATCAGCATTAACAGAAAAGCTTGGTTGCAATGAACACATTCAAGAAGAACAAAAAAAATTAATCATTCTATTAGAGCTATCAGCTACTAAAAAAACTCCAGCGAATTTATTATGTACATTAGGTATTATGTCAAATGCTCCACCCAAAAAGAAATCAGACATAACTAATCTATGCACCGCTAATCCACTAACCATATAAGTGCTTGTGAGAATATTTGAATTAAAGTTGTGAGGCTTATCAATTTGAGCTATTGTTTGAAATTACGTGTTCGAGTAAAAAACTATGACTAAAACATACCGGAAAGTGATAGACACACTCTATAATAATCGAGACATCATGGTGGAACAGCTTCACCTGTTTTGCGATATTAATTCAGGTACCACTAATCTGCCCGGGCTTGCACAAATGGCCAATGCCTTGCAAACAGCCTATAAACCCATTGCAGATGAAATCCAAATTAAAAAACTACAGCCACTATCCCAAATTAATATGTCTGGAGAAACAAGCCTGCAATCCTGTGGCGACGTGCTGCTTATTAGAAAAAGACCACATTTAAAACGACGAATATTATTAAGTGGTCATATGGACACAGTGTATTCTGCCAGCAATCCTTTTCAAAAACTCACCTACATTAATGATAATTACGTCAATGGTCCTGGTGTGACTGATATGAAAGGCGGCTTAATTGTCATGCTTCATGCTTTAACTGCTTTTGAACAGACAGAAGAAGCACAACACATGGGTTGGGATGTATTAATTAACTCGGATGAAGAAATTGGGTCACCTGCATCCAGCGTTTTATTTGACGAAATTGCGGCTGATTATCAAGCGGCCCTGGTTTACGAACCGGCAATGACAGCAACAGGAACCTTAGCAAAAAATCGAAAAGGCTCGGGCAAATTAACCTTAATTGCTACTGGAAAAGCGGCGCACGCAGGTAGAGCATTTGATGAAGGAAGAAATGCTATTTGTTATCTGGCGGAAGCCATTTGCGCGGTACATGCTCTCAATGGTCAGCGTGATGGCGTTACAATTAATGTCGGAAAAATTGCAGGTGGCGAGGCATTAAACGTGGTTCCAGATAAAGCTATAGCAAAACTTGATGTGCGTATTAGTCTACCTGAAGACGAACATTGGGTGAGAAATGAGCTGAAACATATTATCGGCTCATTAAAACGCCCTGATTATTTTTTAAGTATACAGGGTGACTTTGGCAGACCTGTAAAACGGGTATGCTCTGGAACAGAACGCTTATTTCAACGTGTGCAGAGTTTAGGTAAGGAACTAGGATTAGCCATTGATTGGAAAGACAGTGGTGGTTGTTGTGATGGGAATAATCTCGCACATCATGGTTTGCCTGTTTTAGACACTTTAGGAGTTCGTGGGGGCCATATTCACAGCTCAGAAGAATACATTTTGCTAGACAGTTTACCTGAGCGTGCAGCACTGAGTGCCCTGCTCTTAATTGATTTAGCACGGGACGGCCTAGAGGATCTGAAAAAATGATGTTATTTCGTAGCGCACGTGATTCTGATTTGGACGCAATCCATCATCTAGCGGAGCAAAGCGGTGTTGGAATGACAACACTTCCAAAGGACCTGAAATTATTAAAAAAACGCGTCAGTTGGTCTACGGCATCTTATAAAAAAAAACTCGACCAGCCGCTTAGTGAGTATTATCTTTTTGTTTTGGAAAATCAAAGAAACCATGAGGTTATTGGTGTTTCTGCCATCGAATCACGAACAGGTCATGAAACGCCGTTTTACTCCTACAAAATCTCAAAACGCACACGCATGTGCCACTCTTTAGATGTACGCAGTGATTATGAAGTATTAAGTTTGGTGAATGACAATCAAGGGCGCAGCGAACTTTGCACCCTTTTTTTGAATCCTAAATACAGAAAGAATAATAATGGTTTATTACTATCCAAGTCTCGCTTTCTGTTCATGGCCCACTATCCCGAGCGTTTTTCTCCAACCGTCATCGCGGACATGCGTGGTGTCTCAGACAAACACGGGAATTCACCTTTTTGGGAAAACGTAGGCAGTCATTTTTTTCAAATGTCTTATGCAGAAGCCGATAGATTAACTCTGGCAACCAACAAACAATTTATCGCGGATCTCATGCCGCGAAATCCAATTTACGTTAAATTGCTTTCAAAAGAGGCTCAAGAAACCATTGGTCAACCTCATCCCTCTACGAAACCTGCCATGCATATTCTGCTCAAAGAAGGCTTTCGCTATAACAAATACGTTGATATTTTTGATGCGGGGCCAACTATAGAAGTACCCTTAAAAAACATCAGAACTATAGAATTAAGCCGTGTGGTTACAGTAAAAAACCTAAGTGATGAGGTCAGTAGCGCTAATTATTTATTGGCCAATACCAAACTCGATTTTCGCGCTACTCTTGGCACTGTATTAGTAAACAAACGAGATAATACGTGCATTATCAGCAAAAAAACAGCGCAGCTTCTTGAGATTCAATGCGGAGATACACTACGCATATCTCCCTTACATACTGCTGCAACAGCTTAGGAATAATGAATTATGATGCAAGGAAAAGGTCATTACATTAATGGAGTTTGGGTAAAAGGCCAGGGTTCCCTACTGGAGTCCATCAACCCCGCTTACGGCACTCTATTCTGGCAAGGAACAAATGCTACAGAACAGGAAATTGCAGCAGCAGCTGATGCAGCGCACCGCGCATTGCCCTCATGGTCTGCTCTTGACTTAGATAAGCGCGCTCACTACACCCAACAATTTGCTGCACAAATAGAAAAAAACCGTGATCGTTTAGCACTTTTAATTTCCCAGGAAACAGGTAAACCATTATGGGAATCACAGACTGAAATTACTGCCGTCATTGGAAAAATTAATTTATCGATTCAAGCCTGCAAGGAACGAACGGGTGAAAAAAAGACGGCTACAGCGGAAGCTAATACCTGCCTTCGTTTTAAACCACAAGGTGTGGTCGTAGTTTTAGGCGCCTTTAATTTCCCCGCGCATTTAAGTAATGGCCATATTGTACCCGCGCTTTTAGCGGGAAATACCATCCTTTATAAACCCAGCGAACAAGCACCCGCTGTAGCTGAGCTAATAATGCAATGCTGGCATGACAGCTCACTTCCTGCAGGCGTAATGAATTGCTTGCAAGGCGATGCCTCCTGTGGCAAAACAGTACTGTCACAAGACATTCAAGGTGTTTATTTTACGGGAAGTTACCCGACTGGATTACGCATTCACCAACAGTTTAGTGATCGACCTGAAGTGATTTTAGCACTTGAAATGGGTGGAAATAATCCTTTGGTTCTTGATGAGGTCAGCGATTTAAATGCAGCAGTCTACCAAACCATACTGTCGTCATTAATCACCTCTGGCCAACGCTGCACATGCGCACGACGCGTTATTATTCCTGATTCCGCGCAAGGTGATGAATTTCTAAAGCGTCTTATTAAAGCCTGCCAATCCGTTAAGGTAGGTCCGTTTAATAAACAACCCGAACCATTCATGGGGCCAGTTATTAGTTATATGCAAGCGCAAAAGCATTTACACAGCCAAAAAATGCTTATTGAAGCAAGTGGTGAGTCTTTATTATCAATGACGCTTCTTGTCGAAAATACGGGCTTGTTAACGCCAGGAATTATCGATATGAGCAAGGTACACAATCCTCCTGATGAGGAGATTTTCGCGCCATTTATCCAAATCTACCGTTACAAAAATTTTGATCAGGCAATTGAATTAGCCAATAACACGCGTTATGGATTAGCCGCTGGTTTATTCAGTGACAGGGAACAAAAATACCAGGAATTTTATCAAAAAATACGCGCAGGACTAATCAACTGGAACAGGCCAACAACAGGAGCTGCAAGCAGTCTTCCTTTTGGTGGAGTTGGATACAGTGGCAATCACAGACCGAGTGCTTTTTTTGCAGCAGATTATTGCGCTTACCCTGTAGCCAGTATGGAGCAACCTCTTTTAACTGCACCGGCTCAACTGTTGCCGGGCGTTGTGTTGGAATAATGTATGACTGTTTATGAACTTAATATGGATGGATTGGTTGGACCAACTCATCATTACGCAGGCCTTGCCGCAGGTAATATAGCATCCATTAGCAATGCTTTAAGCGTGTCCAACCCACAGGCGGCTGCACGCCAAGGTTTGAATAAAATGCGTTTATTGCATAATTTAGGCCTGAAACAAGGCATCATGCCACCACATCAGCGCCCTAATCTTGCGCTGCTGCGTCAATTAGGTTTTGGCAGTACTACAGCAGCACAATCCTCTCCGGAGCTGCTCAGTGCCTGTTATTCAGCCTCTAGCATGTGGACAGCTAATGCAGCTACAGTTTCACCCAGTAGTGACACGGCGGATAATAAAGTACATTTCACTGCAGCTAATTTAGTGAGCAATTTACATCGTCATCAAGAAGCTGATTTTTCCAAAAAATTGCTTCAATATATCTTTTCTGATAGTAACTATTTTAGCCACCACCCAATAGTACCTCGCTCCAGCGTTACTGGCGATGAAGGGGCTGCAAATCATAATCGTCTCTGTCACAATCATACAGAGCGTGGTATCCATCTTTTTGTTTATGGTAAAAAAGCATTAGGGAAAGATAATGAAGGTCCAGTAAAATACCCTGCCCGACAAACCCGGGAGGCCTCCGAAGCGATTGTTCGAAATCACTTGCTGGATGAACGTCAAGTGATTTTTGCCCGTCAAAATCCTTTAGCTATTGATCAAGGTGTATTCCACAATGACGTCATTTCGGTGGCGAATGAATCCTTATTTCTTGTTCATGAACAGGCATTTTATAATCAAGCAGCGGTTCTTCATGAATTACGAGTAAAAGCCGAATTCCCTTTAACTATTATTGAAATTACTGAAGATCAACTGAGCATCCAAGATGCGGTTTCATCCTATCTATTTAATTCACAAATCATAAGCCTTGCCAATGAGATGCTTTTGATTGCTCCAATTGAATGCCAGAATAACCCTCGTGTTTCAACATGCATTGATTCCCTCATTTCTAGCCCCTCTAATCCGATTAATACAGTTCATTATCTGGATTTGAAACAAAGCATGCGTAATGGAGGTGGGCCTGCTTGTTTAAGATTACGCATTCCATTAAATGAACAAGAACTAAGTGCCATGCATCAAGGTATTTTGGTGACTAATCAATTATTGGATGTTTTAGATCAATGGGTATTAAAGCATTACCGCACTGAATTAGCAGCCGCTGACTTGATTGATCCGTATTTAATTACTGAAAATTTCCAGGCATTGGATGAGCTCACACAGATATTAAAACTCGGCCCCATTTATCCTTTTCAATCAGAATAGACGCTAAAACCTATGTGGAAAACAAAACTGGGAAGATGCATTTATGAATCACCCTCGGGTTATAAGGTTTATCAAAATTTGTGTTACCGATGGTTAACTCTAGGCTCTGACGCGCTGCAAACTGTGATTAACCGCCGTAAGCCCGAAAAACCGGTTTTATACTACTTGCCCGCGCTAACGCTTATGGCACGTCATTATCCTGAACACGTATGTTTGCTAGGACTTGGCGGCGCAGGAGTCGCTTTAATGCTTGCGGATATGCCTTTAGTTGCTGTTGATAACAGTGATGAAGTCATCGACATTGCCAAGCGTTTTTTTATGATAGAACACCTGAAGCATTTAACTGTAGTGCATGATGATGCAATGAATTATGTTCAAAATAAAGAAAATGTTTACCCACATCTGCTTGTTGATTTATATAACGCCAATTATTTTCCACCACAATGTATTAACGATGACTTTTTTAATTCCTGCAAACGGATAATTACTGAAGATGGATTTTTAGCAATTAATTTTGCTAATTTAAAAGAACAATGGCCCCTTTTTCAATTGCTTAAAAAAAGCTTTAAGCACACATTGGTTATTCCCATTGAAAAAAGCGCTAATATGGTGATCATCGCCTCTAAATGCGAAAGCAAGGAGTTATTCCTTAGACGTATAGAGGAATCAGGAGAATTTAAACGGATTATGTGGGTAGAACAATGGGGCTATGTTGGAAATTACTAGGGGCTGTTGACATTTCGCTAGATTGAGCTGAAAGCAACATCTAAAAATACCCATTCATGTTTAGATCTAATCGTATTAAATTGATGCATGCGAGTCCCAAAAAGTATGTGCTCAATTATAGAACATCAAAAATTGAATAATAAGAGTACTACAAATATAGTGGGTGCACCGCGTGCGGTGCCCAACAACGGAGCGTAGCGACTTCCTTATAAAACTAAAGCCACGACCATGAATCAATTAATTCACAGTGGCGGCTCAAGTTATTAATTTAATAAATCATTACTAGCAATAAATACTACTAAATCTCCATTAAATCTTTTTCTTTTATTACTAATAATGCATCAATTTCAGCGATGTATTTATCAGTTAATTTTTGAATTACTTCACCAGCACGACGCTCATCATCTTCAGAAATAGATTTGTCTTTAACCAAATCTTTCAGTTGACTGTTTGCATCACGGCGGATATTACGAATAGAAACTCTAGCTTGTTCGCCTTCGTTACGTACTACTTTAATCAAGTCTTTTCTACGCTCTTCAGTTAATGCAGGCATAGGAACACGAATCGCATTACCATTAGTTGAAGGATTCAAACCTAAATCAGAAGTTAGAATCGCTTTTTCAATAGCAGCTACCATTGGTTTTTCCCAAGGAGTAACCGTAATAGTACGTGAATCACTGGCAGTGATATTGGCAATTTGGGTTAATGGAGTCATCGTACCGTAATAATCAACTTGTACGTGATCCAGCAAACCAGCATTCGCCCTTCCGGTACGAATTTTTGTCATATCAATCTTCAGCGACTCAATGCTTTTCATCATACGTTTTTCTGAGTCTTGCTTAATCTCATTAATCATTATTGGCTCCGACTATAGTTCCAACACGTTCTCCAGAAACAATTCGTTTCAACGCATTAGGCGCAGCCATATCAAATACCTGTAAAGGCATATTTTGATCCTGACATAAACAAATTGCAGTGGAGTCCATAACTTCCAAACCTTGCGTTAAGACGTCTTTATAAGACAAATAATCATAACGTGTCGCATTTGGATTTTTTATAGGATCTTCAGAATACACACCATCCACTTTAGTCGCTTTTAATACAACATCAGCGTCTATTTCAATAGCTCTTAAACAGGCAGCAGTATCTGTGGTAAAAAATGGATTTCCAGTACCGGCCGCAAAAATAACTACATGGCCAGTACGTAAATGCGTGATTGCTTTACGTCGGTGGTAGGAATCAACTACTCCAATCATTGGAATAGCTGACATAATACGTGCAGGTAAATCAATACGCTCCAAAGCATCTCTCATCGCCAAAGCATTCATAACGGTAGCCAGCATACCCATATGGTCACCAGTTACGCGCCCTACTCCAGCTTTAGAAAGCGCTTTACCACGAAATAAATTGCCACCACCTAATACAAGACCTACTTCAACTCCCATTTGAATAAGTTCAGCAATGTCGCGGGCTAAAGTGTCTAGCACTGACGGATCAATACCAAACTGTGACTTGCCCATAAGGGCTTCGCCACTGAATTTAAGTAAAATACGTTTATATTTTATTTGTGGATGACTGTCATTCATCATGAACGAACCTGAGCCATTACTTCTTCAACAAAGTTGTCTTCTTTTTTCTCAATACCTTCGCCAACTTCAAAACGGATGAATGAAATAACTTCAGCATTTTTCTCTTTTAACAATTGACCGACTTTGATATCTGGGTTTTTAACGTAAGGTTGACCTAATAAACTCACTTCATCAATGAATTTATTGATTCGACCTTCAATCATTTTGTCGATAATTTCTTGTGGCTTGCCACTTTCTTTAGCTTGAGCAGTGAAAATTTCACGCTCATTTTCAATTGCGTCAGAAGAAACTTGATCACGGCTAACAACGATAGGCTTAGTTGCTGCGATGTGCATAGCAATGTCTTTCGCAAGAGCTTCATCGCCATTTTTTAAAGCAACCATTACGCCAATTCTTGAACCATGTAAGTAGTGACCAACAACGCCTTCACTGCTTGTACGCTCTAGACGACGCAGTTTGATGTTTTCACCAATTTTAGCTACTAATTGTTGTCTTGCTTGTTCTACGGTAGAACCAGAAGCTACAGGCAGAGCAGATAACTCTTCTATAGTAGTAACTGAGCTGTTTAAAGCAGCTTCAGCAACGCTGTTAGCGAAGTTAGTGAAGTTCTCATCACGAGCAACGAAGTCTGTTTCGCTGTTGATTTCAATCATTACAGCAGTACGGCCATCAGTAGAACGAGCTACGATAACAATACCTTCAGCAGCAACACGGTCTGCCTTTTTATCTGCTTTAGCTTGACCTGCTTTACGCATTTCAGTGATTGCTGCTTCAATGTCACCATTGGTTGCTATCAGAAACTTTTTACATTCCATCATGCCAGCGCCTGTACGCTCGCGTAATTGCATGACTAATCCTGCACTAATTGTTGACATTTTCATTTCTCCACATAGCAAAAAGGGGGCTTAATTAGGCCCCCCAAATTCAAATATTAATTACTCTGCTTCTTTTTCTTGAGCAGCTACTTCTACAAATTCAGCTTCTGCAGAAACACCACCAACAGTATTACTATTTTTTGCGTCAAGGATTGCATCAGCAATACAACGAACGTAAATATTTACTGCGCGCATAGAATCGTCGTTAGCAGGAATAATATAATCGATATTTTTGGGGCTGTTATTTGTATCAACAACACCAATAACCGGTATCTTTAATCGACGAGCTTCTTCAACAGCAATGTGTTCAAAGCCAACGTCAACAACGAACAATGCATCAGGCAAACCGCCCATGTGCTCGATACCACCTAAACCACGCTCTAACTTATCAAGTTCGCGTGTCAGCATTAAAGCTTCTTTTTTGATCATGCCATTAAACAGGCCTTTTTCTTTCATTTCTTTCAGTTCTTTCAAACGGAAGATAGATTGGCGAACTGTTTTATAGTTAGTTAACATACCACCTAACCAACGGTGATCAACATAAGGCATGCCACAACGTTTCGCTTGTTCACGAATACTTTCTTGAGCCGCTCTTTTAGTACCAACGAATAAGATTTTAGCTTTGTTAGAAGCCAGTTTACCAACGTAGTTTACTACGTCATTCATCATAACCATTGTTTTTTCTAGGTCGATGATGTGGATTTTGTTACGAGAGCCAAATATGTACTCTCCCATTTCAGGATTCCAGAAACGCGTTCTGTGACCAAAATGAGCGCCCGCTTCGAGCAATTCACGCATACTTACATTCATTATATATATCTCCAGGGTTATGCCTCCACGCTCCCCATACGAAACCCCCAAGGGACCCTAACGTATGTGACGAAAACGTGTGTGTATTTAAAGCGCCGTATTTATAACATATTGTAGGGCGTTCAGCAATCCATTTACTCTTGACTTTAATGCTATTTTTTAAGTAATCGCATCAATAGTACAACATTATTTTAGTTTAATCTGCATAAAACCCTTTTCAAAAGAGCCATGAAGCCTTTATTATCAATAGATACAACTATTTAACGGATTAAATAATGAGTTATAAATACAATCCTCATCAGCATGTAAAAATTTGGCTCAGCAATAATCCCGATATTTTTATAAATTTGGAAAACCAAATCCGTTTAATCCAAATGCGTGAAAAAAACTTAAATGATGTAATTCATTTAATTTACGATGCTACCTTGCTATCACCTACGGCTCTAGCTCAATTAAATGTGTTCTGCTCCGAAAATAGAATTATACCCGTGAATGCTGACTCATTCAAAAACCTACTTAAATCAGATCTCGAACATCAGCTTTTTTCTTTTTATCAAGATGAAATTCAGCATTTAAGCGAAGGCGGTAATTTGGCTGTAGGAAGCGATATATTACGCTGGTTATCTCCTGTTTATAGCTTAGGTACTTATACCGATTTTGATTTTCCCATCGACACCTCACATCTTCCCGCTCTAATGGAGGTTAAGTCCCCCTTGCTACTTAATATTGGCAGTTTAAAAATGGGTAAAAAAGAATTTATTTTTGCGAATAATGATTATGTAGCCATCATAGACGAAGTTGCGGCCAGTGAACACATAATCAATGTGCAGCGTGGAATCATTGATAAATTAACATGCTACCAAACTGATTTTATGGAAAAAACAAGAAATGATTTAGGCAGCGGCTTTATTAACCGTCAGCTGTTCAAACTCATGGAAAATCGCTCTGAACCCGCTTACATAACCAAATCAAATGAAATTAATAAAGAGCGAAATTCATCTCGAAACTTTAGAAATTACATCCGTCAAATCATGTCAGATAAAACACGCTTTCTCATTTTTAATAGGAAGTCAGAAATTGAAACAGAAGCTATGATTATAAAAAGATTAAAAGATGAGTTACAAAAACAGCTTAATGTAATTAAATATTGTTTTTTTAGTAAAGAATATGCAGAAATAAAACAGATAGTACGGCAAAATGATAAAGTGGTTTTAAACTACTTAATGAAAAAAGAACTGAACCTTTATCTTAAATCAATCATTGTGTGCACCACTGGCCCCATTGAAATCGTGAATGCTTTATTTGGTGCTTATGTATTGAATTCCAAGCTTTTTATTCAAAAAATACAACCTTTTTCATTCAATACTTACAACCTGAAAAAAGCGTTTCAATCACTAAACTCAATTCCCTTGCATGAAAACTCCTTTGGAATGCTGCGTTTTCTTGGGGTTGGTGAGGGCGAAATTAATGATTCATCATGGCTGGATTCTGGTCGTCAATTGCAAGAAATGAGGGTAAAAAAACTTGCTGTACAACAAGAAGAGTTGGCTTCAAATTTACCTGAATCATTCTTACAAATAAAACAGGAAATGGAAGCTCATCTTAACAAACAATTAAATACACCATACCAAGTGCTCTTTAAAACTCAAGAACAAACAAAGCTGCTTCAAGAATTGTTGCAGTGCTTTAAACAAGAAGAGAATGAGTTTGATGCGGCTGAATTTAAAACAGTACTTCTAAGTACTAATTTACGTCAAGGTAGTATTTTATCTCGGTTGTTTTTCAGAAAAACAAAGCGGCTAATTAATGACCTGGAAAGCCTGAGCCACCGTGCGATTCTCTTTAGTTTGACTGAAAATAGAAAGGTTAAATTAAACACGGTTTAAGATAAACTCCGTTGTCCAGAGCCGGATAAATCCTCTCAAAATTTTACTAGGAGCTGTTGACAGCCCTATCCTTTATAAGTATCTAAAGTGGTACGGATAACGACTTTTTTCTTCACCACCAATCCGTTCGCAGTGAGGAGGAGCGAAGCTCCGTCTCGAACTGTCTGCACGAATGGTGCCAAGCCTTCGCGACCTGATGCATCCCCACGAATATTGATACAATCAAATGTGTTTATTAGCGAGTCATCATGGCCGAACGGTGTCGTGTGGGGGAGCGCGCATAGTCGCCACTATGTTCTGGATAACGGTATTGCGAAACACATTTTTATTCTTTAGTCTATACTCAGTAAAGCACTTAAAACTGGATCAGAATAATCCAGATTAAGTGAAGATAAACCATTCAATAATAAATCAAAAGGAAGAGATAATGAGCAAGAAACTTATCTGGATATCAGCATTTACTTTGGCCCTGTTTTTAGGACAACCAAGCTTTGCCCACTGCCATCACAAGCAGTGCGACGAAAAGCATCAACAACTTGATAAATTAGCTGCTGAACTGAATCTAACGCCAGAACAACAAGCTAAAGTTAAAGCGCTGAAGGAACAAGGGCATGCTGATATGAAAGCCAATTTAACGCAATTAAAAGCTCTGCGTGGCCAAATCGGTGATCTAGTTAAAGCGGATAAAATTGATGAAACAAAACTAGACAGTCTGATTGAGCAAATAAATAAAATCAGAGGCTCTATGCTTAAAAACAGAATATTGATGCAACATCAAATGTATTCTCTTTTAACAGAACAACAAAAAGTTAAATTTCTAGAGCTAAAGAAAAAATGGGATGAAAAACACAGCTAAGAATCCCCTTTCTGATGCCTTGACTGCATGCAGTCAGGCATCGCACCTTCCAATAAAGTCCAATATTATTCCACGCTGATTTTTTCTTGACATCCATACAACAGCTTTGTACCATTGCTTCTTTACCAGGGGTGCTGGCCCATTGTGGGCTTGGCTGAGATATACCCTAGAACCTGTTCTGGATAATACCAGCGAAGGAAGAGTGAATTATGTACAAGTCTTTAGAATTTTTCGCACCAAAACCCTCATTCGTAACAACTCAATTAGAAATTAAAAACACTGATACTCTCCGTGAAATTTACGCACACAGCTTTAATAAACAATTATTTGAAGGCACACTGAGCAAACATATTTTTGGAAAATATTTATGCGATGACGCTTATTATTTAATGCAATACGCACAGATATTGAAAAAATTGTCGGCTAAAATGGAGCTTAATCCCTTAGCAAAACAATTAACTCAACTTGCTGAAGAGATTATTGGCGGCGAACAAGACATGCAACAGCAATACAGTGAGTACTTTGAGTTAACTCCAGACGCAGAGCCTGGCGAAGTTATTTTATCTTATATAAAATTTCTCGAAACTCAAGCAGAAGAGGCGTCTCTTCCTGTTGCATTATGCAGCATTTTACCCTGCTTTTGGATTTATTTTCAATTGGGTGCCACGCCAATAAGCCAAGAAAAACTCTTATCAAATCCCTATCAAGAATGGATAAAAACCTATTCATTTGAAGGCTTCATTAACGCCACAAAAACTCTAGCAAATACAATCGATCAATTGGCTGATAAAGCAGACGATAACACACAAGAGCAAATGGCTCTGGCTATGACTCAATCCATCAATTATGAACTTCAATTTTTTAGCTCTGTTGATCCCACACAAGAACTAAAATGCGAAGCTTCTGCTCCGATGGGCTTTAAATAAAAGGTCACTAGGGACACACTGCCATTAAACCATCATCTATAGCTGATAAATCATCACAAAATTTTTCATTTAATTTAATAGTACGATGGCCAATGATTTTTTCTTCCTCCCCATCCGTTTGCAGTGAGGAGGAGCGAAGCTCCGTCTCAAACTGTCTGCATGAATGGAGCCAAGCCTTCGAGATCTGATGTATCCCCACGAATATTGATACAATCAAATGTGTTTATTAGCGAGGCATCATGACACAATATACAACCAGTTTGCTGCTATTTTACAACATCAGCTTTGCATGAATATTCGTGGGAATACATCAGGTTGAAACAGCGCTAAAGAGAGTATTAGTAAAAAGCAACGGATCGAATAATTAAGCCTTACGTGAGGCAACTATTTTAAAATTCACCGTCACTTCATCCTTTACAACATCAGTACTCGCCCACTCACCAATACCCACATTAAATGCAGAACGCTTAAGAATGGTATGCCCTTCTACCGCCAAGTGATCTTTTGATGGTTCTGTAGCAGCAAAGGTTAAGGTGGTTGGTACCGATTTGTCTTTTATTGTTAAAACACCAATCGCCTCATAGGTTTTATCATTTATTTTATTAAATTTACTGGATTTAAACTCCGCTGTTGGAAAAGCTTTTACATTAAACCATTCTGGAGTAATTAATATGGTCGCAAGTTCTGCGTAAGTGACTGACACAGAGTCCATGTTAATTACAATATCAATATTGCTCTCTTGGTATTGCGCAGGATCTGCATAAATTGTTCCTGTAAATGATTTAAATACTCCAGTCACAGGTGCATTGTTCTGTGTGCCAGTGAAGCTGATACTGCTTTGTTTGGGATCAATAACCCAATGAGATACAACTGCTGCCTGAGCGGTTGAGCACAGTATTAAAGTCATAAGGAACAAATTTTTAATTAATTTCATGGTAGCATTCTCCGTAATATATCGTCCTTGTTAATGAAATGATGCTTTAAAGCAGCTGCGGTATGTAAAAAAATAGCCGCGATAAGCGCATAACCTAGCCATTGATGAGCCCATTGAAAAAATATCCTTTTTGTTTCATCGGGTGCTATAAGGTTAGGCATGGTAAATAATCCAAAAAAAGACGCTGGTAAACCTGCTGCAGATGTTATTAACCAACCGGTAAGAGGCATAGCAAACATAAATCCATAAAAAGCAAAATGCATGCTGCGTGCAGCGATTTGTTCTAGCCAAGGTAAAGCTAATTCAGGCAAAGGATTGCTCAGACGCCAAATCGTGCGAAAAATCACTAAGAAAAGAACTAAAAAACCATATTCTTTATGCCAACCATAAAGTTTAAATTTCTCTAAGCTGATAGGCAATGAATCCATATATAAGCCCAGTGCTAATAAGCCAATTATTAAAACAGCAATAATCCAATGAAGTAAAATAGAAACAATTCCAAAACGTGTAGCGCTGTTTTTAATCTGCATGGTAGTCCTTTTTAACCCAATACCGTCATCCTGAGCGCAGCGAAGGACCTCCTGAAGGTGGCTCGATGCTATCTGAAGGGAGATCCTTCGTTGCGCTCTGGACGACGGAATTTCCTTAATTTAACGCCAGTTCCGGATAAGGAAGCCACAAGATCTACCTCCTCCCACAAAACCGTTCGTGCTGAGGAGGCGTTTACGCCGTCTCGAAGCATTCGCTCAAGGTTATAATCTTGGCGCAAATGCTTCGAGACGTCGCTATTGCTCCTCCTCAGCACGAACGGAGAACGGTAGAGACTGGATCTAATGGCTTCCTTATCCAGAAATAGCGTTAATTTAATGGCAGTGGAGCGTAGCCGAAGGCCCCCACCAAGCCTTCAGGAGATCCTTCGCTACTACGTCAAGATATCAATGTTACATTACCCGTGATTTTTATCCTGATACGCTTCAGCACCAACAAATAAATCTACCTCATCACCCAAAGCAGGTAACAAACTACTCATACCAAAATCAGAGCGTTTAATCGTTGCAGTTGCCGAAAAACCAACCGTCATTTTATTATTAATTGGATTCATTGCTTCTTTATTAAAAGTCACATTTAAAACAACAGGCTTACTGACTCCACGTAAGGTTAATACGCCCTCTACTTTAGCCTTATTTTTGCCCTCAACAATCACTTTATTGCTCACAAAAGTAGCTTTAGGAAACTGTTCTACATCAAAAAACAGCTTGCCTTTTAAATGCTTATCCAACTCAGGCAATCCGGTAACAATATCTGCCACATTAATAGTTACATCAACTTTGCTTTTCTCCATATGATCTTTATCAAGCACTAACTGGCCACTGGCATACCATTTACCCGTTTGGGTTGAAAAACCAAGATGTTTAATAGTCCATGCGACGTAGGTATGATTATTATCCAAGGTGAAGACTTCAGTCTCTGCATGAAGGGCTGCAGAAAAAGTAAATAAAGTAATCAGTGCAAGAAACCAACGAGCAAAAATTCGGTTCATATTTATATCCTTATAGTAATGTTTGTTAATTGATTAGTTTGATTTAAGAGAACCACCAACAATCTTTTCACAAAGACCTTTAGGCATAAAAAGAAAAGCGTCTTTTTGATTGTCTTTGGTTGCGGAACCGGCACATGAAGCTGTTGCTGTAGCGCAATCATTTAGGCCCATTTTAGCAACTCCGTAGCATTTTTCCATCGCAGGAGATTCTTTACTGTCTGCTACTGCATTTGCAGCAACAAGAACAAAAAAAGCGGTCATTACAGAATGTACAAGCTTATCCCTGGTAGACATGGTGCACCTTTAAGCTGTTGAATTACTGATAAATATAGTATTGGATAATGATTCAAATAACAACGCTTTTATAAATCCAAATAAGAAACCTACGTCAGTGAATTTATAAGCTCTTCTATCTCCCCAGAAAACGGCAAAACAGCCAGCAGTGGTGCCTGAAGTCGCTGCTTTAAAGTATCCAGATTAGCTGCGAAAGCCAACATTTCCGGATCAATACAATTGGCAATCCATCCCGCACATTGAATGCCATGAACTTGTAAAACAGACTCAGTCAATAAAGCGTGATTAATGCATCCAAGCTTCATTCCCACAACTAAAATCACGGGAAACGCTGTGATTTTTAAAAAATCTATCCAGGTTTCATCTTCATTTAAAGGAACCAATAAACCACCAGCACCTTCAATAAAGAGTATCTCAACATCAGCTAACTGCAAATTAAAACAATAATCAGCAATTTCCTGTGCGGATAAACGAACATTCTCCTCTTTTGCCGCAATATGAGGTGAAACAGGTTGCTTAAAACGCCAAGGATTAATTACATCCAAGCTTAAATTAGTATTTTTTTGCAATTGAAGTGCATCGCAACTTATCAATTGATTCTCATGCACCAAACAGCCACTGGCTATAGGTTTGATTGCAGCGGCTTGCGCAAAATAATTCGCTAAACTTGCGGTAGCATAGGTTTTACCGCAATCAGTATCAGTGCCCGTAACAAAATATCGCATCATTTGATAAACCCTCGAATTTCATCAAGAAACAAGTCCATATGAGATAAAAAAGGCATATGTGCTGCTCGCTTAAAAAACACGTACTTAATTTCAGGATACTGTTCTTGCATCACGTTCATAGTCTTCACTGAAACTATAGGATCCAGACGAGCAAACATATAGCATACAGGTATATTCAAATGCTTTAAGCCCTTACGTAAATCCCAATCCTGTAATACCTCCAATCCCAATTTTAATCCCTCTGACGAAGGAAGGTGCTCAAGGACTGGAGGTACTTTATTTTTGCTACTATGTAGGCTAATAAACTCTTCTAAAGTGGCTCGTGTGTCAGTGATTAAATTTTGATAAAAGCCTACGAATACATCTTTTGAAACACCAGGCCATGATTCATCTGATAAAAATCGAGGAGAAGAAGTTACATTCGCCAAATGCGTTACGCGCAAAGGGGCTTCAATTGCCAAGCGTGTCGCGTACAGTCCCCCCATCGACCAACCAACCAGGGAAAATTGCTCAGGTAACTGCGCTAGCAATTCCTCTTTAAAAGACTCCCAACCCATCATTGGGCTTTGTCCAAAGCCTGGCAAATCCACCATAATAAGTTGATAATTCGTTGTCAACAACGGGATTATTGACGCCCAAATCTGGCTATCAAATCCCCAGCCATGAAAAAAAACTAATGGTAATCCCCTGCCGTATTTAGTGAGATTGATGGTCATAAATGATACTTAATTTGTTAAATAATGTATGAATTTGTTCTGGTGTATGATTGTAATTCAAAATAACACGCAAACCCGTTTCTTTTTTGCCAACAGTAGGTTTTCTCAATGCGAAACAACTAATACCCTGCTTTTTAAGCTCGTTGGTATAATGAAACGCCAAATGTGGGCATCCCAAACGCAGTTGCTGAATTGGGCTAAACGAATCAGCCCATGCAAAAGGTGATTTTTTAGCTAAATCTCGAAACAGAGAAACTAGCTGCATCAGTTTTGCTCTGCGCGCATCAGCAGCCACTACACAATCAAGTGTATGCAATAAACCGTAGCTTAATGCAGGGCTAATCGCTGTTGAATAGATTAATGAGCGCCCTGCTTGCAGTAATGCTTTAATCCAATCTTTTTGCCCAGCAATCAAAGCACCTTGAGCGGCAAAGGCTTTACCGAGCGGAATAATTCTTAATGGAACTTCTTTTTGACTTAAACAATGATGCGCTACAGCACCTTTCCCTTGCTCGCCCAAAATACCAAAGGAATGCGCCTCATCCACAATTAAGTCACTTTGATTTGCTATAGAAAAAGAAGAAAGAGCATCCAATGGAGCGATTTGGCCGCTCATACTAAAAATACCTTCAGTTAAGGCCACAGAATGCTTTGGCATTTGCGTCATTTTACGCTCAAAATCGGCTTTATCATTATGAAAATAGCGCGTGTAATCAACCTGAGATAAAGTCAATCCATCATAAATAGAAGCATGTACTTCCTTATCAATCAGGCAAGCTGCTTTTAATTTACCTAATAGCGCTGTAACCGTCAAATTTGCAGCATAGCCTGAGGAAAACAAGATGCAGTCATCAACAGCCAATAATTGTGCAAAGGCTTGCTCCACCGCATGATGGTTGGCGTGATAACCACTAAGCAGCATGGAGGCGCCACTCCCTGCAGGATACAAAGCATAAGCACGCTGATAAGCTTGTGAAATAGTTTTATCCTGTGTTAGAGATAAATAATCATTGCTATCAAAGTGAATCACTTGAGCGTCTTCCGGCTTGGACAGCGAACGACGTCGAAGTAACCCTTGCTCAGTTAATTGCTGAGTATAGTCTTTAATTTTATCGTTTAAAAACATAAACACCTTTTGAATAGCGTGGGTTATTTCAAAAAAACCGTCATCCAGAGCGTAGCGAAGGACCTCCTCTCAGATAGCATTGAGCCACAATCAGGAGTTCCTTCGCTACACTCTGGACAACGATATACTTCATACCATCTCAGTTAAACCCAACTTATTAAACAAAACTTTGTCTTTTGCACGTTGTGGGTTTTCTTCTGTAAGCAGCTTGTCGCCAATAAATACTGAGTTCGCACCGGCAAAATAACATAAAGTCTGCAACTCATCACTCATCTCAGTTCGCCCAGCAGTTAAACGAATAGCGCTTTGTGGCATTAAAACTCGTGCGGTAGCAATAGTACGTACCAGTTCAATTCCTTCAACCGGTTGAGCTTTAGCTAGTGGCGTGCCTTCAACAGGAATCAAACGGTTAATAGGAACACTTTCTGGTGGTGTTTCCATATTAGCCAAAGTTAATAAGAACTCAATACGGTCCTCACGTGTCTCACCTAATCCTAAAATTCCGCCGCAACATACGTTAATACCTGCAGAACGTACGTTATCCAAAGTTTCCAAACGATCACTAAATTTACGAGTGGTTACCACTTTTTCATAATAGGAAGGTGAAGTATCAATATTATGATTGTAATAATCCAAGCCTGCATTCTTCAAACAAGTAGCCTGTTCCTTATTTAGCATACCCAAAGTCATGCACGTTTCAAGACCTAAAGCTTTAACGCCTTCAATCATCTCGGTTAACTCAGGCATTACTTTTTCTGGCGGACAACGCCATGCAGCGCCCATACAAAAACGCTTAGCGCCACCATCTTTAGCTTCTTGCGCGCTTTTTAGCACATCAGCAACAGACAGGAGTTTTTCTTTTTCAACATGGGTCTTATTATGCCCGCTTTGTGAACAATAGCCGCAGTCTTCAGGGCAAGCACCCGTTTTAATACTTAATAAAGTCGCAAATTGCAGCGAATTAGGTTGGTGATTTTCTCGATGCACTGTATGTGCTTGATGCAATAAATCGTTAAATGATTGTTCATAAATTGCAGTAATTTCAGACATTGACCATTGTTTTTTAACTTCAGTCACAACATACCCCTATTATTTGTAATAATGAACATGATAAAGTGGCCACTTCGCTTGTCAACCAAAATTTAAAAAATGGTCAACACAGAACAGCTAATTACCCGCGATTTAAAACATATTTGGCATCCCTGCTCACAAATGAAAGATTTTGAAGCATGTCCTCCGCTGATTGTTGAAAACGCTCAGGGCAGCATTCTTAATACCAATAAAGGCCCGCTTATTGATGCCATTTCCAGTTGGTGGTGTAAGTCTTTAGGTCATGGCCATCCCGCTGTCATTGGGGCGATAAACAGACAGCTTAATTGCTTTGAGCACGTCATTGCAGCGAATACAACTCATCCCTCATTAGTTGAACTAGGCGAAGAGCTAAGCAAAATAACAAAAAAACAGCATGTTTTCTTTGCCAGCGACGGTTCCAGCGCGGTTGAAATTGCAATGAAACTCAGTATTCATGCCAATCAAATCAAAGGATTCAAAGGTAAAAATCAATTTATTGCCCTAAAAAATGGCTACCATGGCGAGACACTTGGGACAATGAGTGTGAGCGATCTGGGTATTTATAAAGCACCTTACGAATCATTTGGCGTTAAGTGCCATTTTATTAAAGACATTCCCTATGTAACAGGAACAAACGACCCTTTATGGCATAACTGCGACACTCATTGGCATGCTGTAGAAAAGGAGCTTGAATTAATTGCGGAAAAAGTCTGTGCCATTATTGTTGAGCCCATAATTCAAGGCGCGGGAGGAATGCTCTGTTACAGCGCTGATTTTTTAAAACGGATTGCTGCCTGGGCAAAAACCAAAAATATTTATCTTATCGCCGATGAAATCATGACTGGGATGGGACGCACCGGCGAATGGCTGGCATTAGATCATGCAGAGATTGAAGCCGATTTAATTTGCTTGTCGAAAGGACTAACCTCAGGCTCTATTCCTCTAAGCTGCGTCATGATTGATAACTCCATCTACGAACTTTTTTATGATGATTATAAATGTGGAAAATCTTTTTTACATTCGCATACGTACAGTGGTAATTCATTAGCAGTCAGTGCGGCCTTAGCGACCATTAAAGCAATGCATGATGAAAAAATAATCCCACAAGCCCGCGCTCTTGGCGAGCAAATGCGTTCTTACCTTCAGGAAGTAGCTCAACTGTCAGGTAAACTAACTAATATTCGCGGAGTAGGTGCAGTTGTTGCTGCAGATTTGGTGCAAACACCCCAAGATCGCATAGGCAACAGGGTTTATGAGAAGGCGCTCGATTATGGAGCCCTGATTCGTCCTATTGGTAACACCTTGTATTGGCTCCCTCCATTAAATACAAATAGTACAATAATTGGGAAATTAGCCGAAATCACACTACACTCTATTAATGCGGCTTATGTATAATAGTTTGAAATTATGGATAGACTATTTAACAAATTATCGGACTCTATTTATAGACATTTAAGACTATTTTGGTTCTTAGTAACCCTTGTTGTTCTTGTTATCGGCTCTTACATCACGTGGCACAGCAACCTACGTAATGCATATAAGGATCTTACTGAGATAGCTACTCGTGTGGCAAAAGATCTTGATACATCAATTGATGGTGCCTTCGCGGACGTACAATACTTGCCTACCAAAGAAAATATGGATTGTAGGGACGATATATTCCCCTATTTATATCATATCATTATTAATCACCCACAAATTTCTGGTCTTGCAGTTCAAAACGTAGCAACTCAATCAATTTGCTCTACCTTACCCAATAATAAAAGCTTTCTTTTAACAGAACAAGAATCAACACAAGGTATGTCGGGCCCATTTAATATTTCCATGTTCGAATACCCCTTCTATTCAATAAAAAGAAATATAGGTGAGTTTAATATAGAGTTGGTTTTTGTATCTCCTGTATTGGAAAGCATCTTACGTATTCCTGGAGACGCTATTCATTCTATTGTTTTATACAATGAAAATAAGAAAAAAAATATTTTTGAAACAGTTTATCAAAAAGATGCAACATGGATGTATAAACTCATGAATTATTATCTTCCCTTAGCTTCAAAGCCTATGATCGCTACTTCAGAGCTTCAGAGCATTAAAGGTTTTGCAATCGTTGTTACTGGATGTCGGAAATCCTTATTAAGCACACTCTGGCACAATCAAATTTTGCTCGCGATCGATATTTTAATTATCACTACCTTATTGTATTTTCTATTAAAAAATCTACTTAATAAACGTTATTCCTTACATTGGGCTATGAAAAAAGCACTAAAAAACAAACAGTTTTATCCCGTCTATCAACCCATGTTTAATGCAAAAACAAACACATTTTCTGGTGCAGAAATTCTCTTGCGCTGGCAAGGAAGCAATGATGAGATTATTATGCCCGATTTTTTTATTGAAGAAGCCGAAACTACAGGCTTAATCGTGCCAATTACCTTACAAATTATCACTATAGCCCTTAAAGAATCTAAAGAAATCATAAGAGCCAAGCCTAAATTCCACCTGTCCTTTAATATTTGTGCCATTCATTTTACTGATCCCAATTTTTTTGATGAGTTTACAGAGTTACTCAATGAACATTCCATTGTACCTCAGCAAATTGTGCTTGAAATAACAGAACGTGATTTACTTGATGAAAACAATGAAATTTATATCAAAAAAATGCAACAACTGCGCGAAGCAGGTTTCTCACTGGCAGTAGATGACTATGGAACAGGACATGCCAGCCTTAGCTATTTGCAGTATTTTCCATTTAACTATTTGAAAATAGATAAATTATTTATCCATGCTATCGGCACAAAAGCGATTACAGAATCATTAAATGATGCCATTATTGATTTAGCTAAAAAGATTAACTTAATTATTATTGCAGAAGGTGTAGAAACAACAGAACAGCTCGATTACTTATTAAAAAACGGAATACAATTGCTGCAGGGTTGGTATTTTTCAAAAGCCGTGTCCATTGAACAATTAAAAAGACTGCTTCAGGGAGAGAAAAAATGAATCAAGGCATACGATCAAGTTTTTTGTTGTTACTTTGCTTTTCGACTTCAGGTTTTGCAGAAGCCCTACCTGAAAATACTACTTATTGGCAATGCACCGCACGCGATTCGCTAAGCAGAAAATGGATAGCCCGTAGCGTCTATGAAAAAATGGCCCATAATCTTGCTTATGCTACCTGTAAAAAACAAAGCAATAGTCCTGCAAGCTGTAAAGCAACCAGAGGCAATTGCGAACAATTTATTATGGGTGTAAGCATTCAAACTATGTGGCGTTGCACGGCCTTAGACAGAGCAGCAATGCCCTGGCGTAGCGATTTCTATTCACAACGTTATGATGCGGCCTTTGCTGCCAGAGATTATTGCAGGCAAAAAAGTACTGTTCCCGGTACCTGCTATATTAATTTAGTAACCTGCACCAAAAATGAGGGAATTGGACACTAATGGTTTATTGTATTGGTCTAACTGGCGGTATAGCCAGTGGTAAAAGCACTGTTGCAGAATTATTTGCTCAAGCAGGCGTGCACGTTATTAATGCAGATAAAATATCCCACGAATTGAGTGCTAAAAATCAAACGGCTTATAATAAAATTATTGCACGCTACGGAACCGAAATTCTTCTTAAAGATGGAGAAATTAATCGAGCCCATCTTAGAACTATTATTTTTTCTGACGCAGAAGAACGACGCTGGCTAGAACAACTCTTGCATCCATTAATCCGTGAACAAATTGAAATCCAGGTTAAAGCATGCACAAAGCCTTATTGCATTGTTGAGATTCCATTATTTATCGATAAAAATAAGTACCCATATATAAATCGAATACTGCTGGTTAATGCTCCTGTTAGCACTCAAATCAATAGAGTGATGCAACGTGATAAATGCAGCAAGGAACAGGCGCTGGCAATACTCGCGGCTCAACCGGACATGCAATTGCGGCTCAGTAATGCAAACGATGTATTGATGAATGATAAAGGATTTAACGACTTGAAGGTCATGGTAAACAATTTGCATCAAAAATATCTCTTAGAGGCCCAAAGTAGCTCATGATCTTTCAGTATCTGCTGGCAGGTCCGTAGAAATCTCAACGGCCACTGGCCTTATGCCAGGCAATTAGCTATGATTATTTCAATAATATCAATAACTTTGGCCTTAAATGAAATTGATTACTTTAAATTTATGGGGGGGGCATTTAAGAAACCCTTTATTAAAATTCATTCATCATCACAAAGACATCGATATTTTCTGTTTGCAAGAGGTGTATCATCAGGCTCGCCGGACCATTGTTGCTGATGATAAACAACTAAGCCTGAATATTTTTTCTGATCTGCAAAAATTACTTCCCAATCATTACGCCATTTTTAAACCAGCCGTAAATAACGTTTATGGTATTGCGATGTTAATAAAAAATAATATTGATATTTTAAGTGAAGGTGAAATTAATATTCATCAAAAACAACATCATCCGGGAATAGGTGAGAATCACTCCCGAAATTTGCAATGGATTGAGTGTGAAGCTAATAATCAAATTTATTCGATTCTCAACGTACATGGACTCTGGAATGGACGCGGCAAACAAGACACTCCAGATAGAATTAATCAGTCGCACCGCATTCGTCATTTTATGGATAGCATAAACACACCCAAAATATTATGTGGTGACTTCAATTTACGACCTAATACACAAAGCATGCACATCCTGGAGCAAGGTATGAACAACCTAATTTCAACTTATAAAATTCGCTCTACACGTACAAGTTACTACAAAAAAGAAGAGAAATTTGCTGACTACATTCTGACTTCATCTGAAATTCGCGTCAACGAATTTTTAGTTTTAGCTGATGAGGTATCTGATCACGCACCCTTATACCTTGATTTTAATTGAAAAAATTCACAAAAAGGTCATATTAAATCAATGGCGGCATATTAAATTTCCTAATAATACTGCCTTTATGTGCCCATTTATCTAACATAATGATCTTAAAAGAGATCCTTCTCCTTCACTGCGCTCTAGATGACGGAAGCTTCCAGAACAGGAATCAATTCAATGACATGCTGATTTGCTTCAGGAAAGTCAACAGGATTTAACTCTTCTTGCTTTAACCACTTCATAGCCAATTGGCCTTCCAGGCATGTCGCGTTTCCACTAAATTGAGTTACTAAAAAGGTAATCAGCTGTACAGATTTATCAGGATATTGAAAATTCACTTCACCAAGCAACCGACACTCAAGAACATCTAAACCGACTTCTTCTTTAACTTCACGAATTAAAGCCCGTTCAGGAAGTTCATTTATTTCTAATTTGCCGCCCGGGAATTCCCAGCATCCACCATGCGGCGCATGAAGTGGGCGCTGAGTTACTAAAATCCGTTGCTGTGCATCAACAATAATCGCTACAGCAACCTGAATCATGAAAGGCTACCATGACATGATTTGAATTTTTTGCCAGAACCACATGGGCAAGCATCATTACGGCCCACTTTCTTTTCCTGACGTTTATATGTTTGCGGTGTTGCATTTTCATCATCAGTAGAAGCATCGCCATGATTTAAGTTCATCTTGCTCACTTGATCAGCACGTCGTTGCTCTTCAACTGCATCAACATCTGCTTCTGTTTGAATCTCAACAGATGAAATAAGACGAATTACATCGTGCTTTAAATTATCCAGCATGGTAGTAAACAAAGTAAACGCTTCTTTTTTGTACTCTTGTTTTGGATCTTTTTGTGCGTAGCCACGTAAATGAATGCCTTGACGCAATTGATCCATTGCAGCCAAGTGTTCACGCCACTGGTTATCCAAAGCTTGCAATATCACTGATTTTTCAAATTGTGACATTACAGGTCTTCCCGCTGCCTTCACTTTTTCATCATAATGAGCCACTGCAAAATCAAGAATTTTTTCTTTAATTTGCTCAGGCTGAATATGATGATCTTTTTCTACCCACTCAAGTACAGGGATGTTAAATAAAAACTCATCAGTTAACACATCACTTAATGCTTTAACTTCCCACTGATCTTCCAAACTTTGTGGTGGAATGTACGTATCAACAAGATTAGAAATTACTTCTTCACGCATGTTGTTGACCACTTCTTCAGTGTCAGTCATTTCCATAATCGAAGCACGTTGTGTATAGATAACTTGTCTTTGATCATTAGCAACGTTGTCGTAATCCAAAAGCTGCTTTCTTACATCAAAATGATGCCCTTCAAGCTTGCGCTGTGCGTTTTCAATCGCTTTAGTTACTAAACTATGCTCAATAGGCTCACCTGCTTGCATGCCCAAACGACGCATCATTGACGCTACACGCTCAGAGGCAAAAATTCGCATTAGGTTGTCTTCAAGTGACAAGTAGAAACGGCTGCTGCCCACATCCCCTTGACGACCAGAACGACCACGTAATTGATTGTCGATACGACGTGACTCATGGCGCTCAGAACCAACAATTCGTAAGCCACCAGAAGCCAATACTTCAGCTTGACGCTCTTGCCAAACACGTTTTACTTCTGCTTTTTCTGCTTCAGTAGCTGTCTCATGCAATTGCGCTAAATCAGCCGCTAAACTACCGCCTAAAACGATGTCTGTTCCTCGACCTGCCATGTTAGTAGCAATCGTTACTGCTCCCGGACGCCCTGCTTCAGCAATAATTTGTGCTTCTTTTTCATGGAATTTAGCATTTAATACTTGATGATTAATCTTCGCTTTATCCAGCATTTTACTTAAAAATTCAGACGCTTCAATTGACGCCGTACCCACTAAAACAGGCTGTCTGCGTGTCACGCATTCACGAACGTCTTCAATAACAGCATTAAACTTGTCTTCTTGATTTAAATAAACCAAATCCGCTTCATCTTGACGCATCATCGGTTTGTTAGTTGGGATAACCACTACATCCAGATTATAAATCTGTTGTAATTCATACGCTTCTGTATCTGCAGTTCCTGTCATTCCCGAAAGTTTATTGTACATACGGAAAAAGTTCTGGAATGTAATAGATGCCAAGGTTTGGTTTTCATTTTGAATCGCAACACCTTCTTTGGCTTCCACCGCTTGATGTAAACCATCAGACCATCTACGTCCAGGCATAGTTCGTCCAGTATGCTCATCCACGATAACAACCTGACCGTCATTAACAATGTAATCAACATCACGATGGAACATTGAATGTGCTTTTAAGGCTGCGTTAACGTGGTGCATCAGCATAATATTGCTGGCGTGATATAAGCTTTCGCCTTCAGCCAGAAGTTTTGCGTTGATCAGTAATTCTTCAATACGTTGATGGCCGCGATCAGTCAGATGCGCCTGCTTTTGTTTCTCATCAACCGTAAAGTCACCTTCTTCGGCACTCTCTTCTTCACTGGCTTGCTTTTGCAAATGAGGAATAAGTTTATTGATATTAATGTACATCTCAGCACCGTTTTCTGCAGCACCAGAGATAATTAAAGGAGTACGCGCTTCATCAATAAGAATGGAGTCTACTTCGTCGACGATAGCAAAGTTAAGTTCTCTTTGTACTTTGTCTTCAAGGCTGAATGCCATGTTATCGCGCAAGTAATCAAAACCGTATTCGTTATTGGTTCCATAAACGATATCAGAGCGATACGCTGCTTGTTTGTCGCCGTGAGTCATATCAGGATAAATTACCCCAACACTAAGGCCTAAAAATTCAAATATAGGACGCATCCATTGGCTGTCACGTTTTGCCAAGTAATCATTCACCGTAACAACATGTACGCCTTGGCCGCTGATTGCATTCAAATAGGCTGGCAAAGTAGCTACTAAAGTTTTACCTTCCCCTGTACGCATTTCGGCAATATTACCTTCGTGCAATACCATGCCACCGATTAGCTGCACGTCAAAATGACGCAGACCTAAAGTACGTACAGAGACTTCTCTGACGGTAGCAAAGGCTTCTGCTAATAATTCATCAAGACGTTCGCCTTCAGCAAAACGAGCTTTAAAATGCTGAGTCTTCTCAGCTAACTCTGCATCCGTGAGAGCTTGCATTTGTGGTTCAAATGCATTGATAGCCACTACTGCCTTTTCCATACGCCGTAATGTACGCTCATTTCGGCTTCCAAACATCTTCTTAATCAACGTATTCAGCATGGCCTAAATAATCCTCTGGATTCTTAAAATAATAAATTGGATAATGTACTAAAATTCAAGAGAAAATACCACGAATACCGTAGATTAAATAATGGAAGCTGACTTCTATAGTTCATTGCTTTTAGTAATTGCACTAAATCAACACACCGACGCTGTTTCAATTTCCAGCAAATACTCATTCAGTCCCTGAAACAAAGACACCTCTTTAGTCTGCAAAATAAGCATAAGCTTCTGTTTCCATTGGCTTGATCCGGGTAAGCCAAAGGCCAAATTAAAGATAGGTTTTACTAATAAACTAAGTGGCGCGCCTTTGCTGTATTCATCAAGCAGGTAGTGTAAATAACGACTAAATACCTGACTTCGTTTTAGCATTGGCGTTTCTGGATAAAGCATGTGATGCAGCTCGACCAGTCGATAAGGATTATCACAAGCCAAACGCCCAAGCATTACGCCATCAACATGATTTAGATGTTCCTGAATTTCATGAGCGTTTGCGATATTGCCATTAATCACTACGGGGATATGGGGTAAGTCCTTTTTTATCCGATAGACGTATTCATAATTCACAGGAGGAACGGTTCTGTTTTGTTTGGGACTTAAACCATTCAACCAAGCTTTACGTGCATGGACAATAATTTTATGGCTACCGGCCTCAACCAATTGATGCACAAAAGAGCTAAAAAACTCATAACTGTCTTGATGATCAATGCCTATTCGTACTTTTGCAGTAACCGGGATACTCACTGCCTCCCGCATTGCTTTAATACAAGAACTCACCAGTTGCGGTTCAGTCATCAAACACGCGCCAAAATGTCCGGCTTTGACCTTATCACTAGGACAGCCCAGATTAATATTCACCTCATCATAACCTTCTTGCTCCGCAAGCTGTGCGCAGCGCGCTAAAGCCTGAGGATCTGAGCCCCCAAGCTGAATCGCTATAGGGTGTTCTTTTTCATTAAACGGCAAAGAACGAACAGGATTATTCTGCACCGCACCTACCGTTTGCATTTCAGTATATAAAAGAGCATGCGGCGCAAGAATACGCATAAAAATACGAAAATGACTGTAGGTCCAATCAATCATGGGCGCAACAGCTAAAGGTGAAAATAAAGAATTTAACGCCATGGCAACTTGTTTTAAAAAAAAGAAGAGTATAACCTGAAAAAAACGACTTGTACAAAAACAAGGCTGAAACAATCAAGATACGCCATTAAAATATTCCGGAGAACAAAGCTACATCGGCTAACCTTTCTATACGTAATACCTCCCTTTGAGTTCAGGATCTGATGTAGCCCACGAATATTTATACAAAACTAACCCTTGGTTTAATCAACGAAAAAAGGCGTTGTAATTCTTTACCCGTTTTTTCTCCAAAAGCATTTCCCGCTAAATCTAAAAATAGAATAGCCGCATCTGACAGCGGCTCAGTAGAAAATAGAGCACATAAATTATTCATGGGTTCATTATTAAGATTTAACTGTAATAATTAGTCCGTATTTTATTGCCTTTTCGTCAACCCGGTAGATCATATATTTTACAGCATGAAAACTATCAGGGCAAATTGAGGTTTATTTCCTTTAGTTCTTCTTCTTTTTGTTGATCTCTCTCATCTGGGAGCTGTGTTTTATGATGACACACTTCAAAGCAAGTTATTCCACCGTTTTAAACTGGTGTAATAGATATAGTCGGCGAAGACAAACATTAATTATCAACTATGAATATAAGGATATACAGATGATTACCCCCTCTGCAATGAAACAAATAGGACTTGCTGTAATTACATTTTTTTTCTATAGCTCGATTTATGCTGAGGCTCAACCTAAATTCAGCATTGAGCCCACTAACACTACCGCTACCACTATTTTATTGCCGGTAACTAGTTCAGCTACGGTCCAATATCAAGTAACGAACAAAACAAAACTAACACGTACACTCACCGTAGTGCCCATCACTGGCATGACCCATCAAACCATAGGTGCAGGTTTTTGCTCCAATCCATTTACACTTGCGCCCAATCAGCACTGTTTGCTAACACTTAGTTTTAATGGATCTCAACTAGCACGTGGCGGGGTACGTAACGGCCCTCAAGTATGTAAAACACAAGGACCTGGAAATAATAATCCTGATCTGTTTTTATGTTCACAGCCTAGCCAAAAAAATAGTCTAAATATAAGTATTACTAATGCTGAAATTAAGGCAAGTGTATCCTCGCTCACTTTGAGTGTGAATAATACCGGGCTAAATGCTGCGCTTACAGGAAAACCGCGACAAATTACCCTAACTAATATTGGTCAGAGCCCTGCACAAAATGTTACGTACCAACTGTCATCTTCATTACCTGTAGGAACCACCATAACGCCAGCTTATTGCGGCACCATATTGCCAACAGGTAAGTGTATATTAACGATTACTCCAAGTGCTCTCCCCACTGCTGCTCCTGGTGATCTAAATCCAACAGCAATTTCCCTTCAGGCAGCTGGAAGCAATACCAATACAGTCACATCAACACTAGCAATTTTAACTTATGGAAGTGTTTATCAATCAGGTTATGTATTTGCTATTAATGATACTACTCCAAACACAGGTAGTATTGCTGGTAAGGTAGTAGCACTACAAAATCAATCAAATTCAATTTATTGGGGACCGGAAGTTATAACTGTTGAAGGAATTGGCGAACAGTCTACTGCTGGCCCTAATTCATGCAAAGGGAATGCCGATGGTGCTTGTAATACTCTTCGTATTATTAATCGATTAACAAACACTAATCCGCCAGCTCTGCCTCTTAATACTTATGCAGCGGGACTATGTAAGGCAAAGATTGGTAATTATTCGGACTGGTATTTACCTGCTATTTGCGAAATGGGTTATGATACAAGCAATACAGGATCGTTGTGTGGTACTCAAGCAGCCCCCTTGCTGCAAAATATGAAATCTAACTTAGTAGATAACAATAACATTGGCGCTCTTACTGGCTTTTTTTGGAGTTCTACTGAGCTGACAGTGGATCCAGCACCTTTTGCCTGGTTCGAAGCGTTTGATAGCTCCACATGTGGTGGCGATCAATGTGTTTCAGGTAAAAATAATCTAGAGAATGTTCGTTGTACTCGAATAATGACGAATTAATACGTACCTTGATATTCATCTAAAACACCTAATAATTCTGATTTTATCGCAACAGAATTATTAGGTTTTAGAAAAGATTTTGTAGACTTTGAAAAGCATGTTTTTCAACAAGCCGAATAGCAATTTATTTACCAAGCCCCCTTGCCCGTTATATAGTATGAGCAATTTAAAAAATGGAGTAGCGTATGTCGCTTAAATATGGATTTTGTATTTTATTTTTACTTGGTTCGGTTGGAGTCCAAGCAAGCTCATTTGAAGACCGACTTATTGTCTCCAATTGCATGCTCAAAGAACTTAAAGATAAAGCGAATGTACTTGCTCAATCAGAAAAATTCAGCCTGATAGAAACTACTTTAGATAATGAAATGCTACTTACATTACACAAAAACAGAGCCGCTTGTGGTAAGTTTCTGAATTTGGATTCTCATAAGACAACAACACCTCCGCAAAAATTATTAAAACAATTAACAGAAAACCACACACATTCCTCACTCACTGCATTTACCATGAATCATGAGTCGGAAGTAAAACAATTATTCCAGGCCATTAACCCAAACAGCATTTGGCAAACAAGCCAGCATCTGACCAGCTACACTAATCGCTCAGCAAAAACACAGCTTGGGATTACAGCGGCTCATTGGTATAAAGATCATTTTGATGCAATGGCTCGTGAATACAAGCGTCAAGATGTTGCTAGTTACTTTGTTGAAACAGGTACACGGTTCAAGCAACCGTCTGTGGTGACCGTAATTGGCAAAGACAAAACTGGCGACGCGCTGGTTCTTGGTGCACACATTGATACCCTAAGCGGAAATATGCCCGGCGCCGATGATGATGCCAGTGGAATTGCAGTCAGCCTGGAAGTAGCTCGTGTGTTATTGTCTTCTGAACTCCGCTTTAACCGACCGATTTATATCATTGCCTATGCAGCAGAAGAACAAGGTTTAGTCGGCTCCAGTTATGTAGTTCAATCCTTTTTAGATAAAAAAATCCCTGTAAAAGCGGTAATGCAATTGGATCAAGCAGGCTTCCGCGCCAATCCCAAAGATAAAACCATTTGGTTGTTAACTGATTACGTTGATAACAAACTCGTGCAATTTACTGCTGACTTATTGAAACAGTACGTTCAAGTTCCTGTTGGCTATACGGAATGCGGCTATGCGTGCAGCGATCATGCGAATTGGTCCGCCGCAGGCTTTAGTGCCTGTTATCCATCAGCTACTACATTAGATGATGATAATCCTTATCTGCATTCATCAGAAGATAGGCTTGAGATTATTAATTTAGAACATATGGTTAATTTTACTAAACTTGGCCTGGCTTTTGTTACTGAACTTGCCTCCTAAGCGTAGCCGAAGGATCAAATTTTATAAAATTAACCTTATATTTTTAAAGCTGTTTGCTCCTAAATATATTGAATAGTGCTAAATTAGGTTTGAAATCAACTGACATGCTGCTACAATAGCCTCATTGCGCACAATACACTCAGGACATCCGGATTAGGGATATTATCCAGTTATTACAAAGGAATTGAATTGATGGATTATTCAGTATATAAAATAAAGCCCCCATCTTGCGCAACTTTAAACGCTCAACTTATAGCAAGTACGTCCTTATTTTCTTCTGCCTTTACTTCAAAGCAAATGCTTGCAGCCAAAGACACATTGACTAATCTTTTTTTAATGTTGCATAACGCCCTATCCAGTTTTTTAAATAAAACCTTAATGCAATTTGATACATCCCATAATGACAACACCGGCTCTATTCGCACAACGCTCTTAATGGAGTTGTCCTTAGATTTTGAGTTCATCGTGTCATTAAAAGAAATAATGTTTGAAACCCAATTTATTATTGATTCACTAACTCAAATTTCGATAGCTCCTCAAGACATGCAAAAAAGCGTCAGTGAATACTTGGCCATGTATAATCTTGCTTTTTACCTACCAGAAACTGTCTTCAATTATTTAAAATTTATTATTAAGTCTTATCTTTTATCAGTAACCAACTCCCTTGCAGTAGATGCAGCATTTGATGAATGTAGCAACCATTTTCAATTCAAAAACCTGGATTTTTCTCCTAATAAATCCGTGGAACCCATTTCCAAAACACAAAATCCTAATACCCACGAAGAAACAATTTACTTAAATACTCATTCACAACCCTTATTAGTACAAATAAAAAAACAAGCGGAATTAATCCACAATCTGGAAGAGAAAGTGCAATGTTATGAAAATATTCTAGCGCATATTCCAAACCATGTTTTTTGGCTAAATAATGAGGGTGTGTATTTAGGTTGCAATGATTATCATGCAAAAAATTTAAACTGTGAGAAAAAAGACATCATTGGTAAAACAAATTTTGATATGCCCTGGAGTGATCGGGCAGAAGGATTAAAACAACTGCACCAAACGATTAGAAGCACGGGCCAAGCCTATGTCTCTGAAGAATCCATGCTCTATAATAACGAATCCCTGACCTTTTTATCGCAAAAGGTTCCTCTAAAAAATAGAAAAAATGAGATTATTGGAATATTGGGTATTCTCACCAATATAACCAAACAAAAACAAATTGAACTGGAACTGCTGGTTGCCAAAAAATCCGCCGAGCTAGCGAATAAAGCCAAAGATGAGTTCATTCAAAATATCAGCCACGACATCCGCACTCCAATTATCGGGATTATTGGTCTGGCAAGTATATTAGAACAAGAAGCACACACCGACCAAGGAAAAGAATACGCTCAAATGGTCAATATCAGTGGTGAGCAGCTCTTGAGTTTATTAAATAATGTTTTGGATATCGTGTCTACCGGTAAGGACAACGAGAATACTTTGAATATAGGATCTTTTGATATTTATCAGGTTATTCAAAGTATTGGTGAGTTAGAGCGCCCCACTATCCAATTAAAAAATCTTGATTTACACATCCAAATTGATGAATCTGTTCCTCAATATGTTATTACCGATCAAACAAAACTGCACCGCATTATTTTAAACCTTTTAAGTAACGCTATAAAATTTACGGAGCAAGGCGCGGTAAAAATTAGAGCACAAATGCTGCATCATGAAAATAACTCAGCCTTACTTAAAGTATTTATTGAAGATACAGGCATTGGGATTGATAAAGAATCTCAAGCCCAAATATTCGATCGCTTTTTTCGCGCCAACCCGTCTTATAAAGGAGTATTCACGGGATACGGAATTGGTCTACATATCGTTCAGAAATATACGGAAATATTGAAAGGGAAAGTAAGCCTTGAAAGCAGCCCTGGAAACGGAACAACATTTACAGTGGAGTTACCTGTGTTAATAGACACAAATAAAATAACATTAAAACAACAAAGCCCGCCTTTATCGTATCATCATGAGTCATTAAAAAATACCTTTAATACTTCCGAAATAAAACAGACAAATACCAACAACAAATCCCCTTTGTTTTTACTGGTTGAAGACAATGCTATTGCATTAAAACTAGTTGAATCCATGATTAAAAAATTCGGTGGCCAGTATGTTTCTGCAATATCAGGTGAACGTGCTTTTGAATTATTCACTACAAATAATATTGATATAGTAATTACAGATTTAGGTCTTCCAGGAATTTCTGGAAATGAACTCACCCGCAGGATTCGCATATACGAACAGGAAGCACAAAAAAAACCAGTAACAATTGTGGGATTAACAGCCCATGCACTTGAATCAGCAAAGCCTGAATCATTGCAGGCGGGCATGAATGAATTGATTACAAAACCTATAAGATATGAAGCGTTACCCCATCTGTTTGATGAGTTTATAAGTGCAAGGCAAGATGCTGTAAAACGCTAATTAAGTGCCCTACCCGAATAATTAAAAATAACTTTGCCAGTTTATCCCTTCTCCCACAAGTGGGCATAGGCGTCAAGCTAAGCCCAAACGGGAGAAGGAAAATAAATCATTATTGATTCGAGACACTCATCGCCTGGATTAATAACTGCAAACGCGTTCTTCCCTGAAAAAAATTAATATCCAGTTTATAAGCCGCGTGCACATATCTTGCTCTGTGGTTGGGCCAGCAATTTAAATCCACATTAAAAGCAATTGCATCCACTTGTTGACCGTCTGAAACCAAGGTCATCTTCAAATGATTCTTACCCACCAGGCGTTGATCTAATACTTCAAAGACATTATCAAACACAGGTTCTGCAAATTGCTGTCCCCAAGGCCCTGCTTGATGAATTAATTGCGCTGTATCAAGACTAAACTCGCCTGCTTGCAGTGGACCATCTGTCAGCAGCTCGCCTTCACATTGAGAGACATCCAGATGCTTATTTACTTCAGCAACGAGCGCCTCACGAAATGCAGTTAAAGATTTAAGCGGCATACTTAATCCCGCAGCCATAGCATGGCCACCAAACTTGGTAATAAGACCTGGATTTTTTTTATCAATTTCAGCCAATACATCTCGGATATTTAAATCCGGCACAGAACGTGCGGAACCTTTTAACTCATCACCATCAACCGCTGCAAAAGCAATGACCGGGCGATGATGACGCTCTTTAATGCGCCCCGCGAGAATCCCAATCACACCCTGATGCCAGGTTTTATCAAAAAGACATAAGGCGATAGGTAATTGTTTCGTATTGTAATCAGTACCTATAGAGAGTTTATCCAAAGCAAGCATGGCCTGCTCTTTCATCTCAGATTCAATTTGCTTTCGTTCTTGATTCAGCTCATCTAATTGTTGGCAATAATTTCTGGCTTGTTGCAGATCAGTGGTAATTAAGCATTCAATACCTAAAGCCATATCATCCAAGCGACCGGCAGCATTTAATCTGGGCGCAATAGCAAAACCCAAATCAGACTCTCTTAATCTGGAACACTCACGCCCTGCTACTTCGATCAGCGCTTTAATCCCATCACGACAATGTCCCTGGCGTATTCTGGCCATGCCTTGATTCACCATAATTCTATTGTTTTGATCTAGTCCAACTACATCCGCAACCGTGCCTAAAGCGACTAAATCCAGAAAACTTGCCATATTAGGTTCAGGAATATTCTGCTCACTAAACCAATGGGCATTACTCAGATGACGACGTAAAGCTAACATGACATAAAAAATAACGCCCACTCCAGCAATGGATTTACTGGGAAATTCGCAGCCTTGCTGATTGGGATTCACAATCGCACAGGCATTAGGAACCGTCTCAGCAGGTAAATGATGGTCGGTAATCAACACATCAATTCCTAGTTCGTGTGCCTTTTCAACCCCATCAAAACTGGCAATTCCATTATCAACTGTAATAATCAGATTAGGTTTCCATTTACTCGCTACCTCAACGATTTGAGGTGTTAGTCCGTAACCGAATTCAAAACGATTGGGGACTAAATAGTCTATAAATTTTGCACCCATAGCGCGTAAGGCCGTAATGGCAAGCGCTGTTGATGTCGCGCCATCGGCATCAAAATCACCAATGATTAAAATACGTTGCTGCCCTCGCAATGCGGTTTCCAGTCTTACGCAAGCCGCATCAATGCCTTTTAGTAAATTAAAGGGCAATAAAGTCTGTAACTGTTTATCTAATTGAGAAGCATCTGTAATTCCGCGTGTTGCATAGATTCGTTTTAATACATCCGGTGTATTAGGTAAATTTAATGAGTGCGCAGGTTTGGGGCGCTGTTTAATTAGCATGAATGAATGTTCTCCACAGACGAGTAAACCAGTTGTTGCTGCCACTGGTGTAAGCGATATTATTCCAATACCAGTGTACTTCTATTTTTTTTAATTCTTCTTGATGCAGCGCGCTGAGCACAGACAAATCGGATACGAGCAAGATTTGCTGTTCTTTCAAGCGTACAGAGGGCGAATATAAGATCACTTGCATACTGCATAATTCTGCTATAGGGAAAAAGAACTCATCCGCGCAAATCTTAACTGTTTTTTTATCAGAAAGAGACGCTGCTCCCCAAGGCCATACACCATTTATTACGCTTTGACTGGCTCTTGATGCAAAAAGCATTTGGCTTTCAGTAACCAATTTCTGCCAAAACAAACTCGAACCTAACTGTGATAATTCAGGCATCAACGATTTATTGAGTAATTGATAAACGGGTTTGGCATTTAAAGGATGATTCTTTTTATCACAAAGCAGCCAGGTTTCCGCATCATGATAGTGCAACGTCATGCCATCAATGGCAAGATAATCCACCAGAGAGTCAAAACATAATCGAGCATCAGATTCCTGAACTTGTAACTCATTACCTGCAGCAACAATCACCGCATCATTATGCGAGGCTTGCCAGTGAATCGGGCTTAAAATAAGCCAATCCCCTTCAAGCTGATGAGATTGCCGTAACAAATCAGCTAAAGGAGGATTGGCCACATCGTAATTCAAACACGATAAAAGATTAAGTAAAGCCAATCCTTCCGATGCCAAAGGTTTTACGTTCTCTGGCACCGCAGCGCAGTCTGCATCAACAATCAGATACATTTTCTACAACCTTAATTAAACCATCTCTTCGAAACATTGCTTTTATATTTCTTAAAGCCTGACGCATACGATCTTTATTTTCAATCAGACCAAAGCGGACATAGGCATCGCCCTGCTGACCAAAACCAATACCAGGTGATACAGCAACATGGGCTTCTTTAAGTAAGTATTTACAAAACTCCAACGAGCCCATAGATAAATATTTAGGAGGAATAGGCGCCCAAACAAACATGGTCGCTTTAGGCCGTGTTACTTCCCAACCTAATTCATTTAAGCCATCACAAAGAATATTGCGGCGTTTTTCATAAAGCGCTCTGATTTCATGGACGCAGTCATCTGAACCTTCCAATGCAGCAATAGCCGCGACCTGAATTGGAGTAAAGGTTCCATAATCCAAATAGGATTTGATGCGTGTTAACGCAGCAACTAACTCTACATTACCGCAAGCAAAACCAACACGCCAGCCTGGCATGTTATACGACTTGGATAGGGAATAAGTTTCAATAGCAATGTCCGTAGCACCTGGAACCTGTAATATAGAAGGTGCTTTATAGCCATCAAAAACGATGTCGGCGTAAGCAATGTCATGGATAATCCAGATACCGTGTTTTTTTGCCAGATCCACTATTTTTTCAAAGAAATCATAATCAACACAATGCGTACTTGGATTCGCCGGGAAATTGATGACTAAAGCTTTAGGCTTTGGCCAAGTTTGATTAATCGCCTCTTCCACTGCACCTAAAAACTGTACTTCATCAATAAGAGGAATTTGTTTTACGTTCGCTCCAGCAATAATAAAACCGTAAGTATGAATAGGATAAGCGGGATCAGGAACCAAAATCGTATCGCCAGGTCCACTAATAGCTAAGGCCAAATGGGCCAGACCTTCTTTAGAACCAATCGTTGCAAGAATTTGTGTTTCACTATTCAAATGCACGTCATAATTACGCTGATACCAAGAAGCCATAGCACGTCTTAGTCGAGGAATACCTTTAGACATAGAATAACGATGCGTATCTGGTCTTTGTACTGTTTCAATCAGCTTATTAACAATATGAGGTGGCGTTGGCTGATCAGGGTTGCCCATTCCAAAATCAATAATATCCTCTCCACGCGCTCGTGCCTCTGTTTTTAGTTGGGATAAGGTATTAAAAACATAAGGTGGTAACCGTTTGATGCGTGGAAATTGATTCATAATTGAGACCCTTGTAGTATACTGATAGCACGATAACTCAATGAAATTACCAAAACCATGCATATCAATTTAGAAGCAACAGAACAACATGCGGTGCAAGCCTATACTGATAATAAGGTTCAGATTAATTCCATTATTTATGAACGCAGTTTAATTGTTTCTCAACAAGAAATCATCACTGATGTAACAATAAAAAATATTCAGGAGATGGATGAGGCTTATTTACAGCGTTTAATGCAGCTCAAACCGGAAGTGATTATCATTGGTCATGGACAAGCAGGAACATTTCCACCCATGTCAATTATCAGCGAGCTGTCACAACATCAAATTGGTATTGAATGCATGTCGATAGGCGCTGCGTGCAGAACTTATAACGTTTTACTAGGCGAACATCGTGCGGTAATTGCAGGTTTTATTTTTCCATAAACCAAACAGGTTAAGGCATTTCGGGCGCCACATAAGGCGCACCTGAATAGCCTTTAACCACGCCAAAATCACTGTGTTCATTCCAAGCATTAGTGGCTTCAATAAGTTCCTGCTTCGTTCGCGCAACAAAATTCCACCACATCAGTATCTCTTCTGCAAAAGGCTCACCACCAATCATAAAAGCACGCGTGCCTTTACAAAGATGCATCGTAAGCTCCGCTCGTCCACAACCTAAATACATTAGGGTGTCGTTATCAATGGACTCACCTTCCACATCCATACGGCCATTGATTGGTAAAAGTCCGTATTCAAAAGTAGGGTTTAAAGGTAAAGTTACTGTCGTATCCTCTTGTGCTTCAAGTTGTATCCCCATTAGCGGCGAATACACCTTAGTTGGCGCCTGCACATCAAGAAAGGTTCCAGCCACTACATTTATATGCACCTGTTCATAATGCAAAGAAGGAGTTTCAGCATAATGAATAAACTCAGGTTCTATATGTCTGACCGCATCAGGTAAGGCTATCCACAATTGCAATCCATGCAACACACTGTCTGGCAAGGACTCTTCCGAATGAGAAATCCCACGACCTGCTGTCATTAAGTTCACCTGACCTGGCTGAATCACTTGCTTTGAACCCAGACTATCACGATGCAAAATTTCGCCGTTTAAAGTCCAGGTAAACGTTTGTAAGCCTATGTGAGGGTGTGGTGCTACATTAAGACCATTACTTTTTTTCAAATCCATAGGACCGAAATGATCGAGAAAACACCAAGCTCCAATCATGCGCCGCTCTCGACCAGGTAAAGCGCGTTTCAAAGTCAGCCCTTCTCCTAATGAAGCATTACGCGTTTTGATTTTTTGATGCACTGGTTTAGGTGAAAACCCAGGGAAATCGTTCGAATCAGACCATTGTGGCTTAGTAAATAACTCACTCATTTCTTAGCCTTGATTAAAAAATTCAATGATATCAGGAATCACTTGGTTAGGAGCCTCTTCCATCAACCAATGCCCTGATCCTTTAATAATTTTGCCTTGTACTTGATTAGCGACCAAATGAGCCTGTTCAATTAAAAAAGTACCTGAGGCCATTTCTCCAGTCAAAATGAGCACAGGCATTTCCAATGGTTTTTTCGAAAACTCCGCAAAATCCTTCGCATCTTGTTCAAAATTTTTAAAATATTCAAAACCTGCTCGCATTCCACCAGATTGTGCATAGGCAACCGTATAAATTTGTCGGTCACCTTCAGGAACAGATTGTTGAGGATTAGCTGCAAAATCATTCCAGAAATGCTCAAAATAAATACGCTCACGATCTTTAACCAGTGCTAAAGGCGTTTCTCCGTAAAAATGAAAATGCCAGAGATCCCTCATTAGCCAGACGTTTTTCCAATCACCAATTCCAGGAAGAAAAGCATCCATTAAGATAAGACGAGTTGTTTCATTAGGAAATTGAGCTGCATAAGCATAAGCGACCATTAAGCCAATATCATGGCCAGCAACAGCACAATGCTCAAACCCCAGGGAACGAATCAAAACATGAATGTCTTGCGCCATCGTTTTCTTATCATAGCCCGTTAACGCTTTTTCAGAAGCGCCTGCACCACGTAAATCAGGAATAATAACTGTATGATTCTGTGCTAATTCAGCAACAATAGGTAACCACATATGCCCTGTTTGTGTGTATCCATGTAATAACACTACAGGACTGCCACTTCCGGCAATTTGATAGTACAGTTTGATGCCATTTACCTCTGCCCAATGTGCAGTAGGTTCTATTTTATTCATTTCGTTCGTCCTTGAATGAGTTCTTTGTAATTTAACGTTAATTTCAGGTAAAAAAGGGGGAGCCCAGGTTACGCTCCGCGGTCATTAAGTTAAGAAAAGTTCATCGTCCAAGTCGCGGGACAACGGAATGTTATTAGTATAGCCTAAAGTTGTCGTCTGGCTTCCAAGACATTCGGAATTTGCACTATTTTTGCTAACAGCCGCGATAAGCTACTTAAACCATCAACATCTACTGTTAATGTAATATAAGTCATATTTTCATTTTTGTTACTTTGTGTTTGCAAGGCATAAACATGGGCTTTTTCATTTGCCAGCAAAGAAGTCACATCTTTTAGTAAGTCATGACGATTAAATGCCTTAATTAAAATGTCCACAACGTAATTTTCACGAGTCGATGTCCCCCAGCTTACTTGTAAAAAGCGTTGTTTTTGCCGCTCACTGGCATGAATAATATTAGGACAATCACGTCGATGCACGGATACACCTCGTCCAACCGTAATGTAACCAATAACATCATCTCCAGGCACCGGCTGACAGCAGCGTGCCATAAAAGTTAATAAGTTTCCAACACCCTCAATGCACAAATCACTACCTGTTACTTCAGGTTTTGCTTGATGTTTTACAAATTTTTCAAGATTAACTTCAGAAGTGGCTGGCGGCGCAAGCTTATTAACAATTTGTCCTAATTTAATATCGCCGCGACCAAGATTTGCATACAAGTCATCCAATTTTTTAAAATGGAAGGCGGTATAAACCTCATTAAGTTTCTCAGACTTAATCCCTAAAGATTTTAATTCCTTATCTAAAAGCTCACGCCCTTCATGAATATTTCGGTCGTAATCCTGCATTTTAAACCAATGCAGGACTTTGGCTTTAGCACGAGATGTTTTTAAATAATTTAAATGCGGATTAATCCAATCGCGTGAAGGTTTGATTTCTTTCCCAGCTAAAATTTCAACTCGGTCGCCGGTTTTTAATTGATAGGTCAATGGCACGATATGACCATTAATTTTTGCGCCGCGGCAACGATGCCCTAAATCGCTATGAACATGATAAGCAAAATCTAAAGGCGTTACGCCGTGCGCTAAATCCAACACATCGCCATCAGGTGTAAACACATAGACCCGGTCCTCAAGAAATTCGGAGGTAGTGCTTTCTGGTACGCCTTTATTGCTCGCCATTTCTTGATGCCAAGCCAATACATCGCGTAGCCATTCAATTTTACGCTCATGACTTTCTTTCTGAGTTACAGCACCTTCTTTATATTTCCAATGTGCGGCAACACCCATTTCAGCCAAATCATGCATATGAAAGGTTCGAATTTGCACTTCAAATACACGCCCTTCGGGACCTTCTACTGCCGTATGCAAGGATTGATAGCCATTGGGTTTAGGATTAGAAATATAATCATCAAACTCGATTGGAATCTGTTTCCATAAAGTATGCACCATGCCTAATACTTCATAACATTGGGCTTCAGTGCTCATTAAAACACGCACTGCGGTAGCATCGTATATTTCATCAAGAGCCACATTCTTGCGCTTCATTTTTTTATAAATACTGTGAATATGCTTTGAGCGTCCGTATACAGCAAAATGCTCGACGCCACTGGCTCTGATTTGCTCGTTTAATTGCTCCACAATACCATTAACGAAGCTGTCTCGTTCCAAGCGTTTTGTTTTCAACCCTTTAGCGATTTCTTTATATTCTTCTGGATGTAAAAGACGAAAAGCCAGATCCTCCATTTCCCATTTAATCGCCCCGATTCCCAAACGATTAGCCAATGGAGCATAAATTTCCATCGCCTCTGTTGCAAGTTGCTTACGCAAACTTTCAGATAAATGGGCGGTTGCTCTTAAAATACATAAACGTTCGGCCAGCTTAATTAAAACCACACGCACGTCATCAACCATCGCCAATAACATTTTGCGAATATTGTCGATTTGTTGCTTGTTATGTGGGTATTTATTTAAAGATTGAAAATTGTGCATCGCGCTCATGCGCTCAATCCCTTTGACCAGTTTCGCAATATTAGGACCTAATTGCTCTTCCACATCATCAAGGGATAAATCAGCATAATGCACGTTTTCAAAAATAATTGCGGCGGCCAATGTTTCCTGATCCACTTCAAGATCAGCTAACAGATCAGCCATAGCCAAGCCTTGCTGCAAACAAGATTGCCCTGTTTCTGTAGCATGCTCTTGTCCTGCAAGCTGGCTTAAAGTACACGCATTTCGGATAAGCTCAAGATTGTCCAGATAGCCTTTTGCGCCAAGCTGATGCAGCCATAAATCGACATCAATATTGCCATCGGCAGCTAAAGGGACGGTATCTTTTACTCTAACCATTAGTTTATCCTTTTTCAAATAAGGCTATGGATTCAACATGCGCTGTATGAGGGAACATATCCATTACACCGGCTTTAATTAAAACATACCCTTTTTGATTAACTAAAATATCAGTATCTCTAGCTAATGTTACGGGATTACATGATACATAGACAATACGTTCGGGATTAAGAATATCAATTTGTTTTACAATTTCAAGTGCACCCGAGCGCGGAGGATCAATTAATACCTTGTTACAAGGTTGTTGAACCAACTTTTGCACTTCATTTACATCATCTAAATTTGCCGCATAAAAATCTACATTAGTCAGATTATTTGCTTTGGCATTCATATAAGCTCGCTCGACCATTGTCTTACTGCCTTCGATACCTAAAACTTTCGCACAAAACTTAGCCATCGGTAATGAGAAATTCCCAAGGCCACAGAATAAGTCTAGCACGGTATCTGTACTTTTTAAGTCCATAAGCTGTATGGCAAGTGCGACCATCGAACGGTTTAACTCAGAATTGACCTGAGTAAAGTCGGTTGGATGAAACGAAAAAATTATTTGATAATCCGGTAATTCATACGTTAAATACTCGCTGGAATTAGGCGGGTAAAAACAATACACGCTATCAGGACCACCTGGCTGAAGAAATATTTTGTATTCATGCTGTTCTGCAAACTGCTGAATTTTTAATTCATCATCCGCATTTAATGGCGATAGATTACGAAAAATAAGTGCAATTTCGTGATCGCCAGCAGCAACTTCAATTTGAGCAATACTCTGTTTGTCTTCCAGAGAATCAATCAATTGTCTTAAATGAATAATATCCGCATCAAGTTTGGCATTTAATACAGGGCATTGCGAAATTTCAGTGATGTAGCGTGGATTATTACGTTCCCTGAACCCAACCATAGCCGATTGTTTTTTCTCAACGTAACGTACACTTAAACGCGCTTTATTTCTGTAATTCCAATGCTTGGCATTTAATGGCGGTAAAATTTCTTGAGGCTCTGTGCGACCGTAACGGTTGAGTAAATCCATGAGCTGATCTTGCTTAAAATGAATTTGTTCTTCTTCACTCATATGTTGCATGGAGCAGCCGCCACACATTTGATAATGAGGGCATTTGGGCTCCACTCGTAAAGGCGACGCTTCGATAACAGATAAAATGCGGCCCTCATCAAAATCTTTTTTTATACTGGTGTACTGGAATTCAACTGTTTCTCCTGGCAAGGCTCCTTGAATGAAAGTCGCTTTACCATTTATACGTGCTACACCTTTTCCATCATGGCTTAAATTGTCAATTTGAGTCGTGTGAGGCGTTGGATCAGGTCTTTTTTTAAATCTTCTCATGAAATTATTCTCGGTAGGTGGGTCTTTTAATCAGGTAATAAAAAGTGTTAGAGAATATCACAGGTGCTTTGCTTTTGTCATGGCAATTAGGTAGTCTCGGCTCACTGTGTTCACTTAAAAGCCATTTACTGCCAAGCATATTGCGTGTAACTTAAAATTAGCATAAACAGCGTATTATGAATTCTTTAAATACAAACTATTGTGCCAAACAGTCAGCCTTGATTAAGTTAACTCCCGTTTTAAAATAAGAACGTAGCGATCAGCTTCTAATTAGGCTTGGTCAAAATGTGGTCACAAATAAAATTGACTGATTTTTCAGTTAATTCACAGGTCTATGCACAGTGTTATCCACAGATTTTGTGGATAAGTTTAGATTGGATAATTTAAAGCAATAAGATGTTAGTCCTTGTTACATCAGGAGTTTAGGTAGTGTAAGGAATTATTTTTTATTTGATTTTGAGTGGTGTTTAAAAAGTTATCCACAGAAGGCGGATTTTTGGCACTGCTTGGATTGGTCTGACATAGTAGCAGAGAATTTTAAAAAAGACAGTAATAATATGTTTTTTTTATAATTATTTTTTATATTTGGTTTATGTTATATAATATTGAGTTGATACCTATTTTATTGACTAAAAAGTGTTCGTCATTCTAGACAAAGAATTTTCTTTAAAAGTATAGCATCTTCAATAGTACCATTATCTTTATAATAACCTGGTTTAATTTCTGTCTGCTCAAAACCTATGCTTTCATAAAGGCGTAAAGCACTATGATTGCTTGGTCTTACTTCCAGAATCACATGATTAATTGTTCGAAGTTCAATTAGAGAATCAAGAACGTATTGTAAGAATGCACGCCCATAACCTTGAGATTGAATGGATTTTGCAATGCAAAAATTGAGAATATGACAACAGTTATTATGGTGTCTGCAAATAATATAACCACCTAAGAATGTGTGGTTATCTCTTTGCATTTCAATAATACGGCAATCGTAGCCAACTAAAACACAATCTCTTAATATATTTCGACTCCATGGAGCAATATGCACTTCCGTTTCAATTGCATGAACCGCATCAATATCAGATTCATTCATAGGACGAATGTTATAGCTCATTCACTACTCCAAAGAGTCGTCATCCAGAGCGAAGCGAAGGATCTCCTGAAAGAGGCTCAGTAGCATCTGATGGGAGATCCTTCGATCTGCGCTCAGGGTGACGTTGAGCACAGGCAAAATTAACTAAGCCCGACAAGAAGCTCCTGAATATGACTCGACGCCATCTGATAGGAGATCTTTCGACTTAGGCTAAGACCAATTATTTTTTCTTCTTAGGCATATAAAGATCAGTAATCGTCCCTTCAAATGCTTCTGCAGCTTGAGCAATAGTCTCAGATAATGTTGGGTGAGGATGGATCGTCAAAGCAATATCTTCCACATCACAGCACATCTCAATTGCTAAAGAAGTCTCAGCAATTAGATCACCAGCATTCACGCCAACAATTCCAGCACCTAAAATACGATTCGTATCAGGGCAGAATAATAATTTAGTCATTCCCTCTTCACGTCCCATACTCAAAGCACGACCGCTAGCTGCCCAAGGAAATGTCGCTTTTTCGTAATTAATATTTTTTTCTTTTGCTTCTTTTTCAGTTAAACCAGTCCAAGCAAGTTCTGGATCAGTATAAGCAACACTTGCGATGCACTTAGGATCAAAATAATGTTTTTTGCCTGCAATTACTTCTGCAGCCACTTTACCTTCAGGAATCGCTTTGTGCGCCAACATCGGTTGACCAACCACATCCCCAATAGCAAAAATATGCGATATGTTCGTTCTTTGTTGGTTATCTACTTTGATAAAACCACGCTCATCAACTTGGACACCAGCCTTCTCCGCATCAATCTTGCCACCATTAGGCTTTCTGCCCACGGATACAAGTACTTGTTGGAAGCACAATGGCTTATCTGTCCCATGCTCGCCTTCCATAGAAACATAAATACCATCTTTTTTAGCTTCTACAGCGGTAACTTTAGTTTTCAACAAGAATTTTAAGCCTTTTTTGACCATACGTTTTTGCAATACATTAACTAAATCCGTATCAGCGCCAGGAATCAATTGATCCATAAACTCAACTACAGTCACATCCACACCAAGAGCAGAATAAACTGTTGCCATTTCCAAACCAATGATACCGCCACCAAGTACTAATAAACTGCCTTGAATATCAGCAAGTTCTAAAGCACCTGTAGAACTGAAAATACGCTTGTCTTCAGGAATAAACGGTAAGTTAACCGACTCAGAACCTACAGCAATAATTGCGTTTTCAAATTCAACTTCAACTGGACCGTCTTTAGTCACAACAGTAACCTGATTCGTACCAGAGAATTTTCCCTCGCCAGTTAAAACTTCTACTTTACGCTGTTTAGATAAAGCTTTTAAACCGCCAGTCAATCTTGTAACCACAGAGTTTTTCCAGGCAACGATTTTTTTACTGTCTAGTTTAGGCTTACCAAAGCTAACGCCTTGTGCGTCCATTTCATGAGCTTCTTCAACTACTTTAGCAATATGTAATAATGCTTTAGATGGAATGCAACCTACGTTCAAGCAAACACCACCTAAGGAATCATAACGCTCAACCAAAACCACTTTTTTACCTAGGTCTGCAGCTCTGAATGCAGCAGTGTATCCACCAGGTCCGCTTCCTAATACCACTACATCCGCTTTTATTTTATTAGCCATGATAAGCCTCTTATCTATATATTTATTATTAAAGTAAAATTCGTCTTATATCACTTAAGCAATCACATATGTAACGAGTGAAACGTGCGGCTTCTGCACCATCGATCACACGATGATCATAAGATAATGACAGCGGCAACATTAATCTGGGCTGGAATGCACCATTCTCATATACAGGTTTTATTTCAGAGCGAGACAATCCAAGAATTGCGACTTCAGGACTATTTACTATAGGAGTAAAGGATGTGCCGCCAATTCCACCCAAGCTTGAAACAGTGAAACAACCACCCGACATATCTCCTGGCATTAAGCCTTTCTCACGCGCTTTGGTACTCAAACGGCTCATCTCAAGAGCAATTTCTGCAACACTTAATTGATCCACATTCTTAATAACTGGAACTACCAGACCATTTGGTGTTTCTACAGCGATACCAATATTGCAGTATTTTTTATAGATTAAATTAGAGCCGGTTGCATCTAAAGACGCATTAAATTGCGGGAATACCTTCAATGCCTTGCTCATTACCGCGCAAACAAATGCCAAAAGAGTGAGTTTATAGCCCTTATCTTTTGAATGCTCCGCCTCAGATTTTCTAAAAGCTTCGATATCAGTAATATCAGCAGAATCAAATTGAGTTACATGCGGTATGGTTATCCAAGAGCGATGAACATTAACCCCGGTTAACTTTTTAATTTTGTTTAATGGTTTTGATTCGATTTCACCAAACTGACTGAAATCAATAACGGGGCCGGCAGGAATACCCAAGGAACCACCAGAAGATTGCCCACTTAAACGTGACTTCACATAGGCTTGTATGTCTTCTTTAGTAACACGTGTCTTACGACCACTACCTGTCACCTCAGCAAGGTTAACACCAAGCTCTCGTGCCAAACGTCGCACCGAAGGACCTGCAGCAATAATTTGCGATGAAGATGGTGCCTCAACTGGCATTGGTTGTGGCGTTACTGGCTCAGCAACTTGTACGGGCTCTTCTTTAACAACGAGTGCTTCGGTCTCCGCAGCAACAGGTGCCGCGGCTTCTGCTTTAGGTGCTTCTGCAATACTATCAGCAGCCAACATCAGAATAAGGTTACCTTCGCCAACTTTATCGCCTACTTTCAGACTGATTTTCGTCACCGTACCGGCAGCTGGAGAAGGAATTTCCATACTTGCTTTGTCAGATTCCAAAGTCACAAGTGGTGTATCTACTTCGATTTTATCACCGACTTTAACCATTACTTCAATTACATCAACCTGAGCAGAGCCGCCTATATCAGGGATTTTAACTTCAATTTCGTTTGCCATATTCATCCTCAGCGTAGCTTACATTTAAAATGTAGCCTGGGTGCAGGCATTGCCGTAACCCGGGTATTATTATTTTGTATATGGAAATCCCGGGCTCAAGCGATGCCATTACCCAGGCTACTTTTCCTAATGAGTCACTGGATCTAATTTATCTGGGTTAATTTTATAACGTTTTATCGCATCAGCAACTTTGGATTTGTCGATACTTCCTTCAGCAACCAAAGCATTCAACGCAGCCAGAACGATAAATTTCGCATCAACTTCAAAGAAGTGACGTAAACGTTCACGAGTATCACTTCGTCCGTAACCATCAGTTCCTAAAGTAACGAAACGATTAGGCACGTAAGGACGAATTTGATCTGCATACAAACGCATGTAATCAGTAGCTGCAATAACAGGTCCAACAGACCCTGTTAATTGAGCAGTTACATAACTTTCCTGTGCTTTTTTCTCAGGATGTAAGGCATTGTAACGCTCCGCAGACAAACCATCGCGTCTTAATTCATTGAAACTTGTAACGCTCCAAATGTCAGAAGTGATTGAGTAATCTTCTTCAAGCATTTGCGCCGCTTTAATGACTTCACGCAAAATAGTGCCACACCCCATCAATTGAACGTGTTGCTTGGCTTTCTTTTTCGTTTCTTTTAATACGTACATTCCTTTAAGAATACCTTCTTCAACGCCTTTTGGCATATCCGGTTGTACGTAATTTTCATTCATTACTGAAATATAGTAAAAAACATTTTCCATTTTTTCGAACATACGTTGCATACCGTTTTGAATAATCACAGCTAATTCGTATGCATAAGTAGGATCGTAAGAAACGCAGTTAGGGATAGTTGACGCCATAATATGACTGTGACCATCCTGATGTTGTAATCCTTCACCTGCAAGGGTAGTTCGCCCTGCCGTACCACCTAATAAGAATCCACGAGCTTGCATGTCGCCAGCTGCCCAAGCCAGATCGCCAATACGTTGGAAACCAAACATGGAGTAATAAATATAAAATGGAATCATTGCCAATTTATTGGAGCTGTACGAAGTAGCTGCAGCCATCCAAGAGCAAAACGCTCCAGCTTCGTTGATACCCTCTTCAAGAATCTGACCGTCTTTAGCTTCACGATAGAACATCACTTGTTCGTGATCTACAGGCGTATAAAGCTGACCAACTGGCGAGTAAATACCAATTTGGCGGAATAAACCTTCCATACCAAAAGTTCGGCACTCATCAGGTACAATCGGCACGATTCGTGAGCTGATATCTTTATTTTTCAAAAGTACAGAAAGAATACGTACGAAAGCCATCGTAGTTGAAATTTCACGCTCGCCCAAGCCTTTCGTTACTGAAGCAAAATCAGCTAAGCCAGGTATCTTCAATGGTTCAGCATCTGTAGAGCGCGAAGGCAAGTAACCACCTAAAGCTTCTCTTTGCTTCTTAAGATATTTGATCTCAGGACTGTCTGGAGCAGGCTTATAAAATGGAATGTCCGCAATTTCATCGTCACTCACTGGAATACTGAAACGGTCTCTAAATAATTTCAGTTGATCCAACGTCATTTTTTTCTGTTGATGGGTAATATTCTGACCTTCACCAGCAGCGCCCATGCCATAGCCTTTAATAGTTTTAGCTAAAATTACAGTTGGGCAACCTTTGTTTTCAATTGCTTGCGCATAGGCCGCAAACACTTTTTGAGAATCATGACCGCCACGATTTAGACGCCAGATGTCCTCATCAGAGTAATTTTCAACCATTTTCTTTAATTCTGGGTATTGATTAAAAAAGTGTTGACGAACGTAGGTGCCATCATTGGCTTTATATGCTTGATATTCACCATCAACACATTCATCCATGCGTTTTTGCAGCCATCCTTCTTTATCTTGTGCTAATAAAGAATCCCAACGGCCCCCCCAAATTACTTTCAATACATTCCAGCCAGCGCCTTTAAATACGCCTTCAAGCTCTTGAATAATTTTGCTGTTGCCACGCACAGGGCCATCTAATCGTTGCAAGTTGCAATTCACCACAAAAATCAGATTATCCAATTTTTCACGTGCAGCAATACTTAATGCGCCCATTGATTCAGGCTCATCCATCTCGCCATCACCAAGAAAAGCCCAAACTTTACGGCCTGTCGCTTTAATTAAGCCTCTGTTTTCCAAATACTTTAGAAATCGAGCTTGATAAATGGCTTGTAAGGGACCTAATCCCATTGATACTGTAGGAAATTGCCAAAAATCACCCATAAGCCACGGATGTGGATACGAAGATAAACCATCTACTTCAACTTCTTGTCTGAAATTACTAAGTTGCGCCTCGGTCAAACGACCTTCAAGAAATGCACGTGCGTAAATACCAGGCGAAGAATGGCCTTGGATGTACAGCAGGTCACCGCCACCTTCGCTGTTTGGTCCTTTAAAGAAATGGTTAAATCCAGTTTCATATAAAGTAGATGAAGAAGCATAAGAAGCAATATGTCCGCCAAGTTCAGGAGCATATTTTCCTGCACGTAGTACCATAGCTACCGCATTCCAGCGAATTAATGCGCTGATGCGCTTACTCATTCCTTCATCTGGTGGAATTTGTTTTTCTTCAAAAGGTCTTATCGTATTTCTGTAAGGTGTATTCACTGCACTTGCAAGCTTCACACCTTCAGCATTTGCCTTATTAAGAAGTTGTTGCAAAAGAAACGCGCCACGTTCGGTACCATCATTAGTTAATACTGCTTGTAGGGCATCCAGCCATTCACGCGTTTCAATAGGATCCAAATCTAAATTAATTTCATTTGCCATGAATTGTCCCCGACATTCGATTAAACACAATTAGGTACAACCTGTAATCTTTTTCTGACTACACCAGTACAACTCTGCTTGCAAACTGATAAATCAGCCAAGCAGTCACAGGTTACTTTGCGGCATTGTAGTGGATCACGGTAAGAATTCAACTCGCGCATCACTTTTTTGCCCTGAACTTTTTGTTCATTTACATATTTTGTGAAATTTTTTACAGAACTGCACGTTGATGCCCGAGAACATGTAGGGCAATTATTAATGCAGTTGTTTTTACAAAACTCAAAATGCTGCACACAAACCTGCTGGCATTGAGCTATTTCTTGTTTTTTAAGCGCATTATTATGAGAACAGCCCAAAAGCCCCAGCAGTAAAATACAACACAATATGCGTAATGAATTAATCATATATTTTAAGTTCCGCACTAGGGTCTGTTGATATTTCTACTCGCTTGAGTCGAAATGGCAGCATCCCATAGATTATTTTTATTATTAGTCGGCACACAAAACCATAAATTGCAGTAACGCTTATCTGCTTATACAGAGAAGCGTTACTGCAATTTATTAAAATAGCCTATTGTTTATAGCCAAGAAATCAAAGTAAATAAAGCAATAAAAACTAGCATTACTACAATTGCATGTTCCACTAAGCCTTCTGCCACAAGCATAGGCACTTCTTCACCATCATTAGTTTGTACTGCCAACAAACCGCATTTACGCAGCATTTCGTTGTTGTAATCAGGTTTGGCAATAATAAAACTGGTAAATGCAGCAAAACCACGCTGAAAATTCCCAACCAATAAAAACAGCAATACAGTAAGTCGTGCAGGTATCCACTCGAGTATGTCAGTGACCTCATTCGCATGAACGCTTACTTCATTAATCGAACGACATAAGGCAATCAAGCGGTACGCAACAGCACCAATTGGGCCGGCGATAATGTACCAAAAAACAACAGAAAATAACTGGGTATTCACCAGAGCAAAATAATTACCTACAAGCTCAGAAGTGGTTTCGGAATCCGATTGAGTCACAGGATAAAAGACATTCTGTGTGCCCAGACAATAGAAGAATATAGCGATGCTTAAAAGTAAGCCCATAAACCCATAAAATATTCCGTGCAGTAAAAAATAAATAAACGCCGTAGCTAATAAAATAGGCGCAATAATTAAAACTAAAAGCAGCCATGGATTAGCAAACACACTGTTTTTTTCAGCTATTTTTTTAATGTGTTGGTAGTAATCCCCAAACCAATAAAAACGCTGATAAGAAACTGCATGAACCAGAAATCGCTCACTAAACAAACAAAGCAAAATGACTAATAATTTCATTACATTTAATCCTTACGCATTTTATCAGACAATGCTATTGGGGTCGGGTATTTCAACACAACCAGGTACGATGAAACAATAAACGTTAGAATAGTTGTTGCTTGAATCAGGTTCGATGCTTTATCAGAAATAAGTTTAGTACTTAATGCAATACTTGCAACAAGTAATGAGAACTCACTAGCTTGTCCTAAGCGAAACCCTACTTCTTTAGCAACCAGTTTCTTTTCGCCAGAACGAGCCAGGAGAAAATAAAATAAAGCCGGTTTCATTATCAATACCAGTACAGATAAAATCAACGCAGGAACAATAACCTGCCCTGCAAAACCAAAATTAAATGTAGCACCCACAGAAAAGAAAAACATCACCAGGAAAAAGTCTCTTAATGGTTTTAAGCTTTCCGCAATAAAAAGTGAAATAGGACTTGCAGCAAGCGCTACACCGGCAACAAAAGCGCCGATGTCCTCAGAGAGCCCCATTTTTTGCGCCAGCACCGACAAACCAAGACACCAGCCAATAGATAATAAAAAGACGTATTCTTGAGTGCGATCAAAACGCGCCAATAATCGAATCAGTACGTGTTTCTCAAATGCGAATGCGAACAAACATAAGGCCGGTAAATTAATACCGACTAAAATCAGATCATCCCAGGAAAATCCGCCTGATTGCTGAGCGCCATTAATTAAAATAAGAACGATAATCGCAATAACGTCCTGCATCAGCAAAACACTTATCATCACTTCACCAGTATGCTGGTGATGTAAAATAGTTGTAGGTAATAATTTCAAGCCAATAATAGTACTTGAAAACATCATGGAGCCACCTAAAACAGCTGATTCAACCACAGTGAAACCAAAATAACGACCAATACAATAAGAGACAAACGCAAAAGCGATGGAGCTTATTAATGCTATCCAGGTAACCTTTCGTAACATATGTATCAGATTTTGTGGCTGCAAATGCAAACCTAGCAGGAAGAGCAGAAACACGATTCCAATATCACCAACCTGTTGGATAGTTGAAATATCTGGAACCAGTCCTATACCCCAAGGACCAAGAATGGCACCCAGCAGAATATAGGCAACTAATAATGATTGTTTGGTATAAAGAACCAATGTCGATAATAATGCAGCCCCTGCAAAAATTAGGAATATCATATAAAATACAGAGCCATCATGCATCGATCGACCACCTTGCAGTTAAAATAGTGAATTTATCTATTAGTTTCCATTAATTAGCTGTTGATTATCCCACATCCGGAGCTTAAATCAAAACAGAAAATGAACCTTTAATACCTTTGCTGTCTAATTTTTTCTTCAACCCATCAGTAATAGACTTATTATTAAAAGGCCCAATTTTAACTACATAACGAAACATGTGGTGTTCAATGAAGACAGGTGACGCTATAAATCGGTCAAGTTTTTGTTTTAATTGCTTTGCCGAAGCTTCCGTCATAAAGGCACCTGCCTGCAGATAGTAATATGCTTTTCCTGCTGGCCCCATTACGGCCTCAACCTCAACTGGTGCCGTGCCCTTAGGATATACACCTATTTTTACGGCTGCAGCATAGGATAGATCAATGATTCGACTTGAATGGAAAGGTCCACGATCATTTACTTTAACTACGGCAGATTTACCATTATTTAAATTAGTCACTTTCACATATGTAGGTAAAGGTAAGGTTCTGTGTGCAGCAGACATGACATACATATCGTATGCCTCACCGCTTGACGTTCTTTGCTTGTGGAACTTTGTACCATACCAAGATGCCATTCCTCGAGCTTTATATCGAATTGAGCTTCGTAGGACCTGATAAATTTTCCCACTTACTTTGTAGGATGAGGGATTACCGTAACGACTCATTGGCTCTTTTTTAGGAACCGGCTCTTTAAAGCTGATTTGATGCAATTGTGCCGGAGCACCATCTTGCGCTTGAGTGTATCTGTCTGTTGTATTTTTATAGCGGCCATAAATTGAATTTTTGCTGGATTGATTAACTCCAAGCTGATTCCTTGATAAAGCCTGATCCGTCGTTTGGCAACCTGTTACTAATATTATCGCCAGGGCAATGAGTATCTTTCTCATAATATCCAATCTGAAATAATGATTTGTGGCTAATATACAGAAATATGAATTAATTTCGAAGGTTTAAATTAATTAATTTTAATTTAGGGTGTTTTTATTATTGCATTTAGGATTATTTTTATTCACTTACTAAGGATCACGATTGGGATCAGGAATTTAGTAAAAAATAATTCAATATTTTTCTTCTGCCAAATGGTTGACAGCAATATGCTGTGGTAAGATACCGACATTTTGAACCATACCAGGCATGAACATGACCAAAGCGACGTCTATTTTATTGACAACCTTGTTTCTTATCACTTTATTCATCCAATCAACACATTCATTTGCTGAGGCTACTCCAGCAGGTGATTTGGAAAGACCTTCACCTACAGTTAATAACAAACCTTTAGTAACTCCAGCAGCTCCAATTCTTAATGCTAAAGCGTATATGTTAATTGACGTAAACAGCGGAAAAATCATTGCTGAGAAAAACAGCGAAGAGCGTTTACCACCAGCAAGTTTAACCAAGATGATGACTTTATACGTTATCTCTAACGCACTGCATCACGATCAAATTCACCTGACCGACAGTGTAAGAGTAAGCCGTGAAGCCTGGAAAATTGGTGGCTCGCGTATGTTTATCAAAGAAGGACAACAGGTTCCTGTTGAAGACCTTCTTAAAGGTATTATTGTTGACTCGGGTAACGACGCCTGTGTTGCAATGGCAGAACACGTGGGCGGAACTGAAAACTCATTTACCGACCTCATGAATCAGCAAGCGCAAAACATGGGCATGAAAAACAGTCATTTTACTGACAGTACTGGTCTTCCTGATCCTAACTTATATACCACTGCGAAAGACCTGGCGATTTTAGGCCGTGCATTAATTGTCGACTTCCCACAGTATTATGAATGGTACAAACAAAAATGGTTTACCTACAATGGAATTCGCCAGCCCAACAGAAATCGTCTGCTGTGGCGTGATAACCAAGTTGACGGATTAAAAACAGGTCACACAAACGAAGCAGGTTTTTGCCTGGTGTCTTCGGCCAAAAGAGAAAACATGCGTTTGCTTGCTGTAGTATTAGGTGAGCCAAATGATTCTTCTCGTGCTGATGACAGTGAAAAATTATTAAATTACGGCTTCAGATTTTTCGAAACACACCAATTATATAAGTCTGGCCAATCAATTTCTTCCCTACCACTTTATAAAGGTGAAGTAGACAACATCTCTATTGGTTTAACTGAAGATCAGTTCATCACTATACCAACAGGCCAATACCAACGTCTTAATATTTCAACCAAAATTCCATCTTATCTAGAAGCTCCAATTAAGAAAGGTGATAAGATAGGTGATTTAGTTGTACAATTTGATAATAACATTGTATCAACCCGCCCTTTATACGCGTTGCAGTCGGTTGAGTCTGGTGGCTTTTTTACTCGCGCTAAAGATTCCGTCCGCTTGACATTCAAACGCTGGTTTGGGGCTTAAAGGCGAATCAAAGATGACTAAAACAACATTAATGGAGTTCCCCTGTCATTTTCCTATAAAAATAATGGGAACAAACACACCTGCTTTTCTTGATGAAATTAAAGCGATAGCTACAGCTCATTTTCCTGAAATTGAGCTGGATGCAGTCACTTCTAAACACAGCAAAGCAGGAAATTATCTGGCGATTACGGTTACTGTATATGCTGAAAATCAAGAAATGCTGGATGCTTTTTACAGAGACATTACAAAGCATCCTGAAATTAAAATGGTTTTGTAATGAATATACGGTATTTGGGTATTCAAAATTACAATGATGTTTGGCTGCAAATGAAGGAGTTTACACTAAGTCGCACAGCCGAAACACCGGACGAACTTTGGATTCTCGAACATTCCCCGGTTTATACTCAAGGGCAAGCTGGGAAACCAGAGCATGTATTAAATCCAGAATCCATCCCCATTGTTCAGTCAGATCGTGGCGGCCAGGTAACCTACCATGGCCCCGGTCAATTAGTTGCTTATGTTTTAATGGATATAGGCCGAAAAAACCTAGGAATACGAACTTTAGTATCTCAATTAGAGCAAGTTTTACTCTCTGTTCTTACGCACTACAAGATAGAAGGTAGTATTCAATGCGGCGCTCCTGGAGTGTATGTCAAAGAGCAAAAAATTGCCTCGATTGGTTTAAGAGTAAAAAGTGGTTGTACTTATCACGGAATCGCGTTAAATGTAGATATGGATTTAAAACCATTTTCAGGAATTAATCCTTGCGGCTTTGCCAAAATGGAAATGACGCAAATAAGTCATTTTAACCCTGACATTACATTAGACGAAGTCAATCAGCAGTTTACGCAAAGTTTTCTACAACAATTTAATTAATGGGACGCTATGAGTTTGTTAGTAGACTATGTACAGCCGCTTACTAATTGGTTGCAAACACATCCTCACTGGGCTTTGCTCATTACTTTTCTGATTTCTTTATCTGAGTCCCTGGCTATTATTGGTAGTATTGTTCCTGGAAGTATCACTATGACGGCGATAGGAATACTTGCCGGCTCAGGAATTATGCGTATCGATCTCACTTTGTTAGCGGCCATCCTAGGTGCGGTTGCAGGCGACAGTATCAGTTACGCTATAGGTTACGTTTACAGCGAGCGTCTAGTCGAAATGTGGCCCTTCAGAAAATACCCAACCTGGTTGCAATACGGTAAAGACTTTTTTGCAGTGCATGGCGGTAAAAGTGTTTTAATTGGACGTTTTATTGGCCCATTACGCTCTATTATTCCCATCATCGCCGGCATATTACGTATGTCTCATTGGCGTTTCTTTATAGCGAACGTCATATCCGCTATAGGTTGGTCACTTTTGTACGTGATGCCTGGAATAGTCATTGGAGCAGCAAGCCATGAGCTCTCACCAGAAACAGCAACACGTTTATTTGTCTTTATACTCTTACTTCTTGCTGGCATTTGGTTGCTGAGTTTGATACTAAAATGGGTAGTAATTCAATTAAGCTATTTTTTAAAACAGCACTTGCATAATTTATGGTTAAGACTAAAACGCCGCTCCAAGCTATGTAAAGCAATTACACCTAGGAATGAGGAGAATCATTACACTACTGCCTCTCTTGCACTTATTGCTTTATTTTGTTTATTCAGCTTTATTACTCTTGCCGTTTTAACGTTGCAAGTTCAATGGATTAACATAGTGAACCTGCCTGTTCATTTATTTATCCAAAGCATGCATTCCATTGTATTGGAAGCTTTTTTTATTTTTTGCACTCAGCTTACTTCAATCTCAACTATAGTCAGTTTATTTATTATTTGCTGCTTTTGGTTTATTCATCATAAGAATTACAGCGCCATTGTGTACCTAAGTATCTTAATTCTTTTTAGCAGCTTTTTTACTTATCTAATGACCCACAATATTGACAGCCCTAGACCGCAAGGCTTATTAGTTCTTATGTCAGGCTCTTCTTTCCCGAATGTGCATTTATTAGTTGCGACAGCCTTTTATGGCTTTATATTATTCTACGTTAATAATATTTATTCCCTATTTACTAGTACTTCAAGAACTTTTGTTTTTACTGTCCTTGGTTTAAGTGGCTTAGGCGCTATTTACCTCGGTGATTATTGGATGACCGACGTATTGGCAGCGTATTTTGCCGGTGCAACAATTAGTTTGATTTTTTGTCTGATCTATCGAAAAGGACATTTAGTCCATGTAAAAAGAAGTCATGCGACACTGATGATTGTCTCGTTATTTTTGGGAATGCTAGTCGCATCGTCTGTATCTACCTATTATAATTTCCACACTTTATCGTATAACCACACACCTTACCGCAAAGAATTTGCATTGAGTGAAGAAGCCTGGTGGGATCAACAAAAGCCTATTTTACCCATTTATCGACTGAACAGAATTGGTAAACGAATCAGTCTGCTAAATGTTCAATACTCTGGAGATCTGGATTTTTTATATGAGAACTTAGAACTTAAAGGTTGGGAACTACATACTGAATCATTTCTTTCAAATCTGCTGACTTGGATTAATAATCAATCCAATGGCATTAAACTACCCTTATTAACCCAGTTATATGATAACAAGGCGCCCTCTTTAATGATGATTTATATCGACAATAAATCAAACTTAAATTTAGAGCTGCGCATTTGGGAGTCTAATTACAATCTATCAGAATCCAACAGACCGATATGGATTGGCAGTATTCATCCAAGTACTTCTGCAACTAAAAATCAATTATCTTCTTTAATGGAAAAAATAACTTCTCTGTTACCAAGTGAACACCCATTTGAGGTTAGAAAAGTACAGGTTCCTGATGCATTAATAAAGAAAACCGCTTTTCCAACACCGCCTTATATTATTTTAATAAAGGATAATGAGGTAGATAAGTCTTAGTGGTAAGCACTCCACCCAAAAAACAGCAAAATGCCTTTATTTAAAGCAAGTTACCGCTAGCTATGGATTTAAAATACTGATATAACTATAGAAAATTTAAAGATGTATCCTTTAATCTTGAGAGAGACGAAATGTATACTTTGGCTCTAATTATTCAATATTTTTTTCCATTGATTGCTCTAATCCTTTTAGTTATTGGAATGAAGAGGCCCTCAATTCACTATGTTGTTTCTTCACTCTGGCTCTGTCTTATTGCACTACTGCTGCATTTCCAACTTTCTGGAAACGAGATTTTCGGAAATTATTTTACTATAGATCATGCCGCAATTTATACATTCACTCTCTTGGTACTCCTTGCGTCCTTAGTTTATATATTATTTCATTTAAGCATTAATAGCAGTGTAGCTCGCTATTCCAGCAGTCTCATTAGTGCCTTTATGGTTGTAGGCGCACTTTTATTTATCACTAATATTTGGATCAATGCATTCTTTATTGAAAATAAAAAAACAGACACTCCTATAATGCAGGTCGCCGTAATTGAGAAGCCCGATTATTGCTCTTATAAATACGTATTTTATAAAGTAAATCCTGATAATTCGGTCACCTACCTCTGCCCTAATTATTATGGATTAATTGCTTCTGTTGGTCGACTGTCAACAAATCCAGCATTTATTTCCACGTATTTACCACTATCTGCACAGCATGAAAATGGCTCTGCGATAAAAAAGTAACAATACTATTTTATGAGGTCAGGCAATACTAATTTTTGCCTGAGATGTTTGATTGTTCTTAGGATTATTATTTGATACCATGCCTATAATTTATCAGTTCAGTACTTATATGAAACGGTTTTTTATCCTTATCATTGCGCTGTTAAGCTTAGATGGCTACTCGATGGCACCTAAACTTAATTGGGATCAAGCAATTGATCGCGCCATTAAACGCTATGGTTTACGCGTTGAACCCCAACTCAAATCTTTTTTTGCAAAAGCGGAAGTAAGTTATCCTCCACGTGAAATAGCGTTACTTGCATTTAAATCAGAACGTAAAGTAGAACTTTGGGCAAAAAATTCAGAACAAAAATGGAAGCACATCCATAACTATCCATTAACGGGATTTAGTGGCCGTCTTGGTCCTAAACTACGTGAAAACGACAAGCAAATACCGGAAGGTGTTTATAGGCTCGTTAATTTTAATCCCTTTAGCAGCATGCATTTGTCGATGATGATTAATTATCCTAATAACTTTGATAAACAAAAAGGTTATCAAGATGGCCGCAGTAAATTAGGGAACAATATCTTTATTCATGGAAAGGATTTATCGGTAGGCTGTTTGGCTATTGGGGATCGGGCTATTGATCAGTTGTTTGTTTTGGCACGTCGGGTTGGATTAAGTAATATTCAAGTCATCATTTCGCCTAACGATTTACGTCAAGGTAAGCCTTCTACTTCAAATTTTGCTCAACCAAGGTGGTTGCCTGAGCTGTATAAGCAGATTGTAGATTCACTTAAACCATTTAATAAGCCAAAAAATTATACTGCTTAAACATTATTGGGGTTTTCGAACTCTATTCTTTGAATTTGCTTCAATGGCGGACTTCATGCCTATATGCTCGGCTTTACAGCCCAGCATATAGTTAGCGAGTATTTCAAATAAGACTCATTGAAATCAATTACACCTATCAGCTCCTCTCCCGCGGAATAAAAACGCGAAAAAGACCGTTCTTTTTCACGGGAGAGGATTAAGAGAGGGCAAGAACAATTTTTGCCTTGCTACCTTATTCCGCGCCTTTATCTATGCTTTTATCTACGCCACAAATTCCTTGAGGCAAAGAGGCTAAAAATTCAGTAACTTCTTTAGGAGTAAGCTCATAGGTTTGACCTCTTGCCAAAAATCGTGGCATTCCAATCATACCGTATCGAATACGGATTAATCGACTTACTTCAAGACCTTGAGACTCCCATAAACGACGAACCTCACGATTACGGCCTTCATTCAAAGTAACATGATACCAAGTATTCGCACCGTCTCCACCACGGGAAATCAAGCGTGTAAACTTAGCTGGCCCATCCTCCAGTTCCACACCATTTTGCAATGCGTGCATCATCTCAAGAGTAACCTCACCACGAACCCTGACGGCGTATTCACGCTCAAGACCGTATTTAGGATGCATCAACTGATTGGCTAACTCACCGTTTGTAGTAAAAATCAGTAAGCCTGAAGTATTCAAATCGAGGCGCCCTACCTGTACCCAACGACCGTTTTTTAAATGAGGTAAGTTATCAAAAACTGTCTTCTCAAATTTAGGATCATTCCGGCTTGAAATCTCGCCAACAGGCTTATGATAGAGTAAAACCCTTGTGTTCTGTTTTATTTTAAGAGGATTATTAATCAACTTACCTTTTACAGTAATTTTATCATTCCCCGTCGCAGAATCGCCTAATTTCACAGGCTGCCCATTCACTTGTACCCAACCGCTCTCTATCCATCGTTCCATTTCACGACGCGAGCCCAGACCGGCTTGGCTTAATATCTTTTGTAACCTTTCGCTACTCATTCAGTAATACACTCTTTATTAGGCTCTGATGACAGTTCTACTATCGTGACCGAAATAAGCCGATTTTCTGTGCTCCGATACTTACATACTCATGTATTCTATGTTTCGGGGCTCGAAAACCAACTTATTTCGACTCAAACTAGCGAAATGTCAACCGACCCTAGGATTGTTTAAGGTCAATGTCTCCAATACCTCGGGTAAGGATGGGAGTTCATTTAAATTTTTTAGATTAAAATAATTCAAAAAATCTCGGGTTGTAGTATATACAGCGGGTTTGCCCGGAACATCCTTATATCCCGCTATTCGTATCCATTCGCGTTCCAATAAAACTTTCATTACCTGACTGTTTACCGTAACGCCACGTAATTCTTCTATATCTCCACGAGTCACTGGTTGCTTATAAGCAATTATTGCTAAAGTTTCAAGTAAAGCGCGTGAATATTTAGCAGGTTTTTCAATCTGCAAACGCGCAATCCAGCTGCTGTACTCTTTCTTCGTTTGAATTGTAAAACCTGCAGCAACCTGAACCAATTCAAATGATCGTGAAGCGTAATCTGCTTTTAAAAGATTTATTGCAGCATTTAACTGTTCTTTATCTGGCATTTGCCATTCTTCAAAAGCATTTAATATTTTTTCTAAAGACAAAGGTTCATTTGAGCTTAACAATAAGGCTTCAATAACATATTTTAATTCAGTTTCATCCATTTTATGCAGCCTGTAGATGTATCGAAGAAAATGCTTCCTGTTGCGTAATGACAATCAAAGATTGCCTTGCTAATTCAAGTATAGCCAAGAAGGAGACCACTAATCCCATTCGTCCTTCATCCAAAGTAAATAATTGCTTAAATTCGAGCACTCTATACTCTTGTAATTGCGCTAATATCGCACTCATTCGTTCCCGAACGGACATTGCTTCGCGCGAGATTTGATGGTGACTGATGTGTTCTTCTCTTTGCAATAAAGACTTCATCGCCTCTATCAAATCAGTTAACTCAATATCAGGATAAACTTTTATAAGCTCAAGTTCCGGCATCGTGAGTTGCACACTAAAATAATCTCTATCTTGTCTTGGCAGAGCATCCAATAATTCCGCTGCCTGCTTTATTTCTTCATAAGCCTGTAAACGCCTGACCAAAGCCATACGAGGATCTTCATCCTCCTCTTCCTCACTCTGAGGTGAAACAGGCAATAGCAGCCGTGATTTGATTTCAGCAAGCATTGCTGCCATCAATAAATAATCAGCGGCCAACTCCAACCTTCTGCATTCCATCAACTGAATATAATGCAAGTACTGTTTGGTAATACTGACTATTGGGATATTCAGAATATCAATATTTTGCTTGCGAATAAGATACAAAAGCAAATCCAGAGGACCGCTGAACGAATCCAGCAGTACCTCTAGCGCATCTGGTGGAATAAATAAATCATCAGGAATCTGAGTAAACTCTTTGCCATCAACAATGGCTTTTACTTCAGAATGGACTGATAATTCCATATCCATTAATAATCAATTCCCATCACTTCACGAACCGTACTCATGGTTTTGCATGCTACTTCACGTGCTGCTTCACTGCCTTCAGATACGATACGTTTTACAGAGCTTAAGTCAGCTTCATAATCAATTATTGATTCTTGTATCGGTTTTAGCTCCTTATTGATGGCATCAACAATCGGTCGTTTGCAATCAATACAACCAATTCCTGCAGAACGACATCCTTTTTGTACCCAATCTTTCACTTCATCATTTGAGTAAATTTTATGGAATTGCCATACAGGACATTTCTCAGGCTCACCCGGATCAGTACGCTTCACGCGTGCAGGATCGGTAGGCATGGTTAATACTTTCTTTTCTACATGCGCCGGCTCATCGCGTAACATAATCGTATTATGATACGACTTAGACATTTTCTGCCCATCAATTCCTGGCATTTTAGAAGTTACGGAAAGCAAGGGTTGCGGTTCTTGCAGAATAAGCTTTCCACTTCCTTCCAAGTAACCTAACAAACGCTCTTTATCACCAATGGATAAATTAGATTGATCTTCTAAAAGAGCCTGCGCTGTTTTAATCGATTCATGAATTCCACTTTCTTGAAATTGACGACGTAATTCACTGTACATTTTACTGTTCTTTTTACCCATTTTTTTTATGGCTTCAGCTGCCAATTCTTCAAAATTGGCCTCTTTACCATAAATGTGATTAAAGCGACGCGCCACCTCACGAATCAGCTCAATATGTGCAACCTGATCTTCACCAACAGGAACATAGTCCGCGTGATACAGCAGCACATCCGCACTTTGTAATAAGGGATAACCCAAGAAACCATACGTTGCCAAATCTTTTTCTTTTAATTTTTCCTGCTGATCTTTATAGCTAGGAACACGCTCTAACCAACCCAAAGGCGTAATCATAGATAATAATAAGTGCAACTCTGCGTGCTCAGGTACCCATGATTGAATAAATATACGTGATAATCCGGGATTAACACCACAGGCCAACCAATCAATAACCATATCCCACAGATTTTTTTCCATCGAACCGGTTTCACCGTACTGAGTAGTTAAACCATGCCAATCTGCAGCAAAAAAGAAACAATCGTATTGATGTTGTAATTTAAGCCAGTTTTTAATTACGCCATGATAATGGCCAAGATGTAATCTACCACTGACACGCATTCCAGAAACAACTCGTTTATTGGAAGTAAATAATGCTGACATCAATATCCTCTTTATTATAATTATACAAACAGTTCGAAAATACAGGCTCCAACCTGCATTTTAGGAGCTACTTAAAGGGTTCGGGATCACCCTTACCTACTCTTAAAATTTCTGGATAATCTCCAGTAAGATCAACTACAGTTGTAGGATCTTGTCCACAATTACCGCCATCAATTACTAAATCAACCTGATTTCCCAAAAGATCTCTGATGGCTTCAGGCTCACTCAACGGAGCCTTAGCTCCAGGAAGAATCAAGGTACTGCTCATCAAAGGAGCATCCAAGCATTCAAGTAAAGCCAGTGTAATATGATTATCAGGGACTCTAAGTCCCAATGTTTTTTTCTTGGGATGCAGCATTAAACGCGGCACCTCATGTGTTGCATTCAGAATGAAAGTATAAGATCCTGGAGTACGCGCTTTTAATAAACGAAATATAGCATTAGACACTTTAGCATAAGTACTTAATTGAGATAGATCACGACAAACCAAAGTCATATTATGATTTTTATCCAGTTGTCTTAATTTCCTCATCCGCTCAAGTGCCGCTTTATTACCCAAGCTGCAACCGAATGCATAACCTGAGTCAGTGGGATAAACAATTAATCCACCGTCTTCAATAATAGTGACTGCTTTTCTTAATAAACGAGCTTGCGGATTATCAGGATGTAGCGCAAAAAACTGACCCATAAAGTCCCCTGTTAAATGTTCCAATCGTGCCAAATAGGCGTGCAGTTTACTGGTAGCTGCCTTTGGCGTCCAAGTTTTATGCGAGACATAGTATCACTGTGAAAATCAGATCCAGAAGAAGCCAGTAAATTAAACCGCTGGCATGTTCCTGCCAGTTCGTTCATTTCAGTCACTGTCGTTTCTCCTGAAACTACTTCCATTCCTACGCCACCTGCTTCTTTAAATTCATTAATTAACTCATGCAATTTAGATCGCGTCAATCCGTATTTAAAGGGATGGGCAATGACCGCCCGGCCACCAGCAGCTACAATACCTTCTACTGCCTCATGAACACTTAGCCAGTTCGTAGGAATATAAGCACCTCGTCCTCTCACCAAATATTGTTTGAATGCAGCTTGCATATCACGAGCCTTACCTTCATTAACCAAAACCTTGGCAAAATGAGGCCGTGCAGCACGTTCATGTCCAGCAAGCTCACAGGCTTTTTTATAAGCATCCATGACACCAACCAATTCTAATGCCTCACCAATTTTCTGAGCACGTTCCACACGGCTTTGAACTTGGCGCTGAATCAGAGTATTCATGCCTTCATCATGCTTAATTTGATAGCCTAAAATATGCAGATCGTATTTTTTCCAACGCGTGCTTAGCTCAATTCCATTAATAATTTTAATAGACGTAGCCGCAGCGGCTTTCATTAATTCAGTATAACCCGCCACCGTATCATGATCGGTAAGAGACAAGCATTGAATCTCCTGCTTTTGTGCTGTTTGTATTAACTCCTCGGGACTTAAAGCTCCGTCCGAGAAATAACTATGGCAATGAAGATCAATCATGAAGGATACACAACAACAAAAAAAGTAATTATAGCATGAATAGTGATTCTTTTGGCATTTAAATTGCCTGTCTGGAGGCTATTCTGATACGTAAATGAATTAAGCTATAAGCCACAATTATATTTTAAAATGAAGCGAAAACTTGCAGATCATAGTGCTTCTGAATTATTCTTGGTTCTCTGAAAGAGAAACTCAACTAGGAAGACCTCAAAGAAATGCCCCATCACGTTAAATTAACTCGTAAAGTAGTTTCTGCACGAAATGAAAAACAAGCCGCCTTCCTAGACTCAATCGATAAATTTGATATCACATTTGCCGTGGGCCCTGCTGGAACAGGCAAAACTTATCTTGCTGTTTCTAAAGCCATCCAATGTTTTGAAAAAGGCGAAGTACAAAGACTAATTTTTGTAAGACCAGCTGTTGAAGCCGGTGAAAAACTAGGTTTTTTACCGGGCGATCTGGTAGAAAAAGTATTGCCTTATTTAAGACCTATTTATGATGCCTTATATGAAATGATAGGTTTTAAAGAAACCCAAAAACTCATTCAAAGCGACATCATTGAAGTTCTTCCTTTAGCATTCATGCGCGGTCGCACCCTAAATGAATCCTTCATCATTCTTGATGAAGCGCAAAATACAACCATCATGCAAATGAAAATGTTTTTAACCCGAATGGGCTTTGGTTCAAAAACAGTGATTACCGGCGACATGACTCAAATCGATCTTCCTAAAGGTACACATTCCGGACTCTCGCATGCCATCCGATTATTTGAAAACATTCCAGAAATCAGTATTCATAAATTTACCAGCCGCGAAGTGGTAAGACACCCATTGGTATCAAAAATTGTTGATTGCTATGATCTTGAATCACCAGGAAAACACGAATGAACTACTATATAGACATTCAAAACGCCACAGATGACGAATTGGCAATGACTGAAGAAGAGCTAACCCGCATTGCTTCACTGGTATTAAAAAATTACAAAAAAGACGCTGAACTCACCGTGCGCTTTGTTTCCCTTGAAGAAATAACCTATTTAAATAAAACTTATAGACAATTTGATAAGCCCACGAATGTATTAGCGTTTCCCTCTAACCTTCCTCCTGAGGTACAATTAGAATGCCCACTATTGGGTGACGTCATCATTTGCCCGCAAGTCTTACTTGCTGAAAGCAAAGAATTGAGTAAGACATTAGAATCGCATTGGACCTTAATTCTGATTCATGGAATATTGCATTTGTTGGGCTATGATCATATTAAAGATGATGAAGCCTCAATTATGCAGGCAATTGAGATTAAATTGTTAGCGGAATTGGGTTATACCAATCCTTATGACACAGAGGGTTATCAACTTGAATAAAGAGGAAGAAAGTAGTTCATGGTTTACACGCTTAAAGCAATTACTGCAAGGCGAACCGCAAAATCAAGAAGAACTGGTTAATTTATTAAGAGACGCTCAAATCCGCTCTCTTATTAACTCTGATACATTGGCGATGATAGAAGGAACTATTCTGTTCTCCAAAATGCGCGTTCGCGACATCATGCTGCCCAAAAATCAAATGGTGAGCATCAAGCACCATGATAAATACAACGACATTATTAAAATTGTAACTCAAACGGGGCACTCCAGATTTCCCGTTACAGATGAAAATAAAGAAGAGGTCATTGGCATCTTACATGCCAAAGATTTGTTACGTTATCAGTCTGAGAATAGCGAGTCTTTTGATTTACTGGATATTTGCCGCCAAGTTGCCTTTGTTCCTGAAAGCCGACGCTTGGACAGCTTGCTCAGCGAATTTCGCAGCACCAAAAACCATATGGCAATCGTGGTCGATGAATACGGCGAAGTATCAGGATTTGTCACTATTGAAGACATAATCGAGCAAATTATTGGTGATATTGAAGATGAATTTGATATCGATGAAGACGCGTACATTAAAGCACACGATAACGGCCATTATATTGTCAAAGCGCATACACCGATTGATGAATTTAACGAGCAACTTAAAACTGATTTTAGTGATGAGACTTATGATACTATTGGTGGTATCGTAATGAATGCTTTCGGTTATTTGCCTACACGAGGTGAAACCATTACGATTGGTTCTTTTGAATTTAAAATTATAAACGCCGATGCAAGAAGAATTAAATTACTAGAATGCATTGAGAAAAACTCTTAAATCAGGGCTTACTATGAATGGTACTATTCTAATAATAGATGACGATACGGAACTTACGGATTTATTAGCCCAATATCTAGAACCTGAAGGCTACCACGCCGTTTGCGTGCACGATGGTGAAAGTGGCGTAAAAAAAGCATTAAATCAGACTTTTGATGCCATCATTCTTGATGTCATGCTGCCCAAATTGAATGGCTTTGAAGTATTAAAAGCCATCAGAGAACATTTAGAAACCCCCATTTTAATGCTCACTGCCCGTGGCGATGACATCGACCGGATTGTAGGGCTTGAAATTGGTGCGGATGATTATTTACCCAAACCATGCAACCCTCGAGAATTGGTTGCTCGTTTACGCGCTATTTTAAGACGTACACAAAAAATCCCCGCATCAAGACCCATCATCGAAGAACATAACATTGTTGTTGATTGCTCCAAACGCCATGTCACTATGGATGGAACGTATCTTGAGCTCACCAATGCTGAATTTAATATTTTAGAAATGTTGATTAAATCACCCGGACAAGCCTTTTCAAAAGAAGAGCTTACCGAATACGCCTTAGGCAGAAAATACACAGCATACGACCGTAGCATAGACGTACACATCAGTAACTTAAGAAATAAACTGGGTGATAATCCAGAGGGCGAGCCAATCGTTAAAACAGTAAGGGGCTTTGGGTATTTATTTAATGCGTAGTTTATACTGGAAGATTTTTATTTCATTCTGGTTAGCAACGATATTCATAATATTTACCACAGCCTGGGTTGTAAGCCATATTGCACAAAAATCTTCATTACCCGCACAAGAACAACAATTCATGGACAGCTACGCTAATGCAGCAGTAGCTACCTTTGAATCAGGTCAACAAGCAGCGCTACTCAAATGGCTCGGTAAAATTGGAATTTCCCGTCATATGTCGATGTACTTACTCTCAAGTACTGGAGAAATTATTGGCACCCAAGCTCCTCCAGAAAACGTTAAAAAAGTTGCGGAGAATCTTTTAAAAGACCAACTGAGCGAAGGTATTTTAAAGTCAGGTAACCTAATAGTCAGTCATGAAATTTTATCCACGTCTGGAAAATTTTACCGCCTTGCCGCAGTCAGCGAAAAACCGATTTCACATTTTGTAGGTATTCCTTGGGCAGGGCTTAGCATAAGACTTATCTCCGCAGCCTTCATAAGTGGTCTTATTTGCTATTTACTTTCGCTGTATCTTACCCGCCCATTGCGCTCTCTTGGCATGGCTGCAAAATCACTTGCCACAGGAAAGCTTCATACACGAGTGGGGCATTTAAGAGGTCATCGTAATGATGAGATAGCTCAATTAAGCGATGAATTTGATCGTATGGCGGAGCAACTGGAAAGACTGGTTCATTCTAAAGAACGCCTACTGCAAGACATTTCACATGAACTACGCTCGCCACTGGCTCGCCTGCAAATTGCCATTGAATTAGGACGAAATAAAACCAATCATTTAGCGGATACCGAATTTAGGCGCATGGAGCTGGAGTGCTCCAGATTAAATGATTTAATCAGTGAAGTTTTGGAATTCGCACGCTTGGAAAAATCAACCACTGAACTGCAACTGCGCATGACTGACCTTCCTGTGTTATTACAAAGTATTATTAGTGATGCCAATTACGAATGCGGTGATTCAGTACCTCGTGTATTTGCTGGCACAATCATGCCCTGCCATTTATTGATTGACCAACGTCTTATTCACCGGGCTATAGAAAATATAGTCCGTAACGCCCTGCGCTACTCGCCAACAACCGAAAACGTTTTGGTCTCACTTAACTACGATGAGGCCAAGGAGAAAATATGCATCGACATCAGCGATAAAGGTCCCGGAGTTCCTGGAGATCAGTTAGAAAAAATTTTCACCCCATTCTACCGCGTTGACACCTCCAGAGAGAAAAAAACCGGGGGCTACGGTTTAGGCTTAGCCATTGTGTCACGTGCTATTAAGTTACATGGTGGTGAAATTTATGCTCAGAATAATCCTGATGGAGGATTATTAGTACGGATTATTTTTAAAAACAAGCCTGTGTCTTATTAGAAAAGGCCATAATAAGACGTAAGATTGTTAGCAAGAGGGCCTTAAATAAAGTCCTCACTCGCCCTGTTTTTTGAAGCTGCAACAGGCAGATTACTCACAGAAAACAATTCATAGGTACATAAGCGACCAAAAACCTCACTAAATTGTTGTTGCCAACTTTCTGCAGCCCAAGCAAAGGACTTTTGATACAAAAAAACATATAATAAATTTAAGATGCTGGATTTACCTGTCCAATTAAGGTACAATACGCAGAATTATAGTAACAGGATGAAAGTATATATGGTTAATGCGCGAAAATTGGACAGGACGAGCGGTTTTTTCTTCTTTTCAGGCTTCATGCTATCTAAACTCCAATACGTTCCTTTTGCGCTGGTAGCCGGCACTTTTAGATTCCTTTCTCTAGGCTTTTATCTTGTAGGCTACGGTTTATGGTTTGCATCAAACTATTTACGTCCTGGTCACCAACAACATCATAATGAATGGTATGGTTTTGCCAAAATGAAAGAACAATTCATTCTTTCATCTGCTATTGGTTTTATTGCAACCGCATTAAGTGTTGCCGCTGTCTTTTTACCTGTCTTATTTCCTCCTGCTGCCTGGCTTTTTGTTCTTGGAAACGTGGTTTGGGCAATCGGCGAATACCATAAATTAAAAAACCCACCAAAAGATGATGATGATTTTTCTACATCACGACAAAAAGCTTATTTAGCTTATACGGTCACTACTACAGGCATCAGCTTGATAACTGCTGTATCTGCCACCCTGATGATTCTATTTCCACCAGTAGCCATCCCCATTACTATTTTTTCGCTTCTATTGTGTACTGGACTTGGGTTTTTATCTTTTGAATTTTGGTTAAACTCCAGTTATGGAGCTCATAAAGCAGATTCAATACCAGGAAGCCACTCAAAAATGAGTGCCGAATTAGGTTCTTCTTTGTCACACGACAATTCACCTTCACCAGAACCACAGCAGGGCAAAGCACTCTTTTCCTCAGCATCATCGCTTTCAGACAGCATAGTAAATGCTCTAGATGAGTCTTATAATCCTACTACTCCAATGAAAGAACCCCAAATTGATGATGGTCTTCGCATGGGTTCTGGATTATAATTTCTCGCTTTCAATTTTGATTAAGAGATATTAATGGATTCAATAACTGCGAAGATGATTTCTAATGCGCATAAAGCGCTTACACACTCTTATTCACCCTACTCCAAATTTACCGTTGCGAGTTGTATTCGCACGGATAAAGATAATTTATATACGGGCATCAATATTGAAAACAGCTCCTATGGTTTAACCTTATGTGCTGAATCTGCGGCAATTGCGACTATGGTTACTGCGGGAGAACAACGTATTAAAAGTATGGTAATTCTGGCTGGAACCAATGAACTATGTTCTCCATGTGGCGCCTGCCGTCAAAGAATTCATGAATTTTCCACACCCGATACGATGATTCACCTCTGTAATCAAGATACAATCTTGCGCAGCATCACCATTAACGAGCTGCTTCCCTTAGCTTTTAATTTTGACTTTAAACCCTAATTTAGGATAATTGTATGACAAATACTGCAACAAAGCAGAGCTATCCCCATTTAGCAGCAAATTATATTAAAGAATTGTACCCTTCATTCAAACCAGAAGTTGCCGTAGTTTTAGGCTCTGGATTAGGCCAGTTTGCCGATGAGCTACAAGACGCGGTACGCATTAGCTATGAAGACTTGCCAGGATTTCCAAAAATCACTGTCCAAGGACATGGCGGCAATTTAATTCTTGGATATTGGAATGGCGTTGGCGTAATTTGTTTGCAAGGTAGAGCGCATACTTATGAAGGTTTGGAAAACTATGAAACAGTTAAAACCTATGTTCGTACTTTAAAGCTATTGGGCTGTAAGTATTTTATTGCTACTAATGCATCAGGCTCTTTAAGAGAAGATGTTGGTCCTGGTGAGCTCTTATTAATCTCTGATCACATCAACATGCAACCAAGTAATCCATTGATTGGCCCTAACGATGATGAGTTTGGTTCAAGATTTTATGCCGTAGATAATGCGTACGACAAAGAAATGCGTCAAAAGTTTTTAGCTATTGCCGCCCAAAACTCAATTAAACTGCCTGAAGGCGTTTATATTTCTGTATTAGGCCCACATTATGAAACGGCTGCGGAAATCAGAGCCTTTAAGATTTGGGGTGCTGATGCAGTAGGCATGTCAACTGTTCCTGAAGTATTGGTTGCGAACCATTGCGGCATGCATGTTGCTGTAATTGCCATGATCACAAACTTTGCTACAGGCCTTGCTCAAACCGCTCATAATCATGAGTCAGTAGTGGCTACCGCAGAAAATGCAGCTAAAAAGCTGAACTTGCTTATCAAGCAATACATTGCAGATCTCAAGTGACTTTAGAATCCCATTTTAATGAGGTTTTAGAACAATTACTCCGCAGTACATCAGTTACTGCGGAGCAATTAATTCATTGCATTGATCTGACTTTATTGGATGAACACGCGTCTACTGAAGCTTTAGCGCAATTAAATCAGGATGCAAGAATTAATAATGTTGCTGCTGTTTGTGTCTACAGCAAGCATTTAGCTCAGTTTCAGCAGTTAAATCAGATTCAGTTAGCCACTGTAATTAATTTCCCTCAAGCTGAAGACGCCCTTTCTGATTCATTATTAGCTATAAAACAAGCCATTGCATTAGGTGTTACTGAAATAGATTACGTATTCCCTTACCCAATGTACTTTTCAGGTAAAAAGCAAGAAGCCTTGACGCAATGTAAGGCGATTATTGAAGTCTGTAAGAATCATAAACTCACTTCAAAAATCATTTTGGAAACAGGTGCTTTTTCCGAAATACGCGATATTTATGAAGTCAGCGCCCAGCTCATTCAAATGGGTGGTGATTTTCTAAAAACGTCAACAGGTAAAATAGCTCAAGGAGCGTCATTGTCCGCTGTATTTGCACTGCTAAGTGCTATTAAAGACAATGGTAATGGCGCGGGCTTTAAAGTCTCTGGAGGAGTTAAAACACCGGCTCAGGCAGCTCAATACGCGCAATTAGCAGAGTTAATCTCCGGTAAACAAATAAACAGCTCTTGGTTTCGAATTGGCGCTAGCAGTTTATTAGGTGAGTTATTAAAAAGTAATTAAAAATCATACTAATCTCGGTTATACTGCGCCACGTAAATCAATAAGTACTTACTGGAGTTTTATTACCATGAACAATAAATTCATACTTAAATCTGTCTTAGCAGTCTTTTTAGGTCTGGCATTAACAGGATGCAAAACACAAGCTCCTGGCGAATATGATTCAGCTGAAGTCGGCGAAGTAAAAAAAGTTATTCCAGGTACTGTTATTTCCAAACGTGTTGTTAACTTGCATAGCAAAAGCACGACTGAAAAAAGCAGTGACATGGTAGACACTGACTACAATCAAACTCGCGGTGTTGAATACGTTATTAAATTAAAATCTGGCGGTATTATTTCTGTTGTTCAAGCAGAAGATCTGAAATTAAAGAACAAGCAAAAAATCCTGGTTATTTATGGCAAACACACACGAGTTGTTGCTGATAATGGCAGTGAAACATTTTAATTACATTAATAAACGTTTCTTAATGTAACACTATCCCCCCTTACCCCGTCGTCCCGCGGCTTGTCCGCGGGACGACGGATCTAGGGAAAAAGACTTAACTTAATACCGTTCAGGTCAGATTTTATAAGAATAAAATACTGCCTCTACTAAGTCTTTTCTGCACAGGGGCGAGTCGCCTCTACTCAGCATCGCTACGTTGAGCAATCTCATCAGGACTTGCCAAGAATTTATTCTCAAAATCTATTACAAAGCCTGCAAAAATACGCACCATGCGATCATCAATTTTCTCAGGATAATGCACTGTGGTACTCCATGTTTTCTCATTAACATTACGATTTAACTCCGCAATGGGATGAGGATTATCACTGGTTGACAGGATAACAAAACGATTGAAGTCAGGACTCGCATAAGCGCTGCCAATGGCAACTGATTTGCCCTCTTCATCGTATTCATAAATATTAAATTTCGCAGCTTCCAAGGTAGTCATGTCACCGTCAATCAGGCCAATCTTTACACCACGAGTATCATAAACATCAACATCAGTTGCCCATGGATATACGGAGCCTAATGAAATAACCCGCGTTATTCCGGTTGCTTGCCAGCCATCTTTATTAGATAAATCATAATTAGTGCGAATACGAAAAGCACTTTTTTTGATTGAACCAGGATAGGTTTCTTTAAGCGGTGATTTTATTTGATAGATTTCAGAGAATTTATAAATATCTTTGGATATCACAAAGTCATAAGGATGATCTTCATGTACACCATAACTATTTGCCATGGCCGAATAAAAAATCGTAAACGGAACCAAAACACTTGATACAAATGACTTACGCATTACATAACCCTCTTATTTTGATTATTAGGAACTACATACTTTACTCATTTGAAGCAAAGGTATCATATAGGAGTTATATTAATGTTTTATTAAATCAGTAAAATTAACTATTTTGGGTTCCCTGCTTCTCTCAGGACTTCGCTTTGGATCTAAATAGAACCCGTTCGGCCTGAGGAAGCGCTTAAGCGCTGTCTCGAAGGCTTGGCACAATTGGGGCAGACAGTTCGAGACGGAGCTTCGCTCCTCCTCACTGCGAACGGGTTAGTGGGGAGGCAATATGATATATATAATTTTGTAACGGTCCATCAGGCTCTGGATGACTGCATTTTGTTACCTTTTAAATCACAGCAAGCCACATTAAAGCACCATAATAAACACTGACAATAAATGCTTTAAAGCATTGAGCGGGTTCACGTTTGCTAATGAGTTTTTGCTGATAAATTAATACTAATCCTGCAGCAGCCCAGCAAATATAAAACCATTGGTGCGCACTATGGCTTAGAGCCCAATACAACCACAACCCATGACTAACACATTGCAACAAACCAATAATCAACCGATCGTAACTTGCGAAATAAATAGCGGTAGACTTAACACCTATCTTTAAATCATCCTCTTTATCAGTCATCGCATACATCGTATCGTAAGCAACAATCCAAGCAAAATTGATAACAAATAATAAAGTAGACTCAGCATTCAAAGCCACGCCTGAAACAACATACGCCATAGGAATACCCATCGAAAAGGCTAAACCTAGAACTAACTGTGGCGCACTTATAAAGCGCTTACAAAACGGATATAGAATGGCTATGAATAAAGCGATGAATCCCAGGTAAAAGCAATTCCAAGGCAGTTGAAGCAAGATTAAGAAGGCGGCAAAAAGCAAGGCAGCTAATAAAGTTAAGGCTTGCTTTAAACTGACCTCTCCTGAGGTTAAAGGACGCAATTTAGTGCGTGCAATATGCTTATCGATGTCTCGGTCTGCAATATCATTAATAACGCAGCCAGCCGCACGCATTAAGACCGTACCGCTTAAAAATAATAGGAATAACTTAAGCGGAGGAGCACCATTATTAGCAAGCCATAAAGCCCAGGCCGTTGGAAACCACAATAATAAAATCCCTACTGGTTTATCAAAACGCATTAATCGCCAATAGGCATTCCATTTCATGAGGCAATCTCTCCTAATTCGGGTAACATGATTTCAACTAAATAAAATGATTCTGTCTGTTGAAAAGAAAACTCAGCAACTCTTAGCCAAAGCGTTCCTTGAACCGAATCAATGTATTTTTTTACCCAATAAAATTCAACGCATTGATTATCTATTGGATAATTAATCGAGTTAATTTTACTCACCCGCTCATTACCAAATATTAAATTTTTGATGCTTTCATTTTTTAAGCGATCAAAAAAAGCAGGATCCAAATCATAACAAGATTGAGGAATGATACTTCGCGCATACCAATAAGCAACATCATGGCTTTTCATGATGATTTCACGTTGATAAACTGACTCAGTTTGAATATCAAGCAGGTTTTTACACCATAAATCAGTGTTTATCCATTCTTGTGAGATTAATTCGAGTTGCGCCTCACCTTTGGCCGTTCGTAATTTATCCGTTAATGGGAGTTGGTAATTTACCCATTCTAAAAATGCCTTAGAGCATTCTGCTTTTAATGAAAAAATAAGATGTGTATTAATAGGCATAAGTTCAGACTAGAGATAAGATGGCTCAATGGGATCTTACAAAATTAACCGACTTCGGACAAGCTATTGCTAAGCCTTATTCTGCCGAGCCGATTTAAAATAATCCCTACGTGCTGATGTGAATCCACATTAACCAGTGAAAAACGACCATTAGTAATAGCCGTGGCAGGATTATTAGAAACAACTATTTTATCTGAAGCCTGAGCGCCCTTCCAAGTTAAACGCCAACGAGGATGTTGCCATTGCCATTGATACAGCAAATCCATTTTGTGAGTTTGCTGATTTAAAGCACTGAGCTTCAGACCATTAGACCAGCCAGATAAAGCATCTACCGGTGACAAATAAACGGGACGTCCTGTGATCATTGCCTGAATTTTAGCAAATTGCACAGCCGTTCTCAGCTCATCAAGAATGGTTTGTTGCTCGTTTTTACGTAATAAATAGGTGTATGAAGCGATGCCAATAGTTGATAAAACAGCGACAACAACCACTGTAATCATCAATTCAATGAGTGTAAATCCTTTTAGTTTCATAAAATTTCTTCGTCTTTAGGAAAGCAGTTGATTAATAGTATTCAGATCTTTAAAAATTATTTTTTTATCCGCAGGATGATTAATTAAATGATCCGGATCAATGCTGGACAAAACCGGGCAAGAAAAATGCACTTCCTGCAGCAATGGGCTTTCATTTAGACCTAAAACCAAAATTGCAGCAGGAGTTTGATTATGCCATTGTGCGCTGTTCTGACTTGAAAAATCACGTTCTTCAACAGGAATAATAGATAATTCATGCTGTTCTAAGTTGATACAGGTCATCATCTGCTGTAAAAGTGACTTCGCCTTAGCACTCAGCGTTGATGAAATAAAAACAAGTAATTTAAAGTATTCTTGTTGTGCCTGATTATCTTCTTTAAATAAAAGACTAGTTCGTTTGATCCAGGGTCTTATACCTAACTGATTTAGATAATAAAGCGTAGTATTACTGTACATAAGAAAGTCTTGGCGAAAAAAAACAGTATATCTCGAAATGCCAAAACAGTCAGCAAAATTAGTTAGCACAAGGAAATATTGAAAAGACCTTCCTCATCATAAAACTCACTGGAATCCTCATGGTATTTATCAGCGAACACCACTTGCAGGGGTTCTTCATTTTGACTCAAGGATTTTAGTAATACATATATCGCTCGTTCCTGTCGGGTATTCAACGCTTGTAAAACGCGTAAACATTGATCGACACTTAAACTCCACGTATCGTAATAATCTTCCTTATATATATTTATATTACTATTAAGCAAGAGCAAAACCTGCTGCAAATCTTCATAAGCCTTGTTGCATGGATTATGATTTAGTTCGGTCATCAGTTTAATTAGTACATGCAAAACAATATTCACAGGGTTACTTATTTTTGCGAAATGCTCCAAACAAATAAACGGTGAATGCAACGTAAACGAGTGCCGTGCGCATTCAAATATTTTTTTATCAACGCTGTCTTTTAATAACTCGGGAACTAATTTTAAAAAAATGGGATATACCGCTAATAGAATCTTATGATTTTCTGTCCCAATAACCGTCTTCGGTTCTTGAGGTACTGCATTGCCAAAAAATGTTAATGGATTATCCTCAACCTGCTCCTGATTTAAGGCTGAGTCAGGCAAATTAAAATAAAGCGCATATAATTCCTCAGCCTGTTTATTCAGCTCAAGCTTATTGGGCACATTGGACCTCCCAATCAGATCCCTTGCCACATCAAACCATTGACGGTCACCGCGATAACAGCAATAAGATAATAAATCTCCTAATGAACTAAATTTTGTATACATAAGTTCATCATTTTTATAAACCCCATCTTTTATCGTATATCGCGTAGTTAAATAGCTGTTTGTTGTTTCATATCCTGCCTGAATCATTTTATCTCGGCTCTTCTCATCAACAGAAAACGAGGTGCTGGACACTTTATCCACGTTGATTACAATAGATTGAGCCGAATGTTTACGTAGCTTTTCCCGATCCTCATTCCATCCACTAGCCGGATCATTAACCCCGGTAATTACTCGATACATCCAGTTTACAAAGAAATTTTCTTTATAAACTTTTTCCATCATCCGATCGATAGTAGTTCTTTCGGTGCCATTATCAAATTGAACGGCTAAGACTTTTAAATTGTTACCGTATTCAGATTCTAATAAAGTGGAATGATCGTCAAAAAATGCTTCCGTAGGAAAGTTCGTTAAAACACCACCATCATTATATTCATCACCATTAAGCAAGGTGGGACGATAAACAATTGGAAGACTCGCAGAAATTTTAACCGCTTCACTTACCTCAAATAAAGGAGAACGTTGCAATGAAAAATAACGCGTTTTGCCCAAGCGTTTATTAGTTGCAGTAACCACCAATTCTTCACCCAAACCACAACCTGGGCATTGTTCTCTTATTAAATTCAGTGTAGCAAAAGTAATTTTGCCTTCAGGATAGGGAATATTATATTGAGTAACAATATGCTTTAACTTACGAGCAATTGCAAAATCCAGCGCTGTTTTTAAGGAATGAGCTTCTGAAAGACCATTTATACTAATGTCAAAATGGATTATATTTTCTTGCCTGAAATTTTTAAAAAGCTCAGTAATTTCTTGAGCGTTATAACCTAAATAACAAAGCAAGGCCATAATAGCTCCAGCAGAACTGCCTGCAAATTTAGCCGGGTGAATATTGGCTTCATTTAAGGCTTTCCAAAATCCTACATGCCCAAAAATTTTTGCGCCACCACCACAATAAACAATATTATCGATATCAGGTCGTAATTCTTTAACTAACAATTCATGAGTTTTTGAAAACTGTTCAATTTGTACGGTTTCGTTTTGATAAATAGGTACTAAAACATTTCCAGTAACCTGTCTTTTTTGATTATGATTTCTGGCCTCTCTAAGCCAGGAAAACAGCCAATTCCATAGTCTAATATACCAAGCCTGAAGTGCGAAAATTTTATGCGTTTTACGATAGTCACTCATCTGATTAAAACGTTCTTGTTTGTTCGACACCTCTATAGACTGAGGATGTGGCAATTTGCACATGCATTCGAAAGGGATATGGTTTATATCAGCATTCAATAATAGATTAACTAATTGATCCGTAATAAAAACTCGCTTGGTATTTCCTAAAGGTTCTGTTTGTATGTCATTGGGATCGTGGTATTTATTTCCGGTAGTAGGCGCCAAAAATTGATCAAAGCCGATTAAAATGCCATTTTTTCCATAGCACATCTCGACTCCAACTAATTGATAATGTAGCGAAAGATTCAGATCGGTAACTTTCCAATAATCGGTATGTCTTTTATAGAGCCAGTTTTTAAATTGTCCCCAGGGACTTAGAAAAACCTCCGCAGTGAAACCACGATATTCATTGACCGTAGCATTACTAAAATGGGCACGGGTTCTATCATTTTTATGCGGCTCTAAAAACCACTTGGTAAATAATTCCTTTTTGATGTCACTCAAACGCGTGAAATCAAACATCACGCGTTCGTTATCAAATAAATAACTGGCCAAAGAAATTTTATTATCTGCTGGCAAACCATTAATTTGTAAGCGACCTAAATACGCCACGATCATGATTTTTTTTAATAAGTCTAAATTTTTAGGATATTTTGTGTCAGACTCTAGCAGCTGACTGATTACGTGTTGTGGTGTCATGACTTAATCCTTAAGTATGAGGTCCATTACATAAATTGCCAAAAAATTTGTTCTTATTTAGTAGATTTGATAATTCCTTAAAAAACTAATTTATTAATGACTATAAAATATAAGTAACACAAATTTATGGGGAGTTAAATAGGGTGATATTGATATACAGGATTAAACTGAACGCATGTCTTTTAGAATTTCGGCAACGGCTAATTGAGGATCTACTGCTTGAGTGATAGGACGCCCAACGACCAGATAATCACTGCCTGCAGCAATTGCTTCACCTGGAGCCATAATCCTTGTTTGATCATTTTTAGCATCACTGGCTAACCTGATTCCAGGAGTTACGGTGATAAATTCAGCGCTGCATTCGTGCTTTATTGTTTGTACTTCATGAGCGGAGCTTACTACACCATCCAAACCCGCTTCATGTGCTAAACGAGCCAAATGTTTAACATGTTCCATTAATGGTGCATTAATTCCGATAGAGGATAAATCGTGCTGATTAAAGCTTGTTAATACCGTCACAGCGATTAAGATAGGTTTATCAGCTCCATAAGACTCTATGGCTTTTTTAGCTGTACTCATCATAGTCATTCCGCCAGAGGCGTGTACATTCATCATCCACACGCCTAAGTCAGCTCCTGCTTTGCAGGCATTTGCTACAGTATTGGGTATATCATGAAATTTAAGATCCAGAAAAACCTTAAAATTTCGTGCAACTAATTGTTTTACAAACTGTATCCCAAAAAGTGTAAAAAGTTCGCTTCCAACTTTCAAAGCACACTGTTTAGGATCCAGTCGTTCTACCAAATTTAAAGCATCCTGCTCTTGATTGTAATCAAGAGCAACAATTAATTGGGGTGACATTTACGCAACAGCCTCTTCTTTTTGTAACATCAGAGCCTGTTTCACAGCAGCAACCACTTTCAATTGTTCTGCTTCTTGCAAATAAGGATGCATAGGCAGACTAATTACTCGACGACTTGCTCTTTCTGAATGTGGGAAATCACCCAAAGAATAACCTAAATAAGCCATTGCCGCTTGTTCATGTAAAGGAACAGGATAATGTACTGCTGTAGGAATACCAGCCTCTTGCATTGCTTCTTGGAACGCAGCGCGGTTGCTCACTTCAATCGTATATTGTGCGTACACACTGGTATTATGATTATGAACAAACGGTGTTTTTACCAATGAAGACAACATGTTATCGTAGTTTTTAGCAACTTTTTGGCGCAAAATGATTTCTTCAGGGAACAGTTTCATTTTTTCAATTAAAACAGCTGCCTGAATTGTATCCATACGTCCGTTAATACCAATTCGGTTATGGCAATAACGAGCATTTTGTCCATGAATTCGAACTTCTTGTAATCTTTTGGCTAATTCATCATCATTTGTAAAACAAGCGCCTGAATCACCGTATCCACCTAAAGGTTTGGATGGGAAAAAGCTTGTGCAGCCAATCGTAGATAAAGCACAAGAACGTGTGCCTTTATAAGTTGCACCAAAGCTTTGTGCCGCATCCTCAATAATTGGAAGACCGTACTTGTCAGCAATAGCGCTAATCGCATCATGATCCGCACATTGACCGTATAATCCTACTGGCATAATTGCCTTTGTTTTACTGGTAATAGCAGCCTCTAGTTTCATTGGATCCAAATTATAAGTTAATGGATCAATATCAACAAAAACCGGTTTGGCATGACACAGACTGATTACTTCTGAAGTCGCGAAAAAACTAAAGGGACTGGTAATCACTTCATCACCAGGTTGAATATCTAAGGCCATCAAAGCCATTAACAAAGCGTCCGTACCACTTGAATTTACAATGGCGTGTTTCACACCAACAAAATCAGCAAGCTGTTTTTCTAATTGTGTAATTTCAGGTCCCATGATGTATTGACCGTGGTTCAATACATTTCTTATGCTGTTTAAAATATCGTGTTCAATTAAAGAATACTGTGTTTTTAAATCGATAAATTGCATCATAATCTCTTCAGAATAGTGTATAAAAGTTAATCGCATCGCTTTGATATTTATTAGGGGCTGTTGACATTTCGCTAGCTTGAGCCGAAATAGGCTGATTTCCTGCGCTCCGAAGCGCAGCATACATTGAGTATGTGAGCATCGGAGCGCAGGAAATCAGTCTATTTCGGCCAAGATAGTAGAAATGTCAACAGCCCATCAATCGCTGCCACTAATACCCTTCTAAGCCATGGACAGGCTTCATTCTTCCCCAGTTTTTACAACTAGGGCAATGCCAATGTAAATGTTTGCCACCAAAACCACAATGACCGCATCGATACACAGGCTTATTGTCTAAAAATTTGCTCGTTATATCATAGAGCATTTGTAGTTTGTCACGTACTTTTCCATGAGCAGATTCAAGGTGCCAATAAATTAATTGGTTTAATCCTCTTATTGTTGGATGTTTGCTCAGATTATCTGCCACAAAATCAATGGCAGCATCCATACTCTTATGTTGTCTTAAATATTCAGCGATCACAAAAATAACCGAAGCTCTTGGATGGTGTTCCAAGGTTTGCTCCAGATAATTAATACAATCAGCCATTGAGTCCAATTCTTTATGACAAAAAACTAAAGGTTCTAAAATTTCAGTTAGAAAATCAGCATCTTGCTGAGGCACGCGTTTTAAAGAGCGAATTGCCTGCTTATAACGCCCTTCTTTCATTTCAATACTGGCATGCATTAAGCTTGCGCGTACTGATTCACTATCGACATTAATTGCCTGTTTAATGCAATACGCCGCTCTGTCCGTGCCATTGGATTTAAGAGCCTGCCCTGCCATTTCACAATAATAATGTGCGGCTTGGGTATGAAAACTGGCTCCAGTAGAAATTTCCAATTTTTTAATGACATCCAAAGCTTTTTCCCAAGCTTTTTCTTGTTGGTAGATAGCCAATAAACCATGCAAACTGCGGGTTTCCTTGGTTCCACCTAATTCAACTACTTCTAAAAAAATTCGTTCGGCGCGATCAATTACACCAGCGCTCATATAATCCTGACCCAAGGCCATTAAGGATTCTTTTCTTTGTACGATACTAAGTTGAGGTCGAGCAATTAAATTTTGATGAATACGAATCGCTCTATCTACCTCACCACGGCGTCTGAACAGACTGCCTAAAGCCAAATGCGTTTCAACCGTATCGCTATCAACTTCTAAAAGCTTAATAAAAATGTCAACGGCTTTATCTGATTGTTCGTTTAACAAGTAATTCAGTCCGACAACGTACTCTCGAGACAGTCGATTAGAAAGACTAGGATCTACCTTGGACTTATTGCGATTCGCCACCCACCAGCCAGACCAGGCAGCAGCAGGCAATAGCAATGGCCACAAATCAATCATTTATTACTCCCCTCTGCGAATTGAGTTCCATAATAATAAATTTAATGTTGATCTTGTAAAGGGATTGAACGTAAATTTTTAATCTCTTTTTCAGTCATTTTTAGCTGATTTTTTACCCGATGGCATTCTGCCTTTAATCGCCAGTAACGCGCAATAAAAAGTACAAAACCAATAAGGATCCCAATACCCAACATAAGGGTGATTAAAACCGATATAGGCATAGAAACTGTTTTAAAATAAAAATTAACATCTACAGAAGCAGCATTTAAGGCCGCAAAACTAACACCAATAATGATAAGCAATATATAAATAATCAGCATTATTATGCGCATAAATTCTTCCTTTTATCTATTTGATAAGCTAGGGATTGCTGTCTATACATCAAAGCTCCTTATTATACAGAAATTACCTGGTTATAGATCCATTTTTTCCAGATTATTGAATTTATTAATCAGATTAGTGTCTTGTGAACCCCAAAACCAGTCTTAATAAATAAAAAAAAGCGTAGATTGCTCTACGCTTTTTTTAAATCATTACATGTAAATAAGCTTATTCGCCTTCTTTACTTGCCATTTTTTCTTTAAGTAAATCACCTAAAGTAGTAGTAGCAGCACCCTCTGTACGAGAATACTTCTTGATGGCATCAGCTTCATCTTGAGCATCTTTCGCTTTCACTGATAAAGTGATTGAACGATTTTTACGATCAACGTTGATGATTTTAGCTTCGATCTCGTCGCCTTCTTTAACAAGATTAGTTGCGTCGTCAACACGCTCATCAGACAATTCGCTAGCACGGATAGTACCAGTAATGTCATCAGACAGAGCCACAGTAACCGTTTTAGCATCTACAGATGTAACGATACCTTTAACGATTGCGCCTTTAGTGTACTCATCAACAAAACTTGTGAAGTTATCACCTTCAAGTTGTTTCAGACCTAAAGAAATACGCTCGCGCTCTGGATCAATTGCCAGAATAACAGCTTCTAATTCTTGACCTTTCTTGAATTGTTTTACAGCTTCTTCGCCAGCAACAGTCCAGGAAATATCAGACAAATGAACCAAGCCATCAATTTCACCATCCAGACCAATGAAGATACCAAAGTCAGTGATTGAACGAATCTTACCACTTACTTTTTGACCTTTGCTGTGCGCGCCAGCAAATTGTTGCCATGGATTGCCAACACATTGTTTCATGCCTAAAGAAATACGACGTCTATCTTCATCAATTTCAAGAACCATAACGTCAACTACATCACCCATAGAAACTACTTTGCTTGGGTGAACGTTTTTGTTAGTCCAATCCATTTCAGACATGTGGACTAAGCCCTCAACGCCTTCTTCGATTTCAACGAAACAACCGTAATCTGTAATATTAGTAACTTTACCTTGCAGGCGTTTGTGTAAAGGATATCTTTCCACTAAATCAACCCAAGGATCGTTGCCTAATTGTTTCATGCCTAAAGAAACACGGTTTCTTTCGCTGTCGAAACTTAATACTTTAACTTTAACATCTTGACCAACTGATAATAGTTCACTTGGGTGCTTCACACGCTTCCAAGAAATATCAGTGATGTGTAACAGACCATCTATGCCGCCCAAGTCAATGAACGCGCCGTAGTCGGTAAGGTTCTTAACGATACCGTTAAGTTCTTGACCGTCATGTAATGATTCAAGAAGCGCTTGTCTATCAGCACTGCTCTCTTCTTCAACAACTGCACGTCGAGATACAACGATGTTATTGCGCTTCAAGTCCATCTTAATGACTTTGAATTCTAATTCTTTACCTTCGAGGTAAGAAGGATCTCTTACTGGTCGAACATCTACTAATGAACCAGGTAAGAATGCGCGGATGGTACCGATTTCAACAGTGAAGCCACCTTTGACTTTACCGGAAATAAGACCAGTAACTGTCTCATTGTTTTCATGAGATTTGGATAGTTTGCGCCAAGCTTCTTGACGTTTAGCTTTTTCTCTTGAAAGCAGCGTTTCGCCGTGACCGTCTTCAACTGAATCCAATGCCACTTCGACAGTATCACCCAGGCTAATTTCCAATACGCCATCTTTGTCGTAAAATTCTTCTACGGCAACAATACCTTCAGATTTTAATCCAGCATTAAGAATAACGTAATCACTATCAATACCGATAACTGTAGCGGCAATAATAGCACCAGGATAGAATTGTGCGCCGATAATACTTTGCTCAAATAGTTCTTTGAAACTTTCAGACATGTTAATAAACTCTTTAAGTAATAAAATGAAAGAATGAGTATTAGCTCACCTTTCCCCCAACAAAACACTATAAACCATTACAAACGCTCAGCTACTAATTTTAATACAGCATCAAACACTTGTGTGACGGTTAAGCTAGTTGTATCAATTTGCACTGCGTCAGCTGCAGGCTTTAATGGTGCATGAGTACGTGCTGTATCTCTTGCATCACGTTTAGCCAATTCTTCTACAACCTGCGCGAGGCTAACATTATTTCCTTTTTCTTTCAACTGTAAATAACGCCTATTTGCTCTTTCACCTTCATTTGCATACAAAAAAATCTTTAAGACGGCATCAGGAAAAACCACTGTGCCCATATCTCGTCCATCAGTTACCAAGCCTGGGGCTTGGGCAAAATTGCGCTGACGCTCTAATAACGCCTGTCTTACTTCAGGAATTACGGCAACTTTTGAAGCCTCTTGCCCGCACTCTTCGCTGCGAATAAAAGAGGTAATGTCTTCACCATCCAAAAAGGCTAAAGAAGCATTATCATCGGATGATTTAAACTGAAGATTTAATGTTCGTGCCAAATCAGTCAATTCTTCCACAGCATCCAAATTAATTTTATTTTTTTTAGCAGCATATGCTAAAACACGATAAATCGCCCCGCTATCCAGCATGTGCCATTGAAGATGTTTTGCAAGCAAGTGACACAAGGTCCCCTTTCCGGTGCCGCTGGGTCCATCCAGGGTGATTACTGGTACTGTGTCATCATACATTATCCGCTACATCCTCTATTTGAAGTTGAAGTGTTTTTGCTGTTTCTACAAACAGCGGAAACGAAGTTACTACATTCGCACAATTGGTCACAAGAACAGGCTCTTTCGCTACCGCGCCTGCTATCGCAAAAGACATGGCAATACGATGATCGCCTAAGCTGTCTACTGTTCCACCATGCATCCTGCCGCCTTCAATTACCGCGCCATCATCCAATGCCTGCGCATTAATACCTAAGTGAGTTAATCCATTAACCATAGCAGCAATCCGATCACTTTCTTTAAAACGAAGCTCGCTGGCACCATGCAGTGTGGTTTTACCATGCGCACAGGCTGCGGCAATAAAAATAATTGGAAATTCATCAATCGCAAGCGGTACCAATTCAGGGGCAATATTAATTCCTCTCAATGGTGCGTATTTTACTCGCAAATCTGCTACCCATTCTTCACCCTGTTGTCGCTGGTTTAAAAGAGTAATATCAGCGCCCATTTCTAACAAGATATGGATTATTCCCGTTCGTGTTGGATTAATACCCACATTAGAAATAAGTATATCAGAACCTGGAATAATTGTTGCCGAAACGATAAAAAAAGCTGCAGATGAAATGTCGCCAGGTACAAAAATCTCTGTCGCTTGAAATTCGCCGTTAGAATCCAAAGTGATGGTTCCTTCTGAACGACGTACTGAGTAGGCAAAACTTTCTAGCATTAATTCAGTATGGTTACGACTAACACCTGTTTCAGTAACACTCGTTTCACCTTGTGCGTATAGGCCGGCTAATAAAATGCAGGATTTAACCTGAGCGCTTGCCTCAGGCAAGGTATAATATATTCCATGAAGTTTTTTATTCCCTTTAATGATAATTGGCGGCTTTCCCTCTACTGTAGAAATATCCGCGCCCATTTGCGTTAAAGGTTTGCTAACACGCAACATAGGTCTTTTTAAAAGACTTTCATCACCGGTTAATTCACTATCAAAATCTTGTGCGGCCAGTAATCCTGCCAATAAACGCATACTGGTTCCAGAGTTACCACAATCAATAACTTCTGTAGGTTTTTTTAAACCATGTTTGCCGACACCATGAATGACTACTTGCTGTTCATTGGGTCCCTCTATAGAAACTCCCATGGTCTGAAAAGCACGCAACGTTGCCATGCAATCTTCACCATCGAGAAAACCATTAATCACTGTTGTTCCATTGGCCAAGGCGCCAAAAATAATTGCGCGGTGGGATATGGATTTATCACCGGGAACCGATATTTGACCTTGTAGTGCGGATGAAGGTTTACTCAGTAGATTAAATTGTTTCACTAGCTGTTTTCCTTTGCAAATTCCGTCATAAATTGAATTAAAGCATCCACTCCAGCCATCGGCATTGCGTTATAAAGACTGGCACGAATCCCGCCAACAAATCGATGCCCTTTTAAAGAACTTAAGCCAGATAACTGGGCTTGCTGTACAAATTGATCTTCCAATGCAATATTTTTCAATGAAAAACACACATTCATTATAGAACGCGCTTCTTTATTAACACTGGTTGTATAAAAACCATTGGAATCCAAATATTGATACAGCTTCGCTGCTTTTTCGCAATTTTGTTTGAATAGCGCATCAACGCCACCTTTTGCCTTCAGCCAATCAAACATTTTAGCCGCCAGATAACAATTAAATACTGGTGGTGTAGCATAAAGTGAATGATGTTCGGCTTGCATTTTATAATTAAGCATCGTTGGAATAGGCGGATTAGGTATTTTGGCTAATAAATCATCTCTGATAATAACAATGGTTAAACCCGCATTCGCAATGTTTTTTTGTGCTCCAGCAAAAATCAACGCGTAATCACGTATGTTGATTGGCTCACTAAGCAAACAAGAGGTCATGTCCGCAATCAAAGGAATTTCCTTGGTATTGGGTACGAATGAAAATCTCACGCCATTGACTGTTTCATTTGGAGTGTAATAAATATAAGCGGTGTTTTCTTTTATGTTCCAGGTTTTAGGCTCTGGAATTGATTTGTATCCATTTTGCTCATCACTGGCAATGCAATAGGCTTTTTTAAGATGTTGAGCTTCAAGAAGCGCCATGTGTGACCAGATCCCAGTATCCAAATAACCCGCTTGTTCGCCAGGCTGCAATAAATTCATCGGAATCATCGCAAATTGAGTACGTGCAGCACCACCTAAAAACAAAACTTGATAGTTGGCTGGAATGCCTAAAAGCTTGCGAAGTGTCTCTTCTGCGTGTCGTAACAACGCCATAAACTCGGGAGTACGGTGACCTACTTCAAGAATCGACATTCCTGAATTATGCCAGTCAAGTAACTCTTCCTGAGCCGATTTAAGTATCGACTCCGGTAGCATCGCAGGACCGGCACCAAAATTATACGTCCTGGTTGTCATCGTTGCTTTCTTCAATTTCGGGTGCATTCTCAACACCTTCCACACGTTCAACGCTTTCAGCGCTGTCAATGTCTTCGATATCGTCAGAGCCTTCGGACTCATCACCCAGATCTTCAATTTTTTGCATGCCCACAACCAACTCACCAGAACTGACGTTAATTAAACGCACGCCCTGTGTGTTTCTGCCGATAATAGACAACTCACTGACTTTAAAGCGCACCAAAGTACCCTTGTCAGTAATCAACATCGCTTCATCACCGTCATTAACCTGGACAGAACGAACTACTTTACCATTACGTTCAGTAACCTGAATGGAGATAACCCCTTGCCCCCCGCGTCCGGAAACTCGATATTCTTCAATTTCAGTACGTTTTCCATAGCCGTTTTCAGTTGCGGTTAAGATAGTTCCTGTAGGATGCGCCACGATTAACGAAATAACTGCTTGGTCTTCATCGATGCGAATTCCACGGACACCACGTGCTGTACGTCCAGTTGGTCGTACTTTAGTTTCATCAAAACGAATTACTTTACCCGCATCTGTAAAGAGCATAATGTCTTTAGTGCCATCAGTAATATCAACACCAATTAAACGATCTTCTTCATCCAAGTCTACGGCAATGATTCCATTAGAACGTGGTCTACTAAAGGCATTTAATGGTACTTTTTTAACGGTTCCCTTGCGGGTAGCCATAAAGACGAAGAACCCTTCTTGATATTCTCTAACCGGCAACATGGCATTAATTTCTTCGCCCTCAGCCAGCGGCAGGATATTAATAATCGGTCTGCCACGAGCAATACGACTGGCCAATGGTAATTGATATGCTTTTAACCAATAGAGTTTCCCATGATTCGAGAAGCAGAGTAAGGTATCATGCGTACTGGCAATAACAAGACGCGAAATAAAGTCTTCATCTTTAATATTAGTTGCTGATTTACCTTTACCGCCACGACGCTGCGCTTGATAAGAAGTAATTGGCTGATATTTCACATAACCTTGGTGCGATAAAGTAACTACAACATTTTCTTCTGTAATCAAATCTTCAATCGTTAAATCTTCTTGTGAGGCAGTAATTTCTGTACGACGCTCATCACCAAACTGCGCTTTTATTTCGACAAGTTCTTCACGAATTACCTGCATCAAGCGTTCAGGAGAAGCTAAAATTTCTAATAATGCTTTGATGATGATCAGTAACTCTTCAAACTCATTTAAAATTTTATCTTGTTCTAAAGCAGTTAAACGATGCAGTCTTAATTCAAGAATAACCTGTGCCTGTGCTGCAGATAATCTGTAGCCATCAGAATTTAAGCCAAACTCAGCAGTTAAATCATCAGGTCTTGATGCATCAGAACCAGCTTTTTCAAGCATTGCTTTCACAAGGCCTGGCTGCCAGACTTTTGCTAGCAAGCTCTCTTTTGCATCTTGCGGCGTAGCTGATTGCTTGATTAAAGCTATCATTTCATCAATGTTGGCCAGTGCAATTCCGAGGCCTTCTAATAAATGAGCACGATTTCTAGCCTTTTTTAACTCAAATATGGTACGTCTTGTAACTACTTCACGACGATGCTTAATGAAGTATTCAAGAATTTGTTGCAGGTTCAATGTACGAGGCTGACCATCGACCAATGCAACCATGTTAATACCAAAAACATTTTGCATTTGCGTGTGCGCATAAAGATTATTTAAAATAACATCAGCTACTTCATTACGTTTTAATTCAACAACAACACGCATACCTTGTCTGTCTGACTCATCACGAAGACCAGAAATTCCTTCGATTTTCTTGTCTCGAACTAACTCAGCAATACGCTCAACCAAACGGGCTTTATTCACTTGATAAGGCAGTTCGTGAATAATAATAGCCTGACGTCCAGTCTCTTTATCTGTTTCAATCTCGGTGCGGGCACGAATAACAACACGCCCTTTTCCTGTACGGTAACCCTGGATGATTCCCGCGCGGCCATTGATGATCGCAGCCGTTGGGAAGTCTGGACCAGGAATAATTTCCATGATCTCATCAAGTGTTATTTCAGGATTGTCTACTAATGCGAGACAGGCGTTAATTACCTCGGTCATATTATGAGGTGGGATGTTAGTTGCCATACCTACAGCAATACCGGAGGAGCCGTTCACTAATAAGTTTGGTGTACGCGAAGGTAAAACTACTGGGGCAAATTCTGTTTCGTCGTAGTTGGGGGCAAAATCAACGGTTTCTTTATCTAGATCCGCCAATAATGCATGGGCCAATTTTGACATTCTAACTTCGGTATAACGCATCGCCGCAGGAGAGTCGCCATCGACCGAACCGAAGTTACCTTGACCATCGACCAAAAGATAACGCATCGAAAAAGGCTGGGCCATACGAACAATCGTGTCGTATACCGCGGTATCACCATGTGGATGGTACTTACCGATTACATCCCCGACTACACGTGCCGATTTCTTGTAGGGTTTATTCCAATCATTACCTAATTCACTCATAGCATAAAGTACGCGTCGGTGAACGGGTTTCAGTCCATCACGAACATCAGGCAAGGCTCTGCCCACAATAACGCTCATCGCGTAATCCAGATAGGATTGCTTTAATTCATCTTCGATATTAACTGGCAAGACTTCTTTAGCTAGATAAACCATGATTTGGACGTGTCCTTATGATAAATTCTGCCATAGAGGATATCATACAGTGTCCTGTAATTGAATCATCTTAACTTACTGATCCACCTCGATCTGGAAGACTTTTTATAAATTCTTCTTTTTTTTCTGTTCTTCTTTAAAATTCTCACCCATAATATTTGATTAACCGGTTTAAATTGACTGCAAGTGCTCATTTTGTATATAGTTCGGCGCACAACAGAAAATGAGAATGCTTAGAATTAGGAGAAGCAATGATAAATAAAACAGCCAAGCTCAGCATTGAAGGCCAAGAAACCTTGGATTTACCAATTTACACGCCTACCTTAGGTAACGATGTAATAGACATCACGCAACTTGGTTCATCTGGTGTGTTCACCTTCGATCAAGGCTTTCTATCTACAGCCTCCTGTGAATCTAAAATCACGTATATTGATGGCGATGAAGGCATTTTGTTGTATAGAGGTTATCCAATTGAACAATTAGCTGAAAAGAAAGACTTTCTTGACGTAAGCTACCTGTTGTTGAATGGTGAATTACCCAATACAGAAGAAAAGAAAGACTTTGTTAATTTAATTAACAACCACACTATGGTACATCAACAAATGTATCAATTCCTGAACGGTTTTCGTCGTGATGCTCATCCTATGGCGATTATGGTTGGGATAGTTGGTGCATTATCTGCGTTTTACCATGACACTATGGATTTAAATAACGCTCAGGATCGCTTTATCTCTGCCATTCGTTTGGTAGCTAAAATGCCTACATTAGCCGCTATGAGTTATAAATACTCCATTGGCATGCCGTACATGTACCCACAAAATAAAATGTCTTATGCTGAAAACTTCCTGCATATGATGTTTGGTGTACCGTCTGAAGACACAACTCCTGATCCTGTTTTAGTGAAGGCAATGAATACTATATTCATTCTGCATGCGGATCATGAGCAAAATGCATCTACTTCGACAGTTCGTCTTGCGGGATCAACCGGTGCGAACCCATTTGCTTGTATTTCTGCAGGTATTGGCGCGTTATGGGGACCTGCTCACGGTGGTGCGAATGAAGCCTGTCTGAACATGTTAAAAGAAATTGGTGACATCAGTCGTATTGATCACTTCATCAAACGTGCGAAAGACAAAGACGATCCATTCCGTTTAATGGGCTTTGGTCATCGCGTCTATAAGAGCTACGATCCAAGAGCTAAAGTCATGCGTCAAACATGCTATGAAGTTCTTGAAGCAGTTGGTGCTAAAGATGCGCCACTATTCAAGCTGGCCATGGAATTAGAACGTATTGCTCTTGAAGACGATTACTTCATCGAGAAAAAACTTTACCCTAACGTTGATTTCTACTCTGGTCTGACTTTAAGCGCTATTGGTATTCCAACCAATATGTTTACAGTAATCTTTGCTTTAGCAAGAACTGTAGGCTGGATGAGTCACTGGATGGAAATGGTTGCCAGCAAATCAAGAATCGGCAGACCACGTCAGCTGTATACTGGTGAAAAAACAAGAAACATTCCTTAGTAGTATGCAGTAAATGCTGTGTTATCTTTTTACAAAGATAACACACGCCCTCTTAAAACCATCTCTTTGATGTATATCAAAAAATTATAGTGCGCCCTGCGCGTCACTTCCATTAAGTTAACGTGAATTTCGGATAAAAGAGCATTTAGATCGACAACATCTCTCTGAACCGTTCGTGCTGAGGAGGCGTTTACGCCGTCTCGAAGCATTCGCACAAAATTATAATCTTGGTGTACAAACGGATCAAGGTAGAGGCGGGATCTAAGGCTCCCTTATCAGAAACTCACGTTAAGTTAACGCGAGTTCCCCTCAGGTTGCACCGAGCCACCAGGATGACGAACTGTTCCTTTTCACAAGACAAAAAAAATGTGGCTTAATAAATAATTAAGCCACATTGATGGAATGGTATTATTACTGCTTAATAGCTAACGAAGAAGTTAAAAATAATTGCTTATCCGTAGAGATCTTCCAGCTATGCCCATCTGCGCTGTAAATTAATATATTGCCACCATATTGGGATACTGAACTACCTCCTGCGGCAATCCATAGCTTTAATGAGTCATTCCATTCTACAGTCCATAAGTCCCAATCAGATTGCTTTGGAAGCCAACTCTCGCGAGTCCAGGTAACTCCATCGCTACTCGTTAAAATTACACCACCATACCCAACCACAACCCACAGTGCTTTACTAGGACTATATGCAGCCGAACGAAGATAACCCGTCTCAGAGAAGAGGTGCATAGACCAGTTAAGGCCATCCGTGCTTCGATAAATCACTTCTTGGCCTGAACGATTTCCTACAACGAGGTATTGATGGAGCGTATTGCTCCATGCAACATCTCGTAGACCTGTATTAGTCACTGGATCTCCTTGAGCAGCAACCCAGTGAGTTCCCCCATCAGTACTAGATACTAGTGCACCATTACCAGCAGCAACCCATTGATTTAATGTACTGTTCCACAAAATTGCTCTTAAGTATTGGTTAGTTAAGTCACTATTTTTTGGAATCCATGTTTTGCCATCAACACTGGAAAGCAACAACATAGCGGAAGGTGTAGTGTTTCGTGTACCTATAAGTAAGTATTTCTGTTCACTTGTCGAATAATCAGCATCCCAAAGTTGGTCGCCTGTTTGAACCAGACTTGGAAGGGTTGCTCGTGACCATACAATTCCATCTTTGCTGTAAGAAACTCCTGTAAAACGACTCACATCTTGAGCGAGAATCAACCATTGATTAAATCCTCGTAGAACTATACCAGTAGATGGTATCGTATTAGAGCGATCTCTTTGGCTAATGACACTCCAATTAAGACCATTCCCACTATTTAAAATAGAATTATCATTACCAACTGAAAACCAGGCAGGGTTTCCTGAAGCGTAAAGTAGCGTATTTTGCTGACGTTGCGCTGGAAAATCAGATACCTTTTGCCAAGAACTTAAATTAGATAAATTAGCTTTATATAATTCATTTCCTTGATTGAGTAGCGATAAACTTTGAACGCCATTTGTTGTACCGAATGTTGGATTACTTAAACTAAAACCATTACCAATTAAATATTTAGTCCAGTTAACCCCATCAGACGAATAAAAAATTGAACCATCATCATTTGTTACGACTAACTTAGAGCCATTGGTGACGATTAACAAACTGGTAATATTTGGATTAAGATTATTATTTGAAAGCTGCGCTATCTGAGCGTAAGAACCAGGAACAGCAGGTGTGGTAGTGATTAAGCCCAGACTTCCATAAGTCCAAGTGCCATTAAAATACCAATGAGCGCCCACTACTACCCAATTGCTGTTGATTGGATTCCAGACAACACTGAAAAACCTATATTGTTGATTTACTGGATAATTAAAGTCTGTTAAAACCCAAGTTACACCATCAGTTGTTGTAGCAACTTTGGCATCTTCCCACCAATTGTTCTTACGACTTAAGACAACCGTGTTTCCTTGTGGATTGGTTGACATAGATACAAAAGTATAAGGAGAAACAACAGATACTTTTTCTTCCCAAACAGTTCCATTAGTGCTGGTAAATACTTCACCACCACCATAATTAGTCGTGTCTCCAGTCATGACAATCCAATGTCCTAAATTAGGACCACTCGCAGGAGCATAATAAGTCGAAAGGATCGTATTACCTGTAGGTAATTTTATACGAGTAAAATTAATTCCATCGGTACTATGGAACAAAACACCATTTACCCCACTTAACAGCCATTCATTGATAGACTCAGCATAATATACATTAAACAGCGTATCACTACCCGAGACTGTTAGTGCCGTCCATTTTGTTCCATCGGTGCTGGTCAATATATTGGTTTTATTGTTTGCATTAACACTACCAGCTAAAATCCAACGTCCATTCCCATAGGCAATACTATTATAATCTTCAGCTTGATTTATTTTAAACCATTGATTTAAATTTCCTGTACTATTACCTAATAATAAACTTTGCAAGCCTTTAAGCAACATAGTTGGTGTGGGCTTAAATTCAATAGACATATTCAAACGATTTTGATCGTTTGGTTGAGAACAGTGAATTAATTGAGCTGAGGTACAAACAATAGGTCCTTGGTTAACTAAGGTGGTTTTAGTAACGCCAGGAACTGTATATTTTAGAGTCAACAAACATTGTTGTCCTGGACGAAGTACAGAATTGTTACCACATCCTGTAGTGGTATCCATGCTCATCCCTTGCGGCAAACGTGTGGGCGTTACTCTAACAGGAGAGGACCATTTTGCAGACAGAGTAATGGTATAAGTACCTGTTAGTTGCTCTCCTGAGTTCACTACAGCGGCGGTTGTTTGACCTGTGCCCGGAAATAATTCCTTTGCTTTAATATCAAAGATAGGTAATCCCGTGTTAGCGTGGGCTAAGTTAACAAATGAAATAAATCCTAGCCATAAAAAAAACCTAATAAATACCGATTGTTTCATAAACATATCATCCTTGTGCTCGATAATTAATTATCTAGATTAAGTAATTTAAATTAATTAAAAATTGATTTGATTTTAAACGAGTACTGAACTGGTCATTAATCGTTTGAAAAGGATAAAGACCAAATTGAGCCTTTCCTAATGCCATGTATTTATATTCAAATGACACTAAAAACTTATTATGTATTAATCCTATCCCTGCACCACCTTCATAAGCAAAAGTAGTGTTCGAGTGGCTGGGAAAATTGCCTCGCAACGAAATAGCCGTTTCATTCAAAGGATTCTCTTTATAAGTATAAGATCTATTCCATGATGGACCTGCACCAACCAGAACATAGGGAAACCACCATGAATTTAAATACATCAGTCGACTTTCAAACATCAGTCCTTTACTGGAGACATTATAGGAATAACTGAAATTATTAAAATCCGGAAGAGCAGCTTCCCAAACCTCGCCCTTATAAGATCTACTTTGTGGTAGATATAAAGCGAGTTCGGCAGTCACTTTTAGTTTATCTAGAGGCGTATCCATTAATGCACCGCCGTGAATATTTCCGGTAAATTTACCTGTGGTGCCAGTATTTGAAACGTATCGATTTTTAACGTCCGTACCAAACTCATCAATCGTAAAATGAACCGTTTCATTTTGTGGGCCGGCATCTTGTTTTAAGCCTATACTAAAGCCCACAATTGGCTTTATTTGAGCATACGAACAATGAACAGATAATGTCAGTAGTGAAAATAACAGCGCTTTCCTTTTACTCAAGTGAATCTCCTTCTTTTTTTATATTACATAGAGTTAACTAATACATACTCGCATATTTATATCACTATTAACATCATAAAATTTAGATGAATAGCTATATAATCATTCTATTAGGAATGATTAATGGGACGTTTTTTCTAGCATTTAGTCACTTAAATTAAAATTAAGGCATTTTCATAAAAAACGATGCTTATACGCTCTGCGCCACCACTTTTTCTAAAGCATTTTGCCAACCTCGATAATCCATTTCTACACGTTCTCTAGGCAATTCAGGATTATATTCCTGAGCCTCATCGCGAGTACTCTGCAACTCATCTAAAGATTGAAACAAACCACAACCTAAGGCTGCCAATAATGCAGCGCCCTTTGACGTAGATTCCACATCATGAGGTTTTTGAACTTGCAATTGGCATTGTTCTGCTAAAAATTGTAAAAACCATTTATTAACCGTCATGCCGCCATCAACACGCAATAAAGATAAATCCAAACGACTGTCGTCACGCATACACGCTAATACTTCTCGAGTTTGATAACACACGCCTTCTAAAGCTGCCCGGGCAAAATGTGCTCTGTTCGTAGATAAAGATAAGCCAATAACTGCTGCACCCGCGGTTGAGAGCCAGTGTGGTGCTCCTAAGCCTGTAAATGAAGAAACCAGATAAACACCTTCATTCCCATCTAAAGTCCTTGCCAATGCCTCCGTTTCATCCGAACTGGTAATCAGTTTCATTTCATCACGTAGCCATCGGACCGTAGTTCCTGCATGATAAATACTGCCTTCCAAACCATAAACCATTTCACCTTTGACTTTATATGCCACTGTAGTTAAAAGCTTATGTTGGGAGTACACAGGTTTTGTACCGGTATTAAGTAATAAAAAGCCACCCGTTCCATAAGTTGCCTTTATCATCCCCGATTTAAAACATCCTTGACCAACCAAAGCCGCGTGCTGATCGCCAGCAACACCAGTAATAGGAAGCTCCTTCCCAAACCATTGCAGATCAATGACACCAAAATGGCCATCGCAAGCCTGAACCTCTGGTAACACAGATTCAGGTACATCAAAAAGCTTTAATAAATCCTTATCCCATTGCTCGGTTTTAATATTAAATAGCATGGTTCTCGAAGCATTAGTTACATCAGTTACATGTTGATGATCTTTAGTTAAACGCCAAATAAGAAAACTGTCGATGGTTCCAAAAGCTAGATCCCCTGATGCAGCGAGTCTTTTTGCTTCTGGGTTATTATTTAAAAGCCAATTTAATTTACTTGCAGAAAAATAGGGGTCAGGGAGCAACCCTGTCTTCTCTTGAATCATCGGCGCATACTCTACTAAAGTACTGCAGTATTCCTCTGTTCTTCGGTCTTGCCAAACAATAGCCGGTGCAAGACAAGCACCTGTTTTTTTATTCCAAATAACGGTTGTTTCTCTTTGGTTCGTCACACCACAAGCAATAAGCTCCTCTTGCGGAACTTGAATGACTACATCACGAATAGCCGTTAATGTTTTTTGCCATATTTCCTCTGGATCATGTTCAACCCAGTTTGCTTGAGGATAATATTGTTTGAGTGGGTATTGGCTATGAGCCACTAATTCACCATACATGGTGTAAATCATTGCGCGTGTGCTGCTTGTCCCTTGATCTATAGCCAGCAAATAATTCATCGTGCCTGAATTCCTTATCTAAATGAATGTTTCAATCTATACATGGCTCATTAAGTTAACGCCAGTTCTGGATAGGGAGCCATTAGATCCATCTCTACCTTTCACCGTTCGTGCTATGCGCCTCCTCAGCACGAACGATTTTGTGGTGGGAGCTAGATCTTGTAGCCACCTTATCCAGAACTGACGTTAACTGAGCCCGCACTGTGACGGATAACATGACTATATTCAAGATGACAATACCAGAAGTTACCCTGTATAGTAAGAAGTGTACTTTTTTTTGCGGAGAAAAAAAACATGGATCAAGTTTTTGATGTTGCAATTATTGGTGGTGGCATCAATGGTTGCGGTTGCGCAGCTGATGCAGCTTTAAGAGGATTATCTGTTGTGCTGTTTGAACAAGATGATCTAGCCTCTAAAACATCTTCAAGCAGCACAAAACTGATTCATGGTGGTTTACGCTATCTGGAAAGTTATGAATTTGCGCTAGTCAAAAAAGCAATTACAGAACGACAAAAACTATTGGATTTAGCGCCACACTTGGTGCATGCACAAGCGCTGGTTCTGCCCTATCAAAAACACATGCGCCCCGCCTGGTTTTTGCGTCTTGGTTTATTTATTTACGATCATATAAGCCGTAAAAATCGCTTGCCCAAATGCAAAAGCATCAATAAAAAAAGCGAACCCAACTATTTTGAACCTTTAAATAACTCGTTGAATCACGGCTTTTTATTTTATGATGGAACCGCAGACGACGCGCGCTTAACACTTGTTAATGCCCTTCAAGCCAGAAATTATGGCGCAAGTATCCGCCCGCATTCCACAGTAACTCAAGCACAAGTAATTAATAATTTATGGCAATTGACCATTCAACCGCAAATGGGTGACAGCTATCTAATTTATGCCAAATCACTTATTAATGCAGCAGGGCCTTGGGTCAAGATGGTTGAAGAACTGACTCATAGTGGCAGTCAGCAAAAAATCAGCCTGGTTAAAGGCAGCCACATTGTCGTACCAAAAATTTATGAAGGCGAGCACGCCTATTTTTTACAGCATCCGGACAATCGAATTATTTTTGTAATTCCTTATCATGGATACAGCATGATAGGTACCACAGATGTTCCAGTAGAAGGCAAACCGGATAAAATCAACATCAGCCTGGAAGAAATAAATTATCTGATTGATTTGGTAAATCAATATTTTAAAACTAAAATTGCCCGGGAAGCTGTAATCTATACATGGAGTGGCGTACGTGCCTTATTAGCTGATGAAGGTAAAGAAGCTAGGAAATTAAGCCGTGATTACACCCATCAATTTCAGCTACTTCCAGCACCTGTGGTTACTATTTATGGCGGAAAAATTACTACGTACAGACAGCTTTCAGAAGAAGTTATCAATCAATTGATGCCTGTTTTCCCAGAGATGAATCCATCAATTACATCCATAACGCCGTTGCCTGGCGCCTGGTTTGAAACAATGAATTTCCAGCAGTACTCCGAATACGCCAAAAACAAATACAAATGGATGGACGCAAGCTTATTGCACCGTTATTTACACACCTATGGATGTTGTATGGAGAAGTTTTTAACGCATTGCACCAGCGAAGAGTCTTTAGGTAAAAAATACGGTTCTGATCTGTATCAAGCAGAAGTGGATTATCTGATTTTAGAAGAATGGGCACGAAGTGCTGAGGACATTCTTAAACGACGCACTAAATTAGATCTAACCATAGATGTAGCCAGCAAAAAAGAGCTGGCCGACTATCTGAAAGGTATTACTTCTTATCCTCTTCCTCAAGCTGAGACTTTATTGCACTAACGTCTGCAGCAACTGCCTGCTCTACTAACTCGTTTAAAGTAGAGACAGGCATGCTTCCCGCATCGGAATAAATAACAATACTTTCTTTAAATACCATTAAATGAGGTATAGAGCGGATTTCGAAAAAATCGGCCAATTCCTGCTCTGCTTCAATGTTTACTTTTGCAAATTTGATGTTTGGAAACTGCTCAGAAACTTGCTCATAAATTTTTGAAAATTGTTTGCAAGGTGCACACCAATCAGCCCAAAAATCTATAAATACTATTTCATTTTCATTAATTAATGACTCAAATTCGGTACTAGTAACATTTTGGCTTGGCATGTTTATTCCTTAGTTTCAATTGAGTGAACTATTTCCTGAAATACATCATCTACATTACCAGTTCCCATAACACTATGAAATTCTGGAGCATGTGAATCCTTGCTTGCAGACCAGGTTTTGTAATAGTTGATTAAAGGAGCAGTCAGCTCACGATAAACTTCCAAACGTTTTTTTACCGTTTCTTCTTTATCGTCTTCGCGTTGAATTAAAGGCTCACTGGTTACATCATCCAGACCGGCTGTTTTAGGTGGTTGATTAACCACATGGTACACACGGCCTGATGGCTGATGCGTGCGACGACCACTAATTCGCTTAATGATTTCATTATCATCCACAGCAAGTTCAATCACGTGATCCAAATGAATACCAGCTTGTTTTAAAGCATCTGCCTGAACTAAAGTTCTTGGGAATCCATCAAATAAAAAGCCGTTTTCACAGTCACTCTTCTTTAGACGCTCTTTAACCAGTCCAATAATAATATCATCAGAGACAAGACCGCCCGCTTCCATAATTTTTTTAGCACTTAAGCCTAATGGAGTGCCTTGCGCAATAGCGGCACGCAACATATCACCAGTGGATATTTGCGGTATTTTATAGCGTTCAATTAATCGCAAAGCCTGAGTCCCTTTACCTGCACCCGGACCGCCCAAAAGCATTAATCGCATCAAAAAACTCCTTAATAATACAGTTCAATTCTATTGTCTGAGCATAATTTATAAATAAGCGTTGAGCCACAAAGCTCAACCTACACTAAAACCAGGATCTACGCGCCAAAGAACCCTTACAGGAATTCAATTGCGCCGCATATACTTGTGATCGCGCCTTAACCTTACTGGTTACGGCCATCAACCAAGATTTTCTCAAATAAGTTTTACGCTGGTACCCACCAACTCCTTCATGATAAGCCAGATACAACGAGTACGCATCAGAACGATTAATCCCGGCTCGTCGATGAGCCAGATTTGCATACCAGCCAATGAAATCCACACCATCAGCAAAATTATGTCGCGAAGATAAAAAACCACCATTAGATTGCTTGTACTCTTTCCAAGTACCGTGCAAGGCTTGTGCGTAACCAGTAGCCGTTGAAGGTCTTTTCCATGGAATTATTTTAAATAACTTAGTACGCGGTGGACGCGCATGCGATTCAAATTTTGACTCCTGATGAATAATCGCCATTTGTACCGCAACAGGAACCCGCCAACGTCGCTCTACGTCTTTAGCGTGTGTGTACCAGTGTGGATATTGTCTGAATATATTACAAACATTATTTAAATCAGCAGGAGGAGGATGACTCACGCAGGAGACAAGCGTTAGAGCAGACAATATAGAGATAGTCGAGAGAAACTTCTTAAGAAATTGAACCAACGAATTCATAAAACAATCTAATAAGAAAAAAGATTATTCTAACAAATTTAATTTACACAATCTATGTAAAATCAACAGTAAAATTTAATTAATAAAATGTGTTTTATTTATGTAATAGTTTTAATTCTAAACCATCCTAACCTATACTTCTTTTTAAGAAAAAAAATTACATAGGGGATAGCATGATAAATATGGAAGGATTCGTTCAATTTGGCTTTTCCATTAGTCTACTCGTTAACGCGCTTCTTTTTATTCCCCAAATCATTACTATCATTAAAAACAAATCGGTTGCCGGTGTTTCTTTAATTACATTCGCAGGATTTAACGTCATTCAAATCTTCACCCTACTCCATGGATTATATGCCGAAGACTACTTACTAGCAGCGGGTTACCTATTAAGTATTATCACCTGTGGCTCCGTTACTGTTCTGGTGTTTTACATGCGTTATATTAAAAAATTACCTGCTCATAATCCTGCTTCAGAGAGTATTTAGATCCTCTACCCGATCCGTTCGTGTGAAAAGGAGCAATAGCGACGCCTCGAAGCATCTGCACCAAAACTATAATCCTGTACGAATGTTTCGTGACGGTAGATCTACTCTTTCAATTAAAATAATAAGATTTAAAGTGGTTTAATCAGTAAAAAATAATATTAAAAACAATGAATTATGCATTTATTTTGCATTATGGATTTATTTTGTGCTAATATTGCGACCTTTGATTTTATAGAAAGGAATCATATGGAACATATATATGTTAATCATTCAGAACATTTTACGCCCCCACATACGGAAATAAAATCCAATTTATTCGCCCTATTACCTCTTTCAGAACAAGCTCAATTAATTTCTAAAGATCATAAAGGCAAATTTTTACATCTTCTTAACTGCATCACATCAATTGCCCTTAAAGGACTCAAAGCATTTAAGGCTCGGAATTTAAATCAATTAGATGCACAAATAGGCGAAAATCTCTGCCAAATGAGAGCCTACCATATTACTTATTTAGCCAGAAAATACTTATTTTCAGTAAATGAGGACTGCTTGTTTCAATCCAAGATTGATGTGCTTACCGATTATCAAAAAATTACTGAACACACCCTTAATCAATGGAATCAGAAGGTTCAAACCACCTCAAAATATGACAAAGATCTTGATGCCAGTGAGTCAACACTGGAATTCATGAAAAGAAAAGAGTTGTTTATTGAACTGAATGACGATGTAGTTTATTTAGCGGCCTGCTATTTCCTGGCCCATTTCAGCACCAAAATTGATGGCATTCTTCAATCTATTTCATTAACACAAGTAGCAGAAGAATTATCCATATCCAAATCCCAAGCCAAAAAACTGGTACAAACCTTTCAAAACACTATTTGTAAACTGGGTGTTAATTTTGTATCTCACATTTTAGATGACCTGCCTCAATTAAGTCATTACCAAAAACTCTTACCGGATTTATTAAAAGACTCCGGCGATTCCCGACTTGTTTTGCCGTGCTTCGCAGTAAGTGACATCATTTTTGAACACGCACTGTACACGCAGACACCTATTCTTTTATCGATTAACAGAGTAGGCACCTACATCGACAACAAAGAAGTTGTTTATGGGCTACTCATTGCTGATCAATACGGTAATCCGCTTTTAACTGATTATGAAGAATATCTATCTCACGCCTGTGTTGTCATTGAAGCACAAGTTGATTATGAAGCTGCTACAGACATTGAAACCATTCAAATGTACGTAGAACGCCTGGTATTAAATAACCCTGTTTATTCATTATTAGCGAATACAGCAATGCATCCTCAATATGCAGGACAGCAATTACAGTATTTGGTAGACAACCCCTATTTACTGATCCCCAATTCAACGGATAAACAGCAAGCAGAACAATCGTTCCATCAAATGAAAGAATTTGCTAAAGACTTTGGCTGTCACAAAGAAAATGCTACCACATTATTTATGAAACATGCGTATTCAAACACCGTTGAAAACCAGATAAGCACTATCCAAAATAAGACTACAAATACATATGATGCTTATGAACTCGTAAGTCAAAATCTGTACGCAACTACGCAAGGAGCAATTCATTTAATGAGAAAACAACCTCAAACCATGGATTCTTAAGCCCCTTGTAAATTAAGAGTTTATCCCTTCTCCCGTTCGCGAGAAGGTGCCCGCAAGGATGGATGAGGCTGTCGATTGTGGCTCATAATACCTCTGCTCCAAGAAAAAAAACCTCATCCGTAGCTACAACCTCTCAACAGGCTACCTCCTACAGCACGAACGGCTCAAGGGAAAGTCCTGTACTCCAAAACCCAGGACTCCTTCGCAATGCCCGTAAAGACCAATATTTTTTCAATAAACCCGAAGCACCCCAATCAAAAGCAAACCATCTATTTAATGAAGCACTTACCTGATCTAGCCTAAGTCGTCTATAATAAAATAGACGTCATAGATCATGAATAACCAAAGGGATTTACTTGATATGGAGATCTTAAAACAGATTTTCGATGATATATCAAACAACAGCTTCTTCCATCTCTACTGGAAAGATCTGGAAGGGACCTATCAAGGCTGCAATCAGCTTAGAGCCCAAGCCCTTGGCCTATCTAATGCTGAAGAAATCATTGGAAAAAATGACGTTCATTTTATGCCCCAAGATTATGCTAACCAAATCCATTTAAACGAGTTAACCACTATCAAAGCAAGCAAACTACAAATTACCGAAGAAGTCTTTTTCGATGCCAATAAGCAAAAATATGATTACTTAGTACACCGTTTCCCTCTATTTAATGATAAAGGCCTTGCCATTGGCACCTACTGCTTAGCATTCGATATAACACAAAAAAAACATCTCGAAGAACAGCTTCGCTCTGAAAAAGAACAACTTGAATCAACCTTTGATTCAATCCTAACCCATCTTCCCGGCCATGTTTATTGGAAAGATTTAAACTCAGTAATCCTTGGATGCAACGATCTACAAGCTAAGTCTGCAGGATTAAGCAATAGAAAAGAAATGATTGGCAAAACCGATTTTGACATGCCATGGAAAGACGATGCAGAATTACTAAGAAAATCAGATTTAGAAGTAATAAATAACAAAAAAACATTATCCTTTGAAGAAACCTCACAAACCGTTTCTTCCGACAAAGTATCCGTTTTTTTATCTAAAAAAGCGCCTTTATATAACAAAAATCATGAAATTATTGGCATATTAGGCATTTCAGTTGATATTACAGATCGTAAGCTAATGGAAGAAGATCTCCGCAACGCACAAGTCATGGCTGAAAAAGCAAATCAAGCTAAAACAGAATTTCTTGCCAACATGCGCCATGACATACGCACCCCACTAACAGGAATTGTGGGATTCTCTGAAATTTTGAAATCTGAATCTAATGAGCCACGAATTAAAGAATATGCAGACAATTTAGTAGCATCAAGCCATGCATTACTGGATTTGATGGATGAAGTGCTCGAAACAGTAAAAGTCAGCTCCGGTGAAATTCCAAAGCTTAAAAGAAAATTTAATCTGATTAAAACCTTAGAACAGATTATTTCTTTATATTCCGCCAAAGCAAAAGAGAAAAAAATAAACCTATCACTCACAGTAGATAAAAAATTACCCCAATACGTCATCGGCGATAAAATCAGAGTACATCGCATTGCTCTTGAACTTATTGGCAATGCGCTTAATTTTACAGATATTGGCCACGTTACGATTAACGTAGAACTGGCAAAACATGAAAAGCGCCATTTAGTCATTAAAATGACCGTTAGTGACTCAGGCATAGGCATTCCCAAAGACAAACAGCAAGAAATTTACCTCCAATTCAAACGATTAACGCCCTCTTACCAGGGGATTTATAAAGGCGCAGGCTTAGGCCTCTACGTAGTGAAACAATTTATTGATGAGTTAGAAGGCGAAATCTACGTAGACAGCGAACCTCATAAAGGAACCGTGTTCACCTGCCTCATCCCCTTACAAGAACCCTTGCTTGACGACGATTCAGGAGTAGATAACACCATAGCGTTAAAAGCAGAAAAATCCTATCTAAACCCAGTAACACAAAAACACGCCCCCAATCCTGCAACATCTGAAAGCCAGGGAAAAAGTGCCATATTAGTAGTAGAAGACAACTTCATTGCTCAAACAGTAGCTAAAACCCTCTTATCCGCTATGAATTGCCGAGTAGATGTCGCATCCAACGGAATTGAAGCGCTTAGTCTTTGTAAACAAAATCACTACGACCTAATCTTTATGGATATAGGACTAGGCGAAGGCATGGATGGTTATGAAGTCACCAACAAAATTAGAACAAGCAAAGCAGACAACAAACACCACATCCCAATTATTGCGCTAACAGCCCACGCCGGTGATGAAAATAAAAAACGCTGCATTGAAGCAGGAATGGACGCCGTTTTAACAAAACCCCTCACACAAGCCTATGTCCGAGATATTCTTAAATCGTTCATACCATCAAGACATGAAGTAAATCACGGAGCATCCTCTCAAACCCGACATGACTTACCAGATACAGACGAAGAACTCTTCCAATTAAGCCAATTCGCTCTTCTAAACAACCAAGAAGCACTAAAAAATTGCGGCACACAAGACATGCTAAAAACCATGCTGCAATTAATGACCAAGGAACTCCCCAATGATTTAAATTTAATGAAAAAAGCATTTGCACAAAAAGATTATTCTTTAGTTGAAAAAACTGCCCATAAAATTAAAGGCGGAGCGGTTTATGTAGGTACAACACGCATGAAATACGCCTGCCAGTATGTGGAGCGGTACTGGAAATCAGGAGAGCGAAAATTATTTGATGCACTTTATCATCAGGCTGTAACGACTATTGAGGAAACGATTACTTATATTGAGGGTTGGTTGCGGAAGTAGAAATTGTGACTCAGTTTTCTATGAAACAAAAAAATCCATCGAACATCTATCAAACACCTATTAAATAAACAAAACAAATACGAAACTTAGCGTGACAATCCCCCACAAAACCGTTCGTGCTCTGAAAGATCCCCACGAAAACTACCAATTTCTGCTCAATTCATTTTGAATGACTTGAGCAAGACTTTCTTCAGAAAAGTTTATCTGGTCGATTTTATTGTGCTCGATGATTAATTTTCCAAGCGTGAAA
>JARLJQ010000013.1 GCA_031291115.1 Legionella sp.
CCCCCCCCCCCCCCCCCCCCCCCCCCCCCCCCCCCCCCCCCCCCCCCCCCCCCCCCCCCCCCCCCCCCCCCCCCGGGACGACGGAATTTTCTTAGTTTAATGTCAGTTCTGGATAAGAGAACTACAAGCTCTATTTTCTATCTCTATCACAGAACCGTTCGTGCTGAGGAGGCGTTTACGCCGTCTCGAAGCATTCGCTTTACAGTACGAATGGATTAGGTAGAGATCTGGATCTAAATGGCTCTCTCATCCAATAACATCAGCTGCGAGGTTATTCATGATAAGCATTAATATTCCAGGATTTGCAGAGGTAACGCTTGAGCATGCTATTTTTGATTACAACGGTACTTTGGCAGTAGATGGTCTTTTAATCGAAGGGCTGGCCGAGAAATTGACTGAGTTATCAAAAAAACTGAAGATTCATGTGGTAACTGGCGACAGTTTGGGTACCGCAAAAAAAGAGCTGCAAGGGATACCTTGTGATGTGTTAATCGTTCCACCTGCCGAACAAGGCCTTGCCAAGAAAGATTTTATACATACATTAAATCCTTCTAAAACGGTTTCAATTGGGAATGGCCGTAACGATCAACAACTCATGAAAGAGTCTATCATAGGCATTATTACTTTAGGGGGCGAAGGAACTTCTATTGAAGCTTTGAGTGCCGCTGATGTAGTCGTTGCTACTATTTTTGACGCATTTGATTTATTGGAACATCCTAATCGATTGCTTTCGACCTTAAGATCATAAAGTGTGAGTATATAAATGAAAAAAGCAGTAATCTTATTTTCAGGTGGTCTGGATTCAACTACGGTCTTGGCTTTTGCCAAAAACCAATCTTTTGATTGTTATCCTATTAGCTTTAGCTACGGTCAAAAGCATTCTGTTGAATTAAATGCTGCAAAAAAAATTGCTGCGTTTTTGGGTATAAAAAATCATAAAATAATTACTCTTCCCAATGATATGTTTGGCTCCTCTGCATTAACTGATGCCAAAGTGAATGTTCCTGAATATTCAGACTCAACTGAAATTCCTGTTACTTATGTTCCTGCCAGGAATACCATTTTCCTGTCTATTGCACTGGGTTATGCAGAAAGTATTGGTGCTCGTGATATTTTTATTGGAGTCAGTGATGTGGATTACTCAGGCTATCCTGATTGCAGACCTGAGTTCATTAGTGCCTTTGAAGTTTTGGCTAATCTTGCTACCAAAGACGGTGTTGAAGGCAGAACGATTAAGATTCATACCCCATTGATTCATTTAAGCAAGAGCGAGACAGTAAAGCTCGGCGTTGAAAATGGTGTTGATTACAGTTTGACTGTATCTTGCTACAGTGCCAATCCTGATACGGGTGCGGCCTGTGGGATTTGTGATAGTTGCACTTATCGTAAAAAAGGATTTGCGGAGGCCGCTATTCCTGATCCTACGGTTTATCAAAAATAACAATAAGTAAATTCGCGTTAAATTAACGTCAGTTCTGGATAAGCGCAGTCAAAATAGTTGTTGGCTGGGCTGTAAAGCCCATAGCCGTCAGGCTAAGGGTTTAAAAATCCCCTCCTACAGATAAACTTAAGTCAAAAACGTGTTTCTTTTTGGGTGTGATTAAAAGTACGGTCAACTCCAAGCCGGCGTCATTGCGAGGAGCGTAGCGACGAAGCAACCCAGGAGTTCGGAGTGATTAATTTGCAATATAAATGATATACGATAATTTTTTTACCAAATTATTTGTGCAATAGATTTTGTTAATGTAATAGACTGCTTTAGTCATATGTCGTATATGGAACAAAAGATATTAAAAAAAAAAATTCTATTGGCACAGCACATTCGGAAAAATCCAAGTAGAAGAACAGGGGATGACTACTGGAAAAAAGTTGTTTAAAATATCTCTCGAATAGCCTCGGAAGAAAAGCTTAGAACTAGTTCAACTTTGGATGATTATCGCGATGAAAGAATGGAAGCCAGCGATTTATATTATGACGAACAAATGTAATGGCACTCTTTACACCGGTGTAACTAACAATCTGCTCACCCGAGTATACCAACACAAACAAGGTGTTCAACCTGGATTTACCAAGCAATATGGCTGTACAAAGTTAGTGTACTATGAATTATATGCGGATATGCTTTCTGCAATTGCTCGAGAAAAACAAATCAAAGCGGGTTCAAGAAGGAAAAAACTAGCTCTCATCGAAGGTATAAATCCACAATGGTTCGATCTGTATGAGACTTTGATCTAAACATATAATTCTTTACTCCGAACTCCTGGGTTGCTTCGTCGCTACGCTCCTCGCAATGACGGCGGTTTAGAGTTGACCGCACTTTTCAATTACACCCAAAAAGAAATACGTTTTTGACTTAAGTTTATCTGTAGGAGAGGATTTTTAAACCCATAGCCTGACGGCTAAGGCCTTTACAGCCCAACCTGCAATTATTTACGCCGTTAACTTAATGACATTTGATGGATTGTCGATTAGAGTCGGGGTATCCTTGTGCAATGAATTTGATACGAAAGATTATCCATATTGATATGGACTGCTTCTATGCTGCAATTGAAATGCGTGACTTCCCTGAGCTTGCGGATAAACCTATTGCTGTAGGAGGGGATGCGGCACGTCGTGGGGTTGTTGCAACGTGCAATTACGCTGCTCGCACATTTGGTGTGCGCTCTGCAATGCCAACGGCACAGGCGCTGAAGCTGTGTCGCCAGTTAATCATCCGCCCCGTCCGCATGGATGTGTATCAGCAGGAAAGCCAATACATCAGAGAGATATTTGCAGACTATACCGATCTTATTGAACCTTTATCATTAGATGAGGCTTATCTTGACGTCACTCAATCTACGGAATGCAAAGGCAGTGCTACCTGGATTGCGCAGGAGATACGGGCACGTATTTTTCAAACAAGGCAACTCACCGCAAGTGCGGGCATTGCACCGAGTAAGAGCCTTGCAAAGATCGCCAGTGATTGGCATAAACCTAATGGTCAAATGGTGATTTTGCCTGAAGATATTGCCGAATTTATGATTAATTTACCCGTGCGCAAGTTATTTGGCGTGGGGCCTAAAATGGAAGAAAAATTAAGCACTTTTGCCATTAAGACCTGTGGCGATTTGCAGCAGTATTCAGCGGAATATCTATTAAATCAATTTGGTTCTATAGGACAACGACTTTATGAGTTAGCTCGAGGAGTTGATAATCGCCCGGTCAATCCTGAACGTATTCGCAAATCAATTAGTGTTGAAGAAACCTACCTGAAAGACTTGCCCAATATCGAGACCTGCCTTGCGGCTTTACCTGAACTGATGGTACGACTTGAAGCACGAATACAACGTGCAGGGAGTACTTTTGATATCCATAATCTTTTTGTAAAATTGAAGTTTAATGATTTTCAACAAACAACAGTGGAACGAGTGCATGACAAAGTTGATTTAACTATTCTATCTCAGTTAATTCAAGAAGGATTTTCCAGGAAAAATATACCAGTGAGATTATTAGGTGTAGGGATAAAATTAAAGCAAGAAGAGGCGCACGAAAGCATACAGCTGTTATTGTTTGATTTATAGCAGCATGTTCATGCAAAATCACCTCTCCCATGCTTTCTGAGAGTAATTTAGACTGTTTCAATTTTTATATCACGAACACCAGTTCCGGCTGTCGTTTTTTTTGGTAATTCAACCCACAACATCCCTTTTTTGAAAGAGGCTTTTGCCTTATCTACTGCAATTGTTGTTGGTAGTGAGATTGATCGTTCATATTTACCGTAGCTAATTTCTCGGGAAATATATTTTTTATTTTCATTTTTGTGCGAAGTAGATTTCTCACCACTAATTGTGAGTATATTATCGGCCAGAGATACTTTTATGTCTTTTTCATCCATACCAGGCATTTCTACCTGAATTTTAAAATGATCTTTATCTTCAACAACATCCATAGATGGAGAAAGAGTTAGATCTTCAAAATGTTCTAAACTTAGTTTGGATGGGCTAAGAAAGTCATAAAAATCACGAAACGCTCTATCAATTTCATGTTGAAGACTTAAAAAAGGCGTTCTTGATTGTTCAATTTGGATAGGTGCTCCCTTATTCCATTTTAATAATTTGTTCATGATTTCACCTCCTAAATCGGGTTTATCATAATCAGATCTATCATATTAGGTTTAGTATATAAGGGCGTTTCATCAAGATAATACAGGGTTTCATTAGTAAAGCAGATGCTCTTCCTTAACCTCTAATGAAGTTTGAGGAAGAGCTGTTTTCGAATGTCTATCTTATGGTGAACATCACATTATTTGTAATGCTCTGACCTTTATAATTTGCAGTGACTGTGACGTTGTAAATTCCTACAGGACTGTCTGAACTAATAACTTGGTTAAACGTACGCATACCGCTTGCTAATTTTTTGATAGCGTCTGTTTTACCACTAGGCCATGTTATTGAGGCAGTGATAGGTACATTAGGCACGGCTTTATCATTTTCTAAAACAGAAACGGTAATATACGCATTATAAGGTATAGCTTGACGCGTATATACGGGTTTATCTGCAGCAACTTTTACTACGACTGATGGAGCTGTCTGATAAGTAAATGTTGATTTCGCCGAACCACCGTTTTGCGTCCAAATAGATAAGGTATAAGTACCTGTCTTTAAACCAGCCGTTGGGGTCAATGTTACCAATGATTCACTGATATTTCCTGGAAGCATATTGATATTATAAGGCTCCATTAAGCTCTTTAAATAATAGTTTCCTGAGTCTGCAGAAAATCTGAAGACGCGAGAAGGGCAGGTCGGTGTGTCATTACTAGTAATAGTGACTAGATAATTACTCGGCAAATCACCTGAAGAAGTTTTATTATCCGGTGAAATGGTTATTGTTGGAGCATTTAAAACACAAGAGCTTTTGACTTGATACGTTCCATTAGCTGAACCTGTGTATTTTCCATTAGTTGCCTGTACAGTAAAGTTATAATCAGCTATTGGGGCTGATGCAGCAGAGGTTACTGCAATAGCAGCTGAAGATTTTGCACCTGGAGCAATGGATACTTTAGATACATTGAGCGTACCTGTAATGCCTTGAGGAACCTGTGAGGTCAGTGCAAAATCAGAGCTTGGGCAGGTAGGTGAGTCATTATTCACTACGGTTACAGCATAATTTAATACGCCACCTGCGTTACTGCTCTGAGAAGTAGGTGATACGCTTACTGTAGGGTTGGCTTGTTGGCAAATATCGGCTGGTGCTGTGATATTGTCAAACGTAGCTCCGTCCATATACCAGCGTTGTCTTCCTGCACTTGCTGCTAATCCTACATAAATGTCGCCGGCCATAGGAATGGTTGTTGAAGAAGTTTGTTTCCAGGTGACTCCATCAGCTGAAATAAATCCAGTAAAAATATTTCCTGTTCTTCTGAGGCGAAGCCAGTAAGGTGCGGCAATATTATCAGTTTTTGTTATCCCTGGATAAGAACCAATGGTTGAGCGCGCTAGAAATGCCGCGTATTTAGGCGTGCTATTTGGGAATAATAATTGACTGACTTGTTTCGATGTTCCATTCAACGTTTCGCGCATCATAATACCTGCAGAGGTATTAGCTAATGCAAACTCAGTAAGTCGAGCAGTAATTTCACCGTCTCCGCGCATTTTTTTATACGCATAATGCAGGGAATCACTTGGATCACCTATGCCTTGTCCATAGGTAGTTAAGACAAAACGGCCATTAAGATATCCAGCATTCCCTTTATAGTTAAGGAACACGTCATCAATGTCCATATCTTCCCACATAGCAGGTAAGGGGGCTGTAGTGATTGTTGTTTTTAGGACTGTTTCGCTGTCATCTTTTTGTCCGATACCATAAATAACTCCATAAGTTCTAAGTGCAAAATCATCTACACCGATTACTTTATTGTATCCAACAAAATCATATCCAATTGTTTCTTTATCAAATGAAGTGGTTCTTAATAGTTTATTCCAGCTTGTTGCATTAAATATTAAACTATTGTCAGGCAAACGATACCCCATATTAGCAGTAAGCATCGTGTCGTAGTTGACCTTCGTATTTAAAGACCATGTTTGACCATCCCAAACGCGCCATTTATTTTGAACCATAACTCCAGGTTTACCATTAACATCAATGTTTAGTCCAGGCTTGGGTTCTAAAAAATTAGCGGTTCCTGTATCTAAAATAAGATCAGCCGAATTAGGTAAACCGCTGATACCACGAAGTGGTAATCCCGCGATGACGCTGTTATCCGCACGTTTCCAAGTCATCCCACCGTCTTCTGATTTGGCGAATAATAATCGGTTCGCCCCATTTAATTTGGGATCCGTGTTACTAGTGAGCGCCATATACATGTTATTCGCTTTATCGAATCTAAAAATAGCTTGGTAATTTTGAAATTGGCTGTTGTTAAAGCCTGAATATTCCCAGTAAAGGACGGGAAATACATAGGTAATATTCGATTCAGTGACTGGCGCAACGCCGCCTATAGCCGTCCACAGTTCATCTGTTGGGCTGTATTTATAAAGGCCAACACCCATTTGTCCAAAATTGGTTGATGATCTAAATGCTTGTACATGTGAAGAGTAGAATAAATCGCCTTTATTATCGGTAAAAAAGCGTCCCATCATCCAGCCACTACCGCGCATCGCTTTATCAAAATTGTCGCCCATAAAGCTAAATTTACCGGTGATGTCTTCTGGCTTGTTAGAGCGCCAATATAAAATTTTCTTTTTTTGATAGCGAGCTGGGTAAGGTGTTATTACGCCAGGCGTCATATCCGTATAATTATGCATGTCGCCAGTGACGTGAATGTAACCTAATTTATCAACGCCTAATGAAAAGCGATGGTGACCGTCTTTTTGTACTTGATAGTCAGCGTTGTCATCTAATGGGACGGTAGTAGCCACGCCTTTGGTTATTTGTGTAATTTGAGCTCGATAATTAGTATCTACCCACACAAGGTAAGTACTTTCTTTAAAATGCCAAACTTGGCTGTATGTTTCATCTGAGTTGAAACCAGGAGCTTGTTTAAAATTAAATTCCGCAACTGTTGTAAGTATCGTGTTATCTGCAGAGGCAAGAGGAGTTAAGGAGAGGAGACAAAAGAGAAGAGAACAAAGCAATGCAAAAAATTTATAGGGTAGGGCCACTAGTATATCCTTATATATGTTTATTGAATTAGTACTGAAACACCGTCAGTACTGTATTTTTATCATAACATAGATTCAGGTGGGCTTTTTGTATGATTTTGTAAATCATTCGAATGCAACATTTTGTGCGTAACCCATTTAAATCAGTATTGAAAAAAGCAGGTGTTTTAAAGCAGTGTGAATTATAATTTGAATTAAAGGCCAATAGGATTTTTCATGAATGAGCAATATTAAGTCTATCTATGAGCTGGGGGCAGCGCAGGGCGTTTTGCTCTAGTAGAATAAAGGTTTTTAGAATCTTATCTCAAAATCAAAGTATGAAAACCAAAGCCTCTACTTTCAAAACAGATTTGAAAGCAGCGCTTCATATTAATTATTATATAAAATTACACTAGAATCTGGGAGTTGAAGCTGCACCAAGTTGATTAGTTAAATTTTCAAGAAATGTAAGAAGCATAGCCTGTTCCAGTTGACGAGAAAATTGCCCTGAATTCATATTACCCATAAAAGAAAAATTGTTGCTAGGAGCCGAAGGGAAAATAAGAGCTCTTAATTCTACTTTATTAGTTTTTGTGGTTATATAAACCTCTTCAGGGAGGGAATGGCTAGGGCATCTATCAGTTATTATTGATAAGGTCGGAGAAATTAATTGAATATTTTCTAGTAACTTATCAGCATCATAGGTGGCAATACAATGCGCTATATTAGAAGGATATAGATAGGTTTTAGTAATACCATTTAAATTTAAGATATTTTTAATGGCACAGAATAATTCTTTATTTGCCCAAGATTGATTAATTATTGTGGCACTTTTAATTATTCTGCATAAAAACTCTAAATCATAAAGATCAATTAAGTGTTCCAAAAATCTTTTAGAATTCTGATTTTCATATTCAACGCCAGGAGCAATGTTTACAGTCAATGCATCATTGGCCATAATTTTGTGTAAATGTTGATTTGTAGCAAGAAATTGCTCGAATTTTTGTAAAAACTCGACTTTATTAGCTGGTGTAATATGTACCAGCTCTCTGAATTTTCGCCAAAAAAGGACTACTGAAGTACTGTTATCAACAATTATGAGCTTCGGGGTTGTTTGAGTAGGTGCTAATTTACAAATTAAAGAAAGAGCCCTTAGACCGGAAGTACCTATTAAAGCAACATGTTCATGAGGATTAGCTACATATAGTTCTAAATTTTTTATTACAGGATCATTTCCCACCACATACGTAGGAGACGAGTGCATTCCAACATCAGCGAAGTGTTTAAAACTAAACTCTTTTCTTATGTGATATCCCTTCCATAGTGATTGAATAGTTACAACTGATGAATCTCGAATTGATTTTTCTTTTATAAAATCTTTTCTAGCTTTATGACCACGCCATAAAGATTGGATCGCAACAGCGGACTCCTCTTTGACTGCTTGTTTGTTTTTAAACAAACTAAATTTAATACCCATATTTAAACTCTTAACCCAAAGTGACCGACAATTTACCATGAGAAGCTTAACATTTTATTAATTGAGATTTAGCAAGAGGCTATTTGGGGGGGCGTTTTTTTATGCGCTATAGTATAAACAATATATATAAATGGAGCGCACTGTGGCAGACGTCATAAACCTTAATAAAAAAAGAAAGGCTAAAAATAGATTGGAAAAAGAAAAAAAGGCTTCTGAAAATCGCATTAAATTCGGCAGGACTAAAAAAGAGAAACAGTTAGCTAAACAAGAAAATGAACGTATTGAACGCCATCTAGACGGTCATAAATTGGAAAATAAAGAGAAAGAATAATAGAAGTAAATCGATTGTTTAGCGCAACGAACAGCTTACATTGTCAGTTTTTACAAAAATCCATAGGGTCTACGGACCACTGCCATTAACTTAACGATATGGTAGAGGGAACGGGGTGGCTCGTTCCCTCTACCATATCGTTAAGTTAAGAAAGAATAGCGTTAATTTTGAAATTCCTGCTCGCCGTATAATTACGCCGAGGAAGGGTTAAACTAGATTTGTGGACATTTTCGACAACTCCCTAAATTTACAATACAATCATTAAGTAGCATCTAGATACTCGAATATCTTAGTTAGTGGATTACATTAAGGGACGAAATGCCGATTACATCAAGGACCGTTATCTATAACACAGCAGATAAACCACCCTTTCTAACTCAATTACTTCTGGGGGTCCAACTGCTGGTTAAATTTTCTATCATGGCGATGTTTCCATTGATGATCGCCGAATACGCAGGGGCTACCCCTGAGGCTACCTCTACGCTTATTAGTATGTCATTAATCTGGGGTGCTATAACAACACTAATACAAGCTATCGCAAAACCAAAAATATCATCTGGCGCCTTATTGCCTACATTTACTTCAGTACCTTATTTTTTAGCCTCTTTATCGGCGGCTCACTTAGGTGGTCTGAGCATGGTATTGGGCATGAGTATGATGGGTGGTTTAGTCCAATTAATTTTAACACCCCTAATGCGAAGTTTTCGGTTTGTTTTTACCAAAGATACGGCGGCATTTATTCTGGTCATGTTAGGTTTTTGGTTAGGGGTGCTCGGTGTGCAAGAGTTATTTAGTCCGAGCGAATTAGGCCAATTAATGATTCATAATACGTCATTCATGGCGGGAACATCCCCTATTTATAAATCAGGTATTAATATTATTGGTTTTACCGTTTTAGTAATCATGGTTATTATACGTTTATGGAGTCCACAAAAATTACGACTTTATTGTATTTTAATAGGAATCCTTACGGGGTGGATTTGGGCTTATTTAAATGGATTTATTCCAGATGCTCTTTTGCAACGAGTAGTATCAGCCCCTTGGTTGCAGTTACCTCATTTAATGATGCCGCATTATTCATTTAGCATGGAGCTACTTGTTCCTTTTTTAATTGCGGCATTTATCACCACTTTTGAATTTTTTGCTCTTGCATGTGTCAACCAACGAGTATCTTCAAATGACTGGAAAGAGCCTGATCTTTCTAATATTCGTCGGGGTAACTTATGGGTAAGCATCAGCACCATACTGGCTTCTGGGACGGGAGCTATTGCGCAAAGTCCATTGCCGGGTGCAGTAGGTCTTTCGATTACCTCTGGCGCCTACAGTAAAGTTATTGCATATACTTTTTCTATGCTTTTAATCCTGATTAGCTTGAGTCCCAAAATAATCGCCGTTTTTCTCACCATTCCTGCAGGAGTGAATGGGGCTACGGAAGTGATAATTGGCGCCTCCCTATTTATGTTTGGTATAAATATGTGGGATTTGCAAAAAGCCGACCAAAAAAAAACGTACGCTATTGGAATAGCTTTTTTAATTGCTGCCAGCAGCGATATTATTCCAGCTATTTACAATCCTTTTCCACAGCTTGGAATTGTAATAACGGATCCCGCTTTATTATTAGGGATAATTTGTTTCATTGTTCTGACTGTTTTATTTAGTATTAAATTATTTAAAAGGCAAACACCATGAAAAGACCTGCTCAGCTTATTTATGGTGTAGATGACAAGCCTGATTTCCTCACATTACTATTATTAGGATTACAATACGTAGTAGTTATTACCGCTTTTTTATTATTGCCAGTTATTGTCATGCAACACGCGCATATCAATAATGAATTGGCTGCCGGTGTCATTAGCACCGCGATGTTGATTGCTGGGTTAACTACCATTTTGCAAGTGATCGGTCGAGGAATAATTGGCTCAGGATATTTGGTATTGGCAACGCCTACCCCCGTTTATATTGCGCCTTCTATTATTGCCATTCAGATGGGTGGGTTACCTTTGGTTTTTGGCATGACTTTATTTTCGGGTATTCTTCAAACCCTGATCTCTCCTTTGTTTAAACGCTTAACAAAATTTTTCCCAGCAGAAATTGGTGGGTTAATTATGGCCTTAATAGGTATAGAGTTAGCCAAAATTGGGATTAATAGCTTTATCACAATCTTTACCACAGCCACAACACATGCTGTTTTATCCTCATGTATTAGTGTTTTTTCATTATTTCTTATTTTAGTGATGGTTCTTTGGGGATCCAATTTCTTTCGGTTATATGCGCTGATTATTGCGCTTATAATCGGTTATTCTTTAATTTACATAACAGGTTGTATGGATGAACAAGCTATTATGCAAATTAAACAGGTGCACTGGTTTGCATTACCCACTTTTCCTATATTTACAACTGGAATTCACTTTGATTCGTCACTGATTGTTCCTTTTGCTATTGCCGCGTTGGCTTGTGCCATTAAAGTCAGTGGTGCTGTTACTGCACATCAAGAGTTAAATGATGCTGATTGGGTACGGCCTGAAATGGGCAGCATTAGCCGCGGCTGTTTTATTGATAGCACGGGTACCCTATTATGTGGTGTACTGGGCAGTTTTGGTCAAAATGTCAGCAGCTCAGCTTTGGGCGTGTCACTGTCTTCAGGAGTGAGTTGTCGTCGAGTGGCTTATTCTTTTGCTGCAATCTTTTGGTTATTAAGTTTTTGCCCGAAGTTTGCTTTAATTTTAGTACTAACGCCAGGTCCAATTGTTGCCGCCATATTAATGTTTTTATCAGCAACTTTATTGGTATCTGGGTTAAAAACAATTATTCCTCGAATGGTTGTTTCGCATCGCGCGATTGTCATTGGCGTTTCTTTTATGCTGGGTGTCAGCCGTGATATTTATCCCAGCGCTTATCAACATCTTCCCAATTACATTCAATCTTTGGCGGGCTCAGCTATTGCTTTAGCTACTATCAGCGCGATTATTTTTAATTTTATCGGGTTACTGGCCATCGATAATTTCAAAAGCGCACGAGTCGCTTTGAGTCCTGATGCAAATGGGTTGAGGATTGGCTTAGATTATTTAGAATCATTAAAAAAGGATTGGGATTTACCCTCGTCATTATATAAAGACGTTAAAGTAACTTCTAATAAATTATTAACACTCATTACTGAAAAACACTTAAGCAGCGACCTTATAATTTTAGATATTAAGCTTACTCGTTCACAGCTGGATCTCAATGTAGCCTATAGAGGGAATCTCATAAAGCCGATATTAATGTATAAGAAGAACGATATTATGGCAGAAAATGAAGTGACTATTGAACATGCTTCGAATGCTTTTTCCTATATGGAAAATGATTTATCCACCTTGTATTTGAGCTTTGATTATTAAAATTTAGAGAGCACGCGCTTTATCAAATCTCACTTGATTAGTGTCAAAGGATCCACCTGCTATTCATAGTACAATAGTGTTGCGTTTTGAAGATGTTTTACGTATAAAATAACCTGAATTTTATTATTATTTAGGGGAAATGTTGATGCATAGAAGACGCGTCGGTGGGGGCATGGAGCATCATCCACTTTTTGGACAACATCCAATGTTTGCTCTATCACCGCCACCACCTATGAATATTGTGTTTGGTGGTTCTCATCCTCACCTGCCTTACCATCCTCATCCTCAACCTAATTTAGCGCAAATTGCCGCTCAGACAATTCATATTGAAATGGACGCAGAACGTTTACGTTTAGAAGCTGAGCGTGCACAAGCTGAAGCACGAGCTAATGAAGAAAGAAGAAGATTAGATGATGCGCGTCGTAGAGAAGAACAGGCGCAATTGGAGGCTCAACAGAGAGAACGTAGCCTTCAATGGGAAAAAGAAGAAGCTGTACGAGCTGAGGGAAGGCGCCAAGAAGAAACTGAACGTCGAAAAAGAGAGGCAAAGCAACGAGTAATTGAAGCGGCTTTAGCGGAAGAGCGTCGTATACAAGCTCAAAAAGAGGCTGAAGAGGCTCGTGTTCTAGAACAACAGCATTTAGCCTCATTGCAGATTATGGAAGATCAAAAGGAAACACAACGCTTATCTATTTATGATGCTCACCGTAATTTAATTACTAAAGCATCTGAATTAGAGTTTTTAGAATTACAACAACAGATTACGGCTTTGGCTCCTTTAACCAACCCCATTCCTCGTTACCAAGAAACCCACAAAAAAGGGATTCCCTTAGCTAAAGATGGAAAAACCACCTTGTTTCTTAGTATTTTAAACAGTAAGCAATTTGATAACGCTACAAAATATCAACTCGTGCAGCTTTTAATAGCGACTAAAGGTTATAGCGAATATTTTAACCTATTATTAAGCTCTCCTATTCTGGAACTTTTAGTTATCGAAGCACAACCGAAACCATTACCTGCGCCTAATGAGCAAGGAGTAATAATTTTACCCGATCAATTTAATGTTCTAAACGCAGTTTTTCAACATGCCGTCAAATGCCGTATGCAATTTGATAAAGCAGTAGAGCAACAAATGTACCCCGCGTTGATTTTGGCGGGTTTCGGTATGGATGTTTTTAATTATCATTATGAACAAAGAACTGCCAATGAAACCATGCAGTTTTTAGTCTATTGGCGTTCCTTTATTGATGTGAGTCATGCTCACCAAAATTTACTTTCTACTTATAAAGAGATGAAAGAAGATTTATATCAATTATTGAAAGCAGATTTCATGAGCCTGCAATTTAATCCTCCTTTATATGCTAGCAACCTTGAAGTGTTCACGAAGATGGTTATAGCTGCAGGTATGACAAAAGAACGAATTACATTGTTACTGAATGAGTGGTGTCCATTAGTCACTATAAATGATGTTGCTTCTTTTATGGATGTGTATGCTTGTTTGCTTACTTTAATTAAAAAGGAAGATTGTTTAGGAATAAACGATACTTATATCACTAAAATTTTACAAACTAACGAAGAGATTGGTAAACAGTTTTATGAGCGTTTGAAGTTTAATAAAGTATCCACGGTAGCCCTTATGTGGATTCTAAAATGTTGGGTAACCGCTTTTAAAGCGCCACATGATTTTTCTGTTGTAAACAATTTATATTTTGAACTGATTAAAGAAAAGTCTGCTGAAGTTCCTCAGGAAGATAAAGTGTGGGAGGGACTCATACGAGGAGATGCATCGCAAGGATTGGAGCTTTTTAAATACCTTATTAATAACAATTCAAGTAAAACTAAGCTGATGCGCTATATGGACGTATGGATGGATGTATTACCAAATGACGAAGCGATACGTGAGGTTTATTATAAGATAAAACCATTTATTCAGAACTCATCTTTGCGTGATTTTCGTTTTCCTATTCGTACCATTGCTGAAATGAATACGGTCAAACTGATACCTGAAAAACGTATTATCGTTGATGAGCCGACTACTAAAAAATTTTTAAGAGTCACGCGTCCTGGTTTTTTTGGGATAAGTTGTTCGAACGCACATTCGTCCTTCAGGGCTTATGAGGGAGTACGAATGAATGTTCAGGCAGGAAAACGGGCACTTGAGCATGAACGTGAATTAGCAGAGCAGGAAATTAACCAGCAGTTAGTGGCTGCTGGGGAAGAGGGGGCTTTTAAGTTTCGAGCCTGATATCTGTCATCCAGAGTGCAGCGAAGGCTCTCCCTTCAGCTAGCACCGTGCCACATTCAGAGAGATCCTTCGCTCTGCTCTGGACGACGAAGTTAACGCTCTAATTTGACAAGTTAATTTTAAAAGAATAGTCTTTGTTTTTTTATAATTAGGTAAAATGCTATGCCTGGTGAAATGCGATTAACTAAGACAAAAATGTATTTTTTTGCTCATCCTAAACAAGCAAGTGCAAGCGTAGGTGGAGTTTTTGGGCTGGCGACTCTAATTGTTTTGCTTATCCCAACATGCATCAAATTAACCCCTTTAGGAAATGCAAAAAAAGATGCTAAAGGTGAGCGTGATGACGCATCTGACAAGTATGACTCTACCCTCCAGCAATATAATAAAGCTCAAGCTGATATCGTAGAAGCAAAACAAAGAGTCATCGATTTAAACTGTGCTATCCCAGGCTATCAACAATTTAATTATTATGCGATTGCATTTCAAAAAAGCTTGAATGATCCTCAAAAATCAACGCTGGCTCGATTAAATTCATGGCAAATTTATTTTGCTCCTGATAGCACTAATACTGATCAGTCTTCAATCACAAAAACATACTATCAAGATGAATGGGTATATGAGTACTATTACAGTTGTACTGATCATTATTGTGGCGTAGACAGCCACAATACTACTATCAGTTGTTGTTCTGATTGGGGAAACCATTTGGTAACCTATGCTTACGATTATATTGAAACAACAACAATAACCAACTTAAGAAAAAATATTATTCAAGGAACGCCCTTAAGTTTATCCCCCCTAAACTGCGGATATTATTCACGTACATTTGAAACCTTTGCTCCCGAAACATATCAGACATATGAAAGCTCCAAGGTGAACAGTGGAGATAGAAGCACTGGACATACGGCGGTTAGTTTTAGAAGAGAGTATGGTTCTCGAATTTCAGCACGTTATAGATTAGATGATAATACTATTAATAAACAGTTGATCGTTTTAAGGGAAACAACACAAGCTGATGCAGCTACTGATTTGGCGCAAAATTTATATAAATTTTTGACTGTAGCTGTTGCTGCATTTAATGCAACGGGCATTGATTATCCGGCTTTACAGCAACGAATTAACAATAGTATTCCATTACTTACAGATAAAGCCGCAACAATTTATACGCAGCTTCAGGATGATGCTGGAGTATTGGCAGGAAAAGAAGAAATATATGGTCATGCGGATGATGAGTTTCACGATGGATTAAAGCTTTGGCTGCCTATGTTCTTTTTAATTCCTATGGGATTTACATTATTTGCGGCTCTTTTAACTTATTTTATTACCACACACTATAGAAATAGAAACAATAGACAGCAAGAAGTAACTCCAGAAATTACTCCAAATGATGGGGAGTTAGCTGTGGTAGTTCCTCCAGCACCGGAATTACAAGTTACACAACCTCCGGTTTTCGTTCACATACAAGAAGAACCACCAGCACTATATGATGAGGCCTCTGCTCCGCGAATATAAGTTGGTTGGAAAAAGTAGCCCGGATGCAGCGAAGCGTAATCCGGGAATCATGTGGCACTAAAAATCAGTATAAGTAACGTATTATTGTGCCCCAAAGTTGGTCTGATCCCAGGTTCCGCTCTCGCTGCACTCGGGCTACGATCGGCGTCTTGGTGAAAGTTTAATCCTTCAACCCTATGAATAAAGATAATAATGTGGAATAATTATCGGCAAATTCAATAATATTTGTCTATATATATGAAAATAAAATCAATTACCTTGATAATAGCTATTTTGTTTCCTGTCGCTTTATTTGCTAGCACAGCGACTTGCCCTTTATCAAACGGAATCAATGTACACACCACCAAGCAAATTTTAAATATTTGTAAACACGGCACTGTAATCAAGACCTTTAAAGTAGCTCTCGGATACAAAGGTGTTGGTAAAAAACATGCAGGTGATAATAAAACCCCAATTGGTTTATATGGGTTAGCTCATCCAAGAAAATCCAATCAATTTAAAGTCTTTATTCCAATTCTTTATCCGACTTCAAAACAATTAGCTGCGGGATATACAGGCAGAGATGTAGGAATCCATGGGCCAACGCAGTCATCTAGTTGGTTGAGTTGGTTAAACAACTTACCCTACTCAACGCGAGGCTGTGTTGCTGTTGGCAAAAATAACCATATTGAATATGTGGCTAATTGGGTAAAAGCTAATCCTGGGGCTAAGGTTTTAATTATTTAAATGGCTTGGATAAGACACTGATCGTAGCTTCACTGCCATTAAGTTAAGCGCATCTTCTCCGAAATATCCGTCATCCAGAGCGCAGCGAAGGACCTCCTGACGGCGGCCCGGTGCAATCTGAAGGGAGATCAACTATGTTTAAAAAATATTTTTTTAAACATAGTTGAGTAAACTTTAGTCAGGGTTAAGCTCCAATGAGTATCAATGGTTTTAATCGAGCATTTGCAATAACAATGATTTTTCGCATTA
>JARLJQ010000014.1 GCA_031291115.1 Legionella sp.
ACAAATTTTTTAAGTAAAGCTCCATTGATAACTTCCCCATAAAAATTGTCCCTTATAATTTTTTTATTTCGGTAACATTAGTTATGAGGCAACGAATCTAAAATTTCCTGGTTTCGGTAACATTACTTATGAGGCAACTCGCTAGAACTTTCTGTATAAATTTATATCTAAATGAGGTCTATAATTAGACGTTATGAGCATGAAATTTTTTCAGGCTGACTTATTTATAAGGATTTACACTATGGATACTGGAAATTTAAAAAATGCCTTGAATGAAACAAAAGAAAAAACAGGAAAAATTTATTCTGATGTTAAGGACAAATTAGAAGAAACTGGTGAACAAATAAAGGATAAAGCTGAAGAATTACTAGAGGAAGGTCGAGAAAAGCTGGTTAATTTGGAGGAATACGCCTCTGAGTATGAAGAGCTCGTAATAAATAAAGTACGAGAAAGACCTCTGACTTCTTTATTGGTGGCGGCAGGAGTTGGTTTTTTACTTTCAAAATTATTGAAGTAAACGAACTAATTAAAAAAGCCAAACAGAAGGAATTGGATTGGGGTGCTGAAAAATCTCTAATCAAGATCAAGGTTGGGACAAATAGACTAGCCTTGATAAAGGGAGTTTAAAGATGAATATAATTACATTGCTTTTAGTGGTCATTATATTAGTCGCTTTATTGCCTGCATGGCCATACAGTATGGGTTGGGGATATTATCCTAGTGGCGCAGGGCTTGTTCTTCTCATACTTTTGGTTATTTTACTAGCTCGAGGCAGACCTTAAACTAAGGCCACTTCTGGATTAAGGGAGCAATTAGATCCAGTCTCTACCTTGATCCGTTTGTGCTGAGGAGGGGCAATAGCGACTCTTCGAAGTATCTGCCGCTCCTTTGCTCAATAGTATAAATATCAGTTGAAGCAATTATTTCCTCCCAGAGCCGCCAGAATTTTTACCTCCACCATCTTGTTTATTCACCGTTGACCAAGCACGACGTTCTGCCTCATTATGAGAAATTCCTTTTTTTTCATATCCTTTTTCGATATGTTCCGCCTTTCTCTTTTGTTTGTCAGTATATTTTGATTTATCTCCCTGAGTCATTTTTAGCTCCTTATAAAACCAGACCATATGTTTTATTTTAGTACAGTTGTTGGAGATTTTCTATTTTAGTTCTAATCCTTGAGTCTCTGTTTGCAGAAAATTTGCTAAGCCTTGGGTTAAAATATATGATGCTTTAATTCAAATACAGGAGGTTAATTATGAATGGATTTTCATTTAAAACGGGTGCATTCGTTTTTGCACTCTTAGCTGTTTCATCGGTATTTGCAGCCAGTACAGCTACTGATACAAATAATACAAAGATGTTTCATGCTAAGTTGGGTTGTATGTCCTGTCATCAGGGAGAGGCTATCCAAACCGATAAACACTCAAAGAAAACTCAGGACAATCTGCGTCATCAAAAATAGTGACCACTTATGCAATTTAAGATTTATTCCTTAATAGGGTTTTGTTTCTTGTTTTGGGGAGAGGTGCAGGCCGCTTCACCTCTTAATTTATCGTCAGTTTTGGATAATAAAGGGTTTAGATCCAGTCTCTACCTTGAGCCGTTCGGGCTGAGAAGGAGCAATAGCGACGTCTCGAAGCATTTGCACCAAGACTATAACCCTGTGCGAATGCTTCGAGACGGCGTAAATGCCTCCTCAGCACGAACGATTCTGCGAGAGGTTGTAGATCTAATCGTTCTTTTATCCAGAACTGACGTTAATTTACCTTCTTTAAATTATGAAATCACGCAAAAAAATGTGCACACTCACGTGAATTTTTTAAGCTCTGATCTCCTGGAAGGGCGCCTTACGGGTACTATAGGAGAGCAGCTGGCTACGCAATATATAGCTACGTTATTTCGCCATTTAGGGCTGGAACCTGCTGGCGATAATGGGACATTCTTTCAAGAGTTTAGTTTTACGTCTGGGGTCTCTCTGGGAAAAAATAATGCTTTGAGGGTGAATCAACAAGGCGTGATAAAGACCCTCATATTGAATCAAGACTGGCGACCACTCGCGTTCTCGGATACGATTTCTTTTGAAAGCAATACACTTGTCTTTGTAGGTTATGGCATCACTGCTCCTGCCTTGGGCAAGATACCTGCTTATAATTCCTATAAAGACCTCAATGTAACGAATAAATGGGTCGTAGTATGGCCTTATACACCAGACAAAATATCAACGGAGCAAGGGCGGCAGTTAAGCCAATATTCCTCTGTGCGTTATAAGGCATTTACCGCTAAAGCGCATGGCGCTAAAGGGATTATTTTTCTCAGTAATAAATTAATCCCACTGTCCTCCGATACTTCATTATCTGGTTCAGGAATCGTTGCTTTATCTATTAAAAGCAATGCATTAGATCGGAAGGACTCAATGCAGGAAGGACAAGCCTTTGATGACTTCAAAATAAGCGGTCAAACAGATATTGAAAAAAACATCCAACACGGTCGTAACGTCCTGGCTAAATTGAGATTTGGTGCACCTCAGGCACCACTTATCGTTGTGGGTGCGCACGTTGATCATTTAGGGCGTGGTCAATTAAGTGGTTCGCGTGCGCGTGATGAGGAGCACGGAATGATTCACTCAGGTGCTGATGATAATGCCTCAGGAGTCGCTAGTGTTTTGGAAGCCGCAGCTAAATTAAGTAATTTAAAAGCAAAAGGCATGCTTTATGGAAGCAAGGATATTTTATTTGCTGCTTGGTCTGGAGAGGAGTTTGGCATTCTTGGTTCGACGCATTGTGTAAAAAAATTGATGGGAGTTGCTCCTAATAAATTGTTGCGCCCAACGGTGGATACCGCCATTAATCTGGATATGGTCGGACACTTACGAAAAAGTTTGGCTCTGCAAGGAACGGGCTCTAGCACTGATTGGTCCAAATTAATTAAGCAGGCTCAAATAAAACATCCTATTAAATTCATTACCCAAAAAGATCCCTATTTACCCACTGATTCAACAGCATTTTATGTTCAAGGAGTTCCTACACTGAATTTGTTCACCGGAGCGCATGATGAATATCATACGCCACGTGATAAGCCTGAAACATTAAATTATGCAGGTATTAAAATCATCTCAGAACTGTTGGTTTCACTTGTCATTGAGATTGAAAAAAATCCTGAGCTAATCGCTTATAATGAAGTCCCCAGAATTCGTACCCGCACGGAGCGTGAGTTGAACATTTATTTGGGGACCATTCCTGATTACACAAGCTCTGATCATGTGGGTGTAGCTATTTCTGGCGTGGCAAAAAGCTCGCCAGCAGAACAGGCAGGTCTTTTACCGCATGATGTGATTGTTGAGTTAGCAGGAAAGAGCATTCATGATATTTATGATTACACCTTTGCTTTAAATGCCTTGTATGTTAATAAGCCAGTGAAGCTTGTCGTACTGCGCGGGCAGAAAAAAAAGGTGTTAACTATTGTCGCTCGGTATCGAGATTAGTGAATTTTAATACATCAATCTCGGGATGTTGTTATTGGTGTGACTGATTTTCGGGCTTTACCGCCCAGCCTATACTCATGATTGCTTTTGCTAAACTGTTTCGCTAACATGATGTCCCGGACGAATATTCTCCTTGAGAATCTCGAATCTATATTTGTAAATTAGTAAAAAAGGAATTTTCTAAATGAAACAGTTCAAGCTTTTTGCATCCCTTGTTGTCAGTGCGTCCTTACTTCCAGCGATTACTTTTGCTTCTGTTCCCTCTAAAGATGCGGCCATTGCTGTAGTCTATGATTGGACAGGCTTTTATGCAGGCCTTAATGCAGGACTTGTGAGTCATACGATGAAGATTACAGACAATCAGGCCACATCGTTTAACTCCACTATGGAACAAGTCTCAAATCCTAAATTTACCGGTGGATTACAAGCTGGATATCGTCGTCAACTGGATATGAGCAGAGTTTCTGGTGTCTATGGTTTGGAGTTTAGTGTTGATTTTGCAGACGCTGAATTTAAAAAAGAATACGGCTCACCATTTGCCCTATATCAATTACGTTCAAAAAACACGTTAAATAATACTTATTTACTGGAGTTAATGGGTGGTATCGCTGCCAACAGAACTTTATTATTTTTAGCAGCGGGCGTTTCATGGGCTAATATCACCGGTCGGATGACTAATATTGGCGGCATTCCTTATTTTGATGCATTTAAGGTTAATAAAAATCCTGTAGGCACAGCGATTGGGGGCGGTATTGAATATGCATTTAACCAAAAACTCTCTGCTCGCCTCAAGGTTGATGTCATCATACCTAATTCATACACTGCTACAGATAATCTGGATAATAAATATCAGATAACCAATAACATCGTACAAGGTGTGTTTGGGGTTAACTATAGATTTGGATAAATTAACGCCAGTTCTGGATAAGGGAGCTATTAGATCCCGTCTCTACCGTGATCCGTTCGTGCTGAGGAGGAGCAATAGCGACGTCTCGAAGCATTTGCGCCAAGACTATAACCCTGTGCGAATGCTTCGAGACGGCGTAAACGCCTCCTCAGCACGAACGGTTTTGTGGGAGGAAGTAGATCTTGTGGATTCCTTATCCAGAACTGGCGTTAAATTATAGTGATTTTTGCGTTGCAACAGCCGTTGCAGCATGCACTACAGATTAATAATCTAAAAGGGATTTTTATGAAAAGTCTATCTAAAGTATTTGCTTGTCTGCTGATTGCTCTTCCTTTGAGGATTGGCTCCTCATTCGCTGATAATCAGACAGCCCAACTGAGCCCGGTGTTACCCGCGGCAGGAGTGCCTTTTCGGGTACTTATTGAAAAGGCTAATTTCATCTTGCCTAAAGGATTTCATTCCGGTCAGGTAGGGCAATATAAAGGACTTTGGATCTTTATTTCCGGAAGTACCATAGGCTTGCATGGCTTTGGAGCGGATCCCTTTCCACGGGCAGCGCTCAATAAAAGTATTTATGTAGTAAATCCAGCTACAGGCCAAGTCAGCTCACGTTTATTAACTGACCCAAGCTCAGGTTTGTCCCAGCAGCAAATTGATACTCTGGCCGTGATAAGCCCTGAAGGCTATCAGGAAAATAATACACTTTATCTGGCTGGTGGCTACGGTATTGATTCGAATACGGGTGCTTATGGAACCAAGCCCGTATTTACTGCGATTAATTTGCCGGGAATTGTTGATTGGGTAACTCAGCCTGGGAATCCTAATCATTCGGTAGTTAAAAATATTCGCCAGATTTATAATCCGATATTCCAGATAACGGGTGGAAAAATGGCGAAATTAGGTAACCTGACGCAGCTTGTGTTTGGGCAAAATTTTACAGGTGTTTATACCGATAACAGTAATGGCGAGTACAGTCAGCAAATACGGCAATTTGAGATTAAAGATTCTGGTGGTCAGTTTTACGTTGATGTGCATGATCCACAGCCGTTTAATCCTAATCCTAATTACAGACGTCGTGATCTTAATATTATTCCAACGATATTAAATAGTAACAATCAGTTAAAATATGGTTTAGTTGCTTTCGCAGGTGTGTTTACCCTCACTACTGGTGTTTGGACAGTGCCCGTTGTTATTAATGACAAGGGAACTCCAAGCATGGCTAACCCTAATTTACCAACGACGTTTAAGCAGGCAATGAATCATTACGCCGCTGCCACTACAAGTTTGTACTCTCGAAAATCCATGAGTATGTATAACCTCTTTTTTGGTGGTATTTCTTACGGTTATTTTTCTGGAGGAGTGTTTCAGACGAATAGTGAAATTCCATTTATCAATCAAGTAACTACGATAAAAATGGATAATAATGGCCAATTTACACAATATTTAATGGCTGATCAATATCCTCTAATCCTCTCAACAAAGGTTAATGCTGGAAATCCTTTGCTTTTTGGTGCTGGGGCATATTTTATAGCAAGTAATATCTTACAATATCCAAATTCGGTGATTAGTTTGGATACGATACGCAAGCCTACTGTTATTGGTTATATTGTTGGTGGCATACAAAGCACCATGCAAAATACATCAACCATGGCTGATTCATCTGCTTCGCCTTATGTATTTAAAGTGACTTTAGTACCAACGGCATAATGATACCGTCATCCTTGCTACGTTTTGGATGACGGATTTTCCTCGACGGGATGCTATGACTGACAACTAATGCTTATCCCCGAGTCATTCGCTTTGTCATTGTGCTCTTGTGGATTCAGAGCCTCAATTAAGTCTATTACGGTTTGGTTAATTTTGTCATGAATGAGTAATGCCTGTTTGTGTTCTGATTTGTCAAGCATTGTGGTTTTTTCTATTGTGCTTCTAATCTCAGGTAAATAGTTTTTTGTGGCATTTGCTAAGATATCGAGTGCCAACGGTTGATTCGTTACTATTAATTTAAGAGTCCTTGTGACAGCGGAGGTAAATGAAGAGAATTGTTCAAACTCATCTTCCATGGGGATTAGTAAATCTGCCAGCTCTCCAGCATCTTCAAATAGTTGTTTAGCCAATCTAGAGCTATTGTTATTCATAAGTACGATTCCTTAAAATTTCATTTTATTCAGTTAATGCTTATACACTAGGGCATGGCAAGATGCCGTCTCTCATTCAGTTCTGGTTCATCAGGCATTGCTACTTTCTGAGTTTCTCGACCTGCAGCAAGTAGTTCTTTCATGCTTTTTTGTTTTTCAACAAGTGTAACGGCATTGACCTCGCGGTGGTATGCTATATATTTTTCCATAGTTTCTGGTGGTACATTTTGTTTTAATTCGATTTGTTTTTCAATTACTCTATTCCAGCCTTTATTCATCATTGCGCCATGGTTTACATCAATAGGATTTTCTTTAAGAAAATCGCCGGTGAGTAAGACCTCAATTAATTGCTCCTGTTTTATTCCATAAAGAATACCACCATCTGCGGCAACCAGTAACCAAGGGCCTTCCATATTACTGCCGTAAGGATTACGCATATCAAATCCATGTTGGTACAGATCATGGACGTTCATGTCATAGTTTAGATGGGGTAAAACATAATCCGATTTTCCTTGGATTAATGCAGCATTCAGATGGCTTTCAATGTGTGAAGCTAATCTAGCAAGAGCGACTTGCGGAAGTTTCAGTTGCCCCTGTAGTTTTTCTTTAATCGCTTCAGTGGTCAATAATTTACCTGAATTATTTTCTTGAAGAAGATCATTAAATACGTTCTGAGTCGCATTTATATCATATTTATCACCATAATGGGTATTTTTTTCGTCACGATAAGCATGATTTAATACTTGCTGGAAGACAAACTCATGAGCCGTAATACAGCCAGCCCTCGCCAAAGCAAAGTCACTTACGATTTCTGTGATTGAGTTTAGCGATTGAATTTTTAAATCAAAATTTGATAAAGGTTCTTGTGCCGCAATTTTTAGCGCTACATTAGCCTTTAATTTATCTAAATACTCATCTGCATAGGTTAAAAGGTCGGCTTTATTTCGCAATCCGTCTTTACCGACTGCAAAAGTATTGAATGCCTTGGTGTAATTTTTATCCAGTTCGGGCGGATGACTCAGTGCCAACCCATCCCAGTCACCTGCTACAATAAAGCCTGCTTTATTGTAAACCTCCAGAATAACTGCCTCGCCACCTTCCATAGAGTCTAATTTTTTAAGAATCTGGGGCAAACTGTTATAGTCTTTGATTTCCTGGTAATACGGATGCTCACTACCCATGCTTTTTTTGAAATCAACCGCATTCCGTGGTCGATTGGCGAAAACGGTTGCTTTTTTAATATCGGCGTCAGCAAAATCAGGAGTTTGCTGTTCGGTATAATTTACTTTAAAGGATTGATTAAATACTTTCTCATAGAGTTCATCTGGAATGTCACTCAAATGCTCCGGTTTATTGATAATTTTTTTATCGGCATTCCATCCAGCACTTTGGTCAGGCTTATCCCATGCACGTGAATAAAATTGTGGGGATTTATCTCCCGCATTTAAATCAATGAGAAATTGTCCTTTAAAATCGTCTTTTTTAGGACCATGCCCCTCTTTATAAGCTAAACGCAGAATACCGGTATCTTTATTCAAGCCTATAATTTTCAAGTCACCATTAGGACCTGTTTCACGTAGAATATCGTGCATATTGATATCCAGCTGCATGGTATGCTGATAATCAGGATGACTTGGCGGTAAGCTTAAATGCGCTTTATCTTTCTCATGATGGGGCCTGAAGCTGTTATTTTCCTCTATTCGAGCAAAGCGTTCTTCTGCGGTTAATGCGCCTTTAAATAAACTTTGGTTACTGGTTTTGGAGAGGTTAACACCACTTTTGGAGCCCCGGCGCTTATTATATTGGGGAGGAGCACCGGCTCGTAAAATTATGGCGCAGTTTAAGGCACTTGCCTGTAGCAAATTAGCAGCAATAAAATCTGGCTGAGCACCGGCTGCAGCCATAGCTTTTTGACCTGATAATACACCGGTTACTTTGGGGTTATCTGCAACCTGCATAGTGAAAGGGATTTTGCTTCTTTCAATCGACGGTGCTCTGTTTTTCCATCCAGGTGGAGGCATATACTCACGCAATAATATGACTTGTTAGGTAAAATATAGTTCATTGTTTGCGTCTTTTCTAATCGACATGCATGTTTTTGTTTCTTTATGAGTTTATTTGTTTTAAAAATGCAGGATGCTTGGTATATCAAAAACAAAAAATGCAAAACTACCCACGATTAAATGAGATACTGAAACACCAACCAATGTTTTATGTCTGGAATACATCCATCCCCATAAAAAACCAGGAAGAAGCACAGACAAAGCCATCCCAATAGACATATGGAGGTGAGTCACACTAAATAAAATATTAGAGATAATTATAGCCCACCAAGTACTATTGGAGCCAACCAAAAATTCTTGGAGTGAGCTCTGTAAAGCACCTCGACAAATCAGTTCCTGAAGAGGTATAAAAACTAAATAAGCCACTATAAACATAATAAACATGGGAAGGTTACTTTGTCCATCAGCAGTTGATGTGTTAAGGTCAGCACTGAGATGAATCATCGTTAAATGAGTAAATTCTGGCACAAGGCTTATTACCAGCCATTTAATAAAAATAATAGTGAGAATGAGTATGATGGATACAGGAATGCAGTCAATAAGTGATGCTCGCCAACCTTTAAGAGTTAGACCATAAAATTCCATGCCGTAATTACTGCTTTTCATCATTAATAATACACCTACAGCAAAAAAAATAATAATAGGAATACTGAGAATACTTGAGGATATATAGGTACTTGCTATGCTGCTAATAATTTTTAAAGCATACATGTAGATAGCTAGGGCAAATAAAAGATTAATCATAAATTTACCCATACCAATCCGCGTTTTAGTGAGCTCTAATTCACTTTTTAAAGATTCAACAGTAACTTGGTTGCTCAGGCGCATTCTGGTGCTCATGGTATTTGCCAGATTAGATATTAAAGATAAATAAATAGGTTTTTCATTGGCATTAATCTGGACTTCTCGCATCAGCTCAGACATTTTATCCACAATTTGATTGTAGAATACGTTGGTATTGGAAAAGGTTTTAAGATCGGCAATGGATACAGCAAGAAGTTTGGTTGGGGCTATGGTACGAATACTGGCTGAACGGGGTGAATTATCCAATAAGCCCATTTCGCCAATAATTTCACCGGCCCTAAGCGTAGAGATACGTAATCGCGTGTTGTCTTCAGCGTTTTTTAATACTTCAACTTCACCAGTCCAAATAACATATAAGTCATTAGGGCTGTCATTTTCATGGATGATTATTTTCCCTTCGTCATAATGGTGGATGTTAAAAAGAGGGACCAGCTGTTCTAATTGCTTCGTGGGTAGTGAACCAAATAAAGTACTACTTTGCAGGGCTTTCACAATATTATTAGAATCTTGTTCAATATTCATAGGTAGCTAACCAAGACAAATGACAGATAAAAAAAGTATAGCTAGGCTCCGAAAAATTGCTAGAGTAAGCCTGCCAATAAATGGATTATTTTCATCAATGATGGAGTCTTTTGTAGATTTTTTTATTATGCTTTTTATAGATCCTACTAGGGTAGCCTACACCCTGGTTTATTTTCTCACTACAAATCACAATTTTAAAAACTGAGCTATAATTTTAAGGTCTGGCTGTTATTAAAGCTAAAGAGTTATTTCTCTCAGAGTTTTATTAATAGTGCACAAAAAAATAATTATTGGTGGAAATGGTGAAACATATGTCATCGTTATTAATGGAAAATGAGAACAGACAATTACAAGAGATGATTGTCTGTTTACGCCGAAAATTAGAATCAAATGTTTTAGAAATGCAAAAAAAATCGGAGCAAGAACGTTTGGATTTTGAGCAAATCATTGCTCAACTGCAATCAACTATAGTTGAATTAAGAGGTGAGCTTGAATCCATTAATGCCCAAAATGTAAAAAAAATAGAAACAGTAAAAATCAATAAAAACAATGAGATTAATCAGCTGCAAAATATGATAAGAGAGTTGAGGAATAAACTTGAAACAGCCTTTTTCATTGAACCGCCTGTAAAATAAATTTTAATTTAAGGGCCATTTAAAGAGTTGCAAAATGCAAAATGTAATACATTATAAGAATATGAATTCTAAGAAGTTTTATGTTTTACTGTCGCAAATATATCGAGATTTGGCGACCACCTCTAATTTAAAAGAAATTACTCAAAAATTAATTGATATCACAGTTCATGTCATTGGCTGTGAGCGCGGAACTATATTTTTAAATGATAAAAGAACGGAAGAGCTTTATTCTTTTATTGCGCAAAATGATTTGCATTATGAAATCAGAATACTCAATAACAGCGGCTTGGCTGGATGGACTTATACGCATAATGAACCCCTGCTCATACATGATGTAGCGCGTGATAAGCGGCATAACAAGAGCATTGATAAAATCACCGGTTTCAAAACTAAAAGTATCTTATGTGTCCCCTTGAGAAACGCTAATAATGAACTTATGGGCGTTACCCAAATGTTGAATAAAATTGATGGTGATTTTACTGAGGCCGACATCAAAATGGTGCAAGCCCTTACTGAACACGCCGCATTGGCGATTCAAAATAAGATGGCTATTGAGCAAATTGAAGTATCGCATAAAAAAGATCTGAGCTTTTTAGAAACCATTTCCAATGTCTCTTCCGAAATTAATTTATCTTTGTTGTTAGAAAAAATCATTGCTACAGTAACTATGGCTTTGGATGCTGAGCGTGCCACTTTATTTATTAATGATGAAAAACACAGTCAATTGTTTACAGAAGCTGGTGTAGGTTTAGAGAAAAAAGAAATACGGTTTCCTAATCATATGGGGATTGCAGGCTCTACTTTTACCAGCGGGCAAATAGTCAATATTCCTCATGCGTACGCGGACTTAAGATTTAACCCCGCAGTAGATAAGCAAACATCATTTTTCACGCGCTCCATTTTGTCTGCCCCAGTGAGGAATAAAAATGGCAAAATTATTGGTGTGACTCAAGTGTTGAATAAAAAACATGGGGAGTTTAATTCAGATGATGAATCACAGCTCATGGCAATTAATTCACAAATCTCTATGTCCATTGAAAACGCCACTCTTTTTGATGAAGTGCAGAGCATTAAAAATTACAATGAAAGCATTCTGGAAAGCATGAGTAATGCGGTATTAACTATTAATACCAGCAATCAGATAGTGACTTGTAACAGAGCGGGGGTGAAGCTGTTGCAATTAAAGACGCCTGAAGACATCATTTTAAAAAATATTGATACCTTGTTCTCCAAAGACGCGAACGGCTTGATGGAAAAAATCACCGCTATTAACCATGAGTCTTCTGAGCTGAAACAGGATGTTTTAATGGATCTTGAGGTCGAGATTGCTCAGGCTGTAGTCAATGCGAATATTACTATTCTCCCTCTGATTAATGCGAATAATGAGCGCTTGGGGGCGATGATCATGATAGAAGACATCAGCTCTGAAAAACGAATGAAGTCCACCATGTCCCGTTACATGAGTCCTGATTTGACTGAAAAACTACTTCAGTCCAGTGATTTCTCTTTAGGAGGAACCAGTACTGTCGCGACCGTTTTATTTTCTGATATTCGGAATTTCACTACCATTACAGAAACATTAGGCGCTGAAGAGACGGTGAAATTATTAAATGAATATTTCACACTGATGGTTGATTGCATTCAAGATGAAGGTGGGATGCTGGATAAATTTATTGGTGATGCCATTATGGCCGTTTTTGGGAATCCATTTCCTCATGATGATGATCCTGACCGCGCATTACGTAGTGCTATTGCCATGATGAAGGCATTGGAAGGGTTTAATCAAATGCGCATTAAACATAATTTACCAACTATCGATCACAGTATTGGGATCAATACAGATAAAATGGTCTCAGGAAATATTGGTTCGAATAAACGGATGGATTTTACCGTGATTGGCGATAGTGTAAATCTTGCGTCCCGCATTGAAGGATTAAGCAAGCATTACGGAGCGCGTCTATTAATTAGTGAGTTTACCTACAACCAATTAAAATCTACTTACCGAACACGCCCCATGGATAAGGTTATTGTTAAAGGTAAAAATGAAGCTGTATTAATTTATGAAGTGATTGATTTTTATAGTAAAGAAGCATTTCCTAACCAAATTGAAGTGCTCAACCATTTTAATAACGGCATTGAATATTATAATAATGCACAGTGGGATAAGGCTATAGTATGTTTCGAAGCTGCATTAAAACAGCATCCAAATGACAAACCTTCTAAAGTATATATTGATAGATGCCTTATCTTGAAAGAACAAGTGTTTGAGGAGCAGTGGGATGGTATTTGGAAAATGGACAGCAAATAATACGTCATCCAGAGGGCAAGCGAAGGATCTCCTGAAGACGGCTAGGTGCTATTTGAGTGGAGGTTCTTCGCTTACGCTCTGGATGACGAGCTTACTCAATTTTGAATCAACAATAATAGTGTGTAGGCTCAATAAAGCGAGCACCTTTAATCTTATGTGCTTCAAAAGCATGTTTAATATCTGCTGTGACTAATAAATTGGTTCGGTACTCATCGCTTCTTGCTAATTTAAGATTGCCCATGCATTCGGGTTGATAAGTCAGGTATCTAAATCCAAGAAAGGCGTCAGGATCATCGTGAATTATGCTGGCCAATGAGTGTGCGCGCGAGGTTTTGGCAAAAGAGTGTGTAGCATTCAATAATTTATAATGGGTTAAAACTTCGTCGCTACACTGTATTTTTGTATCAAAAAATTGAACTTCATCAGGAGTTAATTCGAGTAATAAATCCATTACTTTTTGATTAACGAGTGGTAATCCAGAAGTATTGGGAATGCAATCATATTTGGTTGTGATTTCACTTTGTGGCAGATCTAAGTTAAATAAAAGCGCTTCTTGATAGGTTAGCGTTCTATCTTTTTTGAATGAAAAGCATTCTGCAGGACGTTCTGCATTATATAGAGCTTTATATTGATAAGCGTAATGCTCAGAATGTTCCCATAAATAAATCATTTTATTTCCATATAATCGACATTTTCTTATCTTAAAGAGAATAGTATTTCAGTGCAACAACTAGAGGGATAGGGGTGCGTGGCTAATTAGGTAATTACGATTATCATATGATATTATTTGTACAATTTAATTTTATGATACGACTATGTTTTCAACTTCAAACTCATCTGCAATGCGCCCTGAGAGACCTGCGCGGACTCAAAGTTTAACAGTAAGCATTCCTCAACGACCTACGTTAGGTGCTGTATTAGAACGAATTAATAAAAGAGAAGAATTTATAGAGTTATATTCTTTGCTTCTTACTTCTGAAGACATACAACGTATCGTGGCAGCCTTGGCATTAGTTCCGTCTAACTCGAAAATGACTATTAAAGTGAGTGAACTTTTTATCAATCCACACAATGAAGATTATAAGGATTTACTTTTATTTTGGGATGCAGTTAAATATAAAGTTGAAAAAGTGATTTGGAATGGAAATAAATTTTATAGTAAATTTATAAATCATCTTAAGAACGATATTAAAACGGATGCCAAAATTACAGCGACTAACGAATTTTTATGCTGTGATAGAACCGATTCTTCTAACGCCACCCCAAGCACTACTAAAAGCCCCTCTCAACAATCGCAAACACAAATTGTTTCTCCTTATAGTTTCTTTTTAACAACACCTTCACCACCACCACCACAAAGACAAAATTTAATGCATACGCCAAGTGATTCGAAATTTTGGCGAGTAAACTAGATTACATAAAATAGTCTTATTTAGTTTATTTTTAATACAGGTGTGCATTTTTTTATGCTTCAATGTTAAACTAAGGATAATTAATTTTAAGGCTATTTCTTATGACAATTCGTGTTTTGTCTTTAGATTTTGATGGTTGTCTGGCTCATATCGCTTATCTTAAGAGTACAGCAAGAGATATTATTGATTCTAATAGGCGTTTTTTAAGAGCGCTTAGAAGGGACAACCACCTCTATAAAGAGTCTACAATTTTTATTGGCTCTAATAGACAATCAAAAAATACAGAGAATGGGAATGCCAAAAATAATAATGCTTTTTGTTTTCCTGTAATGGATGAAGTAAAGGACTATTTACAAGTAACTTTTGATACCTTTTTATTGGCTGACATTTATGGTGATTTACAGGCGGGATTATCTTACCATCGGGCAATGAATAAAGGTTACAGAGGAGCGCATGCTGGCTGGATATTTGATGAAACTAAAGTCACTCTTTTGTATGCACAAATGCATAAAATCGCACATGAAGAGCCACATGAGCCTATCATTTTTGATTTTTATGATGACAGGAGTGAAGATATTCTTCCATGGTTAACTACTTTTTACACAGACTATCCCGAACTTATTCCTAATAATGTGACCTTAAGATTAAATCATTATGCGGGTGCAAAACATACTTTGCTCTCTCAAATTCAAGGGACAGGCTTTATTGATAGTAATTATAGACAAACCGTAAAAGATATGGCTGAACAAACTATTGCCCAGCAACCAGCAGCCTCTATCCAAACTAAAATTTACGCAGCTCATGACGTGCAACCTGATTTGCTGCTCAATAGAGTTTCCTATACTGCACCAGCTCCCCAAGAGCCTTCTATTCCAGACACGCCTATGGCAAGTAATCTGGATCTATTTTCTCAAGTGTGTGAACAGGCTGCATACCTCCCTACACCAAGTCAGGAATCAGCAGCATCAAGTGCTCCTCAAAAGCGTAAAAGAGCAACTGATACTCAAGAAGTATTAGAAGAATATAAAGAACATCAGCTACGTGAATTAAGCGCTGCGAATACAGTAATCAATAACTCATTTGCGCGATTTTTTAGTGCCAGTGATTCGTCTGCTGTACCAAAGGATGAGGCGGTTCATAATAACATTCATTGTAGCCCAGGTGCAGCGAACGTATAACCCGAGAGCATGCCAAATTCTGTTTATATCCCTACTTCCATTTGGGCTACCCTATACTCAGCCCCTGCCTTGATCCGTTCGTGTGGAGAAGGAGCAACAGCGCCATCTCGAAGCATCTGCCCCAAGACTATATAACCCTGTGCGAATGCTTCGAGATGGCGTAAACGCCACCTAAGTCAAAAATAATATTCCGTATTATTTTATGTCCTTTTTAATCAAATGGCTTAAGTGTAATCATTCTAGGCCTCTGCAAGCTTATTCAAAGCCTCACCCGTTAGTCGGTAAACAGTCCATTCATCCATGGGTTTAGCCCCCAATTTCTTATAGAAATTAATTGCAGTTTCGTTCCAATCCAGCACAGACCACTCTAGTCTTCCGCAGCGTCTTTCTTTGGTCTGGTGTGCAATATAAGCTAATATTTTTTGCCCAATTCCTTTACCGCGAGCCACAGGTTTAACAAAGACATCTTCCAGATAAATACCCGAACGACCTAAAAAAGAAGATAAATTATGAAAGAATAAGGCGAAACCTACCGGTTTGAAGTTAAGATAAGCAATAATGACTTCAGCATGAGCTTTTTCACCGAATAGGGTTTCTTTTAAAATCTCTTCTGTGGCAAGGACCTCCTGAGATAGCTTTTCATATTCTGCTAATTCTTTTATAAATGAAAGAATCAAGGAAACATCACTGATAGTTGCAGGCTTAATTTCAAATACATCATTCATAATAACAACCGCGATTTTTTGAATAATACAAGATGATGACATTAATAATTTATTGCTTCAATTAATTCAACCATAGCGCCCTACGTTTTTATTCATAAAACTGACATTAGTTATTTGATTCTTAAGCTTATTATTTTGCAAATAGATACTAAACAACTTAGACTAAGAAAAACTACGAGAGTATAACGGTCTACAGTTATTACTTTTTCTTCATGGGTACTTCGCCCTATATTTCGCCCTATATAATGATAAGGACATCCTATCTATGCATTATTCAGAAAAGAAACAACGTGCCACAATACATCGTATGCGCTCTACATTAGCCGCGATTCCTAACTCCTGCAAAACCGTATCACATAATATTTTGCTTATTGGATTATTTGGCACTCTGATAGGTGGAGTACAAGATACTTGGGCAACATGCTCCACAGTAGGTTCAGTTGTAACCTGTTCGGGCGTTCCAAGCCTACCGCTGTTTCTAAATAATTACGCTAGTTCCACTGATGGTCTCACCGTTAATGTGACCCCGACCTCTTTTAGTACACAAATGAATGCACAATTAGGTGGTCAGGTAATAAGTCTTACTGGACAGAATTACACTTTAAATAATAGTGGACTTATAGACCCCGCTCTTCTTGGGCTTGTGAGTGTGCTAAGCGGAGGGGCTTTTATTGGCACGGGTTCTGTCTCTACAGTTAATGTGCTAAATAATGCCGCTGGTATAATAAAGGGGACAGGTATACTGCTTGGAACAGACCTTGCTTCAATTAATGGTTTGGCCTTAAGCATAAATAATGCTGCGGCAGGTAGTTCTACAGTTACTAATAATGGAACAGTGACTAGCTCCGGTCTTTCAAGTGGAGGTGCAACAACTCTTGCTGATACACCGGTTGTTGCGGTCTATGGTGGCTCAACAGTTAATTTCACAAACTCTTCTTCTGGAGTCATTAATGGCCGGGTTGCTTTTGAAACATCAGCTGCAGGTAATACGTTTACCAATGCGGGAGCGATTACTGGTGGTGTTTCTTTGGGTGCCAATAGTGTTAATAATACATTTATTGCAATTACTGGTTCTTCAATTGACATTGGAGATGGTGTTGGAGGGGCATTAGGTGGACTTTCTGGCGTAAATATAACGTTTGCACCAACAGGTACTGTAGATGGTGGTACGGGCGTGCTGGTACTTCAAAATCCTGCAGGAGTGGGCACTACCGGAGTAGGTACTGCTAGCTCTGCAACTTATACTACTTTCTCAAATCTCATTGTAAATAGCGGCACATGGACGCTACAAGGACCGCTAGTTACTGGCTCATCCACATTAAATGGTGGGGTTGCAGGATTTAATAATAATGCAACCTTTGGCTCAGGCGTATTGACATCTAATGGGGGCATATTACAAGCGAATAACGCGGGACTTAACGTAGCTAATCCAATAACATTAGGAGCTGGGGGCTTAACCGTTCAAGGCACCAACGCATTCACATTGTCCGGTATTATTAGTGGTGCTGGTGGCCTGACTAAAAGTGGAGCTGGGTCGCTTACGTTAAGCGGTGTGAATACTTATTTAGGTGCTACAACGATTGCTGCAGGTACTGTAGTAGTTTCTAACAACAGCTCTTTTAGTACTAGCGCGATAACAATTACTGGCGCCTCCACAATTAGTGCCCCGGCAGCTATAACTTTAAATAATTTAATTACACTGAATGCCAATGGAACCTTCACAGGTGTTGGTAGTTTGACCTTATCCAGCACGATCTCTGGCGCTGGAGGTATTATCAAAACTGGTACCGGCACGCTTAGTTTAACAGGGAATAATACTACTTATACTGGCACTACAGCTCTTAATGCGGGTACTCTGATTGTTGGTAGCAATACGGCTTTAGGTTCAGGTATATTGAGCGCAGCTGGCGGCACGACCCTTAGTAGCAGCACAGCGGTAACATTGATTAATAATATAAATCTTAATGGAAACTTAACCATTGGGGGCAGCAATAGCCTCACTTTAAACGGTATTATCGGTGGTACTGGAGGCCTTAGTAAATTAAATGGTGGAGATCTTACATTAAACGGGGCTAATGTTAATGGGGGTAATACAGCGCTTAGCAGTGGAACGCTAATTGTTGGTAGCAATACAGCTCTAGGCAATGGCGCTTTAAATGCCGCTAATGGTACCAGCTTGGATTCAAACACTGCAGTAAGCTTGAATAATGCAGCTAGTTTGGCTGGTGCTCTAACTATCGTAGGCAGCAACGACCTTACATTAAATGGCGTGATCAGTGGTGCTGGTAGCTTTGTTAAAAACGGAACAGCTACATTAACGCTTAATGGTGCGAATAATTACCTTGGCGGTACAATCCTGAATGCAGGCACTTTGGTTGCTGGGAGCAATACTGCTTTAGGTTCAGGGGGCTTGACAGTTGGCGGCGCGAGTACGCTTGATTCCTCCGCTGTGGTATCACTAACTAATAGTATGATACTCAATGCTCAATTAACTATTGCAGGCACGAACGATCTTACATTAAATGGCATTATCAGTGGCGGTACGGGTAGCCTTAAGAAAATGGGCAATACAACGCTTACACTAAATGGAGTTAATACTTACGGCTCGACGGAGCTTAATGCGGGGACTTTGTTAATTCCAACCAATTCTGCTATAGGTTCCGGTCGATTGACAGTGAGTGGTGCGAGTACTTTTGATTCTACTTCCGCGCTATCTGTAGGTAATCTAATCACACTTAATAGCGTTTTAACAACGCCAGGTAATTTCGATCTCAGCTTAGATGGAGTTATTGATGGTAGTGGTGGTGGTTTTATTAAAAATGGTGCAACAACGCTTACATTAAATGGAAATAATACTTATAGCGGTACTACTACTATTAATGGCGGCACTTTATTCGCTGGTCACAGTAATGCATTAGGTACTAGTACCTTAATAGTAGGCAATGCCAGCACGCTTGATTCCGTTACAGGGGTATCACTGAGTAATTTAATTACCCTTAATGCCGATTTAACTACAGCAGGCACAAACGCGCTCACCTTAGATGGTGTTATCAGTGGAGCTGGTGGTCTGATTAAAAACGGCACGTCCAAATTAACTCTGGATGGTATTAATACATACACCGGTTTGACTACCCTTAATGGCGGGAGCCTGATTATAGGTTCTGATGCAGCGCATTCATCTGCAACCATTGTTAGTAATTTAGGAATCAATAGCGGCATAACTCTTGGTGGTCATGGAACAGTCGGAGGCACTGTAACGGTAAATAGCAGTGGTCATTTAGCCCCCGGGAACAGCATCGGTACCTTGACTGTAGGTGGTGATTTAACTCTGAATGCAGGCAGTATCCTGGATTTTGAATTTGCAGGTTCGGGCGTTGGCGACCGAGTTAAAGTGCTCGGGAATCTAAGTCTCAACGGTGCCACTTTGAATGTTATCGACCTTGGTGGGTTTGCTCTAGGTACTTATAATCTATTTGATTATAACGGTACATTGACCCAATCGGGTGGCGGGATAGTTTTTGGTACCACTCCACCTGGTGGCACCTACAGCATAGAATACCTTACTGGTTCTAAACTGGTTAATCTAATAAACAGCACTGGAGTTACACTTAACTTCTGGAATGCCAATGGCCTAGCCTCACCGACTCAGCGAGGTGGTGGCAGTGGCACTTGGTCTACTACATCGCCTGTATGGACGGACAGTATCGGTAGCTTGACAGCGGCTATGTCTCCCCAGCCTGGATTTGCAGTGTTTGGCGGCGCTCCAGGGACGGTTACTGTTGATAATACTTCGGGGCAAACCAGTGCGCTAGGCATGCAATTTGAGGTAGGTGGTTATATATTAGACGGCGCAGGCTTAGAGCTTAATAATGGAGCGAATCCTGCCATAATCCGCGTGAGTAACAGCAGTTCGAATACCGCTACAATCAACAACGTACTCTTTGGTACGGGTGGCATTGACAAACAAGACATTGGGACTCTCGTACTCAATGGAGCCAATACTTACACGGGAACTACGCTTGTATCTGCAGGAACTTTATCTATCTCTAATGATAATAACTTGGGTGCCGTAGGTAATGCTCTGGATATTAGAGGCAGTACGTTACAAACTACTGCGAATGTTACGATGAATCGCGCGACCACTTTAGGAGCTGCTGGCGGCACGTTCTTAACGGATTCCGGAACGACACTCACCCAAAGTGGGGCTATTAGTGGTCCTGGCGCACTTACTAAAAACGGTGCAGGTACGTTCATTCTTAATAATGGCACCAACAGTTATACTGGTGGCACGACAGTTAATGCCGGCACCTTACAAGCCGGTGTTGCGGGAGCCTTGGTTAATAACACGGCCTACGCGATTAATGGCGGTTTACTTGATTTAAACAACTTTGATTTGGTGATGTCTTCTTTGACGGGTACTGGAGGCTCCATTAATTTGGGAACCGCAACATTAACCGACAATCAAACAAGCAACAGCAGTTACGCGGGTTCTTTTTTAGGTTCCAACTTGTTTGTGAAACAAGGAGTGGGCAGCCTGATTTTAACCGGTAACAGCAGTGCGTTTGCTGGTACTGCTCAAATTGATGCAGGTCTTCTGCAAGTAAACGGCACATTAGGTGGCAATTTATTAGTGAATGCGGGAGGTCGTCTTGAGGGCACTGGCACCGTAGGCAATACGACCGTCTTCGGCACTATCTCTCCTGGCACCGGTGGATTGCAAACGTTGAAAGTTAATGGCAATTACATCCAAAATGCAGGTTCCCTATATGAAGCAAAAATCAATGCAGCAGGCCAATCGACCTTGATTCAAATATCAGGAAATGCACAGTTAAACGGCGGCAACGTAAACGTCACGGCCGCAAATGGTCTTTATACACTGGGTCATTACACGCTGTTAAATGCAGGGGGGAATGTTACAGGAACCTATACTCAGATGACGAACAACCTGCCATTCCTTACTTTTGCTCTGTTATATGATACCCATAATGTATTCCTGGATATTATTCCCAGTACGGTCATAACGTTTCCTGATGTGGCAGTAACACCTAATCAGCAGGCTGTTGCAGTCGCTGTTGAAAGCTTAGGCACGGATAATCTACTCTTTGAAACCGTGTTGAATCTGCCCACCATTCAATCCGCACAAAATGCCTTTAACAGTTTATCTGGTGAAGTATACGCCGCCACTATAGGCAGTTTAATCGACGCCAGCCGTTATGTTGAAGACGCGATGCTGACTCGCATGACCACATCTACTATAAATAATGATACCGCTCATAAAGCCTATAACATCTGGGCTCAGGGCATTGGTTCTTGGGGGCATCGTGATGGCAATATTAATAGCGCCCGCGTGATTACAAGTGGCGGTGGTATTTTTATGGGCGCGGATACCAACAGTGATGCCGGTCGTTTTGGGTTCTTGGCCGGATACAGCGCGCTACAAACCAATGTAGAAGCGCGTAGTTCGAATACCAATTCAGACAGCTATCATCTGGGGCTGTACGCAGACCAACGATTCGGAAATTTCAACTTACGTACGGGTGGCGCCTACAGCTGGCATGATTTAGATTCGCGCCGTATTGTCGTGTTCCCTGGCTTGTCTGAGTTATTAAAATCAGACTACATGGCTAATACCGCACAAGCCTTTGTTGAGTCAGGTTATGGTTTTGAACGCGGAACTTGGCTGGCAGAGCCTTTTGCTCGCGCCAGTGCGATTCATGTAGGTTCTGATTCATTCCATGAGAACAATGGTATTGCGGCACTGACCAGTCGGGGTAATACAGAAAATGTGTACTACTCGACACTGGGTGGCCGTATTTATAATACCTTTAAACAAGAAGAAAATTTTGTATTAAAAGGCCGCGGACTTTTAGGCTGGCGTCATGCGTTTAATAATATTAATCCATTAGCAACCATGATGTTTGATACGAGTATTCCTTTCACGATAGGTGGTAGTCCAATTGCTCGTGATGGCGTAGTAATCGATGCTGGGATGGATGCGTTGCTGCCTAATAAAGCATTGACCTTAACCTTATCGTATTCAGGCCAATTAGCGAGTCAAGTACAAGATCACGGAGTACGCGGCGTAATCTCTTGGCGTTTCTCATAAAACCATTCAACGAAATAGGAAGTAGGCTGGGCTGTAAAGCCCAGCATTTCAGCGAAGCCCTAAGCAACTATCCCCGCACCATTTCACTAGAATTTCCGGGAAATGATATCGCCATCATGTCTGGCTCATTGAGTTGTTGATGAGCTGCTGTAGCTGTTTCGCTAACCCGCTGCGTATTTATTTTATTATCTGATGTCATGCAATTTATGAACGCTGCCATCGCGTTGAGTACATAGATACTACAGCGCTTATCGCCAGTACTTGCTTGTTTATAAGTTAATATCGGTCCGGTTACAGCCACTTTACTTTCAAGCGACAAGTCAAAGCATTTGCGAAGTGATTCAGCGGTTTGAGCCCCAGCCAACACTCTCATTAGCTTGGTTTGTAATAACTCATCTCCTGAAATGAGAGAGTTCGAAATAAACCACCCTAATACAGGTACGGGGTTATAGATGCCTATGGGGTTAATAGTTGACTCAATAATACTGACATTTAAATGGCTGTCTGAATCTTTGTATAAAACTATATGATTAAAATGTGCTCTATAGGTGGCGCTAGAGAGACGTCCTTTCACCATAAATGCATGAGGAAATTGAAGTGCCGTAAATTGTATTCCTGTCTCTTTTAGTTTGGTTATGATTTCTGGTAAAAACTCGAGAGAAACTCCTTCTTGGCATTCTGTTGATAGCGAGTCCAGAGATGTAATCACCGTTTTACCCTTTTTTGGATGCACAACAAATTGTAGGGCATCACCGCTGCTTAAATCTATTTTTAATAATTTTTCTTGAGAAGATGATAAAAAATGGTCTGTCATATAAGTTTTTAATGAATACGGTCCTATGCCCTTTGTAGCGGGACAACCGGCTAAAGCATTCCCTAGATCTAAGGTTATTAATGTCATATAGATTCCCAATATAAAAGAATAAGATAGCAGAGTAAGATTAAGGCAGTATTAATGTTTTTGTAATCAATGGGGGCAGTGACTTACACCAAACTAAATCCCCATCTTTGCGATACAGCAAAGACGGGAGCTCAATCATTGGAGATACTGTGCAAATCAATAGGCTCAGGATGTATGCTGGGCTGTAAAGCCCAGCATATGAGCTACGAATAAATTACCGACTATTGGGGAGTCATTGATACAGTTGTTTTGTCCAGCTCAGCTTCTTCTTTTTTCAAAGTAGTTAGCTGCTTTCTTGCCTCATCTTGCGCTAATTTATTTTTCCAAATCCCAAGGCGAGTATGAGGTGTTTCTTCTTTAATCGTCTCAATTTGTTTTACAGTAAGTTCCTGCGTATGACGATAGTACGAATAAAGTTCAGCGCATATTGCTTCAATTTTCAACTCATCACTTAGGTCTGCATTTTCAGGTTTTAGGTGAGAATCAATCACGCCACATGAGGTGACGCGCACATTGTTTAAATGAAATAGAGATGCAAATGCACGAAAATCAGAGCGGTTGCGAATCCAAAGAGGAATAACCGGATTCTGTAAACACCAGAAACCATCAAGTCGAGCAACTTGAATAGGTAAATTATTCTTTATTGCCAACTGAGCAACACCAGTGTAGATTCTGGGAGGCTCTTGACCGATGAGGGAAAAATTGCCTTGAGGAAACAGTGCGACGCAGCCTTGCTCATTAAGTACTTTGCTCGCTAGATCTATCGCCCCAGCATTCGAGGAGCGCCCCTTTTCCTTCTTTGCACTGGAATCTATGGGTATCGTTTGAAACATATTCAGCATATTTTTAACGCCGGGTATGCCATTAAAAGCAGTTGTGGCAAAAAAGCGAGGCGGTGCGCCCTTTATTTTTGAGGCAACAACAAGTGCATCTAAGGAGGTTCGATGTGGACCTATTGCAATAATTTTATTTTCAGCATTAGTGATTTCTAAATCACCATTCGTTGTATGAAACATACGTAAAATCACTGACAAAATACCGGCCGATATACGCGCAGCACGGGTATCATAGTTAAGTTCATTTTTAGACTCTGCGTATCTTGCAAACGCGTACATTGCTACAGCAACGCCAGTAAGTAATAGCAGCATAGTATAAGCACTCGATGCAGGTTCATCGTCTAAACCACAGGTATTTAATGAATTAAAAGGAGGATCAAAGTCAGGCATGTTATGTATTCCCTCAAAAAACCAAATATAAAAGTCGGACTAGCCAAGAGTGGTTATACTATCTATAAAATTAATATTGTCAATTAAATGACCAAAAAATAGACTGAAATATATCCCATCTGACCTTAGGGGTTGAGGAGAAGCGGTCTACGCCAATTGAAAATCAAAGCGGCCCCTATCTGACTCTGCTCATTGCTCGTAAACGAGCCACACGTTCCTCGGTGGGAGGGTGCGTCATGAAAAGGCTTTTTAATTTATCACCACTCAAAGGGTTAATAATAAATAAATGAGCGGTAGTAGGGTGCTCTTCAGCTTGTTGGAAGTTGCCTTGGTGATTGGCCTTTTCGAGTTTTAATAATGCATCTGCTAACCATAAAGGTTGACCCGTCAATTCGGCTCCTCCTTTATCGGCTTCAAACTCTCTTGAACGAGATACGGCCATCTGAATCAACCCTGCGGCTATTGGAGCAAGGAAAATAAGCAACATGCTCACCAGCGGATTGGTTCTTTCACCGGATTCGTTGGCAGTTCCTCCGGTTAATATAAAGATATTAGCAATACTACTGATTGCTCCCGCAATCGTTGCCGCAACAACGCTAATGAAGGTATCTCGATGCAAGACATGACAGAGTTCATGGGCTAAAACACCGGTGAGTTCTTCCTCATTCATCCGATTTAAAAGCCCAGAGGTGACCGCAATCGCTGCATTTTGAGGATTACGACCTGTAGCAAAGGCATTAGGCGCCTCTGTATCTACGAGGTACACTTTGGGCATAGGCGTATTGGCTTTAGTGGCTAATGACCGGATGATATTATATACAGGATGACTTTCAGATAAGGGCTGTGCGTTATACATTTTTAATACAATTTTATCCGAATACCAGTAGGCACTAAAATTCATAAAAATGGCAAATAATAGCGCAAACATCATGCCGGCTTTACCCGCAACCAAATGTCCTAAGCCAATCATCAATGCGGTTAGTGCTGCGAGAAAAATGAAGGTCTTGATGTTATCCATAACTTCGCCTTTTAAATATCCTGTATAGTCAAAAGTAGCACATAAATGGAATTTTTTCTTGGAACCAAAGGAGTTTGATCTCACTTTATGTAAAAAATCCACTAGCGTAGGCTGGGCTGTTGTATAGCCCAGCCTACGCTATGATTCATCGGTTTTTCATGAAAATCAAACAGTAAAAGCGAGGAATTCAATTTGCTAACCTAGTACGTACTCATTATTGGAGTACTTGCTGGTTGAACTGCGTCTGCACTTTCTTTTTGTTCTTTAAAAAATGTAACTGAATTGCTTGAAGATGCTGCACCCGAGCTATGTAAGGGTCTAGTAGCTACAGGATAAGAAACCATCGCCAATGAATTATTTTCTTCCAAATTATGAGAGGATATTGTATGTGCCGTTGCTTTACTATTTGCATGAGGACTAGATTGTGCCTCCTCAGATAGAGACTTTAAACTTGGCTTTGCAGTCTCATTTCCATTATAGCTTTCTGTGAATAGCGCTTTCGCAGCAATTTTTACACCTGAAACGGTCGCGGTTACGCACAAAGCTGACGTCATAACACCTATCTGAAAAAGAGACTTAATTCCCTTTAAAACAAACCCAGACGCATGAATCATTGTTCCTGAAGTAGGGTGTTTTTCACAAAAGAGATCTATTTTTCTGCCTATACGTATACCGGCATAAACTCCCACGTATTTGGTGGGATAAAGTATTAAATTTGCCCCTTGTCTCATATCATCAAAAAACTCTCTTCGGGCTCGATGATTTTCACTTGCTAAGTTAAGGCGAGTCACCTTCACATCCTCGCGTCCAATAAAATACTGAATATGAGCCTCAAATATTTTTTGGATAAACGAGGGTATAAAGGGCTTATAACTCGAGGGGGATTGCTCTTTAGGTGTAATGAGATATAACTGTGTACCGTGTAAAAATCCTTTTTCAATATGAAAAAGAGGATCTCCTAATTGAGTTAATACTTTTATAGTGGGATTTGGAAATGATTTCACTGTCTCCCATGGTCCTTGTAAACGATTTAGAGTATTGCTATGTAAGGCTGAGGGATTCAAACAAATAGCTTCATCAATTTTATCAGGATGTTCAGCGGCAATAATCATTGCCATTGTCCCACCTTTGCTATGGCCCGCTATATTGGTTTTTTTATTAGGAGTTGTCATTAACCACGCTTGAATTTCTCTCAAATTATGTCCTTCTCCAATAGATTTTCCTGGACAAAAATTTTCGAGATCGGCAATTTCAGCACCTTGCCCTGTAGGATAAGTAGTACCCATTAGTAACAAATGGTTCTGTGCATTTGAAAGAGCATCGCATGGTACTAATGCGTAGTCATACATTCGATCTTTAGGTTCCAAAATGTTAGCTAATATGCCATCGGTAGGTGATAAATCAAAACGTTGATTAAACTCATATTCTTCCGCAATCCAATAGCCATTTATTTTTTGAGGGATTATTATTTTGCTGCCTAATTCTGGATTTAAGAAAGGTAATAAAGAAAGTAAACAACTAATAAAGAGCTTAATATGCTCTTCATTATCAAATTGAAGCTCGCCGGTAAGCTTTACTGAAAGATTGCTGAATAGGTTCTTGGTTTCTAGCAAAATGGCTGCTAATAAATCAGCATTGTCTTTTTTAGTTAATCCATCCTCCACAAGAGCTAAGCTTCGATTACACCCACTATCAGCAGTAACTATTGCACCAAAAGTTATAAAACGTAATAGATTGCGAGCAGCACGTCTTAAAAACAATTGAGAATTTACATCTTCATCAAGAGGACCATCTTGCTCTAAGACCTCTCCATAAGGTACAAACAATTCAGCTATTCGAAGATGGACCACTTTTTTTTCCTGCAATTCTATTTGGGCTTGCACGGGTAACCTTAATTTGTTTATACAAAATATGACTTATTATTATACATATATTTGTCTAAGTTACTATTTATTTTAATGGTGTATGTAAAAATGAATCAATGTAAGCTGGGCTGTACAGCCCAGAAATCAACTCATTGAACATCATCAATGAATCTTGAGTAAGGATTGAGTTTGTGGTGACTCGTTTAATAAATCTAAATTCGGTGAGTAGACAAACTAAAATGCGGGGCTTTACAGCCCCGCCTACGCTTACTTTACATCCGCCCGCGTACGTCCTGTGTTTAGCGGTAGTTACTATTTAAACTCTAAAGTAGGGCTATTATTGGGATTAAGAATACTCTCTTCACTCAACCTATCAAAAAATCTTAGCCCTTGCGAGTTATGAGGTTTGGGAGATTCTTCTGATGCTGGGGTCTGGCTTTGACTCATCTTTTCTATCAATGGCTTCTCCATCTGCGAAGGATCTTGAGTCGATTTTTTTATATGAAAAACGGTAGGCCAAGTAAACGCTATCGATACGAATACTAAAATGACTGGAGATAATATTGCCATGGTGATGGTTAATGCAAGTTTTGCCCCTATTGTTTCTCCTAGCGTTTCACCAACATGAATTCCGCTGCGGATTCCTCCGGCAACAGAATAAGCAAGAGAATCACCTATCAATGCACATAACTTGAGCATGTTGATGGCTCCATATTTTATCTTTTGTGCTTTTGTTTGGTATTCTTCCGGTGGTTGATGTATTGATTCAAATTTTTCTTTTAGATCGACATACGTTTTCGGGTTAAAGACTTTATATACTTGTGAAAAAGTATTAACAACCATGGTTGTCGAAGTACATATCATAGAAAGAACATGTGCTAAAAAGGTATCAGGATTCGCACCTAAAGCATTAAAAAGCTTATTAACCCCTGATGCAGTAGTAAACCAAGTTAGCGTTGCATAAACAGCTAAAAAGACCGTACTTACGATTCCTAACAAGACACATCGCAAAAGACCATGGGGTTTTTTATACTCTTCAATAAAAAGATTTTTAAATTTTGCATAATTTTCACGTATGCCTACAGCTTGAAACGAATAAAAAGAGACAGCTGCAATCAGAGATAACCCAATCGTAAGTGTTAAAACCAGAGGGTTAGAGGCGATCATACCTGCCCCCAAAAAAGTGAGAAGTCCTATGAGACCAGCATATCCAGAAATGCCTGCAGAAATACATGCCAACAAGGTCACGATACCAAAAAATAATTTCTCACCTCTATCGAATATCGTTTTTTCGTTTAGATTTTCTTCAAGGGTCTTAAACGTTTTTTGTTTTTTAGGATGAAAGCCCGCACTATCAAGCATGGCTTGCCCACGACTTAATAAACAAACTATTCCATTACATAAGGAAAGTACTATCGCTAAGCCTAGGCAAACGGCAAAGGGAATTCCTAAAGTACTTAATAATCCCAGGCAAAATACCATACAAAGCGCCATGGAGGTAAGGATTTTGCCAATGACTAATGGCACGCCTTTTATCAGCCTATTTCTATTTTGAATGGGGGTTCTTGCAAATTCTTGGCCATTGCCCGAGTAGGTAGCAATTTGTAAGACCTCTTGTTTCGATAATTTTTTTCCACCCGAAAGTATTTCTCCCCACTTAAAAGTAAGGAAACTCCAAAAGTAGTGGGAAAACGGACGCTCTAGAAGGTCTGTTATCCGAAGGTCTCCATTTAGAATGGCTTGTTGGACTTTTTGCGATTCTTCTTCAGTAAATTGATATTGGTTAAAAGACGCAATAATCCAATCTTTTTGAGTACGAAACTTTCTTCTTAAAACCATTATGATTTCAGGGCGTTTATGAAGGGCAAAATTGATTTGCTCTTGTTCTAATAAACTAACTAGTTCTTTCATCCCGGCAAATCCTTTTTTAATGCAAATGGTGTAGCTTATTTATAATTTCACAAGAATTCCATTTAAATTTTGAATTAATCATCAATAAGTATGATATCGCTATCATTTTCATTAGAAAAATTTGACATACCTTGCGAGTTACATTCTAATCATATTTTTTTATCATGATGAGGGACAATCGTGGCATTGTTGAATTTTTTAAAACCTGCTCCTTTTCTTGATGAAATTCAGGATAAAAACATTGTTAAACAGCAATATCGTTATTGGCGTATTCGCACCTTTTATGCAATGTATATAGGGTATGCTTTGTTTTATTTTACGCGAAAAAGTTTTATTTTCGTGATGCCGGCATTACAAAGTAACTTGGGGATGACTAAAACTGAACTGGGACTGATCGCTAGTATTTTGAGCTTAACTTATGGCATCAGCAAATTTTTGAGTGGAATTCTTGGCGATAAGTCCAATCCTCGTTATTTAATGGCGATTGGGCTAATTTTGACAGGAATTGCTAATATTTTGTTTGGATTGTCTTCCACCTGGTGGTTATTTGCTATTTTTTGGGGATTGAATGGTTGGTTTCAAGGGTGGGGATGGCCAGGATGTACTAAATTATTAACCCATTGGTATTCTCAATCCGAACGTGGTCGTTGGTGGAGTATTTGGAATACATGCCATAACGTTGGTGGTGCATTAATTCCATTTATTGTTGCTGTATGCGCACAGTATTTCGGCTGGCGCACCGCTATGTTTGTGCCTGGGGTCATCTGCATTTTAGGAGGTCTTTTTTTAATCAATCGTTTAAGAGATACTCCGCAGTCGCTTGGTTTACCTGCGATAGAGCACTATCGGCAAGATTTTTCTGGTTTATCCAATCACGAACAAGAAAAAACAGAACTCTCAGTCAAAGAAATTCTTTGGAATTATGTGTTAAGCAACCCATATATTTGGATATTGTCCGTTTCTTATTTGTTTATTTACATTGTCCGAACGGGCATTAATGATTGGAGCATGCTGTACTTCACGGAAGTGAAGGATTACTCCTTAATCACCGCAGGTAGTTGTATCATATGGTTTGAGGTTGGTGGTTTTTTTGGAAGTCTGGTTGCCGGTTGGCTTTCTGATAAAGTATTTCAAGGTAAACGCAATCCAATCAATGTGCTTTTTACTGCAGGTGTATTTGCTACTTTGTTGCTATTTACGTTGACGAAGGGATATACACCATTCCTTGATTCTTTATTTCTTTTCTTTTTTGGTTTCTTTATCTTTGGACCACAAATGATGATTGGTTTGGCGTGTGCGGAGTTGTCACATAAAAAAGCTGCGGCGACTGCAACTGGTTTTGCCGGATTTTTTGCTTATTGTTTAGGCGCTGTTCTGGCTGGTGCTCCTTTAGGTGCACTTATCAAAAATTACGGCTGGGATAATTTCTTCCTGACATTATTGATTTGCTGCTTGATTCCACTATTTCTGATGCTGCCACTCTGGAATGTGAAAGTCCGTCCAAAGTATCGTAAATCAGAATTTTCGGGCAAACCTGAGTTGGCTTAGTGATTGGCTTCCCTCGATGATCCAGTCGCTAGAATGTGGCGATTAGTGAATAGAAAACTAAAATGCTGGGCTTCAGCCCAGCCTTGATTTACATCAGCCTGTGCACATCCTGTGTTTCATATGTAAAAAATCCACCAATGTAGGCGGGCTGTCAAGCCCAGAAATTCACTCAACAATAATACCGAAAGAGGATATGAATACGTAGGTTTTGGAAGTACATGGTACGAGACATAACGGATTAGCAGCATCACATCAACTATATTCATTATAATCAGATACCGGGTGTTTTTTATGAGGAGAAGGGCTCAAATAAGCTAGAATACGTTTTATTTGATCTTCGGTTTTCTCAATATCATCAATCACATAATCTGCTGAATTCGAAATCAAGCAGTTGCAACCGCATAATGATCCGGGGTAGATGTTTCAACAATATCTCTTTTTAATTGGAATTTCTCTTCTTTCCAAAAATCTAACATCTTCTAATTTAAAGATCGTGAGCATCGAACATTAAGAGGCACGTCCTTATCTATCAACAACTGGAAACTGTTATTCTCATTGGCGAATTTGTGATGCCACGCCGTCATAAATGGATAGTCTGTAGTTTCCGTAGCACTCCAATAGGTGCCGTTAAGAAGGTTAAGATTATGAAAATCGACTAAATTAGATTGTATATTCTGCATTTTTGGAGCATCTGCAGTGCCACATAGATCACTACCATAACCCATGTCACAAATCTGAGGTAAATACCAATCTCGGAATCCTGCAATTGATTGTTCGCAGTAATCTGCAGCACTAACAAGTCGATGTTGAGATGCGGAATCGTTATTCGCCCCATCTACCAGCACCCAATCGGGATCTATTTTCGGATGGGAAGAGCTAAAGCCAACGCCTATACGGCCAGCAGGTATTAAATCAGTTAACGACACTACTTTACCTCCCACACTTTTAGTATTCGAGATTCTGTCATCTAATGCATAAACCAAGCCTCCCTGGTAAATACAGCCATAATCTAACACTACTACATTAATTAAAAGTACTGGCGCGTTATCAGCGACAATCTTAATTACCCCAGGTATTGGAGGACTACCCTCTGAACAAGAGTGGTTCCCATCGGAGGTAGCATTATTGCCCGGTGTTACTGTAATGATACATTCCGCGCCTGCCTCTAAAGAGGTTCCACATGTAGTAGAACTTACAGTACCAGCTGGCCATAGAGGCATTGATATAGAGAGATTTTCAGTGCGAAATTGCCCATTATTGGTAATGGTAATAATTCGTGGTCGTCCAGAACGGGGCATGCCATTTAGTCCGTATTCGAGATGGCCGGTGACACTTAAAGCTAAATGTTCCAGACTACTAGTTAATCTCGTATCACCGGATAATGAATTAATAATTGGTACATGCGAATCAGCGGAATTTATGGCCGCTCCTGCTTTTGAAGCTCCTTGCGATGCTTCATTTTGTTGAAATTCTATATGCTTATCTTCAACATCAATGGACTGGGGGGGAAGCGAATTCGCCGATTCTCTAAACGGTTCATACAGTCCGTTATCAACTGCTATTGCAGAAGCAAGTTCGTCTATCTTATTTAAAGAACTATCTTCTGAAGCCCCTAATTCTAATTTCGGTTCGGAACTAACTACAGCATTATTATTGTTTTCAGCGCTTGGTAAAACTTCATTTACAGGAAGTACTGAATTATTGAAAGAGTTATGTAGCTCTAGAAGAATAGAACTAATAAATATATCGTTAGAGTCAATGGTATCATTTGGCTCAACAGTCTCAACTTCGTTATCTGTCGAATTATTTTCAATTATTAGATCCACTTTGATTCCGCCAGGGGGATGATCTACTTGTATTATGTCAACAGATTGATCCCTGGCTGATTGTTGGATAGGTGAATGATTAAGTTTTAAAAGTGCGGAAGCCATTTGTTCATCATTTGCTTCTATCGAATTAGGTACATTGTCATTAGTTGTTTGGTCAATTGCAGATGGATTGTCGAGTAATGAATCTATTTGTAACCCGCCGGGAGGGTTCGTATTTGATGGTCTTGCATCAAGGTGAGTTTGAGTTAAAGTCGGATTACCCGTGTCCACATCATCATCGTTCATCATGGAGCTCGCGGGTGCACTGTTGAATGAATGATATAGTGCCAATAGGTTCAAAGCAGCGCGTTCATCAGCCGCCTCATTATTTTCAACATTTCTAGCAATATTAGCAGGAGGTACTGATTCATTTGGTATTGCCTCATTTTCTATAAGAGGAACTTGTTGCATTGGCGATATAGACTGCGGTGCATTAACACCCACAATTGCGTTTATTATATTTGCATGGTTCAGTGGAACTGCAGGGGCCAAAAGTTGTCGAAAAGCTTGGTGTGGCGCATTTACACGCGGAGAATGGAGTTTCATTACTGCACTTAAAGGATTTGGATTCTCCACGGCATTTTCCAAAGCAATCGTTATTCTTCTATTCCAGTTATTCCAGACTGTTTCTGATTTCAGTGGCTCATAACTGATGGGGTACGAAAACATATGGGGTATTGTATATCCATTTTTTAATATAGAACTATGATTGGTTGCGTAATCACTGGGAACAGTAACCATCTGGGTTTTGTGTGGCGTTGTGACGTTTTTAGTATTTTTATTTTGGTTGATGGTTGCAGAATAAGAGGCGTTTGAAGAAGTATTAGGTAAAGAGGCAGTGTCTGTAAATACCGAGTCATTGGCAAGAGGGAGCTCGGCGGATTTATCTATGGCCTTTTTAGGATCCTTCAGCGGACTTATCGCACTTCCCAAATGAGGAGCGGCTCCATTGCTGTAATTGGGTAAATTTCTTGATTGGTTTTTTTTTATCTCAGCAACGAGAGTAGTGACAGAAACATATGGTTCCATCAGAAACATAATAGTCAATAATGGAATCCCGACTTGGACCATGAACATACCGGCTAAAAAGGGCATCATTATCATCGCAAATCCGGCCTGTGCTGAAGCAGTACTAAGAAACAAAATTGCACCGATGCTAATTTGAAATTTTAGATATGGATTTTTCACCTTACTCCCCCAATTATTTTAAAAAATAATGCTAAACAGAGGCGTGATAAGCAGTAATTTCCATATTAAAACCTTACAAACGATTCGAGTATATGTTCGAAACATTGTCACAACCGTACGCTGGCCATGCTGCACCATTATTTATAACACAAATTTTTATTTGCATTGTTCAGGAGATATTTCCTGTCAAAAACTTTACAAAAAACTTCATAAATAAGAGGAAAAAATTAACTCTCCCCCTTAATTGGGAAAGACTCTGCTTTCATCGAAAGATGAAACTGATACAACATAGGGCTTATGGTGCTCTGGTTTTATCGAGCTCTCGATTATCCATATGAGTGATTATTAAACTGTTTAGCTCATCTAAAGCGCTGTATCGTTGTATTGATAGTTTGACCAAGGATTTCCGAATCCAGAGCGCGAGCGAAGGACTTCAGGATTCGCAGAGCAAGCCTCCTTCCAGGGCATATTGGAAACACTTCATAGTTTAGGGCTAAGATTGGGTGGTGACAAAAGAGCATGGTAATAATTATCAAATTGCTTGATAAATTGTTTCGCCTGTTGGGGCGTATAGCTTAATTCCTTTGAAATAGAAGGACTACCTGCCTGTACTATCTTAGTGCATTGAGCGATTGAATCCCGAAGCTCTTCAACCTCATCACTCGATTCAGCTCGTTCGAGCAGGACACCAAAACCACTCATAATGACATCAGTAATTTTATCGAGATGCTCTTTATTTGCTTTCGTAAAAATTTGTTCAGACCAGGAATCAAAGTAAAATACTTCTTTATCTTTAGCTGTGATGCGCAAAAAAACATGATCAAAGCAGTCATCAAAAGTAACCACCTCAATCTTGCTCCATAAATCACTATGATGAAATAAGTAATATAATCCCAAACCTACATGTTCTTGGCAATTTCCGGCCCGTGAAAATTTAGCATTAGCTCCTTCGGTTACATACGGCAGTATTTTTTCTTGAGCACAAACTCTGAGCTTAAAAAAATTGGCACGGTATCCTTTATCCGTCTTTTCATAAGTAGCTATGGTTCTCGTATGATCCACAGCATCACCTGACCAGAAGGAAGTCCGCTCAAGATCCGTTTTTTTATTCGCCGAACCGAGTATAAGATCTACTTTAATTCGTGTTAAAAGCTGATTTAATTGTTTTACTAAGGGATGCACTAGCTATAACTCACAAACAACATACATGCCCATAGTATAGCTAATAATAGAAGGTTAAGTATTCGGTTCAAGAAAACACGTCATCCCGAGATGACGTACTTTCCAACACTACGCTGGTGATTGGCGTAACTTTTTTAAATTCCCGTGACTCTGTTTGCTAGCGCGTCGCCTTTTTACCGAACCTTTTGATGGCTTGGGGATTATGTTTTATAGCAGTAAGAGTAGGCATATCATATAAAGGGCAGACCTAACAGAGGCTCTGCCACCCCAAATAGTTCGCTTCCCTTTTAAGGTACCACTATTGCAATTAAAAGGAGCTAATCCAGCTAAAGCTGCAATTTGTTTGGAAGATAGTGAACCTATTAATAAGTAATAAGTTGTGGCACTACGTCATCCAGAGCGCGAGCGAAGGACCTCAGAACAGCCTCTGCTATTACATTGCTTCAAAAATTCTTCGTTTGAGTTTTGAGAAATTTCATTTAAATTTATATCAGCTATAGCTTGTAACAATAGGTACTCGGGTGTGATTTCCTTAACCTTGGAAAAAAAATGACAGCATTTTTTTGTAGATGATTCTTTATCGCTTATCGTGTCCGTTGCCAATTGAATAATATAGTGGAATTGGGTAGGGACATCGATTTTACTATTTATAATTTTACCAAACCTCAATCCGAAATTTGGAAATTCTTGTTTTAAATGTTTTTTGTTATTTGTTATTATTATAATTAATTCATCGTAAAGCGCGCATATCAATTCATTTTTAGACGGTTCGCCTCTCTCAGCTCCCGAGGGTTTCTTCCCATCGGATAAAGATAGATTTTCTTTTGATGATGGTGATGGTGATTGTTCAGACAGATCTATAGTGGGAACATTCGGCATATCATTTTGATTGAATGGCTTAAGCTCATAAGATGGGCTCATTAATCTTTTTAATAAATGGTTAATCTCTTCACAAATCCCCGATAGTCGTTGCAATTCCATGTCATGCTCAGAAACCTCTTTTAATTTTAAGTGATGCATTAACTCTTGCGCCTCTGTGAATAAATGCTTGAGTTCGTCCAATGCTTCATTATTTTCGCTAACAAAATGCGATCTTTTGGGCGTTAAATTATAAGCAGCCGCTAAGCGTTTGTGATGGGCTGGAGGTGTTTTAATGTTAATGATGCGAAATTGATGCGCTGCTTTCTGTAAGTAGTGTTCAAATGGTTGTAACAAAGGTACAACTACGACTTTATTGGTCTGTAATAAATCTTTAAGCCGCGTAAATAGTTCTTCAATAGCAGAGTGATTATTACTGGCAACATCTATATCTTCGGTAGATTTTAATTGGTTAAATAGGGATTGCGCCGCTCCTATTAACTGTTGGATTAATTTCAGTTGATTATGGGTTTTAAAATTATCTTGGTTGGAATCATTATTCTCAATAGACTTGGATAAATCATGGTACTGTTGATAAAAACTATTAAATGATTTTTGAATAGGTACAAATATATTTTCTATTAAGCTCCGATACATCAAAGCATGTTCTTCTTGGCAGTGTAGCTGGATAAGTTCTGAAGCGCTGGTTAATTTTTTTACACTGGTAACATCTGCTGAAGTAAACCAGTCTTTATAGTTTGTCGTAAGATAATAATTTACTCCATCGAACTGGGGCTCATTTCTAACCAAGCATTTTGCCAGTCTTAAAAAATCATCCTCATCTAAAGCGGTCTTGGCAATAGCTATTGAGTATTTTGATTTTTTTAAGTTGATCGTTAATCCCCAGAAAGAAAGTTCTTCAATCCATTGCTGTTTGGTACGATTTGTTGATGACAAAGGCATTCTCGCAATCCTCCCTGTAAGTTACATACAGTATATGATGTGTTCGAATATTTTGCGTAGTGATTCAAAGTAAAACAATTGGTTGGCGGGGCGCGTTAGCACTGAAAATGCTCTGGTCGCTATTATTATGAGTTGGGGAAATAATAGCCCGTAAGAGGCGTAGCGGATTACGGGTTTTGAGCTAACGTGCCGCATCGGCAGAACAATTCGATAGGCTTAATGGTTTAATAATCCGTCTATACCCTAGTTTCTTGGCTGTTCGGTAACACTGCCAAGCATTGCTTCTTTATCCATGCTTGCCGCAAAGAGGCTTTGCTTATTTCTGCCAACCCCTATTGGGGGCGGGTTAGGATGTTTCATTTTTGCTTTCTTAGCTGCTTTACTTGGTTTGGCTTGCTCTCCATTATTGTCTAATACCTCCTGAGCTTCAGAAGAGGCATTAAATAGTGTTGCGGAAGCTGTCGGCGTAATGCGATCACTTGGGCGAAAAAAAGATGACGAATCTTCTCTAACCCGTTTTTTATGATGTAATTCTGGGGGCACCACTGGCAATTGAAGCTTGTTCGATGAATTAGTTGCATGTGTTATCTCTTGAGATACCGCGCTTGCCGCGGAAGAGGCTGCTGCAGCCAGAGGTAAAGCCGCTTGAGCAGAGAAAATCATTTGGGGGCGAGATGCATCTCCATACAAATGCTTCGCAGCAGCTGTTTCGGGTGAATCATATAAGGCGTCTAAGAACGCAGCGGGATTCATTCGCTGTGCTGATGCAGCTCCATATAAAACACTTCCCATTACAGTTTCGGGTGAAGCGAGGTATGCCGCAGAAAGATCAGCGCTCCTTATTTGCTGGGATACTGCGCCCCTATAAAAACCATTTGCAGCTGCCATGTGAGGTAACGGTACGTTGCCATAGGATAAATCATGGCAACTTAGTTGCTGCGATGATGCATTCCCATACAAACCGCTAGCTGCTGCCATATGAGGTAACAGTACGTTGCCATAGGATAAACTACCACTACTTAGTTGCTGCGATGCTGCATTCCCATACAAACCGCTAGCTGCTGCCATGTGAGGTAACAGTACGTTGCCATAGGATAAACCACCGCTACTTAGTTGCTGCGATGATGCACTCCCATAAAAACCGCTAGCTGCTGCCATGTGAGGTAACAGTACGTTGCCATAGGATAAACCACTGCTACTTAGTTGCTGCGATGCTGCACTTCCATAAAAACCACTAGCTGCTGCCATGTGAGGTAACAGTGCGTTGCTATAGGATAAACCACCGCTACTTAGTTGCTGCGATGCAGCACTCCCATAAAAACCGCTAGCTGCTGCCATTTGAGATAAAGCGGTACTTGCATAAGAAGAACCAGCACCCCTAATTTGGTGGGGGAATGCGCCTCCACAGATGCCGCTTGTGGCTGTCATTAGGGGTAGAGGTAAAGGACTCCCATATGCAAAATCTGCATGACTTATTGGTTGGGTGTTCTTTCCATCCGTTGTTACGGGTGAAGCCAGGCACGCGTCTGCAAAATCAGCGCTACTCATTTGAGAAATACCCGTACCACTACTAGCTGCTGCTTCACTTTCTAAAGGTTCAAAAGGATTGCTTAATAATAAGTCATTCTGGCCTTCGCTGTGTTCTAATGTGGCCTGGGGAGGGGTATGCATTGCGTTATTATGGGTGTTCAAACTGGTTAATTGAGCCTTATCCTTAGCGGTGAAAAAAGTGCCTAAATCATTCATGGAATAGTTAGCCAAAAATTCTTTACGTAACAAATAATCTTTTTTACTAACATAAAGATTATAATTTAGAATCATTAGTGCTTGAACCTCTAATTTATTTATTTCAGTTAACGTGACACCCGCACAATTGGCATGCACCACATTATTAAAGTGATTATCATCAGTATATTTAATGGCTAAAAGCAAAAGTGATGTAAGCACTCTATGCGTATTTAAAGGATGTAAGTAATCTGAATTATTTGCAAAAAAACGATCCACATAAATACATAAATATATTAAATGATGTTCTTTTAATCGTAAATAAATAAGATGTCGCTTTAGATACTCTTCCAATGAAATCGCAGACACACACACCGTATAAAATTGGGTTAGCGGCGGAGTGGGCAACTGCGCATTTTGGGTCATTACCGCATTTAAATAATTAACAGTTGTTTTTATGAGATTTGATTCTTCCGCAGTTAGAGGGCGCTCGACTCTCTGCTGAAGTTGCCGTTTTGGTAGTGGTTGCGATTTTGACAGTGGTTGCGATTTCTTTGGCGGCATGCAAATCTCACAAAAGATTTAAAAAATGAATTGTACTATTAAGGAGCAATTTTAGCAAGATTTTTACGATCCTTACGTGGTTCAGATAACGCTAATGGTGAAACATAGTTGGTGAGCAATTATTTGAATAGAAACTCCATGGAACAATGATCAAGCACCCCACTTCCGATAGAGCAGGATCAAGGCGAAGCCCCGACTATTCTCGGTGATGGAGACGTATTTAGTTCTAATTAATGAACATTTTTTAGCCTTGCTTCCATCCGTGAATTTCTAATTGACTATTCTTATCTCTATACTTTCTTTATTATCATCTTTATCCACTACGTGGACTTCATGCATGTCACCATAAGGATTTAATGGCTGTTCCTCCTCTTTAATTTCCACAAGAGTATCCTCTCCATGCTTCAAATTTTCTACTGCCCTTAATGTAAAGAGCGCATATCTGTTTTGTACTTGCTCCTGTGAAAGAGGCTGTTGTACTCTTAATTGCGGTTTACTCACATGGTCTGCTGCTTCAATAGAAGTTCGCGCAGCGTCGCTAAGAGGAGTTGATGCCCGCCTTTCGCTTCGTTTCTTTAGAGTGCGCTGGTTTTCCTCAGCAAATTCCGAGGCAAATAAGGACATATTAGGGCCTACATCAAGAAGCATTCTGCCTCTTACAAAACCATTTGCTTTATTAGAAGGGGACCGAATTACAGTACCTGGTTGATTAGGCGAAAGGTCGTTACCCAAGGTATTTGCTTGAGCTATTTGCAAATAAACACTGAACATAGAATTATTGTGCCAGAAACCTTCATTAGCTCGAATAGGATTTCCTCCTCTTTGAATAAGCACGTTTACAATTTTTGCTGCATCTTCTAAAGGGGTTACAATCGCCCTAAACTGTAACGATCTTTTTTCTTTCCTTTCCATTAATTGAGTTTCAAGGGCATTATTCTTAGCCGAAGAATGGAGCCAGGGCCATGGTTTTTTAAGGGAATTGGATATTGAAGAAATATTATTATCTAGATATAAATCATATAACTTCAGTTTCTCCAAAGCATTTATAATTTCGGATATCTTTCCCCCAGTAATCAATGCATTAGCGATTTTAATGGCAGTAGCTTTGCCCTCTGCACTATTATATTGTGCATATCTATTAGGCGACACATATTGCTGAATTAAACTAACTGCCATTCTCTTGTATAGATTTTTTAGGCTATCCTTCAAATCTTTTTTTTCCGTGATAGCTTGATCTATATGATCTCCCCGCATTACTTCAAGTTGACCCGAAGTCCACTCGCCAATAAACACCCCGATAGCTAGCAACAAACTTGTGGTTGCTGGATCCTCATAAAAAAATGCTCCTGCTATTGAAAATAGGGTAGGTATTCCAATTTTACACCCAAGAGCGCCATACCATAACGTTTTATCTAATTGAGTAGCATTATATTTTTCCAGTTTTTCGCGCAAAATTTTAGGTATTGGACTAATGACACTTCCTTTATAAAGGCTTAATGAAGTTAACTGGTCAAATGGGTTTGGACTAGACCAGAAAGGAGCTACTGGTTGCGTGTCAAGGGGCTTCTCTCCTGCAGAAGGCACTTGGGGCAACGCAGATTCATGCGGTTCTTCCGATATAACAAGAGAAGGGGAGACATTGGGCAAGTTTGCTTCAGATAGCACTTCTGGCATAGTAGGTGTGGGTGTAGATACAGTGTATTTTGTAGATGAAGGCATGCTTAATCTTCGGGGTGTAATATTTGAACACTATGATAAATTTATAATTCAAATTTTGCAAGTAATTACTCATTTACCATGCGTTCTGTGTTTACTATATTAATTGCTTGAATAACTGAATGGGTCCATATATAGGCTGGGCTGTAAAGCCAGAAATCAACTCATTGAATATCATCACGAGTTTACTAAGCTAAATATGAATACGGTTCCATTTCTATGTGCGGCAGAATAACTTGGTAAACCGTCATTATTCATTAGATTGAGACTCAACTGCAATTAGGTCACTGTCTTTTTTAAGTTCCCGATCGGTAATATTTAGCGTTTATTTAAAAAAAAGCCTTATTTATTCCCGAAAAGGAACATAGCAAAAAGAGAATAATGTATTTCGATTATCGCAAAATGAAAAATCAGCATTCATAATATCACCAGCTACTTTTTTTAATGCCATCCCCATCTGTGTCTCATATTGATTTGGAGAGACATACCCTAAAAACGAATGAAGCCGTTTGCTATTATAAAACATCGAGATGTAGCTCAAAATATCTTGTTGTGCCTCATAACGAGTTTGGTAGTTTTTCCACTGCACCAATTCTTGCTTGAGAGAGCCAAAACAGCTTTCAGCCACTGCGTTATCCCAACAATTTCCTTTGCGACTCATGCTTCCCGTGCAGCCTTCCTGTGTCCAAACATAGGTGATGTCTGACACGTACGCCCGATTAGGTGATTCAACTTTAAACTGACGATTCAGCTCATTGTTAAATAAAGGTTTTTTATGCTTACTGTTGGTAGTTGCCTTATATTATCTTGCTGGGGTATATTTTCACTAGGATTAATTGTTTTGGATAGATGTTAGCCCGGTTAGCGCAAGCGCTAACCGGGCTAACATCTATTACAAGGATAGCTCTCCTGAATTTCAAAACCATGAAGAACCCTCATTTTATTTCTATACAGTACCTCTGACTATAGCCATCATCTTATTAGCATTAATAATTCCGGTGCCACATGTTTCTACTGGATGGGCGGGATCGATGCAAGATTGAGTACCCGGAGGAACGGTCGTTTGATCAGGAAAAGCCGTTAATGCTTGAGGACTCGTTAATAACCGATATATCCGAGCAGGAGTCAATGTAGGCTCCACTGAATATAAAAGTGCAATTAAACTTGCAACTGCAGGTGCAGCCATACTAGTCCCTTGTAAATACTCAAATTGCTCGTTAGTTGTAGAATAAATAAGGCTTAAAGCCAAGCTATAATAAGGGTTTTCATCATTGCCGCCTGGTGCCGCTACTGTTATTTTTGGCCCCCAGTTAGAATAATGAGCACGTTCACCAGAAGGTCCTGTGGCTGCCACAGCAATAACCTTATCACAATTTGCGGGTGCATAATCGCCAACATTTGCATTTTCATTCCCGGCACTTATGACCGTAGTGATTCCGGAATTATATACGGAGTTGAATGTAGATTGCATTAGTGAATTTGGATTACAAGTTCCTAGACCACCAGCACTCATGTTAGCTACCACCAAATTATTAGGTGGAGTAGGAATATTGGGAAACTGAGCCGCGTTAGCTCCATCACTAAGCCACTGAAAAGCATTAATGTAATCCATAACTTGCACTGAGTAGCATGGTGGTGTTAGCGGGTTACACTCAACGGATGTATTACCACGTGTAAACACATTAATAGGCAGTAATGTGACGCTAGGAGCAACACCATAAATATATTCATTGTAAGCAAATACTCCTGTAGCAGAGACTATTCCTGCCACATGCGAGCCATGAGTAGGATCAGTGCCAGAACACGTCGTTCCAGCAGGACAAGTAGGAGCAGCGCCATATCCATAAGTGTGTATTTCCTGATTTCCTTGATATTCCGTTCTAAAATAAAGTCCTGAAAGATTATTGGGATTTGAACCAGGATTAGCAGGGTCGTGTAACACTAAAGGGTGTAAATCTTGATTAGGAAATATACCTGTATCTAATACTGCAGCAACTACTTTAGCATCGCCTATATTTTTTGCATTCAACCAAGCATTGGCTAAATCTATACCTCCTGGTGGGGCTAATAGACTCCATTGTTTTTCACCTATTTCAGGGATTATTACTTGCTTGGCTTTAATATTAGTAGCAAAAATCCTAAGATTGGGTGATGCATCATCTATTTCAGGATTTTTTTTAATCTCTTTAATTAACTGCTGAACACTTTGTGACGTGTAACATAGGGTGCTTTTTTCCTTTAAAATAGGCTGAGATGAAGTCTTTCTTTTAAAATAAGCTAGATAATAATCTTTTATTACCGGTTGGCTGCGCGTAAAAAAAATACCATTTACATTCATACTTTTTAATAGAGCATTAGGCAACAATTTATTTGCAGCTGTACTAGATGGGTAGTGTTTAAATTTTACAATTAAAGAAGGTTCTGATCCAAACAGCAGACAGTTTGTGGGGTGCGCCCATGTTTTTGTGTTTGTGAGAATAAAAACGAAAAAAACACCTATAAAATATAGAAGCCGATGCATAAAAGATCCTTGTAAATATGACATGAGAAGGGATTAGTAAACAGAAAGAAATATCAGGTGTCAACTTAAGATTTTTAGGATAATATCTGTTATTTCAATAGGATAGCGATGGCAGATGAATAGGCAGTTAAAAAAACAAGGGTCGCGCTACCTCGTGAAAGATTCCGGGACGTCCCAGTCCCCGAAATCGACTCGCCAACGCGCGAAGCTAAGGGCCCTGGCCGTCCTGCGTCCGTCAATGTTTGCTCTGAACGAGCAAAGCATTTGCCTCCCACAA
>JARLJQ010000015.1 GCA_031291115.1 Legionella sp.
AAAGGTATTGCCTGATAAGCTCCCTCCACATGAGTTGCTTGCAATCGCTGCGGTATAGCCTGGCGCAACCGTCAGTGTTATCGTGCCAGTCGCATTGTAATTTATCTGCTGCGTGATGGGACTCGGCGTTACATTCGTATCACCACTTGCTGTAACTGTAAATTGCTCCAGGCTGGAGCTAAAACTCACCGAGCAATTGGTAGTTACTGCTCCCGTAGTGAAGGTATTGCCTGATAAGGTTCCTCCACACGAGTTGCTTGCAATCGCTGCGGTATAACCTGAGGCAACCGTCAGTGTTATCGTGCCAGTCTCATTGTAATTTATCTGCTGCGTGATGGGACTCGGCGTTACATGCGAATCACCACTCGCTGTAACTGTAAATTGCTCCAGGCTGGAGCTAAAACTCACCGAGCAATTACCCGTAACCGCTCCGGTCGTGTAGGTGTTTCCAGACCAGGAGCCAGTAGGGCAATCGCCACCGACTGTTGTCGATAGCGTGTAGCCTGTATGCGCGGTGACCGAGAATGCCTGCGTGGTACCATAAATCACAGTCTGGGCCGAGTTTGGAGTAATGGTTTCATTCCCATCACCACTTGGAGTGACTATGTAGCTGTTAACGGTAGGCGTCACTGGACTCGAATTGGCTGAAGGACCATCACCTAGTGCATTGGTTGCATAGACGGCAAAAGTATAGGATGTGCTGTTGGTTAAGTCCGTGCAATGGGCCGTGGTGCCGCCACCTGATACGGCGCACGATCCGCCCAAAGGTGTAGAAGTCACCGTATAACTTGTAATAGGTGAGCCGCCATTACTCGGTGCCGTCCAACTCACCGCTGCTTCTGTATTTCCTGCCGTAGCCGTGACCCCTGTGGGCGCTCCGGGTACTGTGGCTGGCACGCTAGGTGTCACTGCATTCGAATTGGCTGAAGGGCCATTGCCTAGCGCATTGCTTGCATAGATGGCAAAAGTATAGGATGTGCCATTGGTTAAGCCCGTGCAATGGGCCGTGGCGCCCGATATGGTGCAGGCTCCATCCGCAGGTGTAGGAGTCACTGTATAACTTGTAATCGGTGAGCCGCCATCACTCGGTGCGGTCCAATTCACCGTGGCCTCTGTATTCCCCGCAGTAGCTGCGATCCCAGTGGGTACTCGGGGTACTGTGGCTGGCATGCTAGGTGTCACTGCATTCGAATTGGCTGAAGGGCCATTGCCTAGGACATTGCTTGCATAAACGGCAAAAGTATAGGATGTACCATTGGTTAAGCCCGTGCAATTGGCCTTGGTGCCCAATACGGAGCACGCTCCACCCGCAGGTGTAGGAGTCACCGTATAACTTGTAATCGGTGAGCCGCCATCACTCGGTGCGGTCCAATTCACCGTGACCTCTGTATTCCTCGCAGTAGCTGCGAGCCCAGTGGGTGCTCCGGGTACTGTGGCTGGCACCCTAGGTGTCACCGCATTTGAATTGACGGAAGGGCCATTGCCTAGCGCATTGGTGGCATAGGCGGCAAAAGTATAGGATGTGCCGTTGGTTAAGTTCGTGCAATGGGCCGTGGTGCCCGATACGGTGCATGATCCGCCCGCAGGTGTAGAAGTTACCGTATAACTTGTAATCGGTGAGCCGCCATCATTCGGTGCCGTCCAACTCACAGCGGCTTGTGCATTCCCCGCAGTAGCCGTGACCCTAGTGGGTGCTCCGGGTGCTGTAATAGGTGGCTTAGGGGTTAACGTAATGTTCAACTGATGCATCGGGCCTGGTCGATAACATTGCATGGTATTGCCTTGTTGACACACTATTGGCCCACCAATCACATTGCCGGTTAAGGAACTTCCATTCACTTGTAACGTTAAGGTGCATGATTGTTGATAAGCCAAATTAAAAGGACTGGGGCAATCACCTGCTGTTGTTACTTGAGTAATACCAGGGATTGCAGTCATCACCAACAGGTGTGATTTTCTCGATTGATTGGTCACTTGGTACTTCACGGTAGCTATACCGTTCGCAGAAATATTTAGCGTGGTCGCGGTCAGCGGCAGCGGCTTAACCGTCCACAGGGGGGCTCCTGCGTAAGCCAAGGTCATGGCGAACATTACCCATACGCCAACGAGTATTTTATTAATTAAATTCCATTTTTTCATGTTGATAGCCTTATCTAGATAAGTCGGGTTAAATAAAGCACCATTGGTGTAGAGGTGGTTTAAATAATGTCCGCTGTTTTGCGTTTGTTTTGTAGCGCGATAGCATGTTTACACCTCATCATACTTGCTGTATGAGCCACCATTTTTGGGCTTTAATTTTTCGCTGGCTGACCAATCCATTAATGTTGCTGAACTGTTTCCTCTTCATAATGTCGATATTTACAACTCATTTTATAAGAAATTCCTATTATTTTCAATATGATAGGAGTGAAAAGTCAGATATTGTAATTACAGAAAAATAGATAGGCATGATTTATTTTGTTATTAAGGCTTGACCCTGTTTTGGATGATGGTGCTAATAGAAGTCATGCCCGGATTATAAGTGCTAATCATAGCGCTGTTAAAATATGTATTATTCCTGCGAATGAAGAATACATTATAGCTCGGCACACTATGAGTATTATCCAGCACTAATTGAGCAGTAAAAAATAATCTATAATTAACTTTTAAATTGTACGGTTATGTAGCTTATGATCACTATAAAAAAAAATGACGGAACGATTTTGGGCGAGTCTTTGGTTGAGGCAGAGCAAGATGATTATGATAATAAGAATGATTATAAAACAGTATGGTTAAGTCAATCTGAGTCTGGAATATGTTCTATTGGGCATGGTTCATGCTATGCGGTGATTATTAAAAATCGTCACGACACTGCTCTAATGCATTTATCTGCTTTAGCTCCAAATTCAGAAGAAACTATATCCAAGATTATTAGTTACTTTAAGAAATATTACTCCAAAGATCCCGTTGAAGTTGTCTTGGGACGAAGTATAGAAGGATATACTGTTGATTGGGCAAGGGTAAAAGAACGGGATGAATCCTCTGTTCTTCAGTCACCTGAGGAGTATTTCAAGTCTATTGATGAAGAGTACCTCAAATTTTTTTATGATGAGTTTGAGATTATTCCTAAAATTATCAATTTGCCTCATTATCTTCTTCAGATTGATAAAACAGGAACTATTTTTACTTATTCTGATGAAGCAGAGGTTACTTTTGAAGAACTTGATTCTTCAGATTCTGATGTTGCGAGTGATGAAGCTGCTAGTTCTAGTACACCTATGAACAGATAATGCTTCCAGGTCTATTTCGGCTCAATCTAGCGAAATGTCAACAAACCCTAATCTTACCACCGTGTCTAAATGACACGGTGGTTTTATTAATTATTATTTATTTTTAGCTGTCACTGTAATTTTTGAAGCAACACCACGAGCCATAAGGTTGGGATCATACATGGATTCTGCAAATGCAGGAGGGACTGTATAGGTTCCTATATTAACGGCTTTAATTTTGTAAACAATTTCTTTCGCATTTGCATCGAGACTGCCAAAGAAGTTGACTCGGTCTTCACGTATATCAAAAAAGTCCATGTTATTGTTTTTAACTGACTCACTGATTACTTCAAACCCTCCTGGTAACAGATCTTCAATAGCAATATTGGTTAAATAATCGTTATCTAAAGCGCGAATTTGAATATGTACTTCAAGTTCACTACCTAAGCTTGTTGAGGTTACTGCATGACCTTGAGCATCTCGGTATTCTCTGTAAAGCTCTATTCCTTGTTTTAGAGGTTCTGTTGGGAGCGTTTTGTCAAAACCGGATTGCATGAGTTGATAAAAGAATGTTTTCTTCTCCGGGTTATCAAAACGAATTTGTGTTACTCCTGTATCCAAAGTGGTTTTTTGGTAATTGGCATTTTCGTTTGGCACGGGAATTTCTTCATTATTGGCCATGATTTTGGTCATTGATAAGGTGGATGAATTAATTGACGCATCTTGAGGATAAGCACCTAAGGCTAAACTTGTATAACCGGATAAGAGGGTATTAATTTCATTATTATTAATCGCTGCGATTAAACGCATTAAAACCGTGTCACTTACTTGGGGCAATAAGTTAGGGAAATGCTTAGCCACGATGTAAAGGTATTGGGCATCGGCGATATTACGGTCATAAAAATCAGTAGTAGATACGACATCAGTTTGTGGTGTGTACTGACCAATTAACCGATTAGCCTCATCATGACTTTGTAATAATTCATAAGATGCAGCAATGTAGACTGCAGTAATGTCCTTTTTCCATTCTTTAGCTAAACTGCCTTCTAATGCCTGTTGCAGATTAGTCAGGTAGTTGGTCGTTACAATTTCATTGCGGGTTAAAATATAAATCGCGTAGGCTTGAATGCGCGCGGCATCTATATCTGTGGCATTCTGAGCTGCCAGTGTTTTCAGGTAGTTAATGCCGTTAAAGAACAGATCATTAGGCACATTAAACCCTTGGGCTTTAGCACTGGTTAAGAAGTGCATGGCATACACGGTAGCAAAATCATTTCCTTGATTGTCAGCAAGACCTGGCCAATAGCTGAACCCACCATTCGACATTTGACGTTGGCTTAGCATTTGGATTGTACCGCTGACTTTTTCTCCAATTTCTTTGGTCTCTTTGCTAAAGCCTGTCTGGGTGTTCATGGCTAATAACGGCATGACTTTACTGGTTAATTGCTCGGTGCATCCATAAGGGAAGTTCTCCAGATAACGCTGCAAACCAAAGACTAAAACCATCGGGCTGGTAGACATGGTTGCCGTGATGTTTCGGTATTCTGGGTACAGTGTTTGCATGATGTCTAAAGTTTTGTGGGCCTCCTGAGATTTGCCGCTGTCAATGAAGGTCATTAACGGGCTTGCTGGTCTGACGCTCAATGTGGCGCTTATGGTGCCTGATTTGTCTGCTGAAGTGGCTCTAAAGTTTATTGATGCAGAGCCTAAGAGTGATTTGGCTTTTAACTTAAAGTGAACAGTTTGTTCATGACCTTCTGCAATTTCTAAGGTTTGGGTTGCAGCGTCAATCATTTCAAGTTCTGGAGAGGCTGTGGCATTTACAGTAACTTGAGCGTGTTCACCTGAGCCTTTTATATTGTTTGCTACTGAGGCTGATAGTTCAAATTCATCACTAGGAGCTACAAAAGTAGGGACGTTAGGATTAATGACAAAATCGCCACGCACTTCCGCAGAGGTGTCTTTAGATCCTACCGAGTCAGTAGATACGGCAACGGCCATTACACGAATACGCCCATTAAAATAATCAGGAATTTGATACATTAACTGGCGACTGGTTGCATCAGCATCCACAATGCCTGACCAATACACTACGGGTAAATCTGTTTTTCTTTTAAAGGGATTCAGACGGCTTGCCATAGCGTCTTCGCCATCATCACCACCTACAGCGGAACGCTCTCTGTCTTGAATAAACTGCGGCATTATTTGATCTACAGTTTGTTGGGTTACTACTTCAAGAGCATGTTTTTGGAAAAAGAATGCCAGAGGATCTGGAGTTAAATATTTTGCAACTTGAAGAATTCCTTCATCTACGGCAAACACGATGATTTTTCCAGGTTTGTCCGTATGGTAATTTATTGCAAATGGCTCTCCAGGACGCGCTAATTTGGGCGTTTCCAAGCTTATTTTAATGTCATGAGCATCATGATTTACTGTAAACGGAATAACGCTGTAGCTTAATGGGCTGATGAATAGTTCAGGTGATCCCCAATCACGCACAAACGCTACGTTAATGTAGCCATTTCCTTGAAAGTCCGCTGGAATACGAATGGTTTGTATGGAGCTTGTAGTATCGGTTTTAAACCATTGGGCGGCATGAACTTTATCGCGTTCTATAGTGATTAATCCAGAGCCGGTATAGGGGGCTGTAATCTGGATCTCTATATCTTCATTTGCTTTGTATTCTTCTTTATTTAATTTAATCGATAACTCTGCATTTTTTGCAAGGGGTTGCTGACTTGCGCCAACTACGCTGAATTTTAATTGACTAAGAACTGCATCGCCTTGACCAAGAATACTTAAAGAGTAATTGCCAATTTGTTGTGTGGGTAAGGTGTAATTAGTCCCTTGTTTTTCAATATTAAAGGGTGAGGTACTGACAATACTTGATTGAATTATTGATTGGTATTGATACGTACCATCTGCTTTTTTAACCAGGGTGGTAACGGGGCGTAATGAAACTAATTGGATTTTTAAGTTTTTAACTTCATTTTCGCTTAAGTCAGGAGTTACGGCAATATAATTGATAGCTCTTGCGCTGTTTTGTTTGATAAAGGATAAGTCACCATCCGGTTTAAATCCAACAAAATAGGGCAATGGACTGACTAGTGTTTGAGTTTGCCCTGTTACGCTACGGCCACCATCTGCTTCAAAACCTTCTGCAAAGAAGGTTAACTGATAGGTTGCTTTCTCAAAACGCTCCAGCTTTAAATCAAACTCCGCTTCACCTTTGTCATTGGTTTTGATATTCGTTAAGGATTCAGTAAATACTTTGGCTGGTTTTTTAGGGTCCATCAGTGGATCAGCGAATACGTAATCAGGGTATTTGTCGAATTGAATTTTTTGTGGGATTAATAAAATTTTAGCGCCAATGGTTCTGTTAGTTGCTGGAGCGCCGTATAAATTCCACAGACCTACTTCTCCTTTAAGTCCTGTAGGATGACTCCATCCCGTTGCAGGTTTGGGAGACAGGCTTGTGGTAATGCGCATTCTATCGGGTTGAAATTCGGCAACACGAATGCTAGTAGATCCTAATATATTTTGTGGGTGATTGTCTTTCACAAGGAACAAATTCACCATGTATTGACCTGTAGGTGAGCTCGGGTTGGTAGTAAAATCAAGCTCTATAAGTCCTGTGTCGTTCAATGTGATTTTTTGATCTTTAATGGTCGTGCCTCTTGAGTCCACTACTACCGCTTGCAGTGGTAATCCCGCGGGTTGGGATTGGGCGTAGGCTTGTTTCACAATCATACCTATATGCACTGCATCACCTGGACGGTACAGTCCTCTATCTGAGAAGAGGTAGGCACTTAGATTATGTAGGTCTTCATTGTTGGTATAAAGACCGCCAATATCAAATTTTGATAAGTTTAATTGTCGGTTTGGATTATTAAAAGGAATGAAAGAAACGTCATTATTAAGGTTTGCCAAATAGGCTACAGGTTCTCTGTCTTCAGTGAAATCAGTCAGTGTTGGGAACGTTACTCGTCCTTGAGCATCGCTGACGCGTGCTAAAATGGGTAAGCCGTTTTTTCCTAACACAGTGACCGTTGCATTAGCTACAGGAGTTCCTTGAGTAATGGAGGTCACAAAGACATCGTGGCTGTTGTCTTTATTATCTTTTACTAATAGCGCTAGATCAGTAATCAACACAAGGCGACTGGCTTTAACATCTAATGGTGTTTTATTGGTTACATCCCAACCAGTGGCTTGTAATAAAAACAAACCTTGAGGGCCAGCAGTATTGGTGGACAGATTAAGGTATTTGCTGAAATCAAGCGCTGTATATTGTTGTTTGGTTGCATCTGAGGTATCAAACTGTTGGATATCAGAGGAGATTACGCTAATGTTTTGTTGGTTAAATGTTGGGTTAATAAAATAAGGATTGTTAAAATCACCCTGTGTTTGAGTAACCAGTTGATTGACGTTTTCAGGCAGAACACGCGCAAAATCAAATTTTACTGCTGGAACCCCACGAACTAAAACGGAGAGTTTTTTCTCACCACTTAAAGCCAGTAAAGAGCCTTTATGCAGGAAGCTGATTTCTTTAGGGATTTCAGGAACTGGTATTACAGCCGCGTATCCATTGTTTAAGCTGAAATCAGCAAAACTCTTCATACCTTTATCTATTTTCACATAGATGTAACCTGGTGTTTGTGCTTTAAATTTAAAGCTGTGTAACATGGAGTAGTTTTGTTCTGTTGGTAAGGCTTCTTTGGTTAATGGCATTGCCAGTGCAAGTACTGTACCAGTAACTTCACCGGGGTTTTGCCATTGGTAATCTGGTTTGGCAGCCTCTGCGGTAGTGGCTGGGCGATCTTTGGGAAGCAGGTAAAAATGGACGTATTTGTTAAACTCATTTTCGTTAATACCTAGGGAGGTTTCTACGGTTAGAACTTGTTCTGGTCTGTCTCTATCGTTTCGCACAATAGAGGCTGAAGCGGAAAGAACTTTCAGGAACTCATGCGTATCCGGTATTAATATATTTTTTGATAACACGTGACCCAATGTTGTTGAGTTACTGGCAGAACTTAGTTCTTTATTTAATGTAAGACGTAAAAAACGAGCTACATCTTTTATATTAATTGTGTCTGAGTGCAGATAGGCAACACGTTTGTGTTCATCGTAGGTATAAGAAAAAGGAACTGATTCTGCAGTGCCGGCAGGCTTGCCGTTGATTTGATTTTCAAACATCAACGCGGTGTTTTTCTCCAGACTTTCTTGATTGACTGGGAAATTAAACTGTATTGTGGCTACTGCTTTTCGAATCTCTGCATGCACGGGATCTTGATAGAGTTTGAAGTCAGACATTTTTGCTTCAAAGGCTTGAGTGGAGAAGGAATAACTATTGGACTCTAGATTGGCATTAAGAGCAAAAAAGTCTGGAGCAAAATTAATAGTATATTTTTGTCCAGCAGGCCAGTCTTCTGTAGGAGTAAAGGTGAGTTGACTGTCGGTGCTCCAAACCCAGGATCCAGCTATTTTGGGCGTCATTTCGATGCCTTTGGTTAGCGTTTGCCCGATTAAACTAAGTGGCGCAACAGATTTATTAATAAAGCCATGGTCTTTTATTCCGAAATCGATAACCAGATTATTGGGAGCCAAGGTTTCTTCATTGGGTGTAATTGCTGGGGCCGTGATGACGGCGGAGGTGTAGACTGGTTTGGGCAAGTTTTTATACCAGTAAGCCGTGTAGCCTGCGGTAAATAGTACTAATGCACCAAGAATACTTGCTCCCCAAAATGATTTGGGTGAGGCTTTTGATTTAGAGCATAAATAACTCATCCAGGGAGGACTGTTCCAATTTAATTTACCAAATACAGCTGATAATGCATTTGAGAACGATTTTTTGCTCATAATTTTTTCCTGGATGAATGTTTTTTGGGTTTAGAACTTTTTACGGTCTTGGCCTAATCGGCCGATTTCCTACGCTCCGGTACTCACATACTACAAGTCACTGTCATTAAGTTAAGAACATTCTGTCGCCCCGCGGCTTGTCCACGAGCTCTATCTCTTATCACAAAACCGTTCGTGCTGAGGAGGCGTTTACGCCGTCTCGAAGCGCATTCGCACAGGTATAGTCTTGGCGCAGATGCTTCGAGACGTCGCTATTGCTCCTCCTCAGCACGAGCGGATCGAGGTAGATATTGGATCTAATGGCTACCTTATTCATAACTGGCATTAACTTAATGACAGTAATAGTACGCGTATACGGTGTTTCGTTATATAATATCTGCAAAAATTGAATCCATTTTACTCTTTTTGGTGCATAATAGCTAACATGAAAAGATATATAAAACGATTAAGCATAATCTTTGTTTTGCTGTTTGTCAGTGGTTATTTGATATTATTTTTTTTGCCTAAGCCTTCTTTATTGGAAGGAATGAGTTTTTCTAAAGCGGTGTATGATGACCAGCATCATTTATTAAGGCTTACATTAAGTAATGACGATAAATACCGCTTATTTACGCCTTTATCTCAGATTGCGCCACAGCTTATTGACGGTACTCTATTACAAGAGGATCAATATTTTCGTTTTCATTATGGAATCAATCCCATAGCAACGTTTAAAGCGGTATGGCAAACTTATGGAGTGAAGTCGCGAAGAGTGGGCGCGTCAACCATTACCATGCAAGTAGCGCGTATGCGTTACGGAATGAACTCGAAAAAAATCAGCGGCAAGGTCGCGCAAATCATTAAAGCCATACAATTAGAAATGCATTACAGTAAGCAGCAGATCCTTGAAGCGTATTTAAATTTGGCGCCTTATGGTGGAAATATTGAAGGAGTAGGGGCTGCAAGTCTTGTGTATTTTGGTGAGTCTGTAGATAAATTAACTTTGCCGCAAGCGTTAACCTTAAGCATTATTCCGCAAAATCCTGGAAAAAGAACACCGGATAATCGTGATTTAAAAATAATCAGAGCGCATTTGTTTCAACGTTGGTTAAGCCAGCATCCAGAAGACAGCAACAAAAAAGTACTGTTTGATTTGCCACTAGTAATGCAAACGGTTCGTTCACTTCCGTTTAAAGCCCCACATTTTGTAAATAAAATATTGAATGAAGCCGGACGGCAGCAAAGTATTGTCACCAGCCTGGATTATCGAGCGCAAATTATTATTGAGCGTATTACGCGTCAGTATTTATTAAGAAAGAAGGGCGTTGGCGTTGATAATGCCGCAGTATTATTAGTAGATACTCGGGATATGGGCGTTAAAGGCCTCATGGGTTCGGCTGATTTTTTTAATCGTGCTATTGGTGGTCAAATTAACGGTGTTGAAACTAAACGTTCACCGGGTTCTACTCTAAAACCATTTATTTATGGATTGGCTTTGGATCAAGGTTTAATCCATCCTAATACTGTTTTAAAAGATGTGCCTCGCAGCTTTAATGGCTACAATCCTGAAAATTTTGATTATGATTTTATGGGACCAGTTAAAGCAAAAGATGCTTTGGTTTTAAGTCGTAATATTCCAGCGATTAATCTTTCTAATCAATTAACTCATCCTTCATTACATCAGTTATTGGAAATGGCACAAGTCAGTCAGCTTCGTTCAGAGTCTTATTATGGCTTGTCTTTGAATCTGGGCAGTGTTGCGCTAACCATGCGTGAGCTGGTTAGTTTATATGCTATGTTAGCTAATGAGGGCGTTTGGTATCCCACGCATTTTGGGAATGAGAAAAAGAAACTTAAGGGACTTCGATTATTGAGTCCAGAGGCCAGTTTCCTGGTTTTGGACATGCTGCAGAATTCGCCGCATCAAAATCAGAACTATAAGAGCTGGAGGCAATTGCCTATCGCCTGGAAAACAGGTACTTCATCGGGTTACCGTGATGCATGGACTGTAGGTGTTTTTGGACCTTATGTTTTAGCCGTCTGGATTGGGAATTTTGATAATAAATCTAATCCAGCGTTTATTGGTAAAGACATTGCGGCACCCTTATTTTTTGATTTTGTGGAGGCTTTGAAACAGGAGCGCGGTCCTTTGCAGCAGTTGGAGGTGCATCCGGAACAGATGAATCTTAAAAAAGTCGAGGTTTGTAACGCTTCGGGCATGTTACCGACTGCTTATTGTAAGGATACGGAATGGACCTGGTTTATTCCTGGAAAATCACCTATTAAAACGGATACGATTTATCGAGAGGTAGCGGTGAACAGTAAAACTGGTTTGCGTACCTGTCATATTGATCAAGACACTCGGTTTGAAATTTTTGAATTTTGGCCTTCTGATTTGCTGCATATTTTTAAAAAAGCGGGCATTCAAAGGCACACGCCACCTTTTTTTGAGGCGGATTGTGTTTTAACTGGGACTATTGGAATTAATCCACAAATCACTTCGCCGCAATCAGGTTTAAGTTATGTTGTTCGTGCTAGTTCACAAGATATGAATACAATACCGTTTACTGCGGTAACGGATGCAGGTATTGCTTCGGTGTATTGGTTTGTTAATGAAACATTTGTTGCAAAAACTAAAGCAGGAAAATCATTTTTATGGCATGCTAAACCGGGTAAATATATTGTTAGGGCAGTAGATGAACACGGCTTATCAGATGCGCGTGCGCTTACTGTGCAATTAGACAGCTAGGGTATTGTTATTATTTTGTCGTCCAGAGCGTAGCGAAGGATCTCCTGAATATGGCACGATACCCTTTGAGTGGGGGGCCTTCGCTACGCTCTGGATGACGGTTTTTGTGACACCCAAATTTTTGGAGTAAATGATCAATGCAATGGATTGTTCGAGGGCTTTTAGTGATATCAGGAGCAATTGCCAGTTGGTTTGTGGCTCGTGATGCGCTTAATTTTGCTGTTATTCAGATGGTAATAGCAGTTTTGTTATTTACAGCGCTTGTTGCCATTGCAGCATTTTGGCCCTCCCTGAGGAAGTGGTTAAAACGTCTTAGAAAGAATCATTCATAATTAAAGGAGTAATTTAATGAAACAACATGCACCAGGATTTTTAGCTTTAGTTACTGAGTCAAAAAAACATATTCATGAGATAAGCCCACAAGGGTTAAAAGAAAAGTTGGATAATAAAGAACCCATGCATCTTATTGATGTACGTGAAGATCGTGAATGGACTACCGGTTTTTTACCCACAGCGATTCATTTAGGCCGAGGCATTATTGAGCGTGATATTGAACAATTAATCCCTGACTCCAAAGAGCAAATAGTCGTCTACTGCAGTGGTGGTTTTCGTTGCGCATTAGTTGCCGAGAGTTTACAGAAGATGGGTTACTCCAATGTGCATTCATTAGATAAAGGCATGCAAGGCTGGATTGATGCGGGATTTCCTGTTGAAAAATCCTGATTAAGTTGCTGGTATTTTGTGCAGTACTTTAATATCATGGGATTCGAATTCGTCGGTTAAAGCAGCTATGTCACGTACAGAACGTTTACTAGATTTGATCCAACTCTTAAGACGCCATCGTTTCCCGGTAAGCGGAGCAGCCCTTGCTGAGGAACTTGGTGTGAGCCTGCGTACTGTGTATCGGGATATTGCCACATTGCAAGCTCAGGGTGCGCACATCGAGGGTGAGGCTGGAGTTGGTTATGTTTTGCGTGCGGGATTTCTTTTGCCGCCCTTAATGTTTTCCACTGATGAAATTGAAGCCATTGTGCTTGGTTCACGTTGGGTTGCACAGCGTGCTGATAGTGAATTGCAACAGGCTGCACATAATGCTTTAGCTAAAATTGCTGCGGTGCTTCCTGATGAATTACATCGGCAATTGGACGTGCCTGGGCTTCTTATTGCTCCAGGGCAGGTAGTTGAAAGTTCGGATGCGGATTTTATTTTAATTCGTAAAGCCATGCGTTTGGAGCGAAAATTGCAACTAACGTACCAAGATGCCAAAGATAATGCAACGCAGCGAATTATCTGGCCTTTAGCTTTAGGTTTTTTTGAACAAGTGCGTATTCTTATTGCTTGGTGTGAGTTAAGGAATGATTTCCGCCATTTTCGTATGGATCGAGTTAATTCATTAGTGCTTATGGATATAGGCTATCCAGAACGTCGTCAGCGTCTTTTAAAAAGATGGAAACTAACGACTATTCCCTCTAAGTAGAGGGATGCCTTCATGAGTATTCCCCTATAGATTTTATTAGTACCTTGCCTTTAAATGATTGATTGTAGAGAGCATAAGGACTGTTTTAATGCTGACAAGAACTGTCACTTGCATCGCTTAGACTTCTGGTTGCCAAAAGGTATGATATTTATTAAAAGGAGAATATATGACTGTTTTAATCCCTGAATTAGTAAAAATGGATGGTTTTAGTATTGTTGGTCTTAAGGTTCGTACTAAAAATGAGAATGAGTTGAACCCGGAAACAGCTCAAATACATCAGCTGTGGGAACAATTTTTTACAGATAAAATAATGAGTCAAAATCCTGAATCGGCTATGTATGGTGTTTATTCTGATTATGAGTCTGATTGTAATGGTTTATATACCGTTACAGCAGGCGTACAAGCTAAAAATGATTCTGTTGAAAGCAAGCTCAGCACGGTTGCCGTGAAAGAAGGTGAGTATCTGGTATTTAAAAATTCAGGTGAAATACCGCAAGTAATCTATGAAACATGGCAGATTATTTGGGCTTATTTCAGTTCACATCCTGAGTTGACCCGAGCATACGATACTGATTTTGAATTGTGCTCCGGTGCGAATGATTGCGCTATTTATATTGGGATTAAAAAATAACATAGACTTCATAGTGTGCTTTTAGTATATTATTTTAACGTCAGTTCTGGATAAGGAATCCACACGATCTACATCCTCCCACAAAACCGTTCGTGCTGAGGAGGCGTTTACGCCGTCTCGAAGCATTCGCACAAGGTTATAGTCTTGGCGCAAATGCTTCGAGACGGCGCTATTGCTCCTCCTCAGCGCGAACGGATCTCGGTAGAGACTGGATCTAATGGCTCCCTTATCCATAACTGGTGTTATTTTAATGACAGAAGCACGCGTTGGGTATTATGGAATTGATTATTGCAAAGGCCTCTATTGATGAGGCCGAAGAAATTATTGCCTTCTTGAATAAAGTGGGAGGAGAAACTGATTTTCTTACTTTTGGTCTTAATGAGTTCCCTTATTCGTTGTTTATGGAACGGCAAATTATTAGCGAATGTTTGGAAGACGATACCTCGCTTGTCTTGGTGGGCAAAGTGAATAATCAAATTGTTTCTCAACTGTTCCTTGAAGTATCTTCGCAAAAAAGATTGTCTCATTTGGGAAGCTTTGGGATCAGTGTCAGTAAAGATTATTGGCGGCAATCCATTGCAACACGTATGCTTACTGAAGCTATTGCTTGGGCGAAGGGAAAAAATATGGCCAAACTGCAATTGCAGGTGCGCACGGATAATACGCATGCGGTCCAATTGTATAAAAAATTGGGTTTTGTGGTTGAGGGAACAATTACAAGGTCATTAAAAATCAAAGAGGTATATTTTGATGAGTATTTAATGGGTTTGGAATTGCCTGTTTTGGTGTAGTGGATATCTGGGCTGTAAAGCCCAGCATTAGTTAGCGAGTTGCGGGCATAAATTCAAATGCCTTTGCCGGTTTAAATTGTTTGGATACTTCACCGGAATACACTTCACCACTTGCTAACGAAAGTTTTTGAACAGGGGCCTCTTTATTGAAATTCAGCTTATCTAACTCAATCCAAAAGGTATCAGGGCGTGATGATGAATCAAAATAATACACTCTGTTTTTTTGGTCGGAGACGCTTCGCCAAATAGTAGCGGCAATATTAGGTTGGTTGGGAGCCGTAATTCCAAAAGGGACGCTTACTGCACGCATTAGACTCATTACATAGGCTGCTCCTTGCGCATCAAATGAATGAGTAGGAACGCTTTTAATGTATGCATTGTTTATTTCTTTGGGAAGTGCATTAAGAAAAGAATAGGTTCTGGCAAAACGATCAGCTGCTCGGCTGGTTCCTGGTAAAAATGCAGCGCCACCAATTTCTACCCAATATTCATTTAATGCCAGTTGCTTGTCGTAAGCAGGTGAGTTGGTCATTACTGTATATTGTTTGCCATGATGAATCACTTGTTTGCCATCAATGAATTCAATGATAGCGGAGTCGCCTGTTGCATCAGATAAAGACAAGTGCGCTTGTCCTTTTTCTCCATTAGGTAATGTCGGTGCAATAAGGAAAAATGGTTTTGCTTGCATCGCCTTAACTGCTTCGTCAACTGTTGCGAAATTATCCAAAGCATATTGACCCCATAAGCTCAGTGCCATTGGAGGGTGGGATGCTTCAGGTTTGCCGTAGTTACTTTCAGCCAGATAAAGCAAATTCATTACCAAGCCTTTTTCATTCATTCCATCAGCACTGGCAATTCCATAAATTGAGGAAACCACGCTGCCATATTTTGACGTCCAGTTTAAAGACTCTGCACCCGCTTCACCATTGCGTGCGATACCACGAGGCAGTACCCAAATATCAGTGGACATGTCTTCCATCCAATCCATGGTTCGTCCAGTAAGGACTAAATTATTAGAACCAACATACAACGCACGCGTGCAGGCATTTGCTAGTGGGCTGTATCCCAATTGGAACATGCTTGCAGACAGAGCGGCTGCCAAAATGCTTCTTTTTAATAAGGTGTTCATAAAATTCCTTTTTAGTGTTCATCCTGAATTAATAAGTTTAGCTTATCAGGGAAAATATGCACCTTAAAGCAAACCAAAATAACGTGCTTTTCAAAAAATTGGTTATAGTAGATAATGTGCATATTGAATCATTGTGAACAGAATGGAATCAAGCCAATTTCCACGTCCGATGGACAAGCCTTGGGACGTAGGCGCATTGCCATTAAGTTAAGAAAATTCCGTTGTCCAGAGCGCAGCGAAGGATCTCCCTGCAGATAGATCGAGCTACCTTCAGGAGGTCCTTCGCTGCGCTCTGGATGACGCTAACTTAATGGCCTTGGGTCATAGGTGAGTTGGCTAAGATTTTTAAATTAATTATTTAAATGTGAGTCACCAATTTTATGGATACAGAAAAAAAAACATTAAACCTGTGTCTAATGGGAATGAATCTTCCTTCTGCTGAGCTTATAAACAGTTTGCAGAGCACTTTGGAACGTCAGGATCTGATGTCGCCACAAAATAATCCTATAGCAAATACAACAGTACTGCTGAACAGGGTTTATGCGGAACTTATATCGAAATTTGCCTCATTCCTTGATGTAGAATCATTTCAAAATACGTTGGATGATCTCTTATTAAATTTTTTAGAAAGTTGCCGCTCTTCAGTATCTTCTGGAGGACGTTTAAACTTTTCTTTTGCTACTACTGCGACCTTAGGCGCTGTGCCTCCTTGTTCTTCAGCAGTGTATGCATTTGTTCATGGCCATATAAAATCTTGTAATACGTTATTAATGGAAGAACGCTACTCATGGGGAAAGGACGTATCTAAAATCAGGGAAGGAAGTACTTATGACGCAGGAAATAGTATTAACTGGTTTATACAGGTTATAACAGTGGGGGCAATTTTATATGCAAAGTATAAAGACACGCAGAACAAACTCCCATTAAAAGAGTATTTACAAAATACAGCACAAATAGTTGATGAAGTATTGCAAGCCCATGATGAACATCAACGGACAGATATAGTATTAAAATTACGTCACTATTTTCATAACAATAAAGACAACGCTGCACTGGCAATTTTTAAAACGGTTGACTCCAAAAACTCTATGAATCAACTGCCAGCATTCGCTGAAATTTGTCGTATTATTGATACAATGGGCTTAGGCGCAAATGCATTATTAGAGCGAAAAAAACGCCTTGAGAAAATACGAACGGGTGATATAAAACTTACTGAGCGAGCCGAAATCAAGCGATTTTTGAAAACCCGATTTCATCTTAGTGTGTTAATGCTGGATCGCATTTTATTTGAACAATGTATTGGTGATTGTTCTGCTGTTCGTATCGAAGCCTTTACAGAAACGGTTTTTGAGCTGGCGCATCAAAATCCCAAAAGTTTGAATGCGCTGTCTTATTTGCAGCGTTCTTTGTCGAAAGATCAGGCGATGGATGTGATTTATTATTGGTTACAAAACAATAATCCTAATTATCCCGGCTATATAGGAGAAATGAAAACACACTCTCCAAAGGCACAAGTACTTATATATAGTCTAATCAATGAAATTCTGATCACCCAGAGTAGTTGCTCAGAACAGTTAGGTCTTCTTGGCTCCGTTACCGCTCATATTAACAGCAGTGCTTTTGGGAAAGTAAAACGTGGTATCTTTCTTACCAATATTATTCAATGTATTTATAAGCATTCATTGGTGCATGGAATAGTTGAGACTTGTCCTTTTACTAAAAAAATCAACATGTCCGCTGCAGAAATTAATGAGTTGGAACATTATCCGGGATTGAAAAAAAGCTTTGCCAGCTATTTAGGGAATTTGCATGCCACTATTGTAAATAGTGTTGCGGCAATTGCTGCCAGTGATGAGAAGCTAATGAAACAAGTCTGCACCGATTTTTGGCGTGCTTATATCTTATCCCTGTGGATTGAGATGAATCATATTTCGGATGGTAAAACCAATTCGCTATTTCAAATACTTGATTATTGGCTAGAGTATGTAATTAAGAATCAAAAAAACTCCAAGTTGTTGGTTGTCTTAGAAAAAGTACTTACGGATACCAATTATTTTTCTAATGAGAAATTGCGTTGTTTTTTAAAATACCGTTTTGGCGAGAGTCGCAAGATTGTAAGCAGAATAGTAGTTGAAGAGGCTCTTCGTAAAGACAAAGCAAAACCTGAGTTTGAAGCGGAACAATTTACAGTGCATAAGGAGGAGGCTCTGTCTCTGGCATTGGGTGCAGCACTCGAATCACGCTCCAAATCCATTTACGCACAATTAGATTTTTTAAATCAATGGAACGCATGGGCTCAAAAAAATACTGGAGCCGCTCTTTATGAAGACTTTGGTGCTTTTGAACAAATATTGAAGATATTATTGAAACAAGCACCGTTTGTGATATTTATCCAAAATGAGAGCAAACCAATAAGGGTTACTGTTAAAGAATTGCTGAGCTCGGGGGCTGAGTCCACTATTGAACTAGAAGGTTGGGGTACACCGGTTGCGCGCAATATGCTTCTTTTATTTTTGTTTTTAAGCCAACATACTTCTAAAACAGAGACTGCTGGTAACTTATTGTATTATATATCCAGCGTATTCATCGCACTGAATATAGAGTTTGATTCTTCTAAAGAAAAATCAGCTAATATTTCTGCTTTGCTTGATGAACTTGCTAAGCATCGATTCTTTATACGAGAAGTGGACGATGCTTTGCGCCATATCTTCTTTGGTTCTATATTGCCTCAGATGGCCATACCCAACTTGGATCTCAGATCCAGATACTCCAGTTCAGGGGTTAAAAATGTACCCATAGCGTTGATTGAGGAGCCGAAACCAGAGCGTGTACCTCAAAATGTATCCGAAATTAATTTCGATGATTTTGAAGAAAAAGATCTGAAAACTCCTAAAAAGAAAAAAAAACGCACTAAAGCAAAAAGTCCAGAATCCCAATCTACTGATGTAATTAGTCCAGAGCAAGCTCTTGCGCCCACTCCTGAACCGGTTATTTCTGTAGAAAAAACAGTAATCAATCATCCTGTACTTGAGCCTGAGCCTGAGCCTGAGCCTGAGTCAGAGCAAGGCCTAAGTTCAGATGACAATGAAATGCCAGCACTTCAGCATTCTTCTTCATCGGAGCCTGATATCTTGGAAGAGCTTTGTTTAACGCGTCAGATTCGCCAACAAATATCTTCTCTTTTGAAACAGTTTATTAATTGGAATGATAATAAACTAAGTGCATTGAACGACAATGATCCGCTCATTGCTCCATACAAGATGCTTTCGGAGGATTTGGAGCGCTATCAGAGTATTACTCACAGTATTCGTAACAAAATTAAAGGAAAACAGGCAAAGAAATTCAAGAGTACTATTTTGGAAGAGGTGGTTATTTCTGAAGCGAATCTGTTTGAGCGTTTCCAGCACTACCACTCTTTAGTGCAGCAGTTAAAAGGGTTGAATACAGATGTAGAGCTCATTCGATTAACAGAACAATTAAGTCAGTTTGGTTACCTTGATCTCTTGCAACCAGCTTTGCATCAGCGTTTGAAATTGCCTGCAGAAATGCCCATTGTTACTCAATTGGCTGCATTGTTTGCACCTCACGCACAATTGCTGGTTTATGGTTCCGCATTATATCTGCAGAATCCTTTAGATATTGATATAAAACTGCAATGGAATAATTCAGCGAGTTCTATTGAAGAAATTAAATTGTGTTTTATCCAAATAATGGGCTCTGCTGGATTTCAGGTAAGTCCTGTAGCGGATCTTTTTGGCGCTGCATCGTTTAAATTAAATGCGAAAGGAGATGCTTACTCGTTGCATGATCATAAAGAAATCGGGATTACTTTATTGGTTACTGATCCTCAATTAAGACCAGAACAGCTTCATCATAACTCACATTCCTCTGCTGCACTTGATGTGTTAACGCAGAAAATCTATTGCGATAAAGAGGCTGCGGAAGCAATTCTTCGCGGAGTTTTTACTTTGGGTAGCCATAAGCCGAAAGATCCTAAAGAAGCATATAGAATGAATGTTCATGTATTAACTTCATTGATACGAGCCTGCTCTGAACAGCTTATATTAGATGATAAATCTGAAACTTTGCTTGAACATATAGCTAAGATAGCTAAATACCGAGGACATTGGCGTGCTTTAGGTGGTGAGGATCGTTTGCGTGAAGAATCTTTAAGAGGAATGATTAAGCGCCACGTCACTCATTATCAAATAGGGGATACCTACAAAAAACGAACCGAAATACTGATTCATTTTCTAAAGAAAATGGGATTTCAGTCTGCTAATGAATCATTAAGCAATTGGTTTAAATCGCATTTGGATACACTACAAGACGAGGCGCAGTTTGCCGCGGTATTAGACCTAAGCAAACAATTGGGTTGTTCTTTTAGAACACAGAGTAGTTTAAAGTTTTTTTACAAACCTGTTTATCCTGAAATGACAATTGGGTTTACTCCCTCTGCCATGCACCGCCATCATGAATAATAATTAAAAAATAGAGACTTTGAGTAAATATTATTCTATTTGTTAGGGGCAGCTTGATTAAATGAGTAATTTTTACCCTTTAATTAATATTTCCTTAAGAAAAATGATCTATCCTCATTAAATATAATATAGATTAACGAGATGTTAAATTGGCTTACACACTTATTTTATTAGGAACAGATACTCAATTCTCACCAAGCGCAGTTCCTGACGCTTATGATATAGTAGAGTCTTTGAGTTATTTAGCAACTAAAATTGAAGTTGGTGAGCTTCTTGCTACGGATTTGGTAACCCAGTATCGAAACAAGAATGTGGCTGTTGTTAATGGTCCTACAACGATGGGTACCGAAATTGGTGATCGAATTGCCCGCGGTGTTGAAGCCATATTAGAGGCATTAGCTCGTGGTGAAACTGATATTAATATTATGGCTCATAGCCGAGGTGCGGTTGAAGCGATATTGGTAGCTCATGAGCTGCAACGAATTCAGGATCTATTTAAAAATAAAAATCCAGTCGTTTTAACGGATCTTACAGACAGTGTCTGTGACTATACAAAACCTGCAATGAGAGGTGCTTCTCATAAAACAGCTTATGAAGCACTGAATCTGGAGCAAATCGCTCCTAATATTGCTAATGCAAAAATATCTATACTTAATATTGATCCGGTTCCAGGTGGTAATTATATGGGAATTACCTGGGCCACCTCATTGGCTTGGAAAGACTCTCGATTCTATAAAGTACCTGCAATAGTTACGGCATATGAACAATATATATATGAAAATGAGCGTACACGTTGTTTCAAACCCGTTGTTCCTAAATGTGACTCTCCTGCAACGCGCTATTCTTTGGCAAGTCTTCCTGGACATCATGGCACTGGTTCTGGTAATTTGTTGGATCAACAAAGAACACCAAAGGATATTTCGCTAACAGGCGATGTACAAAAGCTGGTAGTTACAAAAGGTATCGACTTTTTAACTCGTACTGGGGTTAAAGTAACACCTCCTTCGGATGCTGGAGATCCTTTTGCTGAGATGCTTGCCCCTCTATTTGAAGGCTCAGCCATTATTAAAAAGAAGCTAAATGCACTTTATTTTGTTTTATATAACAAGATAATCGAAAATATAGACGCTTATAAACATTATAATACTACAGCTTATGCAACGTTAGGGAAAGAAAATGACTGGGCTAAGTTGATATGGACTATACCTCAACAGCGTATTGTTCATCAGTATTCTCATAATGATACACTTTTAGACGCTGTTATTCCTCCTGTTCCTGGTGAAACCTTTTTAAACTACGAACATGCGCGGCTTTATTTAAATGAGAAGTTTAAATTAAACGGTGAGCTAAGTCTTAGTGACACAGTTAGTCATTCAATTGATGCATTAATCAATATGTGCAGTCATGCCGAAATGATTCACGTTGATGGCGTTCAAGATATGAGCCAATCTTTTGCCGAAGATAGATTTGCTCCTGCTGCAAATGACGATAAGACAATTAATCTTCTCCTTTCGGGTTTGTCGATGCTTATTGAAGAGGTAAAACGGCCTTATTTACGTGGAGAGTTAATAGATAGTGCCGAGCGAGAAAAAATATATGGCGAGATGAAGAAGCTATTTACTTATTTTAATAAAAAGCAAGAAACTGTACTAGGAACATTAATTGGTGATTCGTTACATGCTAATTTAGCACTGACATTGGAAACAAAGCGTGCGACTTTGGAAGAAGAGTATCATGCGCTGTCTAGTACAAAGCTGCAAAGAAATGCATTTTTTGATGATTTTCAAAAGGAATTCAAACAACTTATTAGCAATATTGAGCAGAGTAATCTAAAGGATACTGACTTACATCGCACATTAATATTGCTACTAGACGAAATAGACGAAGCAAACAGAGCTCAGCCTACGCATAAATTTATTAAAGATTTTTTAGACAGAAAACATATTATTTTGAGTGAAATGGAACAAGAAGAGTCTTTTGTGGCTCTAGCGCATTTGCTTGTTACTGCCGCTTTTGATCAGGATGTACCTGAACAACTAGTAATAGAAGTTATTGAGTTACGTAAAAAAATTAGTAACGATTCGTTGTCTGAACTTCAAAAAAACCTTGGGAATTGTAAGCTAAAAGAGAGTACTTCAGCTGCTAGCTTAAACACTCTTTTTGAATTAACAATAAATAATCCTATTTATAGCTCTATTAAAGACGTTTTAGATCAAAAACGGAATGAGTCTCCTGTTACCTTAGCACGCCTACTTGTCGCTGAGTCACTTGATGATAGCGTAAGTTCTGCGCCAGACAAAGTACTGAAAGAGGTTATAAAATTACACAAAGAACTTAATATCTTCAGAAAGAGCTTGCCTGATTTTGAAGCGTTGTATGTAGGACTTGGTTATGCTTTATGGAGTAGCTCCTTAGAGAAGTTCAGTGATCAAATGACAGAGTTAGCTGGAAAATATTGCGTTAATGAACAATTAAATCTGGAAACAGCTATTCAGCCCCTCTTTAATGTTGATTCACTGTACGAACAGATTGCACAACGTGCTATTCATTTTGGAGCTAAAGATCCATCTGTTCTTAAATTAGATGAAGCAGCAATACAGATACGGGACTTGAAAGAACAAAATACCGTATTAATTCGAGAACATACGCAGCTTGGGCAACGTATTCGTTCTTTGGAATTGAATATAGGCGAATTAGCTCGAGAAAAAGAAGGGTTAACGAAAGATAAAACTGCTTTAACTGAAGAAAAAATGCAGTTAAACCAACAGTTGGAGTCGAAAATAAGCGAGTTAACTCGAGCAAAAGAAGAATTAGAGAAGCATCAACTTGATTTTACAGCACAAAAAACGCTGTTAAAACAACAGTTGGAATTGAGAATAAACGCGTTAACTCGAGAAAAAGTAGAGTTAGAGAAGGATAAGGTTGTTTTAACTAATGAAAAAATGCAGTTAAAGCAACAAATAGAGTCCCAAATAAACCAATTAACTCAAGAAAAAACAGATTTAGAGAGAGACCAGGCTGCTTTAACTCAAGAGAAAGATGATTTGGTTAGAGACAATGGGCAATTGGAAGAACGAATTGCTGTATTGGAACAGAATCAACTTGGCTTAAATCAAAGTAATGAAGAGCGCGTTGAGAATCTGCAAGCAGAGGTTGATCGTTTAAACCAAGAAAATAATGATCAAAGAGAGATTTTAAATAACGAAGCGGAGTTACAGTGCCAATTACTTATTAAAATGAAACTGATACCGCTAAGTGCTAATTATTTGAAATACCTTATCACAACAATTAAAAAATCCAATTTCCCTGAACTTGTGCTTAGCGACGATATACTCACAATGATTGCCGCTGTAAAACAAATCGATAACTGGCCAGAGAACAACACTTCATCGGAACAGTTGAAACAAAAATTTGAAAAAGTGGCTGGGTTGTATGAAGAACTTACTACTAAAAATAAGTTTAAACCTAGTGAAAATGTTACTAGGTTTTATGAGTTGTTGAATAATGCAGATAAAGAGATTGGAGTTCATCGAGATTCCAAATGGAAACGATACACAGCAAATACAGTCGCCGTATTGGGTATTATCCTGACGGGTGTTTTACCTGGTTTGGCGGTACTTGCAATAGTTTCTGCTGTTCGAGGGAAGTCGGCTAAATTTTGGCAGTCAGAAGGGCAAGGGTTTTTTGATAAATCTAAGAACGAAGTTGAAGATAATCCTTACACTGCAGAATCCTTATCTAAAAATGGCGGATAATTTTTACGCCCTCCTAAGACGTACATTAAATTTAACGTGAGTTATAGGTTGGGCTTTTTAGCCCAACAGTTGAGGGGCGATTACTTTATAGTGTGTGTACTCAATTTTGGTCCTGTTACGTACACTTATTAGATAAATATTGAAGTCGCTGCGCTTCACTTGTTGGGCTAAAAAGCCCAATCTACAACTGGACTAAATCCAGCTCCTCTGCAATTGGCATAAATTTAATCAATTCTGTGTTAATTTTCTCTAAATAGAGTAAAAAAAAGTGCGTTTTCCGCCAATAATGATACACTATGATTAATAAATAATAATCCGGTGAATCCTATGCCTCACTCTTATGAAAGTAAATACCCTAATCTTGCTGCTCGTTTTTCAGCAAAAGCGAATATTGGATTAATACTTGAAGTCATTGAAAAACAGTGTGATCACTTATTTAATCTGAGTGAGTTAGAAGGGATACCGCGTGCTGATTGGTCAGAAGAAAATAATTATCTGAGCTTTCTGACCGATTGTATCGAGCATAGCGGAGAGGAATATACCGAGAATGAGATTAAAGCAAGATTACTTCCCTATATCAGTGAAGTGATTAATAGTCATGAATTTGCCATAAAAAATTTCTCTTTGCCTGAAAGTTGCACTCAAAGCATGGGGCTTTGGGAAAAATTTACTCATAAGAAACTTGAGTCTGATTTAAGTAAAAATGATGTATTAAAAAATTATGCATTTACTACCTTGGATATGGCGCGCACCGCCAGCAGACAACCGCAGGTTGGGCATAATGCTCGAGTGTTAGAATTACGTCATGCTGATTATTTGAAACAGAGTTTGACTCAATTAGATTCTAACAGACCTTTATATATTCGTAGTACTTCAGGTGATAAGCGTGGTCTAAGTCAATGGATTTTATTATATAGCAGAAATGGTAAGCGATATCTCTATAGCGAATCACCTATCTCTGAAGTTGATAAGTTGAGTTTGCAATCATTTTTGGGCAATCCTCTACCCGAGATAGAAGGGGGAACGTCTGCGTTATCCATGTCATCTGGGATTCGTACAGTGGCGCATCATATTCAAACTGTTGGTGGTGCTGGATTGTCCAGCTCGGCGGATTATTTTTCACTTTTAATTGAATGGGTTTGGTATACCTCAGCGCAACATCCCAATCATCCCAATTGGCATTGGCAGTATTTCAAGGAAAATACACTTCAGTGGAATAAGCTGACACATGAATTTTCTTTGTTAAATTTTAACCAGAAAATAGGCGGCGTTGCTGCAGATAATGAACACTTACAGATGCGTTCTTATCATTTGGGGCTGGATCATGCTTTAGCAGATCCACAATTAAATATTTTGACAGTAGATAAGCAGAAATCCACGGTTACTTTAAATTTACGCCAACCTATTGATATGGGGAACATGAGAAACATTTATATCTCGGGTAATTATGGTGGAAAAGCAGCTTATAATTTCTATAACCATCTTTTAGAAAAAAGAACTTCTTTCGGAGTGGCATCCATCGAGCATGTAGCAAGCGCTCTTGTTTTAAATATATTTCGTGCATGTGCTAAAGAGAAAAATCTAGTTATTCATCTACCGCAGAACTATGTTTTAGATGCAGATGAAAAAGCATTAATTTGTTATCTTATGGAAATGAATCCTTTTGTTTGTGAACTTAAAAATCCTGAAAACAATGCTTCATTGACTGAGATTAATGATAGTTTACAGCATATTTTTGCTCGAAACCGTTGGTTAGCAATAAATGATTATCTGCCTCCATTACTGGATGAGTTCTGGTTAGTTGCTGCAGAGTATTGGGTTGCATTTTTAAAAACTTCCCCAGATTTACTCTCGGATAATGAAGAGGTAAAAGAGTTTAAACGCTGTGTTAAAGAAATGGGTGTTCATGGTTTAACCCCCTTACTTAACTATCTGATACATAATGAGAATGAGTTAAAACCCGTATTCAATAATCTCCTGAAAAATATCGATTCACCACCTGTTTTTTATGCAGGATGCGCTCCTAAAGATATTAAAATGTATACACAAAGTTTGATTCAGCATTTAGAACGTGGGAACTATTTTCCATTTAAACAGTTTCAGTTTTCCTTCGTTCCAGGAGTGAATGGCGATATTCTTAAACTGCTTAGTTCATTAAATCAACTTAAATATTTTGACAAAATCAGCTTAACTGATTGCCTTACAACGGTTGCTGCAAAAAATTCGCTTAAAACCTTTCTTCGGGAAGCAATTACTCTCGCTGAAAAGAATGCCGATTGGGTTTGTCCCATTCATATTCCTGAGCTGGAAAAACCTATAAATGATCGTGATGGCGTCGAGATTGCTAGATTGTATGAGCAGCTAAATAACATTTTAATTAAGAGAACGCGTACGAAGTATGCAAAAGAATTGTTTGATGTTACTACGTTTAAAATGGCGGAATCATCAGTTGCTTCTGTTTCTTCTTCTGCAGCATCAAGTCATAAAGTAGCTGCAAAAGTAAGTAAAGAAAAAGACGGTTTAGTGGGCAAATTTAACCATCAGGTGGGTACCATTTGGGATGACCGTACGGAACTGTCATTAGCGCGCTCAGGTGGTATTTCCTTACAAATGCAGCAGCAGCAACAAATCCAGCAAGAACGAAGCCGTTGTTTAGACAATGAGATGGAACATGGCTCCGCTTATGAAGATGTTTTGCCTTCTTTATTAATTGATTACTCCAATATTGATAAAAATATGGGGGATTATTACAACGAGTTGCTTAATGAGGGTCGGATTGATCGGCATAAAATGGCCTTTCATAATGGGAAGCCTTTACAGAATTTCTTTCATACTTGGGTTAGTGCCAATCCGCTTGTTGCAGCAGAACATACGATTCAAAAAATGACGCCGTATGCAGCAAAAATGTTGTTGAAGTTTCATCGTCAATTGTCAGGCGGACTAAACGTCTCTAATTTACCCCGTGGATTTTATACTCAGAGAATGGCAAGTGGTGAAATGGTTTTAGGTTATAAATCTACGCTTGGGCATACTACGGATCATAATCCTTTAACGATGCAACTGACTAATGCTATTCCTAAAGTGGAACGAGTATTAGGTAACTTTGAGCAGTTTTCCCCAGCAAACCAGAAGTATGCTGCTTTGTATTTGTGTTTGTTTGCTCAAATGCAACCTGAGATAACTGTAGAAGAGGCTGAGAGGCGGTATGATGAGTTCGAAAAGAGTGAATATTTAACCTTGTCGCCTGAGTGGCGAAAGTTTTTTGATAGTCAGCCACAATGGATTTGCGCTAACTGGGAGATATTTTATTCAAGCAGTCGCAGTTCTTTCAAGAATGACCCTGCTGTATTAGAAACATTCCGCAAGAGTGTTCAACAAGCTAAGCCTTACATTATATCCCAAGAAGATGTATTGGAGGGATTGTTATTCAATACATACAAATCTCCAGAGCAGCAAGAGCACAAAAGAGCCCTTCAACAGATTCTATTGAGACAAGAGAATTTTGAGTATGCGCGACCTTTAGGTCAAATTTATTCACAGTATGGCGATTATGGTCTTGAGCGTTTTTCTAATCTTATATTAAGCATGGAAAAACGTTTGAGTTCAAATTTTACTGACCATTTCTTTAAGCATTATCTTCGCAATTGCGCGACATTTAGCCCTCTGTTACAGGAGCGTTCTTTAGATGCTCTTGATGAAATGATTCACGAATTAGGGGATTCAGAGCAGGAAAAACACCTGTTTATGGAATTTCTTGATTTGCAAATGAAAGCCGTTGATTGGGATGATATTTCGATGTTATGGAAAGGCTTTCGCTATTTTTACAGCCATATTAAAGACATGGGGCTGGAAGAAGAGTTTATTCCAGGTATATTGCATTCTATTGCTCCAAAAAACCAAAACATGTTCCCTTGTTTTGAACGTATTTTAAAATCCTTAGAACATATTCCTAATCAGGAATTACGTAAACAATTGGTTATTGGCCTTAAGGGATTGGATTTATCGGAAGGTGGGGTTGCGTATGCCGTGTGTCATGATGGCTTTAGTATTGTTGAGCCTGATCTGGAGTTGTCGGATTTTAGAAAAGGTGCCCCTACTTATGTAGCACCGATGTCTCAATTATACGCCCCATCCTGGACAGACTTGTATACCTTGCGTGCTTTAGCATCTACAAACCATATTAAGCCTGTTGATTATGCGCTGTTAAAAAAAGGAATAAAGACAAAAAGTGAGTTAATTTGGGCGTTACATACTGACTGGAATAGTGCGAAGGATTTGATGGATTTTGTAAGAGGCTCATCAATAACAGATGATGTTGCACGCCATTTTTATCACATCTTTTATCAAAACAATCAGAGCTATAAACGTTATCCTTTAGAAATTTTTAAGCTTATAAATAGCGACGTACCTAAGTTTAAGCAGGTACTGAACAAATACCCAGAGCATCTTACATTTTTTGATAGCGTGAAGCTTTTGGCAGAAAAACCTGAAGACTTGCCACGAATTTATGATTTGTTTTTAGCTCCAGGTACCCCTACGCGGCACCCTCATTTGGAACAAGGATTACTTTTAGCTTCTGTTTTGGGTGTTACCCATACGGAACTTGCCGAATTTTATAATAAAACTACGACATTAAAACAGGTTACACGTAATGAACTGGTAATCCTGACACAGCAATTACTCAGTCTAAATTTAGCGTCATTACCCAATGATGAGGTGGCACGTAAAGCAATTTGGCAGGGTGTTCTTGTTGGTATTCAGTCTATGAATGAACGCCCCTTAGAAGTGGATGTTGTTCGTAAAGAGTTAATGCAAAAGTTAAAAGAAGAACATCATTTAACCTTTAAAAGTTCTATTGCTGGAGATTATCGATTTGTAATTGAGGGTGATCTGGCTAATCTTGGCTTGGATCAGTTTTTTGAGCAGCATTCAGGACGTATAAAAGCATTATTAACCAAGCATATTGCTGTTTCAGAAATAGGTGGTGTTGAAGAGCAATTAAAACCACTTATTGAGTTTTTAAAACGTTTGCAACTGAATAAAACCTATATTAACGAAGTGGAACCCTTGCTTGCTACACTTGAAAGTGTGTTGGAAAAACATCCGAATGGGTGTTGGACTGCCACTTATTTTAATGAGTTTTTACGTGCGTTGCAGCCGCAGGATAATAAAACTGGATTCCCAATGAGCGTGCTTGAAGCATTGCTCACGGAACAACAAAGTCCTTTGATGCCTGCAGCTATTGATGAAATCCAACCTCATTTTGATAGCGATGGCATGTGGCGCGGGATTTGGGGTTCTATTTTAGCGAAAGGGGAAACCTTTACCAGGGCGCAACAAGCCAAATTAACCCGCTTGTCCGTGCGTTGCATGAATGAATTGGCTTTTATACCTACTATGGTAGAGGTTTTGGCGCACAGTGATTTTGATGGCTTACGTGATGTGATTATTAATCGCTTGCTGAAGAGCGGAAAAACGGAGCAGTTGCAAGCGATCTTTGATCAATGTGTTGATTGGGTCAGATTGCCTCATCAAGAGATCTCAGCAGAAGATTGGAAGTCTACATGTCATTTATGGATTGATGTGTTGACTCAAAAACCTGAATTAGAATCGTTATTGTTGAATGAACAACTAAACAAATTGGAAAGTCCTGTACACGAATGGGTGTTACACATCATTGCTTACAGCAGTTTTCCCTCACATCATTACCCCACAATGCCACGCTCTGATTATTTTAAAGGGGGCGAGCGCTCAAAAGTAGTTAAGTTAGCACAGCGTTTGGCAACACTTTCTGAACCAGAAATTAAGGCATTAAGTGCTTGTTATCCAGGAAAACCAGCGCCTGATACTCGGGATTTATTGGGTTTTATCAAGAATAAAGACAAACAACCTATTGACGGCGCGTTGCAGAAATTTTTAACCGAGCAACAGGCGGTAATGCGTCAGGATTACCAACAATTAACTACTTCACGTGAAAGTGACCTGGCACGTTTGCTTGAGTTGACATACGTTACACGTGGAACGAAGAATGAGCCTATTTCCGCGAGTGCGGGGATTAAGCTCACCTTGATGTTTCAATATTTGAAGCAAATAGAGCAGGGCAGTGTCATCGTAGGAAAAAGCAATAAACCTTTGAGCAAGATGACTCAGGAGGAGTTACAACAGGCTTTTAGGGAATGTTCTCAGGCCTTAGCTCAGGATCCTGACAACGCTCAATTAAAAACTCAAGTCTGGGCTGTTTTATTTGAAGCCTTAGGAAAAACAACCGAGAAATACCCGCATTTGGCACAACAATTTGCTTTAATTGCCAATGATGAATTACTCGCTGCAGATCCTTCCAGTATTTTGCAGTTAAAAACAGGGGAAGGTAAAAGTCACTTTATTGCTATGCGCGCAGCACGTCATGTCGGCGCGGGCAAAAAGGTGGATGTATGTACCGCAAAATGGAGTTTGGCAGAACGAGATTTATTGGATTACAAACAGTTCTTTGATTATTTAGGCATTAAAACAACGAATGTTCATGCGCGCTCCTCAAGAGATACTTATCTTAACGCGGATGTTGTCTATACCACACCAGGTGATTTATCTCTGTTTCTTGATGAACAGGCAAGTCAAGGAACCCCAGTTCCTGCGGATAAAGTGAATCGAGTAGGTTTGGGCGATGAATTTGACTTTCTTTTCTATGAAGGGCAAAAAACGCAATTTAATTACGCACGACATACGGGAATTACGCCTAAGGAAATGTCTTGGTTTTATCGCGGCCTTAATGAATTTTATGATCAAAAGTTTAAAGATAAAGGTGCTAATTTTAAGATCCCACCAAAATTAGTCGCTGAATGTTATGATTTTCTGGCAAGTAGAGCAAATGATGATGGACGACTTTATTTAGATCATGTAACGCCCATGACTATGTTGAGTTGGTTGCAATCTGCTCATGAAGCCGCCATCATGAAAATGGGCATAAATTATACGGTTCGTTTGGAGCAAGTTGCTGTTGGCGAAGAGGAGTTTCCACTCCAGGAAATTTATCCTTTAACAAAAGACATGCAGGCAGCAGTAGGTTCAACATTTAGCCATGGTGTGCACCAGTTATTGGCTGAGCGTTTAAATGCAGAGGCTAAATTGCAAAGTAAAGCACAAAATTACCATGTGCATCCAGAGAGTGACATCATCAGTTCCCAAGTGTTTTCGCAGCGTTTAAAAACGCTTTGGAATCATTGGGAAGGATTTACGGGAACAGTTTCTACATCACAAGCATCGGAGTTAAATACGGCTTATCATACTGCCGTATTGCGTGTTCCTACAAATCAAAAAGATTTACGACGATGGGCAGAACCGCATTTCTTTAATACGGAGGAAGAACTCGAAATAAAAATGGCTCAAGACATAAGAGCTCGAATTAAAAACAAGCGGTCTATTTTCTTATGTGGCGCGTCAGATGCGGAAGTGAAAAAAAATCCTGATATGCTGCAAAAATATTTTACTAAAGAAGAGATGGAACAACACTTTTTATCCTATACCAATGAATCACATGATACTCCAGCTGAGATTTTGCGTAAAAAGCGCAAGATGGAAGGAGATTATCTGGGACAAAAAGAGCATGGTGTTGTGTTAAATGCGGCTGGATTTGGCCGTGGAGATAACCTGGGTATTTATGCGACCATGTTGCGCTCCATTCATGACCTGAATGATTTAGGACAAAAGGGTGGTCGAGCTGCGCGTAATGGCGAAGAAGGTGAAGTACTGCAATATTATTTAATTGATGAAATTAATAATGAGTTGGTGCAATCACTTCGCGCTTTGCAACAAGGTGGATTATTAGAGGATATTGCAAAAAAAACGCGACTGCCGTTAGTGTCCCAGTTTTTACATCATGAGGGTATTGATCCCAAAAACTATGATTCAAAAACTAAATTTAATCTGTTACTTCAGCTTAGAGAATATATTGCGGCCATTGATAATTATCCCTCACGCGTTTATCACGAGACGAAGGCCATGCTTTCATCTGAAGGTATTCGCCTGATTGGTATGGCTCCTCCTGAAAACAAAGAGCTTCTAATTAAAGGATTTGCTGACTATCTCGGAGCGTTGGAAAAGAAATGGATGGAGTTACAAACAAAACATAAGAATAATACTCAAGCGTGCATTAAGGAGTTGGATCAATTCATCAAGGATAATATATCTATAAATGGACGACTTACAGAGCTATTTAAAATTGTAGGTACGGTATCTTATCAACCGGATCATCCTAATGTACCTGAGTTCGTTCCTGATAAATCAGCTACTGTGCCTACTGTTAAAGAATCATTAATGTCTGCGGCGCAGGGATTATTATTAAAGCTGACGGATGTTCCTGCGGATTTGAGTTTGTGGAATAAGCTGATTGATTCTTTTGCTAAATTGAATGAATTGCAGCTTCAGACCTTATTGCATGCATGTCGTGATAAAGCGGTTCTTCATTTTGACGCATTCCAACATCAGATTGAAGTTATTGCAGAAAAACATTCAATCGCCGATGTGATTCAGCATAATAATGCTGCAAATCAGAGAGACGTAGATGCTGCTTTAAAAGGAGTTCTTAGTTCCGATTTAACTTATGCATTATCTAGTATGCCTGAGGATGTGAGTCAGATGGCATTAAGCTGGATTTTAGCCCCTGGTCTTGCTGATCCAAAAAATCATATTGCCAGAGTAGCGCCCATGCTACGTTACAGCAGCAAAAATCCTGAGGTTAGTTTGTCATTTTGGAACAATGCTGCCCTACGCGATGAGTTATTGGATTTACCTGCAGAATGTTTTACAGGGCCGGTTTATGTGAATGCGGGGGTCTTATGTGACATTAAAAAACTTCTGGATTCGTTCATGGCTTCAAAGGATGCGCAGTATGTATCTTTGTTTCAACAATTAGTACGCGGCATGGAGCATCAATCAGAACAACGTAAGCGTTTATTGGGACAGTATGAAGGGATTTTATCGAATACTAAAAAGCCTAAAGAACAACTACTCCGACAAATAGCAACAGTGGCCGAACATTTAAAGTCTGAAGAGCATTTTACGCTTTTAAAGAAATTAATTGAAAAAATGAGTATTGAATACAAAAAACCACGTGTGACCATTGAAGCGTTAGATGGACTTTGGGACGATTTGTTGCAATCAGGAGTAAGGATTACCGAGTATCTGCCTCTGCTAGAAGCTAATTTGGCACAGGAAGGAAAAGAGTTTGCTTCGCTTATGCATGAAATTAATCGCTTGGATACAGACCTCATCGTGTTAGGTACTCCAATTCTTCATGACCTTTTTTATAAAAATGCTAAAGGTGAGAAGAAACAAAGAATTGAGGATTTCACGAATACTCTGGATTTAATTCAAGAAACATTTGCTGGTAAACTGCCACAAGCAAAAGAAATATTTACCTTATTTAAAGAGTTTTTAGTCAGTCCATCTTTCTATGAAAGTACTCAAAAGAAAGCCCTGTTTGCTAGCATGAAGCAATTAATTAACCTAGGACTTAAGGAACAAGATTTGTTTCCTAAGTACGTTGATCATCGTAAAACGGCCGCTTTATTATATTCCATTTCGAATTTTCCTAAGCATACAACAACCTTATTATCTCTTGAGCCCTTTATTGACTACGTAGTATCAAGAGGTGGGCAGATTTCCCCTGCAGAAGTGGAGGGAATGAAACTCCTTCTTGATAAGACTCCTGATACTTTAAAAGTAGAAGCATTAGCAACAAGGCTCAAAGAGTTTAATCATACAGGCAGTACTTATGATTTGCTTTATTTATGCCAACGTTTCCCTAACTATACGACGATATTACTTTCTTTAGAACCACTCGCCAGTTATTTAAAATCGCCTCATTATCAGGGGCTATCAGATGGGGCAAAAGAACGCTCATTGGTAGGGATTAAAGTGCTTCTTGATAGAAAACTGGAATCGCTTGATGCGGGAAAGATTATGGGCAACTGGGTAGCTTTAAACGATATAGAGAAGGAAAAACTCCTCTTTTTATTTAGTCTGTATCCTCAATCAGTTAGAAAAAACAGTGTTGAAGATTTTACTCCCTGGGCACAGTATTTAGCTGGATCTAAATATGCGGGCCTTAGTGATACGCATCAAGAACATGCACTACTAGGAATTCACTGCTTATTAGCTAAGGGGCAAACGATTTTTACGGCTGCAGGTGGCATAAAATCCTTTGCACAAGAGGAAATGACAGAACTACTTCATCTAGCCCATCGTTTCCCTCAGCATGCGGATAAGGCTTTGATTTTAAGACCTCTGATTGAATTATTGACCCCGACTGACGAACAGTGGGAAAAAGAGGTGATGAGAGTTTCTATAGGTAATTTGATGACTCATCTTAAACTTAAATCACAGAATTTTGATGCTGCGTTAGCACGTGTACAATCATTCACTGAGTCCGAAAAAGCGCGATTAGTAGAGTTTTCTTATACTTTACCTGAAGATGGCGTCAATGTGATGTTTACTAATCTTATTACAAGAACGGGCAACTTGTTTACTCCAGAACAAAGCTTTGTAATTCAAGGTTTTTATAAGAATAAAGCAGATCTCGGTAAGTGGGTTAGCAATGAGTTAATGCGCATGAGTTCAGCAGAGCGAGTTACCTTAATGAAGCTCTTGAAAGAGGGAGATTTCGTGTCCGTGGATCCTTCTTTTGGTACGATGAAGTTTGCTGCATCCGCAAATACTGATTTATTTGAAGCCGCTTTGAATGCTTATAAAAAATACATTGATTCTGAGTTTACGAAACCTAAATCAAGAAGTCAGGCTCGATTCCGAGGAATGTCTGCAGAACAGCAAGGCAGCTTGAATGCCGTGATGAAAGAGTTCAAAGAAATTGGCTTGGCACCTCCTCCTCTTCCCCCTCGTCCGCTCGCAGGAGCTCAACTTCCCCCTCGTCCGCTCGCAGGAGTTCAACCTCCTCCTCCGTCGCTCGTAGAAGCTACTGTCGCGGGCGAGATTCAAAAGCAAATTGATGCATACGAGCATATTATATTTAAAGATAATAAGCGCTATGAGCAAATTAAATACAGAATACACGGATTGTCTGATTTAGATGCTGATGACAGCCTGAACTATTATGTAGAGCTTTTAACGGAAATAAGAAGCATTAAAAGTGAACTCATGAGGCAAGACGTTGAGAAAGCATCAATGCAACTATTCCCAACACTTCATTTTAGTGGACAAAGTCGTTTGTACCGAATGTTGAATCATATTGAGGATTTGGTTTTAAAATCATGGACTGAAGATGCGCGCCATCAACACAAAGCTGCAGATCATTTTGCTGACATTTCTAGAGAGAGTAGAGACGAATATATTCAATCGTTTAGGTTAGCTTTAGCTGTCTGGAAATATGATCGACCTAATTTGTTTAAAGGCTCATCAGACACTATTTATGATAATATTTGTTCTTTAGATAATGATGAAGTGGTGAAGTATTTAAAAGACAATCCCAAATTAATCAATAATCTTTCTGGAACATTAAGAGCTATTGCTAAGGAAATTCTGGTGCATGACGCGGATATTATTAAAGAAATTAATACTCGCTCTGCGGGTATGTAATCCCGTCGTCCAGAGCGCAGTCGAAGGATCTCCCTTCAGATGGCACCGAGCCACAATCAGGAGGTTCTTCGCTACGCTCTAGATGACGGGGCTTCTTTTGAGTGAAGAGCTCGTCGTCCAGAGCGTAGAGAAGGATCTCCTTTCAGAAAACACCGTGCCACCTTTAGGAGTTCCTTTGACCTATGCTCTGGACGACAAAATCAATCGGCTAAGCCAGATCAGACAAATACAAGGAATACTCAGCCTCATATCCAATACAAGCCGGCAAGTGTGCCACGGAGCTGATATGATATTTTATGGATGTTTCTGCTGAACTAACTTCTTCAGCCCGGCGATTAATATGGCAATAGTTTATTCCAAAGTTCATCGCACCGTATCCATCACTAATAAGTGAATCACCTACCATGAGCATGGCGTTTTTATCATAGGCGTGAATGGGTTGTTTGTATTTATTAGCGATTTCTTCCAGAGCAAAGTCAAAAATTTCTTTATTAGGCTTTGCTATACCCACTTCATCAGAAACCACAAAGCAATCAAACCAGTTGAATAACTCAAGGCGTTGTCTTTTCTTGCCTTGTGCATCAGATAATCCATTAGTAATGATGCCAAGAATATGACCTTTTTGATGCAGAAATTGAATGGCATTTTTAACTTCCGGCAACCATTCGGCGCATTCGCCAAGATGATGATCGTATTGATTCGCTACATCTTGTGTTTCAACCGCAGAGTCTAATTGTTCGTTTAAGTACTTAAATCGTAAAAAGCGCACTTCCTTTGGCATCAGCGAATTCTCTTTGGCCCCCACACGCTTCCAAAGTTCTGTATTGATTTCTTTATACAGTGTTTCAAATACGGAATAGTCGATGTCTTGGTAATATTGCTGATACACTCTTTGCAAGCTTATGGTTTCGGAAGCCCCGAAATCTATTAAAGTATCATCCAAGTCAAATAAAATAATTTGATACGACATCATCGTCCCTTCTATTTAAAGTACTTACAACCAAATATGTAAATACCAGTTCAGTATGCTTGGTCCCCAAAATAAAGTAGCCAGTCCTGCAACGCATAAAAAAGGACCAAAGGGGATGGTGGTGTCTTTGGATTTATCTTGTAAATACAAATACAACAAGCCAATTATCACGCCAGCAATTGAGGAGAACAATAAAATTAACGGTAGAAACTTCCAGCCAAACCAGGCACCAAATGCCGCGAATAATTTAAAGTCACCGTTTCCCATGCCTATTTTACCAGTAATTAAGTAAAATAGTTTAATAAAAATCCATAATCCTACATAAGCCCCGGCAGCACTCAATACGGCTTCAGGAAGTGGAGTAAATAAATTGGCTGTATTAGCGATTAATCCTAGCCACAATAAGCTTAAAGTAAGGCTATCAGGCAGTAATTGATGATCCAAGTCAATAAAAAACAGACAGATCAAAAACCAGATGGCAATCAAGGCAAAAGGCAGTTGCAAGGTAAAGCCAAAATGCCAACTGGCGTATAAAGATAAAAGTAAGGTGCAGAGCTCGATTAAGGGGTAGCGAATTGAAATAGGTGCTTTACATTGTCCGCATCGTCCTCTTAAAAACAAATAGCTTAAGATAGGAATATTCTGCCAGGCTTTTACCATGGTTTTGCATGAGGGGCAAAATGATCGAGGGAAAAATAAATTAATGTTTTGCTGCTTTTCTTCTTCGATGTTCATTAATTCAAAGTATTCTTGCCGCCATTCGGCTTCCAGCATCAGCGGCAGTCGGTAAATAATTACATTGAGTAAGCTGCCAACAGCTAAAGAGAGTAGACCAATAGTAAAATACATAAAATAAGGGTGATTTGTGATTAGCTCGTGCATCATTTTAAGAGGGCTACCTTTTATATAGCGGATCCAAGTTTGAATATAGGCAGATACATCGCTACTACGAGTCCGCCCACCAAAACACCTAAGACAGACATAATGATTGGTTCTAATAAACTGCTAAGCGAGTCTACTGCATTATCCACATCTTCTTCATAAAAATCAGCTACTTTGCCAAGCATTTTTTCTAATGCTCCAGACTCTTCACCAATAGCGACCATTTGAATAACCATGTTGGGAAATAATTGCGTATTTTCCATGGCTTTATTCATTTGCTGACCTGTAGATACATCGTCTTTAATTCGTTCAGTGGCCTTGGCATAAATGATGTTTCCTGTGGCGCCTGCTACGGATTTTAGTGCATCAACCAAGGGTAGTCCTGCTGCAAAGGTGATGGACAAGGTTCTTGAAAAACGAGCGATGGCCGCTTTTTCTAAAATAGGTCCAACAACAGGAACTTTTAATAAGAGGCGATCGAGATTATGGGCAAAATTAGGTGAATATTTTTTAGCATAAACAAAAGCATAAACCGCTGCTGCTAAAGAACCAAAGATAAAATACCAATAGTTTTGAAAAAATTTGGACATGGATACAACTGCTTGAGTCATAGCGGGTAAGTCCGCACCAAAGCCTTTAAATAAAGCTTCAAATTGCGGCACAACAAAAATCAATAAACCCGCGGTGACAATAAAGGCCACTACGATTACTGCCATGGGGTAGGTGAGTGCCTTTTTTATTTTCTTTTTAATGGATTCTATTTTTTCTTTATAAGTCGCAATTTTATTAAGCATGATGTCGAGCGAGCCTGATTTTTCACCGGCATCAACCAAATTACAAAACAACTCATTAAAATAGGCAGGGCGTTTTTCCAAAGTTTCAGCAAGGGTTAATCCTGTTTCAACGTCGTGTTTGATGTTTTCAATGAGATCTTTTAATCGTTTATTTGATTGACCTTTGGCCACAATATCAAAGGCTTGGACTAAAGGTATTCCTGATTCAATCATGGTCGCTAATTGTCGACTAAATATAGTGATGTCACCGGAGGTAATCTTTTTGTTTGATTTATCAAACATAGGATTGCGTTTTTTAGCTATTTTATTCGTGGTGATGCCTTGTTTGCGTAATTCCACTTTAGCCAGAGCAAGGCTTCGTGCACTCACATCGCCAGTAACTTTTTGCCCGGCTTTATTTAGGCCAGCATAATGAAAGGTTAGGGCGGTATTTACATTTTTTATTGGTTTTGTCATAGGTTCAATCAACAGTTACCCGATTGACCTCCTCTATGGTTGTGGTTCCTTGTTTGGCTTTCTCAAGACCGGATTGGTAGATGGTGATCATGCCTTCAGCCTGAGCTGTTTTTAAAATATCTAATGAGTTTCCACCTGACATAATCAGCTCTCCAAGCAATTTGGTCATGGGTAATACTTCAAATAAACCAATTCGGCCGCGGTATCCGTTTGTGCATTTCGTGCATCCAACGGCTTTATACAGTTGAATACTCGCCACATCTGTCTCACTAAAGCCCAGTTCCAATAAGCCGGGTCTTGTGAAATCTTCTCTTAACTCTTTGCAATAATCACAGAGTTTTCGTGCCAGGCGTTGCGCGATAATTAGTGTAACTGAGCTGGCTATATTAAAGGTTGGGATACCCATATTGACCAGACGGTTGAGGGTTTCTGCAGCACTGTTCGTGTGTAGGGTTGATAAAACCAAATGTCCGGTTTGTGCGGCTTTAATCGCAATTTCAGCGGTTTCTAAATCTCTGATTTCTCCCACCATGATGATGTCTGGATCTTGACGTAAAAAAGAGCGTAGGGCGCCAGAGAACGTTAATCCTGCTTTAGGGTTAATATGTACCTGATTAATACCAGGCACTTTAATTTCGACTGGATCTTCCGCTGTTGATATATTTACTTCTATCGTATTAAGCATATTCAAGGCAGTATACAGACTTACAGTTTTACCGCTGCCTGTTGGTCCGGTTACCAGAATCATGCCTTGAGGACGTTCAATAGCACGAATAAAATGTTCTTTTTGCCTGGGGCTGAACCCCAGCGCTTCAATGCCCAATTTGGCACTTCCGGGATCAAGAATTCGCATTACTACTTTCTCACCGCCTGTAGTAGGGCAGGTGCTGACTCGAAAGTCGATGGAACGTGTTTTCGAGATTTTCATCTTAAAACCGCCGTCTTGAGGAACGCGTCGTTCGGAGATATCCAAACTAGACATCACTTTAATTCGTGCAGTAATTCGTGCTGATAAACTGGCAGGTGGGGTAGCTACTTCGTGTAATATCCCGTCTTGGCGGTAACGAATGCGGTATTCTTTTTCAAAGGGTTCAAAATGGATGTCTGAAGTGCCTTGTTTAATGGCATCGAGAAGAATTTTATTAACAAATTTTACAATGGGTGCATCATCCGTTGCGGAGCTTGTAACTTGTGCATCGGGTTCATCATCATCATTGATAATAACTCCGTCAAAGTCATTGAAATCATCGACGTATTCTGACAAACCTTGATTTTCTTTTATAGACAATAAATGCTCAATTAATGCGGTAAGTTTATCGGTTTCAACCACTATGGCGTGGGTATTTAAGCCGGTATGGAATTGTATTTCTTTTAATGAGGCTTGTTTGCTGGGATCGTCAGTAGCTAAGTACAGATTGGTTCCTCGGCAAAACAACGGAATCATGCTGTGACGATGGATGAGTTTTTCATTGACCAATGAAGTGGGTATTGAGTCCACATCAATGCAATCAATGTCCATCATCGGCACACCAAAGCTGTGTGCGGCTGTATGGGCTATTTGTGTGGCAGATAGGATGTTGTTTTTTACCAGGTATTGAACTAAAGAAATTTTTTCTGCGGCGGCCAGTTTATAGTATTCCACAGCCTTTGGTTTCTCCAAAAGCTTTTCAAGGACAAAAAGCTGTCCAATTCCCTGTAGTTTAAACTCGTCGCTTCCTAACATAAGTTCAATTTATTGGTGTCTTCAGGTTAACTATAGTTAACTTATTTAATAAATTCACGTGCTTGTACTCATGAATAAGTTGTTTGCAGGTGAAACTCGTTGTATTGTAGTTTAATCTAGGATTACGCTTTTTAAAAGGCATCATTTTGTTGATTGAACAGCAGGTAAAACAATATCGAGCTTTAGACAAATGGTTTCAATCACCTCTTGGACTTTTTGCTGCCCATGAATTTGCAGTTGATTTGGAGTCTGTGAGTGAGTCTTTAAGAGGGGAAACCTTAATTCAGTTAGGAAATTGTGGTGACAATCCTTGGCTGAAAAAACTTAAATTTGATAAAAAATGGGTGGTTTCACCCTTTGCTTTGCCTAATAAACTACAAATTGAAAGTGAGTTAAATCATCTTCCTCTAAGCCGCAACAGTGTTGATTGCATTGTGGCACCGCTTACTTTGGAACCTTTTGGTAGTAGTTTTAGTCTAATCGATGAAATAGACCGTGTTTTGAAACCTATGGGTTTTGTAATTTTTCTTTGTATTAACCCGTGGAGTTTGTGGGGTGGTGCTATGAAATGTGGCACGCTTCATTGTTATAATGACAAACAGGTTAAAATGCGTACTCCGTTTAATCTGAATAGAATTTTTATCCAACGTGGTTATACTCAGTTTTCATTGAGTAATTTTTGTTATCTTCCTCCGGTTAATAATGCGTCACTAATTAAAAAACTAACTTTTTTAGATGAAATTGGTAAGATGCTTTGGCCTATTCCGTCTGGATTTTATTGTTATATTGCTCAGAAACATCAATTGATACATCCTTCCTTGTTGTTGCGATTGATTCCATCGCCGATAAAAGATTATCAGGCACCACCATTACAGCCAGCAACTTTGCAACATCGTAAAGACCCCAAATGAGAGCACTTAGGCTGCTGAGATGGCAGAACTATATGCCATCTTATTCCGAACTTAGCGCCACTTAATGGCATATGTGCTATTATAAAGAATACAATTTAGTTTGAACAAAACCTCTATATTTTTGTATACTCCATCTTGCATTAAGAACAGGCTCATTTTATGACAAAAAAAACATTGTTCAGAATTACTTTTTCCAATCAAGACTCAATTTATGAAGTGTATGCGAAATCAATAAAAGAAAGCGATTTGTTTGGCTTTCTTGAGGTTGAAGAACTGGTATTTGGTGAACAGACCGCATTAGTTGTTGACCCTTCTGAGGAACGATTAAAATTGGAATTTAGTAATGTTAAACGTACGTTTATTCCCATGCATTCTATTTATCGTATCGATGAGGTAACTAAGCAAGGAACAGCTAAAGTTAAGGATAATTCAGGCTATGGGGGAAAAGTCAGTCATTTCCCTGGAGCAGGAAAATTTAAAGAGTAACCCCAACTAATTTTAGAGAACCATCAATGACTATCCCTGATAAAATTAAAGAAGTATATGAAAAATCCAGCTGTTTATTCACAACTCATGAAGTGGAAGCAGCAATGGACCGCATGGCAATTAACATTCATAAAGTATTACAAGATGAAAATCCTATACTTCTTTGCGTTATGGTGGGTGGCCTGGTTCTGTTAGGTAATTTATTACCGCGCTTGGATTTTCCTTTAGAAGTGGATTACGTGCATGCGACACGCTATAGAGGCGAAACAACCGGTGGCGAATTGCATTGGAAAGTAAGACCAACGAGCAGCCTTGCAGGTAGAACCGTATTAGTGGTTGATGACATCCTTGATGGCGGTATTACTCTGGCATCAATTATTGATGAAATTAATGCTTTGGGTGCGAAAAAAGTATATAGCGCTGTATTGGTTGATAAGTACAGCAAACGCGTGCCTGATGGCTTAAAAGAAGCCGATTTTGTGGGCTTGCAGATTGAAGATCATTTCATTTTTGGTTATGGAATGGATTATAACGAATACCTGCGTAATGCTCCAGGTATTTTTGTGGTTCATCCTGATCACGAGTAATTTTTAAAGTCCTAGCCCGGTGTGCGCAGGAAGCACTATCGGGCGACTCTCTAATTTTAATCCGTTCCGTGTTTGGTGATTTTCGCTTAAGACAGATTACAGTTTGTTACTTTTGTTGTATCCGTATGTTGTGTCGGCTCCGCCTCAACTTTTGCTTTGTCCAACCCCTTTTTTGCCATGTTACTCACTTCTGCTGTGTTTGCATTTTTACTGATATATGCCAAATTCTGGAGCATTAGTTTTTGTCTATTAAGATCGTATTCATCCCAGTTAGTAAATCTATCCGTTAAATTAGCGGCTAAGGTTGGGTTAATTTGTTCTAATTGTAAAATGAGATCAGCCACTAACTTATAACCGGCCCCTGAAGAGGCATGAAATCCATAAGGATTATTTATAAAAAAACCGACCAAAGCATATACTTTATTAGGATTTGACAAATCAAAGCCTGGGTGGTGTAACAGATGTTCAACCAGTTCTACCACGTTCGGTGAGTGCGCGGCTGCCTGTATATTAAACCAATAGTTAATGGCTTGTGGATCATCCTTCCAGTGGGTGTAAAAACGTTCTAAAAGTGGTGCCAGTTGGTTACTGTTGGAGCGGGCTAATAAACTTAAGGCGGAAATGGTTTCAGTCATGTTGTTACCCATCACGGTATTAAATTGGGTAACTAATCGCGCCTCAGTTGCGGAGGGTTCTACGGATTGCAAATAGTCATTGCATACGGCATTTAATCTGCGAGCACCCGCAGCGTGGATATCAAAAACAGCATGAACAGGTTCTTCTTTCACTGAATCACGATGCAGTTCATTTAATAAATCTAATCGCAGCTCTTGAGCTAAATGATGATGAATTAATTGACGTGCTTCTGCAATTTTTTCAAAGTCAGGCTTCGGTATCGCCGCAATAAGAAACTCTTCTGAAGGTAAGCTCAGAAGCTCTGCTGTCAGCCAATTATTAAGGTTCTTATTTGTTAGCAGAGTGTGATAGGCGGCAGTAAATTCAGGAGTAAATTCAATTGCCTTCCCAGTACAATAATCACGAACCATTTCAATTATTATTTTTTTTCCAGCTTCCGCACGATTGTAGGTGTTTGTATCATGCTGCATTAATAGTAACAGTTCCTTTTGAGTGTAGTGATAGCTTGAATAAATGGGAGCAGAGAAACTGCGAAATAGTGAGGGAATGGGTTTGGATTTGATGTTTTGAAATTGAAATTCCATTTCAGGCTTATCGAGCATTACAGTGGTATCGTTTAAAATTTCTTTACCATCGCCATCTAATAAGCCTAATACAACCGGAATAGGTCTGTTCTTACTCTCCTTACTTTTAAATTTTAAGGTATAGCATTGGGTGTCAGGATTATATTTATCAGTAACACTAACCTCTGGAATGCCCGATTCTGTAAACCAGTTTAAGAATGGATGTAACTCTTTTCCGGTACACTCTGTTAATGAATCAATAAGATTTTCTAAAGTAACTGCACCTCCATCATTTTGCTGTAAAAACTGACTCAATCCTTCGTAAAACGCTTTTTCACCGACAGTGAGCATGATCATACGAAAAATATCAGCACTTTTTTCATAAGCTGCAGCAGTATACAAGCTACGTACAGAGGTATAAGAAGACTGTCTTGGGGCGCGCTCGTCCAGATTTTTGCCATCTAATAAACGTATTAAGTCAGTACCAAATAAATGCTCACGAAAAGCAGCCGCTCTAAACGTAGTTAATCCTTCTTTAAACGCCAAGTTAAACCAATCACGGATCGTGACTCGATCACCAGTCCAGTAGTGAAAGAACTCATGAGCAACTACTTCAATAATGCGTAAGGTATCTGCATCTGTTCGTGTAGGTTCGGTGGTCAATAAATTGGCAGCGTTAAAAATATTTAAACCGGTGGGCTCTGAGGCGCCTGATGCATATTTATCAACGCAGGCAACCATATGTTGTGGCAAATCGCATGGAAGATTAAAAAAATATTCTTCCCAACGCATGGCACTTTTTAGTGTTTCTTTGGCGATAGTGCATTTTTCTACAGCATCTGCAGACACATAAAATTCAATAGGAAGCTTTCGACCTGAACGTGTTATATAGGTGGTTGCTGTACGTTGTAATTTGCCTGCGACTAAAGCAAATAGGTAGCTGGGTTTGGGAAGCTCATCAAACCAGGTGACGGAGTGTAATCCATGAGGCAGTTCTTGTGTTTCGGTGCTCAGTCCGTTTGATAACATGACCGGGTATTCTTTTTTATTTGCAATAATAGTGGTTCTGTAGGTAGAGAGAACATCGGGTCTGTCGAGGCAATACAGCACGCGACGTAAACCTTCGGTTTCTGCTTTGACAAGGCAGGTGCCTTCCGTTTTATATAAGCCAAAGAGATCTGGATTATTGCCTAGAAGGGTGCTTGTTTCCAAGGTAAATGGTTTATTTTGAGGTACATCTTTAATAGTTAGTGTTTTATCAGTGAGTATGTAGTCATCAGGTGAGAGTACTTTATCCTGGAGTGAAACTGACAGTAGAGTCATGTTTTCACCATGCAAAACTAAATTTGCTGAGCGTGATATAACTTCTGGATTGGGTTCAATGACAAGCGCGGATCTGGACTGAACCGGATTTTGGCTAATATTCAGTTCCAGATTAGTATGCTTTACTACAAAATCAGGAACCTTATATGCATTGAGTTCAAATACCTTGGTCATCACAACTCCTTAATTCAGCTCGAAATCTTGAGGCAACAATATAAGATCAAGGTGTTTATTTCAACTAAAATGCCATCCATTGGTTAACCACAGACAAAACAGTCGTTACTGTGCTTGTTTAATAATCTCATAGATTATTTGCAGGCAAATAGATAATATACGGCTAGTAAATGCCGGAGCAATTTGTGAGTTCGATTAAATTATTAGAAACTGTTCTTTTAAGGCTTAAAAATGCTTGTTATGCACAGGCAGCACTGGATGAAACTGAATCTAATGCCATCAATGTTTGGTTGTATTTCCATGCATTTCTTAATTATTATAAGCAAAATAAAGATCTTGCTGCTGATACTGAATGGAACCTTTTGTATGAAACAATTGAAACCCTGACTGCTACTCATTCACTTTTATTCGATTTAGTACTTCAACTCATTACACTTTATGATGTCTTAAGTGTTCATTCTCCGCACGCAGAGCGTGCTCAGAGGCTTTTCAAGCTACTTAATAAACTACCTGATTTTGTATTGGATAAAATTAATATTAATCTACGGACTCCAATTCAAAAAGGAGTAATTGCTTTGTTTTCAACGCAATTACTTAAAAATGAAATTATGAGTGATGAGGACGTTATTTCTGCTTTTGAAACCAAAGTTAATAAGAAATATGCTCCTGATGTTATTGGCTCTGTGAAGAATTTGCTGCGTAGCACCACCTCTTTAATTAATGATGAAGAGCAAATTAATTTATTCCTGTTGGTGATTAACTCTTTTGGTTTTGGTTTGTTTGATGAGAAAGAATTAACCCTACTCATTCGTAATTTAGTAGTACAAGCTCGAGATAAAGAGTCTTTTGTTAAACAGTTCCTTATATCTTATCAGAACGCTTACGATCGTTTTTCTATAGAGCTAATAGGAAAAAGTTTTTTGCTTCGCGGCGTGGCTTTCCTTTTTCCTGTGTTAGATGAGCAATTGTCTCTTGGACGACTGCAAGAGCTGATTTTAGAAACAAAGTTTGAATTGAAAAATCCTAATCATGGTCTGCATAGATTTCAGTATGACTGTTATCATTTTATTTCTATGGTTTATAAAGATGACATAGACGCTATTGAACGACTGGCCTTCAATCGAGCCCTACTTCCAGGGACAATACAAATTTTAAGCCGCAATTTAATCGCTGACTCAAAACTATTAAAATCAGATCCCTTGCAGCACTTGCCTTTACTCTTACGATTGAGGTTATTGGAGCAAAATATTTTAGTGCAAAACGAATTCACTCAATTTGTGGCTCTATTCTTGCGCGTTAATAAAAATGCGCCAGCATACCAACAAAGAAATCCTATGCTGTTCTTCATTAAGTATCATCATGTAATGATGCAATTAATTGAAGTAATGGGTGTCGAGGGTATTTTATATATGCGTCAGCATTTAGCCGGTACGGTGTTGTATCTTGAACGAGGTTTGAAATCTATCCCTGTGCATTCTGAACTTACCCTTCGTCCATTAGCTGATTATTTTGCCTCACTTAAGTTGCGAGTTAAGGAACATCCAGAGCAAATAAAGGCGTTTAAAACGTGTATTATTATTTTAGGAACCTTAATCGATTTGGATAGTAAGGCCTCAAATCCGCAGGATTGTCAGTCAATGTATCTGGAGCAATCAAAGGGTAAAATGCCGCAAGAATTTCTTCTGGCACTTACCATAATTTTGTTACAGAAAATAATGTGCGACGAGCAAAGTCTTCTTGAACCGTCTGAAATCTCTAATCTCTTTGAGCGAATAGAGCCAATACAATGCGCTCAGCTTGTAGTGGCCAGTAAGTTTATGTTAGAAAAATCGTATCGTGAGGTGTATTTGAGTTTGTTGCGGCTTGATTTCACCGCAGGAGATGTGGCTGACTTTTTACATAATACACAGCAAAGAAATGAAATCGGCCGAAGTTTAGCCCTGCATAATCAGTCTATAAGAACCAACTTACTCGCCCAGGGTATTTCACCTGTAACTGCTTTACAGTATGACAAAAGATTAGAGTTTGTTGTCTTGCCTGAAAACTTCAGCCAAATTACTCAGGCGAATCAGTTGCTTCGTTTATGGTCTTATTTGAAACAGATAGGGGCAGAAGCGCAGAGGATTATTGCAAGCTATCCGAATGATTTTTCAGCTGATAAGAACAGAATAATGGCAATACAGCGCTGTATAAATGAATTGCAGCAAATGCTCCAAAGCGCTGAGTCCTTAGACCTTGTGAACGTTCTGAAGAAAAAAATGGCTCAAGCGCTTATCAATAAAGTGATTCGTAATATTGAGGCTTTAATTGATCATAATGCCAATACATCCGATATCTTTAAGCAATGTGCTCGGGAGATACGAGCAATAGACCAAGATGCACGTCAACATAATGAGGTTGAATTTGAAAATAAAATGGTGATGCACCATTTTAGTGTGGAACAATGGCAGAAAGAAAAAGGAATGACTTTCTTTTTAGGTGATGCGGTTGGTTGCTGTCTGGCAACCAACGATAAACAATTTAACGCCATGGTGCAACGAAGAATGGATGATGCGATGTTGTTCCATGTAGTTGTTGATAAATCAACCGGGCGACCAGTTTCTTTAGTTTGGCTCTATTTGGCTAAAACCACCGATAATAAGATTGTCCTGATAGCGAATTTTTTTGAAACGGGTGCCAAATTTGAATCCAATGAGCCCGTGAGATTAGCGCTAATAAATGGTTTGCTGCAATTTACACAACGATATTGTGATGATAATCCAGGTATTGATGCATTTTATATGCAGCCTATGGGTTATGGATGTCACTGTGATGATTTGGAGGAGTATCCACTCGCTTATAGAGAGCTTCTTGATAAAGTAGGTGGACCTTATATTCCAGGAAGTGGATTCTCTGAAGTGAATAAAGATGCGTCACAGGCTCTTACTCAGGATAAATATTATCTTACTTCTTTGACGAAAACACGCTTTCATCTTTTCAATTCTCAAATATTAGCTGCAAATCAGGCAACTAAACCTAATGTGGTGAGCAAAGAATTACTGCTTCAACGAGTCGTTTTAGCCTTATCAGAATATAAGACCGTGGAAAAAGTAAAGCAGGCAGTAATTGATCGGCATCGACTGGAATTGTCACCATTTTATGAGGAAGCTTTAGAACAGGATGCAGGCTTTGCGAAGGAAATAACCGATATTTTATTGCGACAAAGCGCTCCCAATCCTCATTTGTTTTTTCAAAAAATTAAGATTGGTTCTGAGGATAGGCATTTAAAATTTACTCCACAGCCTATACTTTAAAAACGCTAAAAAGTTAGATTGCCACGTCACAACGAGCAGTTCTCGCAATTACGGCTCCTACAGCAATGATGGGAGACAATTTTTAGTCTAGATATTGCTCAATCAGCTTGGCCTAATCGAATGCGTAACCCTACGGCAGTTTTGGCTAGTTCATCCAATTTGTAATGATAAGAACCAAGTTTTTCTCGAATCCCTGCTTCTAGAAGCGGATCGACCTGTTTAGTGGCAAGAATGGCGGCAAAAATTTTCTTTAATTTTTCAGGGTCTGAGCCCAGTCTGTTGAGATAATTACCTAGAGCTAATAAACCTCTTTTAATGCTACCAAGAAAACGTTTAGCCTCTTCAAAAGCGGAGTCATAGTTTTCCTGTGTCGCTGCATATTCTCTAATTTGTTTTTCACTCAATTCTGCTAAGAGTTTGGCATTTAATTGTGCTGAACTAAAAGGTTTATGAGTTTCCCAAAGAGCTTGGCCTATTAAATGGCCTAGAAGAGTTTTTTGCCAGGGTACTAAAGGTTCACCCATGCCACCAAAATCAAAATTTCCTACTTCAAAAAGCTCGTTATCGGAGGAAGAGCTAGCACCCGCAGCAGAATGGCTAGCACTTTTAGCTCTGACGATTTTTTGCTGACCGCCATGGCGATCGTTATCTGTAGGCCCACCTGTTAACAAATTAAATAATTCTGCTGTTAGAATTGCTTCGGCTGCAGAAAGTTCCATACCTTTCAACTCTTCTGATAATTTAAGATCATTAAAATGAATTCCAGGAACAATCTGGGTTTCTTTGTAATGGCGCCCATGTCCTACCCAGCCAGCTACTCCAAATCTAAAGCGATGGTGATTCACCGAAATTTCTAAACCTTGATAGACTTTTTGGGCTACTAACTGTTGTTTCGCGGCGATATCCATATCAACCTCTTTCTTAGAAGAAAGGGCAGCCTCATGTTGCATATCATCCACAGATTTAAAAATCGCATTTTTATTAATTAAGATTTTTGCAGCACGATCTAAGATCATAAACTCATCCTGTGCCTGCTCGACAACATGAGCTCTCAAAAAAGTAATGGCAGTTTCCGCACCGGATTGTTTGTAAGCCTGCATAGTAACGCCATAAGATCCGGAACCTAACATTTCACCCATTAATTGGATAGGATCACGAGCCTGAGGCAGATAAAAATTTTCTGACCATTCGTGTATTTCCCAGCGTTCAGGTGGTGCTGCATTGGTTTTAGAGGCCTTTAAAGTTTCTTTGATGTCTTCTGGGGTTTCCGGGTGGCTCTCAATAGCCTGGGCTAGCTTTCGACCAGCAGGTCCCATCGCTTCAAGTACCTGTCTCAGGGCTTCACCGCGAGGCGAAAGTGAGGAGCTGCTCAAATGATGCGTTTTTGCATTGGCAACTAACATAGCTGAGAGAATCAATTGTTCTCGCGATTCAAGACTGATTTTGTGGTGGGGATTTTGTGCAAGCTCTTCTAGTGCTTCTAAATAAGACTCTACAATTTGGCGACTTTCTTTATCCTGGCGATAGTCATCCACTCTATGACCAATCAAAGCATTGGCGAGCATCATCAGAGGATTAAATACAGAGGGAACCCCAAAAATATTATCTAAGACATATTTTTTGCCTTCAGCAATTGTTTTAGGTTTTTCGGCTGGAAATAGAAGTTGATCAACAACTAAAATTTGTTGTTCAAAACTTAAATCGTAGAAGTTGTCTCGTAAATTGAGCAGGTGATTTTTTAAATTGGGTGTTAGTTTAGATGGTACTTTTTCAAGCAAGCGCATATAAATTTTATCTAAAGAGTGTTGATTATTTTTTTGCAATAAAAAGTCGATAAGCTCTAAGCATAAGGTTGCATCTTGGGGGGCTGCACTAATAATAAATTCAGCAAGAGGTCCTAGAATAACGCCATTTTTTAATAATTTTGAAGTAACACGTTGATTTATTTGATCGCGAACATAATAACTTAATGATTTTTGGGCTTGGATTTTCTCGATAAACTTCTTCAAGATGGCAGTAACAAGATTGATACTTTTATCGGATCTAAATAAAGCATCAATATCGGTTTTTGCATGATGTTCGAAATCAACTGTGCCATTATCTTTTCCAAAAAGTTCACTTAAAGCGTTACTGTATTCCTCAATAACCCAGTTTCTAAAGAATGGGCGATCTAATTTCGTATGATTGCTAAGCACAACTTTGGAAAAACTATAATTGTCGACCAGATAAGGTTGGCCTATTGTGATAGTTTGAGAATCCAGTAAGCGATCCAGTATTGCCCTTTTTTCTGGAGGATTGCCTTTCTGCTGCTGATACAAAATTTTAATTTTTTCTTCTAGGGCGCTTAGTTTAATAGGATCTTGCACAAGCTCTCCTCTATCATAGAAAAGCCCTAGGCATTGAATAAGATAGTTGAGATTGTTGGATTGAAGCGCTTGATAATAAAGATGTTCCTCGGCTCGATAAACTTGATTTTCATAAAGTTTAAATAATTCATTAGCGTCATCTAAGGAGTGACGAGAATTTAATAATTCGTGTGAATTAAGATATTTTGAAAGATAGAGATAGTCTTCAAAAGAAAAGTGAGGATGAGCAAGGGAAGACAGCGCTTGATAGGCCGCAAAGAGCCATATCGAGGTATAAGGATTAGAAGCTTCAATTTTTAATAAAATATTTATAGGATCGCTTATACCTGAACTTCCAACAGCCGATGAGGAGCTACTCTTAGCTTCTTCTTGTTCTTCCTGCGCAGTAGGCATAAAACTTTTATAGTCCGGCAGTTTCCATCTTCTTTCTAGAGGAGGAAGAGTTCCTTTTTTGGTGAACCCTGCAATATAAGTTTTGCGTTTCTCGCCAGAATTTGTTTGATAGCCAAAATCTTTATAGGGGATAGAGAGCGCTTGGTTTACTGTTACATAAAAAGAAATCTTGTCATTTGCAAGTTCAGAAAGTTCATAGTGATATTCATTTTTCTTAAAATTTTTCATCGCAAACAGAACAAAGGGATGAAATACGGAAATTTTCAGGCCATACCAGGCGCGTTCATTATGAAATTCAGAGTTGCTATGAGCGCTTGACACCAATTTCTTGAACATTTCCTTAGCTAACTCAGGATTTTTTGCTTTAAAGATTTCCAGTTGCTCAATGATTCTTTCTGCAAATAAAAACCCACCTTCATAAAGTGTTAGTTCAAAACGAAAATATTCTAGGTAACTTGCAATGAATTGATCGAAGTTTGTTTCTAACAGTTTCCAATCGACGACTAATTTTTCGGAAAGCGCATCTTTTTTATCTAAATAACGTTTAGCTTCAGCAAAAGACTGAAATCTTTTTTCAATCGGTTTAGGTGCCGTACCAAAATAAATGATGCCTTCTCTTATTGTGCCCTCTGCTATGTCGCCATAATAGTTGGAGTAGGGCAGCAGTTCTGCTTCAATTAAAGCGTCTAATTCATTTTCATAGCCGAGAGTTCTCTTTTCTTCTTCGGAGTAGCGCGTTTTCACCAGATTTAAGATACCCAAGAACGCTAAGGCCTCTCTAACTTCTTTGGATGCTTTCGAGCAACTGAGATGCAGATTCCAGGGGAGAACCGCTTCAGTTGATTTAAATAAGCTGGAAAAATAAGGAGGTTGTACCTTAGGAAAGCCTTGAATATTTAAGCTGGAATTTCTACAAAGATTTATAACTCTTTTATTCAATAGCTCTTTATTAGCTTCGATTAATAGTTTAAGTTCTGAAGCTGCATGGGTAATTTCAGGCAGCGTCTTCGCTTGTACGAAACAATCAATTAAAGTCTGGAAGCGAGCTAAAGTTCCGAAAAGTAGCGGCCTTTGGGGACTATATTTATTTAAATTTAATCTATTGCCTATACCGAGATAAGCATTGTATATAAATTGAACTTCTCCGAAGGGGTTATTAGCATCCTGCGACTTAGGCCACTGTAGTAAAAAAATCTCAATGAGTTCTCCGAAGGCTGTTGCTTCAGACTCGCTAAGATTTTTCCACTGCAGGCCTAGCTCTTGTAATTTTTTTGCTAGTTGCCCCACTCTTTTTCTAAAAAATTTATCAGATTGCGGTTTACTAAGTGTTTCATTGTTGCGTATATATGCTAATAAAATTTTTATTTTTTGAGTAGGCGTTGCAGTAGCATAATGTTGCTGGTCTAGCATTTCAACTAAGAAATAAGGAAAGCGTGGTTTTGTTGGATCCTCATCTTTGAACTCTTCGATATAAGCAGGAAGAGGATTAGCTTTGGTTTGTTTTAGACCTTTTTCTTTTTCATAACGCGCTAAAACATTGCCCATATTTTTAATACGCAGAGCATTATTTGGATGAGGATCGAATAAATAAGCAAAAGAATGACTTTCTGGATCCTCTCGTTGAAATAAAGAAATAAGACCGGTTCTCTGATAGCCGGCTCTATCAAGTGCTTCGATGCTGGCGAAATCGCAGAGGCTTTCCTCAACCTTATTATTCTCATGGTCCTGATGCTCTTTAGCCAGTTCAATATGCATGAGCTCATGAGCAAGAATTCCCGCTATCTCATCTTCTATTTTCGCCTTTTCTAATAACCCTTTATTAACTACTAAGATAGGAGGCCGGCCTTCTGTAATCACAAAGGCATTGGCTGAAGGTTCTCCGGAGATATAAATGCGAAGGTTAGCGATATTAACCTTTTTAGGCGCCAGTCTTGCCAGGATAAGCCTGATATGAGCACTTGCCTTTGCAGCGTAGTCGCAGTTGTCGGGAAGAATTTGACTTTCTTCGCGAAAAAAATCAGGTAATTCGCCTTTGGCGACGCTAATATTGAGAAGTCTGTCATAGTCAATGGGCATGAGAGGGCGACCTCTAAAGTATTTTGTTATAACATGTATAAATTATATACATATTTGAGGGAATATCAATGCCATGTTTGGATTCGTAAGGAAGTAGATCGCATTGCAGTAACGAATTCAAAAAAGAACCAATAAGTCTTGCAATAAGTTATGGCAATGTTAATCAAGCCGCCAAAGAATTGGATATTCCTACCATCATAGGATGGTCAATGAGTAGGCGTATGAAGAAAGAAATCCTCGTGAGTTATAAGACACCGATTGAATCCTGGTTGCAAGCAACCAGGCTATCGCAAAGACGGATAATACCGGTTAACTGTAGGTTGATTTTAAACAAGCTTCTTCAAATACCGCCATTTTTCTACGTGTATCTGTTCGAAAAATACCGTAGCTGCATAAATTACTGTATATAAAACCTGATACTTTGTTGTCGTGCCGATCAATGAATGAAGCATTGTTTTTATCATTAAGCTGTTTATGTATTTTATTAAAGAAACGAGTTGTTCCTGCTAAACGATCCGGAGTAGGTGTGTTTAAAAACTCAAGTGTTTCATCTGCAAGCGACATGGTTAATTTCAGTGTTTTATTTGCTTTATCAATTCGCTCAGGTTTTGAGGATTGTTCCTGTATTAACGTGATTGATTTAGTGTGCATGACGAGTAAAGCATCATAAATTTTAAAATAATTTTTTGAGTGGAATAATTCTGTTTTTTGAATTTCCAAAATACGGCTATTAATTTTTTTTATCTGGGATGTAAGATGCTCAATTAAATCTCCTTTGTTTTTCTTTTCTGGAATTTCAGCTTCATCAATTTCAATAGACATCTCGGATAAAGAATGAGTTGAGACATGGTCGTCTTGGTCTAATGAGTTGGAATTTTCATCAAAATACATTTTAGATATAGCTGTAGCAAGCTCTAGCATTTCATAGTTTACTGATTTCACTGTAGCAGGTTTAATTGCTTTGATTGCCATTTGTCGGCAATCTTTAACTTGTTCGCCAATGTCTTTGATTTCAGCATAAACCAAATCCAGAATGCTCTTAATTTCATTGGGAAACAACTCTTTTTCTTCTATTTGCATGTTATTCGCATTATCTTCCTGAAGCTGGCGGAACGATTTTTTAGAGGCCCTCACATCTTCTTGGATTAACATGCATAATTGATCTAGGACATTGAATATTTTGCAAAAATGAGCAGGGTTATTTACATAAATATTACCTAGAAGTTGAATGCTTCTTAGTAAATGCGTGCACAAATATTGTAATGAAATTATCTCGTGGGCAAGTTTTGCAATTTTAGCCATCACGAGAGAGCGGTCAATTAGTTGTAAGGGATCGCTGACGAGATCGAATTTTTGGGTTAGTTTATTATATCGGGTACTAATAAAATTTCCGCTTTCATGAAATACTTTGCGGATTTTTTTCAGCTCATTATCAACTAATTCTTTCTCTTTTGAGCGTCCAAAAAGTTTTCTTCCCAAAAGTGCTTTTGCTTGGTCTAAAAATATAAAAAAATCCTGAGTAGAATAGTGTGTATCGTCTTGTTGTTCCATTTCGATACTGAGTGATTTAAGATAATAAGACGATAAATTTTTGATCCAGTTTTGAAAAATTGAATCTGGAAGCATGATTTTTTCATCAGATCGTAATTCGATGCCAAATAGTTCTGATTGAATGTAATGCTGGCGGAGTATTCCTTCTTTAAGTTCATCATGAGCGACTGTATTGGCCAGTTCCGTGTCGTTGTTTTTAGCTATCATTTTAACTAAAGCTCTAATTAAAATATCGCTGTGGTTGACGCAACTGTCTTTTAGTTCGGCTACTGTTTCTTGTAATGATAATACTTCTTTATGTTTTTCAAGCTTGTCTTTGGCTATAGATAAATGTGCATAAACAGGAGCAAGGCGGCTGAAATGCTGGCTTTTTTCGCCACTATTTAAGGAGGAATATGCGGTGATGAATTTATTAATGGCATCTAGATAAGCAATATCATAGTCATAACCTAAAAAATTTAAGCATTTTGTATCCAGCATTTGTAATAGATAGGATATAACTCCCGCTGTAATATCATCTGTTTTAACTTTGTCGCCATCTTTTCGCGAGAAATAATATTCTTTAAGTTTTCTAATCGCAGAACGTACTGACTCACGGTAACTGGCTAAGGCAATATCTGATCCATGAGTCACATCGCTCCCAATGTCCTTAACTTGTTCTGGAGTAAAATGCATGGATTGATACTTACTATCGATTAGTTGAAATACAGGTGGAAAACCATGAATTTTGCCTGCATGTGGCACAACAATTTGCTTGAGGTGGAGTGCGTACAGTCCATTAACGACTTCAATTTTTTCTTTGTGTTTTTTTTCTTTATAGTTTTTGAATTCAGAGTAAGTAAATACAGCCGCGGTTACTGCTAAAATCGCGCCTGCTGCAACTAATGCGGGTATTGTTTCTGCACTTGCAAAAAGACTAAGCGCACTGGGGCTGCCCAATTTTTCAATACTGATAACCATAATCCACACTCCTTGTAGTCGTTCATATTTGAGTGTAGTTCAAAATACAAAAAGGGTGGGATTTGCTCATGAAATCATGTATTTATACATAAAGATTTTATCTGAGCTGCTGTTGTTTTGTTATTGCCCACACTGGTTTGAATTGATTCTTTTGCTTTGTATGAAATCCGTATGGAGCGTAGTGAAGGTGCTTCTGAAGGTGGAGTAGTGCTAATTGAGTGGAAGGAGTTGGTCGAGAACTTTAAATGTAGGTTGGAGCATCACGGGGTCCTGTGGAAGGAACCCCTACGAGGATGGTTGTACTGACGTTATTGCAACACTAGAAGTGGTATCTTGAGTTATAGCTCGCACCGACCTAAAAATACTATTAGAGCTCACACCAAATTCTGCTAATGAGTCCTGACGTGGTTTTGCCACACTTTCGAGTTGAGAAATTGCATATTTAATTTTATCAGATCTCACTTTATCTCCCGCAAAAAGAGAATGTAAATCTTTTCTTTGTTGTGATGAACAATAAGATAATTTTTGCAAAAGAAGATGTGGTTGATTTTTAAAAATAGTTTCATAAGCATCGAGAAATGATGCCATTTGTGGAGAAAGATTCTTTCGTGCAGTTGGATTAGGAGGGGCATATAAAACGCCAGACCAAAGTAATTTTAACATCAGCATATGGTTATTAGCTTTTGCAGCTGTATGAATCGCATGATAGCCATGATCTGCTATTGTATTTAGAGGAGTCATTTTTTCTAACAACAAAAGTACAACGCGTTCATCACCTAGCTTTATTGCTTCGCAAATTAATTCCAACTCACTTCCTTGAGAAAATCTTTTCTCTTCAAAATTATAACTAAATTGCTGTAGATAAAAATTTAATAATTTATAGTTACGAATCAACTTGAAGTAATTATTATAATCGTTACCATTTGGTACTCTAAGTGGATCATTGTTCTCGTTATCAGCAGGATTAAACATTTGATCATGCTTAACTTGTTTATACTTAATAACAAAATCTACCAACGCATCATTATTGGGTTGGTTAATAACCGCTTCAATAAATTTCCAAGTTAAAGGAAGTCGATATTTTAGAATAATTCTTTTTACTAATGCAGTATCATCGATGATAGGAATCAGATGTTTCGAAATTAATCGCATACCTATTTGAGAGTCACAAATAAATTTATAACACGCAGCAGCCAAATCAAAATTTCTTTGGAATAATAATATTAAAGCTGCGGTGGTTTCAGGAAAATATATATTGCAGGAAAGATTGGCTCCGTCACCAAGATAAACGCGGTTTATATGATAAAAAATTGAAGCGATATATTTTACAATTTCAATATGTTCATTCAATAGAGCTTGTTTTAAAACCATATCAATTACACGTTCATTAAAACCGCGATGAAATGATTCCTCCGTATGTTTCGTGGTGGGTGAAAAACTGTTGAACGCTATTTTTAAATACCGTAAATTTCCATGAGTAGCGGCTTGAATAGATGCTCCTCCAGTTTTTTTTGCACCATGCTTTAAAATTAAATCCACACATTGATTTTGTCTACTTAGTAATACTTTTTGCTCGTTTGTTACTTCTTGATTTGCGCCTCTAAAGCTTTTAAAGCTAACCGCATACGATAATGCTGTTTCGAGTTTTGAATTTTGTAGATGTACGTCGGCTTTTCGCCTCATTGAAAAAAAACGTGGGTTTAATAACCAATGCAATGCGGGTAGATGCCATAGTTCTGCAGCAACCATAAGTGGCGTTTTATTGTCTTTAATAGCCTTTCTATTTACATGCGGATGTTTTTTATAATCATTGTCCAATTGTTGGTTTACTGTATTTTGATTTTCATTTTGATTTAACCGAAGAATTGAATCAATCAAGATTGTTTTGCTTGGCTCATTTCGACTTTGCACAATATAGTACTCCCGTATCAGGACATTTTTTAAGTAGAAGCCTACAATACACTTTTTGCGTATGTAATTCAATTTGACTCGAATTTTACTATTTACTCTATTGATCTAACCTATTAATTAATAAGCCTATTTATTTTATGTGCCACCATCCGTCAAATAAATCAAAAGGCCCAGCAAAAACACTCTCCCCATTGCCATGGTGTATGATGGCAGGGCGTTAGTGAATGCTTGTGTTGATGTGACACTCTTGTTGCCGCTGAGGTAAATAATTTATTACCATTATACGTACCATAATAATTCACTGGCGACCAGGATGGACTAACAGGAGGAAGTGGCGGATTATATTGTGAAAAGTTATCGCTGGCATGAACAATATCACCACCAACAACAGTCATTAATGAGTATATGTCTTTAATTTCCTCATCGCTGACTTGGAAAAAATCCTTCGACAATACAGCAAAATCAGCTAACTGATTGGGAAGAAAAGATCCCTTGGTATCTTCTTCATTGGAAAACCACGCACTTCCTTGTGTATACAGCTTCAATGCTTGTTCTCTGGAAAGTATGTTGTCTTCCTTGTAAATAGCTTGTCCTCCTACAGTCTTTCCGGTGGTTAACCAATAAAGACAGATCCAAGGGTTGTAACTGGAAACTCGTGTTGCATCAGTACCCATTCCTACCGGAATTCCCGCAGCAAGAATTTTTGCAATAGGTGGGCTGCGTAAGGTTTTTTCTTTGCCGTAGCGTTCACTAAAATACTCACCTTGAAAGGCCATGCGGTTTTGTATTGCAATCCCACCGCCTAGGTTTTTGACCCGTTCAATTGATTGGTCAGAAATAGTTTCTGCGTGATCAAAAAACCAATGCAATCCTGTAAGGGGTACTTCTTTGTTGATGGACTCATATACATTTAACGCTCTTGCAATGGTTTCGTCATAGGTTGCATGCAATCTGAATGGCCATTTATTTTTGGCCAATAATTTTATAATGGGTTGTAATTGTTCTTCCATAACCGAGGGCAAATCCGGTCGTTCCTGTAAAAAATCCTCAAAATCGGCTGCTGAATACACCAGCATTTCGCCAGCGCCATTTTGGCGATAATAGTCATTACCTTGCTGGTATTTTAAGGTTTCCGTCCATGTTTTAAAGTCTTCAAATTCGTGACCTGGTTTTTGTGTGAATAAATTATAGGCAATTCGTAGCGTTAGTTTTTTTTCTTTATCCAGCATTTGAATCACATCATAATCTTCTGGATAGCTTTGAGAGCCTCCACCGGCATCAACCACGCTCGTTATGCCAAGGCGGTTTAATTCACGCATAAAGTGTAATGTAGAATTGACTTGATCGCTTCGCCCAAGCTTTGGGCCTTGTGATAAAGCAGAATAAAGGATCATGGCATTGGGGTGAGCAATCAACATACCGGTTGGATTTCCATCTTTATCACGTTGAATCTTGGTTCCAGGCATTTCTTTGGTGTTTTTATCGTAACCAATGACGTTTAATGCGGCTCTATTGAGTAGGGCGCGGTCATAAAGGTGTAAAATAAATACGGGCGTGTCTTTGGAAACGGCATTGATTTCATCCAGGGTAGGCATTCTTCGTTCTTTAAACTGAAATTCCGTCCAGCCCCCTACAACCCGAACCCATTGGGGTGCTGGGGTGCGAGCCGCTTGTTCTTTTAGCATGAATAAAGCCTCATTAAGGCTTGTAATGCCATCCCAGCGTAATTCCATATTGAAGCTTAAACCGCCGCGGATAAGGTGAATGTGCGAGTCATTTAAGCCTGGAATAACGGTTTTATTTTTTAAATCGATTAATTTGGTCGTTGAAGTTTTTAACTCCATGATGTCTTTATCTGAACCCAATTGAATAAAGCGATTGTTTTTAATCGCTGCAGCCGTTGTAGGTTTCGTAATACCTGAGCCTTTAAAATTACCATTATAATAAATTGCGTCCATAATAAAGCACTCCTTAGCACAAGAAGAATGAATTACTTCACTGTTTTACCATTCCATTCACTTCTTGGTTTTTGCTTGTGAACCATTGTATAAGCGTAATCAACTCCCATTCCGTAAGCGCCACTGTGTTCTTTAACAATCTTCATTACTTCATCGTAGGTTTCTTTGTGCGCCCAATCTCTTTGCCACTCAAGCAGCACTTGTTGCCAGCTTAAAGGAATAACACCTGCCTGACGCATGCGCTCCATTGATGCACGATGGGCTAATTCACTGGTTCCGCCGCATGCATCTTCAACGACATAGACTTCATAACCGTCTTGCATGGCTGAAAACGCACACATATTGATGCAGACTTCGGTCCATAATCCGGCAAGAATTAATTTCTTTCGCCGCGTATGTGCTACATGTTCCCTTACACTAGCTGAGTCCCAAGAGTTCATGCTGGTACGTTCAATAATGTCATTATGCGGAAAAACATCCAGTAGTTCAGGAAAAATATAACCACTAAAGCTTTCTGATTCTACTGAGGTGAGAATAGTGGGTACCTGAAATAGTTTTGAAGCGCTTGCAAGGGCAACAGCATTGTTTTTTAAACTTTGTCGGTCAATACTGACCACGCCGAACGCCATTTGAGGTTGATAATCAATCATCAATAAAACAGAGTTTTTAGGGGTAAGTAACTCTAATTTCTTGTCCATGTTATGCTTCCTTGTAGAAAAGTTACAAATTCAATAAACTGATCTACTATATTATAGATCATTGTCTTTATTTTGAGCATTTTGAGTAAGGTAAATGATGCAAATAAAAATGAAATGGTTATGATTTCATGCAGATGCAATTGAAAGATTAAATTAATTATTTTTGCAAGGAACGCAAATGAAAAAAATTGGACTGGTTATTTTTGCTTTTTTTCTCGTAGCATATGAGCCATTAAATGCCGCTCAAAACAGTGGTTTTGCTGTGGGGCCTCAATACGATACAACACATGTTTATGTGGCTCCCGAAGACTTCGCTCAGTTTGTAAGCAGCTTTACTGCTACTTTAGGAGGGACCACTTCAAAACAAGGTGTTTTTCAGGTAACACCAACGCCTAGTCAAACGATGTCCCAGCTGGCATTGACACCTGTGGGTACTGTTTCGGTATTTGGGTTTAAAACACCTATTCCTTATCCTTTTGGACTTGAGCGAACAGGTTATCTTGTAACCGATTTTGATAAGGCCATTACCGCCGCACGTGCTGCAGGCGCTGATGTGATTGTTGCGCCATTTCCTGATCCCATCGGGCGTGATGTGATTATTCAATGGGCTGGTGGCGTGAACATGCAACTTTATTGGCATAAAACACCGCCATCTTATCCTCCATTGACTGTGATTCCAGAAAATCGCGTGTATGTATCACCGGATAGTGCGAATCTTTTTATCAAGCAGTTCACACAGTTTGCACAGGGTAAAATAGTATCAGATACCTTGCATGCTCCAGGGATAGAAATTGGGCAGCCGGATACAACATACCGCCGCGTAGCTATTGAGTCTGGATTTGGAAAAATGCTAGTTATCGTTACTAATGGACACCTAGTCTGGCCTTATGGGCGTGAATTAACCGGTTATGAAGTGATGGATCTAAACGATACCTTAACTAAAGCAAAAGCTGCTGGTGTCACTGTATTGGTTGCACCTTTTGTGTCGGGAGAGCGTAGTTCCGCTATGGTTAAGTTTCCGGGGGGGTATATTGCTGAACTACATCAAATAAAAGCCTCTGAGGATGTAAGTAAGCCAAAGCAATAAAATACTATGAGTGTTAAAGCCGTATTATGTTTGGGGTTATTGGGCTTCATGTCGGCGGTATGCAGCCAAAGCAGTCCCATTTCAAAGATCCCGAAACGTCCTTCGATAATGTTTAATCGCTGGCAAGAGGATTGGTCGGTTTTGGCTGATCCCAGGATTCCTCAAGCACCGTTTGATGAGCTGAAATACATTCCTTTATCAAAGACAGACCCTAAAACGTACCTTTCTTTGGGTGTGAATTTGCGAGAGCGCTTTGAAAGTAATGATGCGGTTAATTTTGATGTGGGCAATAGTGTGCCTCAGTCTTATTTAATTAGTCGTTTTGAGCCCCATGCTGATTTGCACATTGCTAATCGTTTGCAAAGCTTTGTGCAATTGCAAAGTGATTTTGCACCATGGAAAACAATTATTACTCCTGTAGATAAAAACAGGCTTGATTTGGAGCAGGCATTTGCCGCACTTGTTGAGCCTATTTCTGACGGACTTTTTAAGTTTCGAGTAGGGCGCCAGCAATTTGCATTCGATTTACAGCGTTTTATTTCAGTTCGTGATGGTCCAAACGTACGCCAATCTTATGACGCTATTTGGGGCGATTATGAATACGGCCCCTGGCGTTACATATCATTTTACAGCCGCCCCGTGGTAGCTCGGGATCTTCGTGCTTTTGATGATTACAGCAGCAGTCATTACACGTTCAGTGGTTTTCGTATTGAACGTAAGGTTGCAGGTTTTGGTAAAGTGAACTCTTATCTGGCTCATTATAAAAAAGACAATATGAATTACGTGTCCGTTTCCGGGAATGAACGTCGTAACCTTCTTGATGTCCGTGCAGTAGGCATTGGTTCAGTATTTGATTGGGATTTTGAAGTAATGGGGCAGGAAGGAAGCATTGCTGATAAAAAAATTCGCGCGTGGGCAATTGGCTCTCGATCAGGTTATACATTAAAAGAAAAAAAATGGACACCAAGAATTGGTTTTCAATTAGATGCCGCATCAGGGAATCATGATCCGAATGGGGCTATTTTAGGTACTTTTAATCCGTTGTTTCCCAATGGCTATTACATCACTTTAGCTGGTTATACAGGCTATACCAACTTCATTCACTTAAAACCTTCATTGACCATTTACCCCAATAGTTCATTTAGCGCAATGATTGCCGCCGCCGCACTTTGGCGAGAAACAACAGCCGACGCAGTCTACACCCAACCGATGATCCCGATTCCAGGAAGCGCAGGAGAAGGAGGGCGTTATACAGGTAGCTATAGTCAATTACGTTTTGACTGGCTCATCTCTACTCATTTTACCAGCGCACTCGAAGCAGTACATTTTCAAGTGGCCGAAGCACTACGCCAAGTTGGCGGTAAAAACTCAGACTATGTGGGGGTAGAGATTAAATTTGGTTGGTAAAAAGCAAGGTATCTAATCCCATTGATTTTATATTAATGCGCCCAATAATAAATAAAATATAAAGCGACTCCTATTTCAATGAGAAATAGCGCAGCTACAGTAATAACAGCTAAATTAAAATAACGCAGGCTTTTGCTTTTCTTTTTACTCAAGGCATTGGCTGCTAGCTGGTTTGTTTTAACTAAGCGGGTGCTTAAAATGTTTAGAATGGCATCCAGAATGGATTCATAACATTGGTAGTATTCCAAACTGCGTAGTTTACTTAGTGAGATGCATAACGCAACGGTTGGTGCGCTGGTTACTACAGTTAAAGAGCAGGGCTGATTTTTAATCACCCGCATTTCACCGATGGATTGGCCTTTGGTTAAATTACCAATTAGGTGTTTCTTCATGCTGGTTGCTTTATAGAGTTCCACAGCCCCTGTGATTATAATAAATAAATAGTTACTGCTCGCGCCTTCTTCAAGTAATACCTCTCCTTTGGGGTAAGAAACACGCTGTGATAAGTCAACAAAGGTATTAAAATTTTTCTCAGATAATCCCCTTAATAACTCACAGTTTTTTAAAAGCACTCTCTCTTCTGAAGAAAATATGTTCATGATATCCCTATTTTGACCTCATGTTCTTAGTATAATGCAGCACTAACTTAATATCAAAAAAGTAGTGTATTTATCCATTTGACCGGAAAAGCTTGCGTTCAGTCCGCTTTTTACCTAATTTAATAAGCAGACGTTTTAAGGAAAACAAAGGATAGTGTTTATGGATCAGAGCCTTCCGCTTATTACTACCATGGCTGCAGCGCTTGGTTTTGCATTGGTTATGGGATTTATTGCAGTACGGTTTAAAATTCCATTACTGGTGGGTTACTTAATGGCAGGGATAATAATCGGTCCATTTACACCGGGTATTGTTGCAAATGCTGATGTAGCACACGAGCTTGCGGAAATTGGTGTGATGCTGCTTATGTTTGGAGTGGGATTGCACTTTTCATTAGCTGATTTACTTCAGGTTCGTAAGATTGCTTTACCAGGTGCTATTGTCCAAATTCTGGTAGCAACGGCGCTTGGTGCAGGAGTTGCGCTTGCTTGGGGATGGGGTCTTGGTGGCGCTTTGGTTTTTGGTCTTGCCTTGTCGGTGGCTAGTACGGTTGTTCTTCTGCGAGCACTTGAAGAACGAGGAATCATGGACTCTATTAACGGCCGAATTGCTGTTGGTTGGCTCATTGTTGAAGATTTGTTCATGATTATTATTTTGGTCCTATTGCCTCCTTTGTCTCATTGGTTCAGTGATGGTGCTTCGACACCGCATGATGGTAATATAGGGTTGATTTTGCTTATAACCCTTTTGAAGGTTTCCGCTTTTATTGGCTTGATGTTATTTGTAGGGCGTCGTTATTTTCCAAAACTGCTTTGGCATATCGCACGAACAGGTTCGCGTGAACTATTTACACTGTGTGTTATTGCTAGTGCTGTTGGTATTGCCTATGTGGCATCCCGATTGTTCGGCGTATCATTTGCTTTAGGTGCTTTTTTTGCGGGCATGATCATGCGCGAATCAAAATTCAGTCATCGTGCAGCAGAAGAGTCGTTACCTTTACGCGACGCATTTGCAGTACTTTTTTTCGTTGCTGTAGGGATGTTATTTGATCCCTATGTGGTGATTGATAAACCATTACAAGTGCTTACAGTGGTTGGTATTATCGTAGTTGGAAAATCAATTGCGGCTTTTCTTTTAGTATTGCTTTTTCGCTATCCTTTGAATTCAGCACTTATAGTTTCAGCCAGTTTATCCCAAATTGGGGAGTTTTCATTTATTCTTGCGGAACTTGGTGTGCGCCTTGGTTTATTACCTGTTGAAGGTCGCAGTTTTATCCTTGCTGGTGCTTTAATTTCAATAGCCATTAATCCCTTGGTATTTAAATTGCTTGAGCCACTTCAAGCATGGATAAAATCGCGCAATAATCTGCTGGAATTTTTTCAACGTACCACCGATCCTTTATCTGAATTACCTACCACTACAAGCGAAAAATATCTGGCAGGACAAGCGGTATTAGTAGGTTATGGCCGTGTTGGAAAACGGATTGCCAAGACACTGTATGCTGAGGAAATTCCCTATATCGTTGTAGATGAAAATCGTGAACAGATTGAGCGGCTTCGAGCTAAAAAAATCCCTTCAGTCTGGGGTGATGCTTCAATTCCTTCTGTATTAATTCAAGCACATATAGCACGTGCAAGCGTACTTATTATCGCTGTCTCTGGAGCGTTTCATGTTCGTCCTATGATTGATTGCGCACGCACGATTAATCCAAATATTGAAATTGTCATCCGCATACATAATGAAGAGGAAGCGGAATTATTAAAAAATGAAGGACCTGGGAAGGTGTTTTTTGCCGAAGCAGAAATTGCTCAGAATATGAGTAACTATATTTTGAATCGTTTTGGAAAAGTGTAGCTATCACCGCCTATTTTCTTCGGGATGTAGGTGGTGATAGTACAATTAATTAATGCGCTTTTTGAATGAATTGTTTTAATTTCATTGGAGAAGGAAACTCGTACTTAATTGTGGCAGCAAAGACACCTGGAACACCTGTTTCATAAGTACACATGATATCCGTTTCTAAAGGTGTGTACACACCAGGAGCTGTCATGTTATTTAAAATTTCATTACCTAATTCGATTGCTTCTTCTTCTGATTCTACATTAAGATTTGCAATAACCAGGCCCCAACTTGAGTCTGTATTATATTTGCTGAAGTGGTATGTGAAATAGGATCCAAAAAAAGGTTGGGCCATAGAAACGCCTTCCGTTTGAAGATCGCTAAGATTAGGGCACTCATCCTGAGCAGCAAATGCTGAACCGGCCAAAATTAATGCGCCCGCGAAAGCTGCCAACTTTGCTTTAAACATTATATTGAACTCCTGTCTTATGGATTAAAAAATATTTTTTGATAATTTACAGTAACTGGACTTTTAGTCAATGATTAAAAAATTATTGGGTATGGGGTTGGGGTAAGGGATTTTTCCAAAATAATGCTGTTATCTAGAGGCTGATTCATCAGATCAAGAGCGTAGCGAAGAACCTCCCTTTAAAATGGCACTGAGCCACCTTTAAGAGGTCTTTCGCTACGTTCTGGACGGACGGGCTGTATTATTTTGCGTGGTGCATACCATTGGGCTTGGCCAATAGCCTATTTGTATAGGCAATAGCCAGCGCAGAAATAATCAAAGTGGTATGGATAATAACCTGCCACATAATACCAAAATTATCTAATTTAGTCGGATCAATAAAGGTTCTTAATAAATGAATGGAGGAAATACCGACCAAAGCCAATGCTAATTTAGCTTTCATTCCGCCCGCATCCAAATGCCCCAGCCATTCTGGTTGATCAGGATGTGAATCAATTAGAAGAGGAGAAACAAAGGTTTCATAACCGCCCATAATGACCATGATTAATAAATTGGCAATCATCACGACATCAATTAGATCAAGAACACCTAGCATAATATGGGTATCGTTGAGTTGATTAATGTGTATGATGAGCTCCACCAGCTCATATAAAAAACGATAGACGTAAGCCGCCAAAATGCAGATTAGTCCTAAGTACAAAGGCAACTGAAGCCAGCGACTCATAAATATAAAGCGACTTAAATTTTTTTTACCCGAACTCATATTTGCTCACAGTGTTTGATTTTTTAAGGATCATACTGTTTTTTAACGCATTGTAAAACTCAATAAGTAATTAACTCAAAATAAGTACTAAATAGGTTACATACAGCAATCCATTAACTAATAATGCCGCAATACTCAAGCCTTTTGAGCTGGCATTAAAACGAAGCCATAGTGCAGCAATAAAGGTCATGACAATGCCGGTTAAAACTACTTTTCCAGGTTGCCATGGAGTTAATAAAATTCCAAAGGCAGGTAATAATGTACCTTGAAAAACCATAGCCCCGGTGATGTTGCCAAATCCTAAAGTATCTTTTTTGTCACGTACCCAAAGTACACTATTCACTTTTTCAGGTAATTCAGTGGCTAATGGAATTATGAGAAGCGATAAAAGTAAAGCGGAAAGGCCCAGTTCGATAGATACCGCATGTATGGTGTTAATAAACCCTTTGGCTCCAATGAGTAATAAGCAAAGTCCGATTAGTAGTTGCATTACAATGAGTTTGGTACTGCTTTTTATACCCAGTTTTGTAAAAAATAAAGGTTCTGTTGGTGTAACCCCATGACCGTTTTGTACCAGGTTTTTTGATGCTCTAAGGGTCATTATAATGTAGGTACTGTAAAGGCCAATAAGTAAGATACTTATGACACTGCGATAATAGCGGGGCTCATTAGGTACGTACATGGCAATCGCTGCGAGAAAGAAGGCCATTAAGAAAAAGTTGACATCACGAATAAAACCGGTTTTTTCAGGTTTAATTCGCCCGTAGATGCCCCTTTTTTTAATTACTGAAAGTGCCATGATGGAGGTGGATAAGGTGGATAACATTAACGGTGCGCCGAGTATGGCTCCAACGCTAATTTCCTGATTCACGAGTTTATCTGGCGTTCCTGCGATTACAGCCAGAAGCGGTACCATCGTTTCAGGCAATGCGGTGGAAATGGCTGCAAGAATGGAGCCGGTAACCCCGCTGGATAGCCCTGCATTTTCACTGAAATATTCCAACGCATTTGAAAACAGTTGTGCTGAAATTAAAATAATGACCAGCATTAGTGCTAATTCTAACCATAAAGACATATGATCGGCTCCTTCGTCTGTCCACGTGGACGCCCGCCCAGCAAGACTTATAACGTTACTATACCGTCTGTGGATAGTTGTTTTCAATTTTTGTCAAATTTTTTTTGTAATTTTTTTTATTTTTTAAAAACCCCTTGCTGTATAAGGCTTTCTCTCTTTGAATCAAATAATCCAATTATTATTGTTATCCACAATTTCTGTGGATATGTATGTGCATACACTGTCAATTACCTTGTACACGGGCATATTAAGGCAGTGTTCGCGTTTTTTTCAATGCGCTTATTTTTCATGAATTAGATTTATTCTAGTTTAGGCTATGATTATTAACGTACTATGGAAATTGGTTAGAAGAAATACCAGATACCCTCGGAGGAACTAAAAGAATCACGAAGAGTTAAATTCAAGCATTTTAGTGGCGCTAATGCTATATTGAAAGTAGATGCTTGTATTTGCTGGAGAGTCTCATCATGCCTTATAACTCAAAGTTTTATAATTTAGTTGGATCATCCGTTACAACAACTTCGGCTATTTCATGGGATGTACGTATAAAAGCAGCTTTAGTACAATCCTTATGTAGGACTAAGCCAGAAGGAGAATTGCTATCCAGCTTTCTATCTAATGGTACATCGCCCACAAAGAATAATAGAAAGGGGACATTTGGCAATATAATTGGTTTTGATTCAATAAATCCTTTTTATTTTCCTTACGCTGCATTACAAGTAACTAAAGCGTGTATTTTTGCAGCCTTGGATGGCGCTCCATTTAAAAATAATGTGAGTAAAGTTTTAACGGATGATAATAATTTGCGTATTGCTGCAAAAGCCATTGTGCAGGCTATTTTTATTATTCCAGAAGCGATAGCTTATGCTGCAGCCAAAGTGGGGGATTTTGTTGGAAAGGGTTTGGAGCCAGTAGGGAAATTTATGGGAAAGGTTCTGGAGCCAGTGGGGAAATTTATTGGAAAGGTTCTGGAGCCAGTGGAGAAATTTATTGGAAAGGTTTTTGATTCAGTGGTGACATTTTTTGGAGAGGCATCTGTAGAAGAGGATAAAAAAGAACATAAGTCCAGCAATCCATTTTCAAAACTATTTAATTCTAATACAAACAATAATTCTAAATCAGCGCGCAATGAAGTGAAATATGAGGCAGTTAATACTGAAGAAGAGAAGATGAGCAAATCAGTAGAGTTCATTGATATTAAGAAAACGGAAAGAAATACTGCACCACTTGCAACAATAGATGAAGCTGAGGAAGAGCACAGCAGCATGGGGCCTAAATTTTAATACACAGTTTATACCGAAGCTAGATTCGTGGATCCCGCGGACAAGCCGCGGGACGACGGAATTTTCTTAACTTAATGGAAGTGAGGCTGCAGCTGCATCCGGGATTCAGTATTCTGTAATCTTATATTACATTACCCAGAGTAATCGGTTCACTAGTCTGTGTGGATTTAGAAGCAACAGAAGCAAATAGTGCAGCAGGACTACTTCTAACAGAAGAGGCGTTCAATTTATTTGCTATAATGCTTTGTAATTGATCATTTAGGGATGCTTCATTATGTAACAAGTCCATTTCTTCATTTGTTGGTAATGACTTGAAATCTACTGCATTAATAGCAGCTGAGTTACGCACTAACCCTTCATAGTCCAAGCCAAATCCGATTATGAACGCATCTTTAGAAATTTTAAAGCCAGTATATTTGGGTTCACATTTTGATGCTCTTTCTTGAACCTTATCCACTAAGGCTACTAAGAACACATCCTGAGCTCCTTGCTTTAAAAATAAATCATGAAGCTTGGCATAGGTTTTTCCTGTATCACATACATCGTCAACAACAATAACGACTCGATTACCTAATAAAATTTTTGGAAGCGAACCCATGCTGAGTTCACCGGATTTCGTGCCCTCATAACTACTTACTTGCATGCAAGTAAACTGAAAAGGATAGTTCCGCTCAGTTAAAGCTGTATGTAATTGACTTGCAAATGGCATTGCTCCATCCATAAGACTAACCAGTACTGGACAAAAATCAGGGTGGTTAGTAATTATTTGATTCGCAATTTCATTAATTTTTTTTTGAATATTTTCTTTAGAAAGTTCATCGCCATTAAAATCTTTAACAGGCAAGGCTGTGTCCCATAAACGTTTTTCAATTACCATTTTTAACTCGGTAATTTGTTGTAGTTTTGTTCTAATTTCTTGTTCTGTCATAATTAAAAAACGCCTTGATATTGCTCTATTTTCACAAAGAATAGGGTTAATTTTGAGCGTGCGATTTTCATATATTTTAATTGCAAATGCAAGATAATCCATTCTGGATAATAATTAATTATTACGCAATAAGTTGAAGGAGCAAGCTGTCCGCCGATTACTTCAATTGGATATATAACAACCTTTTTGATCCGCATGCACGCACATTCGCTGAGGAGCATCTATATTATAAGATAAGCGACAAAGCAGGGAATAGCATGCCATATAATTGGAAGTTTTATAAAGTGTTAGGAACGTCGGTCACTACTGTTTCTAATATATCTCTTGATCAACGGTTGAAGGGCGCTTTGGTTCAATCCTTATGTAGAAAAAAACCTGATGATAATGAACAAGTAAGTTATATTCGGGGTGGAACAATAAAAGGCAAAACAACGGAAACGTTTTCCTCGCTCATTGGTTTGAATGTATTGAATGTCTTATATTATCCCTATGCTTTAATTCAGCTCATTAAAACAAGCCTTTTTTCTGGATTGGATGGAGCTCCATTAACCAATACATTTGGTAAGACTATACCGGATACCAATTACTTGCGTATTGCCGCGAAGGGATTCATACAGAGTCTATTTATTATTCCCGAATTTCTTTTTTTTAGTTTGGCCAAAATAGGTGATCTCGTAGGAGCATTATTGGAAAAAATCAGTACGCTAACCACAGAAAAATCAAATACAAATAACACGCAAGCAGTTCCAGCTCCGCAAATTACTCCTAAAGAAGATAATAAAGGTTCTAAATTGAGAAATCCATTATCAAGATTATCAGTTGTAACATCTAGAGCAGCAAGGAATGAGGTGGACTATCCCCTTGCTAAAAAAACAAACAAAGTTGCACAGGACATTACTATAGAACTTATGCCAACACCGGTACAAATACAGATGATGGCTGAACCAGAGGATGAGGTATATAAAGTGCAGCCTTAGACCGAATTTTTGATATTCGGTGTCTTATTTACTGGGCTGGATTCATTCCTGTATTTGGAGCTTCTAGGACGATAGCTTGGGTTGGCTGCATATTAAAGAAAGAATTTCTATTAGCTGCTGGTGCTGCAGTCGCTCTTTGCGCACTATTAAATAATCCGTTCAAACAATCAGGTCTTAGGCAATTACAAGGTGCGGACACATCCATTAAACCCGTTTCGTTTTTGTTGTGTATATAATGGAGCTGTGGTTGCTGCGATCTATTCAAGCTAGATGCATGCTGTATGCTAGCATTAGCTAACGTCTGTGCTATTAGTGGACGTTTTTGTTTTTCTGCATCCAATCGCGCGTACAGTTCATTCACGACTCGATTGTGCTCTATCATTGACTGCTGCGCGGCGGCGAGGTTTTGTGCTGTATATTGTGTATGCAGGAAAAATGCGCGCTCTTGTTGGCGAAGCATGAGATCTCTCTGGTGCATCATGAGCTTTTGTTCTTGTTGTCTTTCCGCCAAGTCTTGCATGCTTACAGACTGTACTGAGGCGGGTTGCGCACTAGGCAAAGCGCTTGAGGAACTAGCAATACTGGGGGCTTCCCCACCTCTTGCTCTTTTCGCTGACGGCTCTTCAACCTGAATGGGTGATTGATTAGCAGCTGGAGCTAATGCATGATTTGCTGGTGGCAAGATGGGTACAAAATGCAAGGTGTTTTGATAGACCGCCATATGAACCGTGTTAGGTTGATTAAATAATTGCGATGTCTGTTCTGGAAGTCTTTTGTAACCATTAGCATCTATAAAAGAATGTAAGACAGTGATACGTTCATCAGCATCAATAACTAATTCTATGAGATGCAAGGATACATTGAATGCGGCACATAAAAGACGCCCCTCAATGTGTCCTCTGCCCCATATAGGCGTCTCTAGTTCGCTAGCTACTCTCAACTCTATATCTTTTGCACTGTAGGTGATGTTTCTAGAGTATTTATCAATCTCTTCATGCTCGGCTTGAAGAGCCGAAGCAAGCCAGGAATTAGATTGATTTTTAAGTTTTAAGGCTTCTTGTTGACACCGTTGACGAATATTTTTTAGGTTATGCGTACTTAAATCTATTGAAGTTGGTTTTTGAAGTCGCTCTATCCCTTGTGCGAAACTATCGAAAAAACAATCTCCTTGACTGTAGGCAGTGCCTAATTCGAATCCCAGGTTTTTTAAATTATTTTGTACTGTAGACAGCGCTCGACGTCCTCGGTCTTTATTTTCTTCATAATAAAATAAGCCCATACGTACAGCAGGGGCTTGAATATTAGGAGCGCTATCTTCTGGAATGCAATCTAAAGATACAGGAGCATCTGCGGTTCTTTTTTTGGGTGTCTCAGGCGCTAGTCTCGGAGATAATCCACTTTGAGTAGGTCTATTGAGCTGACACGCTTTAAAGGAGATATCAAAAATACGACATATTTCTTGTTTTTCTTCATGAGAAAATGTTGATTTTTTTATGAGTGATATAAGGTAATTAGCCTCTATATTTAGACAAGCTCCATGCTGTATTAAAAAATTACATAAAGCATAATTACTTGTAGATAATGCAATAGACAACGGAGTTTGGCTTGGATTTGCTTTAGTGGGGGCATTTATATCTGCTTTGTGTTTTAAAAGTGTGGTGATCTTTTCTAACTGTGCCTCAAGTTTATTTGGCGTTGCAAACTCTGCGCTGCAGGCAAAATGTAATGCGGTCCAGCCCTCGTAGGTTCCTTTTCGGCTAATCGCATAATTTACATGGTTTGTTTTTTCAGCATCAGTTATTGAATTTAAAATTTCACTCAAAGAAAGACTGGTTCCAAATTGCGCGCTAATCATTAAAACACGCGCACCAAAGTATGGGTTATTTGGATTTTTTAAAAGGGCACTTAGTGTATCTAGCTTCATTTTAGAGTTAGTACAATGCTGTAATAAACAGGCAATACTGCCTTTATTTGTGGCGTATTTTGCTGCATAAAATGGCGTGGTAAATCCTAGGTCCTCTAATTTACTTTCATATTTACTAATTTGGTTTGCTACGAATGGATTTCCTAAAATCAATGGCTCTTGGTCTAATAATTCAGAATTTTTAATTTTTTCTATAAGTTGATTTAGATCATTTTGTTCCGCCGCTACATTGCTTTCATCACCAGTACGTTGCTGGGCTTGAGAAGATCTCATTGGAATGTGCGCTTTAAGCCCATGAAAACAGATTTGCTGTATCGCTTTTGCTGATTCAAGAGGATTCTCAAACTTACTTTGGGTTTTTTCACCAATAAGACCACCAAGAAATCTTGCTAAGCCTTCTGCCGATGCAGGCATTAAGCCTCGCGCACTATTATCGCAATGCCAGCCATGATCTGCCAGTACTTCATAAATATTATTTAACTCTTTATTTAGTTTATTTTTTATTGCGCTTGAGTTCCAATTACAGCCGTTTAAGGCTCTGGTGAGCTGACTCAAAATGAGGACTATTTTGTTAGCATGTTCTAAATAGTTACTTACTTGAAATGACTTTGGATTTGCTACGCTGAATAAACCTTCTAGTGTTTGGCTAAGTGCTAAAATGTCTTTTGGTGTCATTTGATCGGTAATTTTTATTTTATGTTGATCTGCTGCCTGCTGATCCAGTAACTCTTGAGCTATTACAACAGAATTATCGCGTTCAGCTTCAGCGCTTCTTTTAGCTTGTGCTTTTAAACGTACGTATTCATCGTTACTTAATAATGGAGGGAGTTGGTCTAAAGTTAAGCTGTTTTTTATATTGAATGGAGGCATAGTACTAACATCACCAGGAGAAAATATGCCTATATTATTCATATATAGCGCACAATAGTCAATGAAAATGCATTTTTAGCTGTTTGTAAAGGAAAATTAAGTGTTTTTTTGATTGACTAGGCCTCGTTTTGTTAGACAAATTAGTTGTATTTGCTTCGATGCCTTTATCGTCGTCCAGAGTGCAGCGAAGGAGCTCCCATCAGATAACACCGAGTCACCTTTAAGAGTATTAGGCTTTGAGCCGAATACAAATAATAATTGGCTTGATTGTTGAGCCGAATATAACTAATATTAAACTCATATAATGAGCCGAATAAAATCCTTAATTGGCTCACATTGGATTTCATATATGAGTACTCATTTAATAGAATGGATTTGGCAGCAGGAAGATTGGCCTAATTTTCATTGGCAAGATAAAGACATTCAACCTTTATTGCGTACGATACGTTTAAAACAAGGTATTTTACTAGGCAAAACGGGTGCGGTATCCGCTGATATAACTCTTGAATCAGCTCTTGATAACTTATTGCAAAATATTATTGCTTCATCTGCTATTGAAGGGGAACAGCTTAATGTCCAGTCAGTTCGTTCTTCACTGGCAAAGCGAATCGGTTTACATTTAAAACAGCCTTATCCAACAACTGAGCGCTCAGAAGGATTGGCACAAATGATGCTGGATGCCATTTGTAATTTGGATACCCCTTTATCAATTGAGCGTTTGAAGCAATGGCATCAATGGTTGTTTCCTCAAGATTCGAAGTCACTCTATCCTGTTAAAGCAGGTCAGTTACGAGATGAAGAGCCGATGCAGGTTGTCTCCGGACGCATTGATAGACCCACAGTGCATTTTGAAGCGCCTCCGAGAGAGCGATTGGAATATGAGCTAACCCTGTTTATAGAATGGTTTAATCAAAGCCTGGAAGATCCAATAACAGATCCCTTGCTACGAGCAGCTGTATGTCATTTTTGGTTTATTACGCTTCATCCCTTTGAGGATGGAAACGGGCGGATCACGCGCGCTCTAACCGATTTGGCATTAGCCCAAGATGATAAGCAGAGTATTCGTTTGTACGCCATGTCAGCTGCCATCCTTGCTAACCGTACTGATTACTATCAAATACTGGAGCAAAGTCAGCGCAACACGACTGATATAACTGCGTGGTTGTGTTGGTTTCTGGAAACGTTGGAGCATAGTATACAAACTGCAATCAATAAAATTGATCAGACACTTAATAAAAGCCGTTTTTGGCAAACTGCTCAAAAAGAAGAACTCTCTAAGGAACAAATCAAAATTATTAATATGATGTTCGATGATGAAGATAATGGTTTTGAACAAGGAATTAGTGCGGCACAGTATAAAAAAATCACGAAAGTAAGTAAGGCTACAGCTACTAGACATTTAACTGATTTACTTGAAAAAGGGTGTATTGAAAAACTACCTGGTGGAGGTCGAAATACTCGATATCAAATTACATCAAAATTTATAAAGGATAGATTATGATGTAATTTGTGTTTGTGAATGATACAACTGTTTTTTGTTTCTGAAAAATAATTAAGGAGAATTATATGCATGGAGTGAGCTCAGGAAGTACTGGCGCAAAGCAAGAAGAGGATAAGGTTGAAAATAAGGAACAGGGATTTGGTTTATACGAGACCATTGGAATGTGCGACGGTTTATCAAATGCCCTCTTAAAGAGCCGAGATCAAGAAGATGCTGCATGCGCTTATTGGTTTTCTCAAAAGGAATTGGAGCTTTTAAGTGCGCAAGAAATTGGTTTTCGCCTGTGGAGCAGTTATCGAATTCTAAATGCTGAAATAAAAAAAATGGGGTTGAGGCGTGGCGGGGCAACCGCATGTACTACCGTCTATGATGGCAAAGATCATTTAATTACGGCAACTCTTGCCGACTCTATAGCTTTTCTGGTCGTTTATCATCAAAACAACGAAGTTCCCCAAGTGATTCGTTTAAATAAGATACTGCATAATCCTTCTACAGAAACTGAGCTAACTCGACTTGGACGCAAAGGAATAACCCCGGTTAATGGCCGCATAAAAACAGATAGGGCAAGTTTAGCCGTGTCTCGGGCAATGGGTGATTTTTCTTACCCTGGTTTAACTGCCAATGCGGGTATTGATATTGTTAGTCTCTCAGAACTAGGTATTGATTTTAAAACAGTAAAAAAAATTCAGGTTATTTCTGCATGTGACGGATTTACTGAAGGGCAGCCTGATCAAACGAAAGAAGGGCATGAAGCTTGGCTTAAAGTATGTTTATTAGCCATAAACGATGAACCAGATAATGGTGAGCTGGAATTAGCAGAACATCTTGCGCATGCGGCGATCAATGCGGGTTCGCAGGATAATATTTCTGTATCGGTACACACTTTAATTCAGTCACAATCCTTTTTGATGGGTATTTATGATGGCCACGGAGGCCGCACGATTCCAGCTTATATCGCTCAAAAAATAGGTGATGTTTTTAGAAATCAATGCATGTTGAGTCAAGAGGAATACGAACAGACACCTTGGAGCGTTAATAACCATTTAACGGCTTATTGCTCTGATAATCCAGAGCTGGAAGAAGTTCATGCGGAACGAGCTGGTCGTAGTGAGAAATTGGAACCATTTTTAAGGCAGATGGATCTTTTTATGAGTAGTAAAGTGACCTATGGTAATAGATTGTTTCGCTCTAAATGTGTTTATGATCTAATTGGCGGATTAACTGTCCTGGCTAATATGTATCAAGATGCTGATTTGGACGAGCAAGAATTGGCTTCCTGTGTAACCTTTATCCTTGAAGATAAAAGTGACGTGCTTCCAGATCTAAAATATAACTATCGATTGCCCGTTGATCTTCAGGAGCTAAAGGCTGGTGCACAAGATTTAATGAGGAGTCGGACTTCAACAACATTTTGCATGGCTCTTTTAGCCGGTTTCATGCTTTATGGTGTTTGCATGCTTATAGAGAATGCAGCACAGAGCTATAAAATTTAATCAAAGTACTTCGGAAGCTCTAGTGAAAAATCTCTTAAAGTAGACATTGTGCCCCCCAAGTGCTCTACTGCTTTTGTTGTGTAATCACTTCCGCTCACTTTTATTCCATCAAAAGTGAGCCGCGGCTCAAAATATAGGATCTGTGTCAATAAATTAGGTGCGAAATGGGGTTATAATGACAAGGAAATTAAATGGTGACTTCATGACATAATCCACATGGCCACGGCCATTCCAATCATCATTAAATTTTCAGTGAGTGAAATAAATCCCAACGGCACGTTACTATCGCCACCAACACAGGCACATTTCAGCTCACGTTTATCGATATAAACTGCTTTAAATACGGAAACAGCACCTATTGTTCCTATAAACAAGGCAAGCGGAATGGAAATCCAATGAAAAGCTCCTGCAATCATTAAAATCCCTGCTAATGCTTCCGCAAAAGGATAAATAGAGCTGTAGGGAACCCATCGTTGAGCCAAGAGGTCATAATTGAGAAACATGGTTGAAAATCCCTCGAGATTTTGCAGCTTTAAAAGTGCAAGTACTACCATACTAAAGGAAATAAACCAGCCTAAAGCTCGTGCTGTAAACGCATCGCCACTAAATGCATAGCTGGTAGCAAGTGCCATAAGTGCGGTTATTGCAAAAAGGACAATTACTGGTCGATAACTTTTTTCCTGGGAATCGCGTACTTTTTTGCCAAAATAAAGGCGTAAATCATCGTAGCCACCGATTCGTTCCCCATTGATAAAGGTTTGAGGGGTTGTTTTCACATCGTGTTCCGCTTTAAACGCGTCTATTTGTTTACGGCTAGTTAGCCACTTGTCTTCAACGATATAGCCTTGGCGCAGCAATAAGTCTTTAGCTTTTAGGCCATAAGGACAGGTATGCTTTGGCATCACCATACGATAAAGAGTTGCTTGTTTCGTGGTTGTAGTGTTCATTTGAATACTCTATTGATTCATGGTCTATAAATAATATAGCGCATGTACTATAGGGTCTGTTGACATTTCTACTATCTTGGCCGAAATAGGCCGATTTTCTGCGCTCCGATGCTCACATACCAGTGTATGCTGCGCTTCGGTGCTCGAAAATCAGCCTATTTCGGCTCAATCTAGCGAAATGTCAACAACCCCTAGTACGGAGTCAAGTTAAGAAAACTGATTCTATACCTTGCCCTATTCTCACGGCATTTGAGCAACAATAAATTCCTGGAATTAAAGAGTAACATCGCATTATTTTTTAAACTTACGCTCCATAATTTGATCAAAAATGATTTTCTTTTCCTCTGATAACTCAGCACGTCGCAATACCCTCATTTCTTCCACGCTGCCTTGGACACAATCAGGCGTTAAACGATCAACAATTAATAACCCGTTGATGTGATCAATTTCGTGCTGTAACACACGAGCATAAAATCCGCTTTCTATCTGCTGATGTGCCAATCCTTCCTCATCGTAATAACTGACTTTGATTTGATTGTATCGTGGCACTTTTCCGAATCTGCTGGACACTGAATAACACCCTTCAAAATCATGATGAATTGCACTTCCAGTCACAGGCTCATAAGAAGGATTAATCATAATGTGCATGGGATATAAAGTAGTCACATTATCACGCAAAAGCCGTGCCTCATCAGGAATATAAACAGCAATAATTTGCTTGGATGCATTAACCTGAGGTGCGGCCAAACCAACACCTCCTAATTCGTGTAATTTGTTCTTCATTGAGGCAATTAACTTATTATCCTCTTGATTCAATGGAAAGCGAACTTTACTAGCTTGGCTCTTTAAAACCTGAATATATTCCGGTTGTTCTATGGTAACGATATCTAAAGCCATAAGAGGCAAACTCCCAAATAAAAGACAAACTAAGATGGTGCTGAAAATAAGGCGCATATATTTATAATAGGGTAATAAATAGAGAGGGAATACTATCCAATCATGAAAACAAATACTATTAAAATAGATCTTTGATAATAAAAAGCTCAGTCGGTTTCGAGACTACTGAGTGTTTTTAAGGCATGCATTGAATGAGATGACAAATGCAGATACTATTAATAACGCCAGTTCTGGATAAGGGAGCCATTAGCTCCTGTCTCTATCTTGATGTGTTCGTGCTGAGTAGGAGGTATCTCTTGTGGATCGTTTATTCAGACTGGCGTTAATAAAAGGGAGTTTTTCGCGAATCGCTAGGGTAACTGAGTGGCATATAAGGACTATTCATGCTTAAATTAATATTTTTTTCTACTGCTTTATTTTCTTCTTTATGTTTTGCGCAGGAACGTGAAATTGCTATTACTATAGATGATTTGCCTCTTGTTGCTTCAAAAATGAATAATCCTGCCAATCAGAAGCGCGCAATCGATCGTTTTACTAATATTGTTGAGGCATTTAAAAAATATAAGGTGCCTGCCACAGGTTTTGTGATTGCCGGAGCTATAGGAAAAGGCCAATGGGCGTTTCTGGAGCAATTTCAACAAGCAGGCTTTATGATTGGTAATCATACTTATTCTCATCCTAACCTTAATCGAATGAGCGCTGAAAAATACATTGCTGATCTTGAGCACGCTGATAAAATTCTTGCCCCCATTTTAAGTGAACCCAAATATTTTCGTTACCCTTACCTTGCCGAAGGCACGAAACAAAACAAGCAAAAAGTAGCTGATTATCTTAAAGAGCATCAGTACATTATTGCTCCTGTGACAATTGATAGTAAGGATTTCGCCTTTAATGAAGGTACTTATAGGGTTCCGTTTCATTCTAGAGAACAATACATTCAAAAACTTAAACCACGTTATCTTGCTTATATTTGGAATCAAACATTAAAAGCAGAGGAAAAATCAAAAGGACAAAACACCAAACAAATCTTATTAATTCATGCCAACGTGCTTAATAGTTATTTGCTGGGTGATATTTTAGAAATGTACCAAAAAAATGGATATAAGTTTATCAGTTTAACTGAGGCACTAAAAAATCCTGCGCCAGCTCTTAATGCTGCAGCCCCTGAAAATAAATTGCAAGAACTTTTGGGTGTTCCACACGCGTGATAGGGGCACTTCCATTAAGTTAACGTCAGCTCGGGATAAGGGAGCCATTAGATCCCGTCTCTACCGTGATCCGTTCGTGCTGAGGAGGAGCAATAGCGACGTCTCGAAGCATTTGCGCCAAGACTATAACCTTGTGAGAATGCAGGATGCCATGTATACAAGAACCAACTTTATAAAATCATTCATAGGTTGGTTATTGCTGTTGTTGATAATCAGGGTGGGAGCAGCGATTGCTCAGCTTCCAACTATTGGAAATTTTTCTTTGCCAACGTCACAACAGCCTGGCCCATTTGTATCCTTTGGCCAAAATATTGTGGATAAAAATCAACTGATTGTCGCTTTTAATCCCGGTTATGTATACAGCAAAGGCCAAAGTGTTCTTGAGGGAACTCCTTCTGTACTTTATGGTATCACCGATTCAGCATCCATATTACTGACAGTACCTTATGCTATTCGTTATATAAATGGCACGCAAAGTTTGTCGGGGATTGGTGATTTGGCTCTTGATTTGGAGTATGCGTTTTATAATCACGACAGTTCAAAATATTCCGATCAAGCGACCTTTGTTTTTTCACCTACTTTTCCAGTCAGTAATTTAACCAGCGTATCTAAGAAAACTAATCCCCATGTTCGCGCCTCAGGATTTTCGAGAAAAAACGCACCGTCCAGTTTTGATGCGTTTAGCTATTTCATTGGCACTACCTATTCACGAACATACAGTGATTGGTATGCTTATATGGCTCCAGGGGTCTTATTCATTGACAAAACTGACTCAATTGCGCAAGGAGCACAGTATTATTATAATGGTGGGATAGGGCGCCAAATTAACACAATGGAACATAAATATATATTTTTTGGATTGCTCGAACTAAACGGTCAGTACAGCGACAAAACTAAATTGGCATCCCAAGTACTCCCAAATACCGGGGGATCCATTTTGTATGCAACACCTTCGCTTTGGCTTTCCACACCCAAAATGATTGCGCAAATCGGTATTTCTTTACCTGTTGCTCAGTCCTGGTATGGAAATCAAAGTAAGATTTCATATTATGCAAGCGCAATTATTACCTGGACTATTCATTAAACGGGGCAATGTGGTTGACGCTAAACGAAGTGCAGCCCAACTCAGCGCGTTGTTGGGCATCGCAAGCGATGCACCAACATTTAAAGTTCAAGAGAACCCAGATCCCTTTAATGACATAATTGACTAAACTTGAGAAAATCGTCTTGTTTAATAATGTCGCAAGTCTCTTCTTCGGACGAGAATACAATAACTGCATCTCCCGACATTAAGTTCCTCAAGAGTTGTTTTTTCTTAACTTGGATATCAATTTCATACTCACCATAATCGGTACCTTGACGAGTAATGATGTCTATAATTAAATTTTCTAAAGCTTCTTCGCTTAGTAACGTGTGATCCACTTTAATCATGTTGTGCCTTAAAAATGACGGAGCAAATTGCGGATTATTATTCATTGTTTGAGTAGTTCATGCAATTTTTTTATCTCACAGCAGAGTTTCCATAATCCTGGATGAAAACTCAAGCAAAAGCCATCAATTACTCACTAGTTCAAATAATTGATAATTAAGGCAATTTTGAGGTTGCTGTTTGGCTATTGGGATGACAAAGCTTGTAATGACCGCTTGCCAAAAATCACCATATAAGTTGCCCTGCAAAGGATGTTTGTCATCTATTGGAAAGCAGGGCGCATGGTTTGCTTCCAACAACCATACTTGTAAATCATGATCAACAAGAAAATCAAAACCAAAAAGTGCCAATGCGGGTTGTTTTTCATTAATAAAAGCTTGTGGGTGTTTTTTTTGTAACCCTCTTACAGTCGAAGATACTATGTTCTTTATTTGAGGATAAAGCGGTTTAAATAAATCATATTGTTCCGTAATAATTTGCACTACATTGCGCTCATTGTCATTTAAATGTTCATTAGTTAAATGCGAACGCATGTCTGTGAAATCATCTGTTTGGTAGGGATGAAGTCCCACATTAAAATAGCCTTTGGGATAAAGGTAGATGCCTGCGTAATTTGTGAGCACTACAAACATGCGAATACTGTATTTATGCCCCAATTTGGGTCCCTGTAATAGATGCGGCTGCAGCATATATTGCTGCAGTACATGTTCGCCTCCCAAGCGCTTGCTGCTTGAATAATGCTGTTCTAATTGACTAAGATTGTGAAAAATTTTAATGTGCTGGCCATTATTCAATAAGGCTGGTTTTAATATCCAGATGAGCTCCTGATTTTGTCGTTGTTGTATTTCAGCAATTTGATTTAAAACCATAGGCCAGTTTGTATCGTTGATGCAAAAAGTGGGCGGCATTACCTGTGGGCAATATTGAGCAACTAATTGGGCTAATAAATGTTTATACTCCAGACATTCCGCTGCCGCTTGATCAAATTGAAAGTTTTTTTCACTAAAATGAGCCAGCCAGGTAAATCGCGTTTTGCACCATCCTTGCTCACTCAGATACCGACATAAATTATAGTAAGTGGGGGATTGAGATGCCCGCAGATTAAAACGATAGCGTCTGGACTTTTTGTGCCATAAGGAATCCATTTTTTCTTTTAGTGACCACATTAGTGCTACCATCCATAAGGTTTTGGAGAAATTATTGTACATCTCTCTTTAGCCGAGGTTATTATAATGCATAATTGATAATGAGAATTCTATTAATAATAGTTATCTGTCTAACCAATCCTTTAATAGTAAACCTAATAAGCAGGCACATGAATATATTTTTCCAACGATTTTATCTATTTTTTATTATCCTGATTCCTTCATTTGTTTTTGCAAATACTCTGAATTTAAATCCTGAGACAATTTCCTCATCAGCCCTAAAAAACTTTAATGAAAACCCCCGGGAAGTAAAAAAAGTTCTTAATTTAGCACTGGCCCTTGCCGATCAAAAAATAACCTATAGATACGGCTCAGCAAATCCAAAATCAGGAGGAATGGATTGTTCCGGTACCATTTATTATATTTTAAACAGTGTTGGTGTACATGAAACTCCTCGTTCTTCTTATCTTCTTTATCAATGGGCAAAACAGAAAGGGAATTTTTATTCGGTTAATAAAAAGCTATTTAATTCGTCCGCATTCTCTCATCTTAAAGCAGGTGATTTGTTCTTTTGGAGTGGCACCTATAATAGCGGCTATTCTCCTAATGTAAGTCACACTATGATTTATTTAGGAAAAAATAAAGAGGGAAAGCCGCTCATGATAGGCGCCAGTAATGGGCGTACGTATAAAGGGCGAAGAATTTACGGTGTGAGCGTTTTTGATTTTCAATTGCCAGATAACAACAGTAAAAGCACGTTTTTAGGTTACAGTTGTATTCCTGGGGTTAATTGTGTTTATTAAGGAATTCAAAATTCCGCCATTAAGTTAAGAGTTTATCCCTTCTCCCAACAAAAGGGAGAAGGGATATAAATCCTTACTTTAGGCGTAGTTAGGATTTCAGAAATTGCCTAGCTCCATGTTCTCAGCTAGTCTTATTTCGTCGTCAAGATTTATGTCCCCGCCTTTATCTGCGTTAAGTGTGACTACTCGGTCATGAAATCGGGTTACCGTTGAGCGGTGTGCAATACTTACAAACGTGGTATTGCGTAATTTATTTTTGACAAGGCGATACATCTTTTTCTCGCTTTCCTCATCTAATGACGCTGTGGCTTCATCCAAAAATAGCCAATCTGGCTTTTTAAGGAGGGCTCGTGCAAAGGATACTCGTTGTTGTTGTCCTAAAGATAAACGCTTAGACCAGTCTGCTTTAGTATCCAATTTATCAATAAATGCATCTAGATCACCAACATCTTCTAATACAGATTCATATTGCTCGTCGGTGTAGGTGTTTACGGAATCAGGATATGCCAGCACAGATTTAAGGGTATCATTGGGTAAAGAAGGTCTTTGGGGTAAAAAGCACATTCGTTTATTGCTTGAAATTAAAACCTCACCATCACCATACTCCCATGTTCCTGCAATCGCTTTAAATAGAGTACTTTTACCTAATCCGGAGCGGCCTTTAATCAACGTGTTTTCACCGGGTTTAAACGTTAAGTTCAATTCTTTCATCATATAATTAGTGCTTGAGGGGTATGCAACATTGAGGTGTTGAACGCTCACGTTGCTAGATTCAGTATGCCTTACGTTAATATTTTTGGCTGTTGTTGAATGACTATTGTCATTCATGCTGTTTTCTAGAGCAACTATCCGCGCGGCACTGGTTCTAAATCGAACTATATCCTTATAGGACATGCTTAGCCAACTCAATGAAGATTGTATCTGAGAAAACGAAAATCCGACTTCCATTAATTGCCCTATGTTTATTGCTCCGGAAAAATATAGAGGAGCTGCTAAGATATAGGGGATTATTGTTGAAATTTGCTGATAAAACGCATTAAATGCGGTTAATCTTATTTTTACGCCGAGGATTTTAAAGGAGTTGTCATTAATCGAATTAAATCGATTGTTTAATGATTCTTGATAATAAGTTTCACCTCGCTCCTGAGCGATGCTTTCCGCATCAGTACTTAAATGCTCTAACTCACTGCGAAATCCTGCTTCCAAATTTTGTTGATTGTTGGTGAGCTTTGATAAGGCGCGACCGATTAAATGGGTTAATAACGTAGCTAAACCTGAATATATGAGAGCTACCCAAACGAGGTAGCCAGGAATGGTAATACTCAAAATGGTAGCAGAGCCTCCAATAATCCATAACTTACCGATAAACGTGGCGAAAGTTAATAGGGATTGAAAAAGGTTGATACTTAAAGACAGCGCTTGTTTGACGTAAGCATTAACGTCTTCTTGAATTCGTTGCGCTGGATTTTCAAGCTCTGAGGCATGACGTGATAAATCTAAATAGTTATTGCCTTCACTTGCAGTATATTTGTTAATTAAACGGGTAGTTAGCCAATTTCGCCAGTTTATTGTAAGTACCCCAAGAAGGTAATCTTTTGCAACACTAACACCAATATAACTTGCAGTTAAAAGGACAAATGTTTGAATGCTGGACATAAAAAGTACGGTGTCCATGGCATTCATTGCTGCCCAGAATCCAACAGACCAGGAAGCGAATAGAGCCATGATAGCAACTAATCCGACTACAGATACTATGACGCCAAGAAGTAGCAACAGTGCTGAATATCGCTCCTTTGATGATATGAAATATTCTTTAGCAAGTTTGTAGGTCATAATATCTCTATTTTGCTTTAATATTGTCGAGGTCGCGCATTATAGATCCATAAGGGCAAATAATAAACAAATATTTGATTTGATTCAAAGTATTCGTCCTTAAATATCACGTCAGTTATGGATAAGGGAGCCATTAGATCCATATCTACCTTGAGCCGTTCGTGCTGAGGAGGAGCAATAGCGCCGTCTCGAAGCATCTGCGTCAAGACTATAACCTTGTGCGAATGCTTCGAGACGGCGTAAACGCCTCAGCACGAACGGTTTTGTGTTGGAAGATAGATCTCCTTATCCAGAACTGGTGTTAATTTAACAAGTACAGCCACCATTAACTCTTATTAGAATCTTGTAAATTTGCACTATCACTAGTAAACTACCATGAGGTAGTTAAAAACTACCTCCTATTTAAAATGAGTGGATATTTTATGAAAGCAGGCATTACGCGCGCTTTAGCACTAACAGAAGCAAGAAAATTAGTACAGACTTTTGGATTTAATAAATTTAGTTTTCAGCATATAGCTAATATTTTAGGTATTAAAAAGCCCAGCCTTTACAATCATTTTGCGACCAAAGAACAGTTAGGGACGGATCTGATTGAAGAATATCGCCTGTCATTTAGTAATTGGTCTGAAACGGTTGCGATTTTTGATCCTAAAGCACAAATAGGTGCTCTTTTTGAGATTTTTTTTAAGTTCTCATGTGATTTAAAAAAAATATGTCCCTTATCGGCGTTGATTGCTGATTACAATTCGTTTACCAATAACATGCAAACCGCTTTGCGCGCTCTATATGACGTCCAATATTCTTGGTTAGTTAGTATTATTAAAAAAGGACAAGATCAGGGGCTATTTTGTTCTAATAAATCTTCAGAAGAATTAGCTCATTCAATTTTAGCTATTGGCTTAGGCTCGCAATTTATTGCACGTATCACCAACAATCCAGAACAGATTCACCAATTAAAAGATATGGCATTGCACTTATTAACCCACAATATGTCTACAAAAGAGGTATTATGAATACGTTAAAACAGAGAGTGGTAATCACTGGAATGGGAGCGATAACTCCAATTGGTTTATCTCTTGATGAAATTGAAACATCCTTAAAAAACTCTCAAAGTGGAGTGAAAACGATCTCTTTGTTTAATCCCGAGAGCTTACCGGTTTGCTTTGCAGGTGAAGCAACGGCCTTTCATCCAGAGGATTTTTTAGATGCTAAGAGCATCCGTCAAAATGACCGATTTATCCAAATGTGTATTGCAGCAACAGACCTCGCTGTTAAAAATTCAGGAGTACCCCCAGAGCTGCTTCAAGAAGCTGGGGTGGCAATAGGGGTTGGTTTAGGTGGACTTTATACTATTGAGAAAGCAACTACTACTCTCGATAATTTTGGTCCTAGAAAAATAAGTCCTTTTTTAATACCTTCAATTCTGGCTAACCTTGCTAGTGGACAAATTAGCATTCGTTATAATACAAAAGGCGCTAACTTTGCGATCTCTTCCGCTTGTGCCAGTGGTTCACAAGCGATAGGCCATGCCTACAGGGAGATTCAATCAGGTAGACGTACTTTATGGATTGCAGGCGGTGCTGAGGCCCCAATTACTCCACTTAGTATTGCCGGATTTTCTGCAGCGAAGGCTTTATCCAGAAGAAATGATGACCCGTCTTCTGCTTCACGTCCTTTTGATAAGGACAGAGATGGTTTTGTGCTGGGAGAGGGGGCTGCTACGTTTATTGTTGAATCCCTTGATTCCGCATTAAAACGAGGAGCCACCATTCATTGTGAACTTGTTGGTTTTGGTATTGCCTCAGACGGTTATCATGTAACCAAGCCTGAGCCTAATGGAGAGGGCGCTTTTTTAGCAATGCAAGAGGCCTTGTTTGACGCCCAAATCGCATCAAAAAGTATTGACTATGTAAATGCTCATGCTACCAGCACTCCGGTAGGAGATGAGATTGAAGCAATAGCTATGGCGCGCATTTTTGGTGACGAACTCATTAATACATTCGTATCCAGTACTAAAAGTTTAACAGGGCATTCATGTGGTGCATCAGGAGCTGTGGAAGCAGTATTTTGCTCTTTAATGCTTGAAAAAGGATTTTTAGCCCCAGCCTTCAATTTAGATAATATGGCACCTGAATTTAATTTTAAATCACCCTCCGAAAAAGAACTTAATTTTAAACCTGAGTTAATTATGAATAACAGTTTTGGTTTCGGTGGAATTAATACATCCATGATTTTGAGGAAATGGCATCACGATTAAGCGCTCTAAATCGCATGTGGCACGGGATTGCCCTAACCCATTATTAAAAACAGGTGATCTCATGAACTATAGTGTACAAAATAGCATCCCTAACTTACGAGTCAGTTTGTGGGGATGGCTTATATACTTTTGTCTTCCCATTCGGAAAAAAACCGTCCATAAAAATATTGATTTTGTCTTTCAAAAAACCATTACTATCCATGCTAAAAAGCGTTTGGCACAGGCATTTTATTCGCATCTGGTCACGTCAATAAAAGAACTTATTTCCATCCCGTTTATAAGAAGGGATAAATTACGCTTAATGGTTGTGATAGAGGGAATGAGCAATTTAACTCAAGGTATTGCTTCTGGAAGAGGAGTGATTCTTCTCACCGGTCATGTGGGAAATTGGGAGTTTGCGCCTATAATGGGCATACCAATGATGAACATTACTAATAATCTGTATGTTATTCGCAAACCTATAAAAACACGATGGATTGAATCTTGGCTTTACAAACGTTGCGAAACGGCGGGAATTACGATTCTTTCAGCAAGACAAGGCATAAAACAGCTCCGAACAGTATTGGCTCAAAATGGCATTATTCATTTTGCCTTTGATCAACATGTAGGCATTCGTACAAATCAAGGTATCGCAGTTCCATTTTTTAATGAACTTGCTGGAACCTATCGAAGTTTAGCAGTTTTAGCCCATCGTACGGGAGCAACTGTCGTGCCTATGTCTACTTTTCGTTTAAATAATGGCAAGCATGTACTGAAGTTTCATGCCCCACTTGAATGGCAAGAGGGTACTTCATTAAAAGAGTCAATTTATAACAATACCCTGCACTATAATCAGATGATTGAAGCTATGATTTTAGATAATCCAGAACAATGGTGGTGGGTTCATAAGCGGTGGAAACTACCAAAAAGTGTTGAGGCCCAAACAGCTGGAAATGTACTCCAAGAAAAAACGTGATAATTATGTTGATTTAAATCAACGTTTAATGCCTGTTAAAAATTAGTTTTAAACTATTATTAGTAACAATAAAAGGCGGTCGAGATTCGAGAAAAAAGACCGTTTTCTGTTTTATCTAGAGTAAATGGAACCAGCGAAAGTCATTCCTAACGAGAATTTTACAAAATTTATTCTTTTTTTAATTATCCTTTGCACGGAACTGCTGCAATTCGGAATAAAATACTGTATATTACGCGACTATTTTAATCCACTTTCATAAGAGCGCTATGACTGATTTAAACCTTTATAGAAACATTGGTATCTTCGCCCACGTAGATGCTGGAAAAACCACTACTACCGAACGTATTCTTAAACTTACTGGTAAAATCCACAAACTAGGTGAAGTTCACGAAGGTGAATCAACAACCGACTTCATGGAACAGGAAGCAGAGCGCGGTATTACCATTCAGTCAGCAGCAGTAAGTTGTTACTGGAAAGGTACGCGTTTCAACGTTATCGATACTCCAGGACACGTGGACTTCACCGTAGAAGTATATCGTTCACTAAAAGTACTCGATGGAGGTATCGGTGTATTCTGTGGTTCTGGTGGTGTTGAGCCTCAGTCAGAAACTAACTGGCGTTATGCGAACAATTCAAAAGTATCTCGTTTGATTTTCGTAAACAAACTTGACCGTATCGGCGCAGACTTCTTGAAAGTGACCGAGCAAGTGAAAAAAGTATTGGGCGCACACCCATTAATTATGACATTGCCAATCGGCATGGAAGACAGCTTCGTAGGAGTTGTCGATGTATTAACGCGTCAAGCATACGTTTGGGACGAAACTGGCCAGCCAGAAAATTACAACATCACTGACGTTCCAGCCAATATGGTTGATGACGTTGAACTGTATCGCAGTCAATTAATTGAAACAGCCCTTGAAATGGATGATGAATTATTGATGGCTTACTTAGATGGCGAAGAACCATCAATCGAAGAAATTAAGCGTTGTATCCGTAAAGGAACGCTTGAATTAGCCTTCTTCCCAACCTATTGTGGTTCAGCCTTTAAAAATAAAGGGATGCAACTATTACTTGATGCAGTAGTTGACTATTTACCTGCACCACACGAAGTTAATCCACAACCTTTGACTGATGCTGAAGGTCAGCCAAACGGTGAATTCGCTATTGTTTCTGCTGATGAGCCATTCCGTGCCTTAGCATTTAAAATCATGGATGATCGTTTTGGTGCTCTAACATTCGTACGAATTTACTCAGGAAAACTGAATAAAGGAGATACCATTCTTAATTCCTTTACTGGTAAAACAGAACGTGTTGGCCGTATGGTTGAGATGCAAGCGAACGAGCGTAACGAATTGCACAGTGCTGAAGCTGGCGACATTATCGCTATTGTAGGCATGAAAAACGTTCGAACAGGCCATACTCTTTGTTCTCCTGATCACGAGTGTACACTTGAAGCAATGGTGTTCCCTGAGCCAGTTATCTCTATTTCTGTTACGCCAAAAGACAAAGGCTCAACTGAAAAAATGAGTATTGCGATTGGTAAAATGGTTGCAGAAGATCCAACGTTTAGAGTTGAAACTGATATAGATTCAGGTGAAACCATTCTTCGCGGTATGGGTGAATTACATCTTGATATTAAAGTAGATATTCTGAAGCGTACTTATGATGTTGAATTAATTGTAGGTCAGCCTCAGGTTGCTTATCGTGAAACCATAACCAAATCGATTGAAGACAGTTATACACATAAGAAACAATCAGGTGGTTCTGGTCAGTACGGTAAGATTGACTACACGATATCACCAGGCGAGCCAGGCACTGGATTCACTTTCACATCAACGGTTGTAGGCGGGAACGTTCCTAAAGAATTCTTCCCTGCAATTGAGAAGGGATTCCGTTCCATGATGGATAGCGGTACTTTGGCAGGTTTCCCTGTATTGGATGTTGTAGTTAACCTCAGCGATGGTGGTTACCATGCGGTTGACTCCTCGGCAATTGCGTTTGAAATTGCTGCGAAAGGTGCGTTCCGTCAATCAATACCAAAAGCTGGTCCACAGTTACTTGAACCAATCATGAAAGTTGACGTATACAGTACAGAAGATAAAGTGGGTGACGTTATTGGTGACTTGAACCGTCGTCGCGGCATGATCTCTGGTCAAGAGCCAAGTGCAGCTGGCGTACGTATTAAAGCAGATGTTCCTCTTTCAGAAATGTTTGGTTACATCAGCACATTGCGTACTCTTACTTCTGGCCGTGGTCAATTCTCAATGGAATTTTCTCACTATGCTCCATGTCCAAACAATGTAGCTGAAGCAGTAATTGCTAAAGAAAAAGAAAAGAAAGCCGCCGCCGCAGCTGCTAAGTAATACAGTCAGCAACTCTTAAAAAAGCCCTGTCAGTTTGTGCTGATGGGGCTTTTTTTTAAGCCTAATAACTAGGTGCTGAAATATTTGGATGCGTTAGTTGCGATTATTTCTGCTACCTCTAAGTTCGATGTATCAATTAATTTAAATGGCTCATCATTTTGAAATGGACACCAGACTGCCAAACAGTCTGGTGCATTGAGATTAAATGGTTACTTTGTGTGCGCATCGAACTCCTGGGGAGGAAGCGGGGATATTTATCTTCGTCAACGGGCTCTGTGAATTACTAGTAATAGGAAAGCTTATAGTCCATGCCTGGTCTTTCGGAAAAAGGGAGTATTCCGTAGATGACCAGTAGTTGCCACTAAGACCTATCGGAATGCTCAGATCGCCTATACTTGCTGTGCCCGGTGTACAGTTGCTAAATCCATTAGCTCCCGAATCCATTTCGCAAAGCGATGGCAAGTAAGAACCTACGTAATAGATACTACCGTCAGATATAGGGAAAAAACTACATATCCCGACTGCATAAGCATTGTTATATCCATAACCTGGATAAACCATAACATTATGGCTATTACAGGTTCCATCATCCATTCCATCACAATTTAGTTGATTTGCTTGAAATTGAGCTGGCTCAGATGATGAAGACTCTGGGCTAGGAATTAAGGTGGTAGATTGATCGTCAATTCCCCATATGCTGTTATTGGTGGGGGCAGGAGAAGGAGACCAATGAAAATCAAGGCCGGGCGATACCATATCCGTTAATGCAACAACAGTTCCGCCAATACTTGTATTTGCTGGTGTATTATCATCAAACGAAAAGAGATACCCTCCTTGATATTTACACCCCTTATCTACAATCACAGCTTGTATGGTATTTGGTGGTAGATCAACACCACTAATACTGGCTTGTATAGTCATTGTGCTAAGAGTTGGGTTTGCTCCTGTAGTACAATCGGATGATGCGGTTGAGCCAGGTATTATCGTTACAATGCATTGTTCTCCGGCATTTAATATCATGCCCGCAGTACACGTTGTTGATGATGAAGCAGTTCCTGGTAAAAGCGGAGAAAAGCCAGTTACTGAATCAATAGATACCTGAGAGTTCGTGTTATTTGTAACGGTAACGTTTCTGGTTTGTCCATTACTAAGAAGAGCTAAAAGAGATGGATTTTCAGTAAGTGACTTCGGAGTAACTGAGCTGGAATAAGACGCGTAGCCTGTTTGCGTTACGACACCTATTAGAGTTTGCGTCGTCACTGCAAAGGTGTATGGGGTACTATTACTTAAACCAGTAACGGTACATGAGGTCTGAGGAGCGGCGACACTACAACCAACAAGAGTGTACGGGCTATCAGTACTACTTATAGCGTAAGTAACAGTATAACCAGTAATTGCTCCTCCTCCTGTATTTGTTGGCGCCGTCCAACTCACGGTGACTTGGGTACTACCTGGAGTTGCGATTACATTTGTTGGACCTGCAGCGGCAGCGAAAACAGTGGCACTAAAAATCACGGTGCAATTGCTAGTAATGGCTCCGGTAGTGTATGTATTCCCAATCCAAGAACCTTGAGTACAAGTGCCTCCTACTGTTGTTGATAGGGTATAACCTGAATTGGGCGTTACTGTAAATTGTTGGCTTGTTCCTGCGTTTACGGTCACTACTGTAGAGGGATTTATTGTTTCATGACC
>JARLJQ010000016.1 GCA_031291115.1 Legionella sp.
AGCTGGGCTAGAGTACCTTGATCTCCTCGGTTGGTGAAACCTATCCTTCGACGGTCGCTCACGCCCGAGCCCTTTGTATTTGCAAAGGGCAACTCTCTTACTTCCTAATATAACAATTTTTAGACTTACAATCCTTCGCTGTGCTCAGGATGACGTAAGACTATCTAAAGCTGCTCCAATATCCTGAGCACGCATTAAGTTTTCACCAATAAGAAAGGTATTAATGCCATGGTCTTGCATTAATCTGATGTCATTACGCGTATTAATCCCGCTCTCCGTAATAATGATTTTATTGTCAGGAATGGAGTTTTTTAAATCAATACTCAGCTGAATATCCGTGTTAAACGTATGCAGGCTGCGGTTGTTTATGCCGACTAATGGAGTAGGTAACAGCAGGGCGCGTTCCAATTCCTCTTTTGTATGGCTTTCTACAAGCACTGCCATGTTAAGCTCTTGGGCTAATTGGCAAAAATCCATTAATTGAGCATCATCTAAAAGAGCGACAATCAGTAAAATACAATCTGCACCTAAAGAGAGGCTTTCATGGATTTGGTAGGCATCCATAATAAAATCTTTCCTTAATACAGGTAAGGTGCAATGAGATTTTGCTTCTGCTAAATAATCAGGGTGACCTTGGAAGAATTCAATGTCCGTTAATACAGACAAGCAACGTGCGCCATGTTGCGCATAAATTTGGGCAATTTGTGCTACATTAAAGTCTTCTCTGATTAATCCCTTACTGGGTGATGCCCGTTTGATTTCAGCAATAATGGCAGGTGTTGTATCTGTTTTTAAGGCGCTAATAAAATCGCGTCGTGCAAATGGCGATTGCTGCAATGAATTTAAGGGCTTTTCTTTTTTTGCCCGCGCTACTTCTTCTAATTTATATTGGGCTATACGTTGTAAGACACTATTCATGATTTGATTCTTTATTTAAAGTTTGAGTTAATTGGCGCAGCTTATTAAAACATTGGGCTGCTTTGCCACTGTCTATAGCTGCTTTTGCTTGCTCTATAGCTTCTATAAAGGAGCCATTTTCATTAGCGCAGTAAATGGCTGCGGCAGAGTTAAGCACTACCATGTCACGAGCAGCACCTGATTCGCCAGAGAATACAGCTTGAATTATTTCCAGACTCTTGCTTGGTGAATCAACAATAATTGCATCTAATGTATCGTGATGCAGTTGATATTTTTTGGGGTTAATGAGCCATTCATTGAATACACCATTTTTATATTCAATAACTTGTGTGGGAGCGGCAATACTTATCTCGTCCATACCATCTTGAGAGCTTACGACCAAAGCTCTTTCACTGCCTAAATTAGCGAGTACGTTTGCCAATGGTTTTTGCCATGTAGTGGAAAAAACACCAACCACTTGTTTTTTTACCTGTGCGGGATTAATTAATGGACCTAATAAATTAAATAAGGTACGAATGCCTAATTGTTGGCGTGCTGTGCGTGCGTGTTGCATGGCTGGATGATAACTTGGAGCAAATAAAAAGGCCAGATTACATTCGTGCATGCAGGTTTTCATGCTTTGGTTAGAAAGGTTTAGTGTAAAGCCTGCTTGCTCTAATAAATCGGCACTGCCACTGCGGCTTGAAACCGAACGATTGCCGTGTTTTGCTACTGGGATTCCTGCTGCGGCCACAACAAAGCTACAGGCTGTAGATACGTTAAATGTATTTTTACCGTCTCCACCTGTACCTACGATATCAATTAAATCACTACCTAATTCTATTGAATGTGCCAGTTGTTGCATTACTTGTGCGGCGGCTGTTAATTCATTCGTTGTTTCACCTTTCATCCGCATTAATGCTAAAAAGGTGGCAATGTGTGTGTCGCTGTATTGACCTGACATACAGGCATGAATGACTTCGTGCATTTGTGTTGAGTCGAGTTCTTTTCTAGCGATTAAATGCTCAAATAAAAGATTGGGTTTCATAGTTTAGAAAATTCTCTAATAAGTGCTGACCGTATTGGCTTAAAATGGCTTCCGGATGAAATTGTAGACCAAAAACCGGGTATTGACGATGTGAAATTGCCATAATCGTATCATCAACCCAGGCATCTAGAGAAAAACAAGCAGGAAGGCTTGGTTTATCAACTGCAAGTGAGTGATAACGTGTGGCGTTGAAGAGATTGGGAATGCCTTGAAACAAACCTTGTTGGGTGTGTTGAATGGCTGATGTTTTACCATGGATGATTTCTGGAGCGGATATAATGTGACCGCCAAAGGCTTGCGCTATGCATTGGTGTCCAAGACAAATTCCCAGTATAGGGAGTGTTTGGTAAAATTCATGGATTGCTGGTATAGAAATGCCTGCATCATCTGGTGCTTTAGGGCCAGGTGATATAACCAGATAAGAGGGCTTAAGTTTTTTTATCTGCTCCAGGCTTATTTTGTCATGTGCATAAACTACAACTTCCTGATTTAAGCATTGAAAATACTGTACCAGGTTGTAGGTAAATGAATCGTAATTATCAATGATAAGGAGCATGGTTAAGTCACTTGTTACACTGTTTACAACGTAAAATCTTCACCCAAGTAAACAGCACGTACCTGTTGGTTTGCCAGTATTACATCTGGAGTTCCTTCGCACAATATCTTTCCTTGGCTCACAATATAAGCGCGCTCACAAATATCCAGAGTTTCTCGCACGTTATGATCGGTAATTAAAACCCCAATGCCTTTATTGCATAAATGCTGGATGATTTTTTTAATGTCGATCACTGAAATGGGATCTACGCCCGCAAAGGGTTCATCCAGCAATATGAACGAAGGTTCAATGGCTAAGGCTCTGGCAATTTCCACCCGTCGTCGCTCGCCACCTGACAAGGCCATACCTAAGCTTTTGCTGATGTGGGAAATATGAAATTCTTGCAGTAACAGATCGAGTTTTTCCTCGCGCGCCTGTTCATTTAAATCAGGGCGCAGCTCTAAAATTGCCATAATGTTTTCGGCAACCGTAAGCTTACGAAACACCGAGGCCTCTTGGGGCAGATAGCTGATACCCAGACGAGCTCTTTGATGCATGGCATTGAGCGTGATGTCTTGTTCGTTCAGGATGATTTGCCCTTCATCACAGGATTGCAGTCCTACGATCATATAAAAGCAAGTTGTTTTCCCTGCACCGTTAGGTCCTAATAAACCAACGCATTCGCCTTTTTTAATGTGAATGCTCACACCATTTACAACCGTGCGTGATTTAAAGGATTTTTTTAGATTTCGGGCTTCTAAGATGCTCATGATGATTTCTTTTCCGGATGATAAATAATGACGATTCTCTGTTTTTTATCACCATTGGAGAGAACGTGTTGTTTTATAGTGTCATAACTTATTTTAGCGGCGGAGAATGAATCGCTGCCTTGCTCGACATGTGCATTGCCGATTAATTCGATTAAATGGCGTAGTGGATGGTAACGAATGGTGTCAGCATAAGCATGAAGGATCGGTTTTCTGGGATCCGTTGTAGTCCAGTAATGTGCTTGTTTGCCTTTTACGCCATTGGCTATAGCTAATATCAACTGATTTTTATCGTCGCCTTGAGTAATGGCTTTGCTGGCGTGTAGATTAGTTGTTCCTTGAATCAGCTCTACGTTCCCAGTATAAGTTCCTTTATGAGCCAGTTGGTTTAAATCCGCAGAGTCCGCCATGACATGCATTACTTGCTCTTTATCTGTAGGTAGGGCATTTGCTGCAAAAGTAAGTAGTGCAAGCAAAAAGAACAGGCCGTATTTAACCATTTTCTGGAACATAGCTGCCTCGGGCTTGATGGAGCAACTCTACTCTTTTCTCATCCAGATAAGCGTTCATACCTTTAGACTGGATGATATTTCCTGGTTGCTCGTAAGTTACAAGAAGATCGGTACTGGCTTTTTTTTCTTTAGGAAAATAAGTTACTTCTTCTGTTTTTAACGTACTGCCTTGCGATTTAGTTCCCTGATTTTGGTGCACAATAACGTTACCAGTAAAAATAATTCGTTTGCCACCTTCAAATGATGTCGCATTTTTAGAGCTAATATCCCATGGCGGTTGTTGTTCCTGACTGACTAAAATGTGTGGGCTTTCAAAAAGGTATAGATCACCTTTTTGGATGTGTTGCATGGTGGGTGTTGTTAATAAATTAACTAGAGTACCTTCTGTATCAAACTGACTTACTTTTAGCTGAGATACGGTAGTCTCAACAGAATTAGCTAAAGTTTCACTGTCCAGACGAGTCAATAGGTTGGTATGCCCGTAGTACCATCCAGAACAGGCGAGGATAATTAGGGTGAAAAAGAGCCAAATAACTTGCTTTGTTGCGTTCATTGTTTTAAATAACTCGCTATGGCCAAGTCCATTTTGTTTTGTGAATCAAGAATCAGGTCGCATAGTTCACGCACAGCACCACGACCACCGGCATGTTCTGTTTGCCAGACTGCAATTTCTTTAACCTGGCGTACTGCATTTGCGACGGCAACGCTTAAACCGACTTGTTGCATAATAGGTCTGTCAGGAAGATCGTCGCCAATGTAGGCAAATTGCTCGTCTTCAAGGTTTAGGGTTTTTTTCAGTTGTGTATACGTATCCTGTTTATTTAACTGATCTTTGTAATAATGTTTGATGTCTAATTGCTGCATTCGGTGATCAACTACTGCATTACGTGATCCGGTAATTACGGCTACTTCAATGCCTGCAGCCATCAGTAATTTCAAACCTACACCATCATGAATATGAAAGGTTTTTAGCTCATTAAAATTGTTATCGATGTATAAAAGACCATCCGTAAGTACGCCATCCATATCACAAATAAGGCATTTAATTTTTTTGGCAGTTTCCATGAGCTTATTCATTTAAAACACTCCGGCTTTTAATAAATCATGAAGATGAAGTACAGCAATAGGGCGATTGTCTTCATCAGCTACAATCAGAGCGGTAATGCTGTGTTTTTGCATTAGAGCCAAAGCTTCTGCAGCGAGCATACCTTTTGAAATAGTGCGTGCGTTACAGGTCATTACTTCTTTAAGCTGGGTGGTATTGATGTCACATTGGCGGGTTAATGTACGGCGAATATCACCATCGGTATAGATACCTACCAGATAGCCTTTGCTATTTGTGACGCAGGTCATCCCTAGTTTTTTATCAGTTACTTCAATCAGTGCTTCACTTACTGTCGCATTTTCACTGATGATTGGAAGTTCATTTCCACAATGATACAGTTCATCAATACGCAGTAACAGTCGCTTACCTAAAGAGCCACCAGGATGTGACAAAGCAAAGTCTTCTTCACTAAATCCGCGAGCCTGAAGCAGAGCAATTGCCAAGGCATCCCCCATAACCAAAGAAACCGTAGTGCTGGTGGTTGGTGCAAGGCCAAGCGGACAGGCTTCCTGTTTAATGCTCACGTCCAGATTAATGTCTGCAACTTGAGCTATGGTTGATTCGGTGTTGCCCGTTAGGCTAATGAGCGGTACTTCCATGCGTTTTAAAAGAGGAAGCAGGGTTACAATCTCAGCGGTATTACCTGAGTGGGAAATGGCGAGAACCACATCTTGTCGGGTAATCATGCCCAGATCACCATGACTGGCTTCGCCAGGATGCATGAAAAAGGCAGGGCTTCCGGTACTGGATAAGGTGGCGGCGATTTTGTTAGCAATATGGCCTGATTTACCCATGCCTGTGACGACAATACGCCCTTTGCAAGCGAGCAATAATTCGCAAGCTTTGGCAAATCGTTCATCAATTCGTTGGCTTAATTCAAAGACCGCTTGCGCTTCAGTTTCGATAACAGCCAGTCCAAGTGTGCAAAAATTCATAGGCTATTTTTTGTTCCTTTTTATTTGGTTTTCATTCTAACACAATGACTCGTGGTTTCAACTGTGAAACGCAAATTTGCTCAATTATTGCTCCATTGTTAAAATATATGACAAATCAAGATTCTTAATTATATTTTTTTAGATTAAAACAGGTTAAAAACCTCATTTTTTTTCAGGAACCGGTATATACTTCTAGTTCTAACCATAAGTGGAAATTGAAAGCATGCCTGAAAATTGGGTTGAACTAAAAAATCTGATCTTTACACGCGATGGGCGTCGCATTTTCAATGGCATTGATATGGTGGTGCAGCGCGGTAAAATCACCGCGATTATGGGGCCCAGTGGCTCAGGAAAAACAACATTACTGCAATTGATTGGTGCGCAGTTAACGCCTGAAAGTGGTGTTGTTCGAGTAAACAACCAAGACGTCCATAAATTGCCTCGTAAGGCTTTGTATGAAGCACGTCGTAGCATGGGTTTATTATTTCAAAGCTCTGCTTTGTTTACTCATCTTTCCGTATTCGATAACGTTGCTTTTCCTTTGCGAGAGCATACTCGATTAAACGAGTCCATGTTACGTGATATCGTGCTCATGAAGCTTGAGGCGGTTGGTTTACGCGGTGCTGCGCATTTAATGCCTGCTCAGTTATCTGGTGGCATGGCGCGACGTGTCGCTTTAGCGCGTACGATAGCGCTTGATCCCGAATTAATGATGTATGACGAACCCTTTACCGGGCAAGACCCAATTTCTTTGGGTGTTTTAGTGCGTTTGATTAAACGCTTGAATCAGTTGCTGCATACAACAACAATCATTGTATCTCATGATGTTGAAGAAACCTGTTCTATTGCTGATTATATTTATCTTATTTCCGGCGGTAAAATTATAGCGCAAGGAACTCCTGAAGAGTTAGTGCACTCCTCAGAACCTCAGGTGAGGCAGTTTATGCATGGAGAAGCGGATGGTGTAGTGCCTTTTCATTATCCAGCCAGACCTTACACAGAGGAGTTATTAGATGCTTGAATTAATTTCTCGTTTGGGAAGCCGTAGCACTCGTGTGCTGCAGGATTTTGGTCGTTCCGGTATCTTTTTGTTTCTCATGCTGTTCAGACGGCCTAATATTAAAAAATTATGGCCTTTATTGCGTTACCAGATTTATTTTGTTGGTGTCTTGTCTTGTTTGATTATTGTTGTTTCCGCTTTATTTATAGGGATGGTTGTAGGTTTGCAGGGTTTTACTACCCTACAAAAATTTGGTGCTTCAAGTCAATTAGGGCAGTTATTGGCTTTAAGTATTTCCAGAGAACTTGGGCCTGTAATCAGCGCCTTATTGTTCGCAGGGCGTGCGGGTTCTGCTTTAACTGCTGAAATTGGCCTGATGAAAACAACAGAACAATTATCCAGTATGGATATGATGGGTATAGATCCATTAGGTCGGGTTATTTACCCGCGTTTTATAGCGGGGCTTATTACCTTACCGGTGCTGGCATTAATTTTTTCTGCGGTAGCAATTTTTGGTGGTTATTTTATTGGTGTGCATTGGTTAGGCGTTGATGCAGGCAGTTTTTGGTCTAACATGCAATCGGCTGTAAATTTTCGTATTGATGTGCTTAGCGGTATTATTAAGAGCTTGGTTTTTGCTTTTGTTGTGACTTGGATATCTGTATTCCAGGGCTTTGAATGTGTGCCTACTGCAGAGGGTATTAGTCAGGCGACGACTAAAACTGTTGTTTATTCTTCGCTGGCTGTATTAGGTTTGGATTTTTTGTTGACTGCAATGATGATTGGAGATTGGTAAATGAATAAGCAACGTTACGTAGATATAAGTGTCGGCCTATTTATGTTGCTTGGTTTGTTGGCCTTACTGGTCATGGCAATGAAGGTCAGTAATATTTCTGATTTTATGTCTCAGAAAGATTATGAGGTAACCGCAGATTTTACGGATATTGGTGGGTTAAAAGTCCGTGCACCGGTTACAGTGGCTGGCGTTAAAATTGGTGAGGTAACACATATTGAACTGCAGCCTGGTGAACTTAATGCGAAAGTGACGATGAGTTTACGCAGTGATAAAAAAATACCTTACGAAGATTCATCCGCACGAATTTTGACACAAGGCTTGCTTGGTTCGAATTATATTAGTATCGTGCCGGGTTTTGATGATGAAGGGGCTAAAAACCATCCGTATTTGCAAAATGGAGATGTGATAGCAAAAACTCAAGAGGCGATTATTCTTGAAAATTTAATTGGCCAACTGTTATTTAATATTAAAAAATAAGGGTGCGACATGAGAATGATAAAATCAATTCTATTAGTTGTTGGCGTGGCTTTATCTCCAATGCTTATTGCTCAAAGCTCCCCAGTACCTATGCTTGAGCAAACAGCCAATGGTATTATAGCTACTTTAAAAGCGAATAAATCCAGCCTGAAAAACAACCCTAACATTATATATAATGCTGTTGAAAGGCATTTACTACCTATTGTTGATGTAGCAGGTATGTCGCGTTCTGTTTTGGGAAGACAAGCTTGGACTAAAGCTACAAGTGCACAAAAAGCTCAATTCTCGAAAGAATTTACTCGTTTGGTTATTCGTACTTACTCCAGTCCATTAGCGCAATACTCTGATGAGAAAGTGCAATTTTTACCAGTAAGAGCGGCTGCAAATTCTCGTTTTATGCGAGTTAACAGCGTGATTGTTCGTTCACAAGGGCAAAATATTCCTTTAACGTACAGCTTGGTAGATAAAAACGGTCAGTGGAGAATCTACGACATCAGCGTTGAAGGCGTGAGTTTATTACAAAGTTTTAGATCGCAGTTTGCGCAAGTATTGCAGCATTCAAGTATTGATGAGGTAATCAGTCAAATGCAGCAAAAACAAGCTAAAAAGGCCTCCTAATGGGACATATAATTCATTTCAAGCCTGGAGTGGAGCTTACATTCAATTCGGTGGTTGATGTGCGTGCAAAACTCTATAAAGCTTTGATGGAAGAAAAAAGTGGTACTTTTCATCTCGATTTGAGCGAAGTGAAGCACTGTGACAGCGCTGGGATGGCGCTGCTCATAGAAGCCAGAAAATTATGCAAAAAAAACAATAGACTTTTTGAGATAATCGGAATGTCTTCCGAAACGCAATCTTTAGCAGAATTTTGTGGTGTGAAGGGTATTTTGGAAACGGCGTAAGATTTTTTACCGAAAGAGCACTGCCATTAAGTTAAGAAAATTCCGTCGTCCCGCGGACAAGCTGCGGGACGATGTGAGAGACGGTATTATTTTTATTTATAGAAACCCAAAACTGTATTTATTTCAATTTGTGAGCTAATTTTAATGTTAAGTAATGAAGAAGTAGAACAAAAACTTAGATCCATCGACGAGGTGTTTTTCGTTAAGGTGGACGGGGACGGCTACCGATATGAGGTGACTGTAGTTAGTGATGTATTTTTAAGTAAGTCAAAAGTAGCTCGGCAGCAGTGGGTTTATGCACAACTTAAAGAGTTTATTACCACTGGCATGCTTCATGCTATCAGTATGAAGACATGGACAAAAGAAGAATGGGGAAATCAACATGGATAAATTATTAATTAACGGCGGTAAAGCATTAAATGGTGAAGTAGTTATTTCAGGGGCAAAGAATGCGGCTTTACCGATTATGGCGGCCAGTTTACTCGCTAGCGACCATGTGACGATTTCTAACGTTCCCCATCTTAAAGACATTACCACGATGATGGAATTATTAGGTCAATTAGGTGCTCATTTAATTGTCGATGAAAAAATGAATGTGCAGGTTGACTCCAGTCAGGTAAACGAGTTCGTTGCCCCTTATGAACTGGTAAAAACCATGCGTGCCTCAATTTTAGTTTTAGGCCCTATGTTGGCTCGTTTTGGTAAAGCAGATGTGTCTTTACCTGGCGGTTGTGCTATCGGTACACGCCCTGTTGATTTACATTTAAAAGCCTTAAAAGCGATGGGTGCGGACATTACCGTACAGAATGGTTATATCAATGCACGCTGTAACGGCCGTTTACAAGGCAAACGCATTATGTTTGATACAGTCACTGTAACCGGTACTGAAAACATCTTAATGGCCGCAGTTCTTGCTGAAGGTACTACCATTCTGAAAAATGCAGCTCGTGAGCCGGAAGTAGTTGATTTGGCTAACTTCTTAATTCAAATGGGTGCAAAAATTTCTGGTGCTGGAACTTCAACGATTGAAATTCAAGGCGTTGAAGCTTTATCGGGTGGCACATACTCTGTAATGGCTGACCGAATTGAAGCAGGTACTTATCTGGCCGCTGGCGCGTTAACTCGTGGTCATGTGACTGTAAAACGAGTTCGTCCAGATACTTTATTATCGCAACTGTGTAAATTTGAAGAAGCGGGTGCGGATTTAACAATCGGTGAAGATTGGGTTAGTTTGAATATGCATAATAAACGTCCTTTGGCCGTGAATATTTCTACTGCTCCTTACCCTGCTTTTGCTACAGACATGCAAGCTCAATTTATGGCAATGAACGCTGTAGCTGAAGGTTCTTCAACTATAGTTGAAACTATTTTTGAAAACCGTTTTATGCACGTACAAGAGTTACAACGTATGGGCGCACAAATTCAACTTAATGGAAATACGGCTATTATTAATGGCGTTGAACGATTAACAGGTGCTCCAGTAATGGCAACTGATTTACGGGCTTCAGCCAGCTTAATTTTGGCGGGTCTTGTTGCTGATGGTGAAACAACAGTAGAGCGTATTTATCATGTGGACAGAGGCTATGAACGCATTGAAGAGAAGCTGTCTTTATTAGGCGCTGATATCAAGCGAGTTACTGAACGGTGATTGCGCAAAAAGATTTGTCTTCCTATCTGCATCAGCTATTGAGTTGTGGTCGTTATAATGATTACGCACCTAATGGTTTGCAGGTTGAAGGCAAAGATCAAATTAAGCGCATTTGTACTGCGGTTACAGCATCTGACGATGTAATTTCGCAGGCTATCACATGGAAGGCAGATGCGTTATTGGTGCACCATGGCTATTTTTGGCGTGGTGAATCACCATTAATTATTGGAATGAAACGTCAACGTCTCAATAAATTATTATGTAATGACCTCAATTTATTTGCTTATCATTTACCGTTAGATTGTCATCCTGAATTAGGAAACAATGCCTGTCTGGCTAAATTGTTCGAAGTAGATTCGTTACAAATGCATCCTGCGGGTGGTACTGATAATCTACTTTGGTCAGGTAAATTGCTACAAGCGATGACTAATGAAGAGTTTTCTGATTTCTTAACAAAGAAATTGGGGCAACAGCCGTTGTCTCTCGAAGGCAATGACCGATTAATCAGCCATATTGCCTGGTGCAGTGGTTCGGCTCAGGACTATATCGAAGAAGCGCATCGTTTAGGTGTGGATGCTTATTTGAGTGGTGAAGTTTCTGAGCGTACTTATTATCAAGCTATGGAAATGGGAATCAGATATTATTCGTGTGGCCATCATGCAACAGAGCGTTATGGAATTCAGGCTTTGGGTGAATACCTTGCCTCCTATTTTAAATTAGACCATTTATTTATTGATAGTAATAATCCGGTTTGATACATTTTTCGTAACCATTCACCACGTTCACCAAAAAGCCATATTTGGCGCATCTTGAGAGATCTTGATTCAAAAAAATGCTCACATACCTCTGTATGCTGCGCTTTTTTTGAATCAAGATCTCTCAATCTGCACTCAAATCTGACTTTTTCCCTAAAGCATTCAAAATGTGGTGAATAGATACCATTTTTTTTCTCTTTATCAAAAACGCATGCCTTGTCCTCTAGACGAATGTAATAATATCCCCTCTAATCCGTTCGCAATGAGGAGGAGCGTAGCTCCGTCTTGAACTGTCTGCACGGCGCTTCCTTCATCTATACTCTGGATGACATCTAACTATATGAATATCAGCATTTTTTTAAATCAGAAAGAATTGATTATTGACTATTCGCCAGATAATCAATAAACTCCACGCCAATCTTAGTTGATTCCCCATGCGTGCAAGATGCCTCTTGATAGCGGTGAAGATACAAATAGATCACAGAGTTATTTTTTAGAACTTGTCGATTTTCTTGATAAGCAAGGCCGTGTCTTGGCCAAAGATCTCCATGATGCTCGTTACATTTACAATGTTTTTGCCCTTCTTGATGGCTTCAGCAATTCCTACAGTATATTTAAATACGCTTTCGAAATTTGTTTTGCTACGAACAATAATGAATTAATGCATGAATTTATGATCTCGCCAGAAGGCATCGCAATCATTAGCAGCGAGATTCTTTTTTTAGCGAGCTTCTCATTTTTAGCCAGCCTGTTTGAACATGAAAAAAAAGGTTCTACGAAAAAACTCATCGCTACAGCCTGGCCTTATTTTCGTGATTTGATGAAAGGCATGAAAAATGCTTACCGAGGTTGGCAAAGTGCTATCCAAATTATCAGCCTCCTAGGGAATGCCGATCTGAAATTCATGGTTGTGCCTATAGGATTGCTGCTTGGTGTTGCAGCAGTTGCTTGCCGTTGGTGGATTCAGCATATGAGAGAGCACCGTAAGGAACTGTTTAAAAAAAACAATGCTCTTTTAGAAAAAATTCTCTCTGGTAAGGCGAGTGATGAAACAGTTTTATATCAAGACAAAAACGAACGTCTGCAAGCCTTTTTTATAATGGGATTAAACGGATTTATTGATGGCTTGTATCTTTATGTTGGTGTTTTAAATTTGGCACTTTTAATACCTCCTGCATTTATAGCCATGACCGTAGTCTGTTGCATTTACATCCTTGCTAATGTTGTATCACGAGTCTATGAAGAATACGTAGATCAATTGGAATTGCGCATCGCGCAAAATACGTGCAAATTAGCTCAAGTTACCAAAGACCTGCAAAGCATCTATACCAATCCTTTGTTTCTACAGAAAAAAGGAGATAAAAATCCTGATGATTTTGCCAAAATAAAGAAGCTACAGGAACAATTTTGTGAACGTATGAATCGTTTTGACGTACTGGCTCAACGATTAAAAAATCAAACAACACACACCTATTTAACGGCCTGTTTGCAAGGCCTCCGCTTTGGTTTAATGGCATATGGAGTGCTCACCAGTTGCCTGTTTATGGTTGCTACTTTGTTTTTGATAAACGCGGCAATTTTTTCGCCTGTTGTATTGATTGCTGCTATCAGCACCGGTTTGGTATTGATGGGTAGCTGCACGATTTATATTTTAAGTACTCATTACTGCCATGTAAACAAGATAAATTCTACTAATTCACGAGCTTCCGAACAACTTAATGAGCTCAAAAATAAAATTGAGAGAGGAGAGTTGATAGAGCCCCCGAGCGAAGTATCACTTGATCATTTACTTAATGAAGCTGTAACACTCGATGCCTCGCCCAAATGTTCATTTCAAGAATGGTTTGATGTCTTTCGCTCCCTATGTTCCGGTTTACCAAAGGGAAGTAGTTTGGTGTATTTTTTAGGAACTCTTGAACCTCATGATGAGGTGATAATGAATGTTCTGAGAGCTGCTGGCGCCATAATATTTGGACTTGCTTTATCTCTGAAGGCTTTGGCAAAAGGATTAAAAGAGAAACAGCAGATGCAGAGTACTCCGCTGTTTAAAGTCGGCTCTCCTGAAATGGGAGACAGTCCTCGGAGCAGCACGCAAACCGAGGTGCGGCGGGAATCTAGCGAATGGTCACAATCCCCGCCTGATTCCCCTTCCAGTCCTTCTGTAGCATCTTTTGGTATATTTCAACCTAAACGAAATTCAGTAACGCAAAATCCTTCAATAAATACATTATCTGATTGCACTACTCAGCCAGGCATTTAATTTGCCACATCTACCCTTGTACCGTTCGACTTCATAAGCTACCATGGGCTATCATCGCTAACGAATTGTTTTAATGATCAATTTTCGATACGTACTGACTTTTATTTTTTTACTGTGCTCTCTTTGTGCTCATTCAAATCCTGGTGAACAGCAGAATAAAGTGTTCCGAAATTTTTGGCATCCCGCTTATAATGGTGAGCGTTTAGACTACTGTACTTTAGATGGAAGAGAATGCGGTAAAGCCGTAGCTAATCGCTATTGTAACATGCTGGGTTATGATTATTCGAGCCAAAATGTTATTGCTCATAATATAGGTTTAACTCACTATATATCCAGCCGTGCTCATTGTAAGGGATGGCGTTGTAATGGATTTATGACGATCGGTTGTGTGACTCATTTATCGCATACACCTCCAAAACCTTATCATTATCGTGAAAAACGCTTCGTAACTCCTCGTTATAATAACTATCGCGTCGATTGGTGTTATAGCAAAAAAAATGGGTGCGGTGCACGCGCGGCTAATTCTTTTTGCAGTCGATTAGGCTTTATCAAGGCCAAACAATTTGTTAAAGAAACTAAAATAGGTGCTACCCAAACTATCGGTAGCCAAGAGTTATGCTTTGGCAGTCAATGTGATGGGTTTAAAACAATAATTTGTTATCGCTAGGCTCTATTTAAGGATAAATTGATGAGCAGTAAGGATAAAGTTTATGTTATTGATAATCATACAAGTCGCGGTGAAAAATTAAGTACGATACTGGATTTTATTGGTGAATCTTCAAAGGCTTTTAAGTACGGCGCATGGGATGTCAACCCGACTTTTGCACCGGAAGTTATTTTGCTTAGTGCTAATGAATCAATCGAAACTACCTTAAGCGAACTGGATTCCTTGGTGAATCAATTTACCAAAGTTCCAGTAATTATTGTTGGGACAAAATTAAGCAGCGAGCAGTGTCTTGATAGAAATGTCATTGCCTGTCTTTCTTTTCCATTCAGCTACTCCCAAATTTTAGATGCTTTACATCAATGCACTATTGCAAAAGAAACTATTAAAGCCATTATGGCAAGCACTCAACAAAGACCTATGTTTCGCAGTTTAGTGGGCAGCAGCGACAGCATCCGCACTATCAGCAAATTAATAGAACAAGTTTCTGATACAGAAGCCAGTGTTTTGATTTTAGGTGAGTCAGGAACAGGTAAAGAGGTTGCAGCTCGGAATATCCATGCACTTTCATCCAGAGCAAACAAATTATTTGTCCCCATCAATTGCGGTGCAATTCCAGCTGAGCTTTTGGAAAGCGAGTTATTTGGTCATGAAAAAGGCGCATTTACTGGCGCGGTTACTTCCAGACAAGGTCGTTTTGAATTAGCAAATGGCGGTACTTTATTCCTTGATGAGATTGGGGATATGCCTTTAGCCATGCAAGTTAAATTAGTACGTGTGCTTCAGGAGCGTTGTTTTGAACGCGTAGGCTCTAATAAACGCATTGATGTGAATGTCCGTATTATTGCAGCTACTCATAAAAATCTGGATGAGGCGATTGAGGACGGTAAGTTCAGAGAGGATTTATTTTATCGCTTGAATGTGTTTCCAATAGAAATGCCTCCATTACGAGAGCGGGGCGAAGATGTGCCGCTTTTATTTAATGAACTTATTTCTCGAATTGAACAGGATGACCGTCCCATAGTTCGTTTAATGTCTGATGCGATGGCTGCTTTGTCTCATTATAATTGGCCTGGTAATGTGAGGGAGTTGGCTAATTTGGTCGAGCGTTTAACAATTTTATATCCTAATGGCATTGTAAGTAAGAATGATTTACCCTTGCACATACAAGCGACATATAAATCCGATTATATAGAGACCAGCGTTGATTGTTTTGAGCGTGAGGCTTTATTGAGTATGATGACTTCAGAGCCTGAACCTAATGAGGTAGTGGGATAGATTGAAAAGATGCGTATAATTTTGTAGTGTACAATTTTAGAGAGGTTCGGTCTGTTGACAATTTGTTAGTTTGAGCCAAAATGGTAAAATTATCAACAGACCAGAAATTTTGTAATTATTTTTTACTTTCTTCTGATGAATCGTCTTTAGCCGGAGCTGCTTTTTTCGCTGGTTTAACTACTTCTGAAGTTTCGCCTTCTACCCCAGACTTTTCTCTCAGCTCTTTATAATCTTGAATAATTTGGCCAACACTTGTTTTTATATCGCCAAATAATTTGCCTGTCATTGAAGCTAATTCTTTGAAATCAGGTAATTTTGATTTTGGGTCGCTCATGGCTCACTCCATTGTGTGATATATATGATAATTATATACCATTATTATACTATTTGCTTGTTGAATTAATCACTTATTATGGTAGTACAGAATATATAGGAATGCCAATTTGAGGTACGAAGCGGATTGTAACTAACGTAACCTGATTGCTTGCAACCAGGTTACGTTAGGTGTTTTATGTTAACCCCAAGGATGCATTAATCTCATTGCGGGTTTCAGTAATTTATTGACCAAAGAGGCTTTTGGGGGAATTGCTACTTTGAATGCTTTGTAATTCGCCATTTTCTCAATCAGATAATCATCACTAGTGGATAGCTTGTCTACCAGATTAAGATCAAACGCATCTTTTGCTAACCAATGTTCGCCAGTGGCAATTTGTTCCATATCCAGCTGACCGCGATTGGCAACGATATAGTTTCTAAAGGCAATATGTATTTTTTCTAAATCTTCTTGAACTTTTTTACGGCCTTTATCCGTATTTTCACTAAACATGGTTAAAGTACGTTTGTATTCTCCAGCAGTTAGCATTTCTACATCAATGTCGTGTTTTTTAAGCCAGCGATGAAAATTAGGGATTTGTGCAACCACGCCAATGGAACCAATAATAGCGAAGGGTGCGGCAATGATTTGATTGGCTACACAAGCCATTAAATAACCACCACTAGCAGCCATTTTATCGATACTTACGGTTAAGGGGATATTCTTTTCACGAATACGTTGCAGTTGGGATGCGGCTAGCCCGTAACTGTTTACTACACCTCCAGGGCTGTCTAAACGAATCATTACTTCATCTTCAGGCTTGGCTACGGATAAAATTGCTGTGACCTCATCGCGCAGTTGCTCTACTTGCGATGCCTTCATGTCACCATGAAAATCAATAACGTATAGTGTAGGGTGCACGGTTTTTTTATCTTTTTTCTTTTTAGGTGTTTTTTTGCCTAAAATTTCTTTATTCATTAATGTGTTGATGTGATCGTAGTTATCATTTAATGAGGTGATTTCTAGCTTTGGTTTGGGTTTGCGGCTTAGTGAAAAAAATCCGGCAAAAATAACCAAACAGGAAATGACTACAGTTAATGATTTTAAAAGAAATAAACCGTATTGACTTAAAAATTCCATTACAAACCTTGTAACTAAGAAAACCAGATTATGGCGCTCTCTAAGTGAGTTCGCAAGAGCAAAATCCGATGAATTTGTTTTATGCAGTATGGTTTCGGTAAAAAAACTTGTTTTGTTTTTTAGTTCTAGTACCATTTCCGTGAGATATCGTCATCCAGAGCGCAGCGAAGGACCTCCCATCAGATAGCACTGTGACACATTTGGCGGATCCTTCGCTGTGCTCTGGACGATGAAACTGCCGTCTTGCTCCGCTTTTTTGTTTGCAATAAAGCAATTTAATAGTCCTAAAGTGAATAATGTACTCATGCTTGATTTGATTGACCTAAGCTTTGATTATCAGGATCAACCCTTATTAAATAAGGTTTCTTTTCATTTGCCAGTGGGTGGATTGCTTCATCTGAGAGGGGTAAATGGTGCTGGAAAGACGACTTTATTGAAGTTGATTGCAGGATTGTATCGTCCTGCGCAAGGTGAAATACATTTTTTTAAGCAGGATATTCATCAAGATCTTGCTGCTTATCAGCGTCAACTTTGTTTTGTAGGGCATAAAACGGGGATAAATCCTAATCTTACCTTAAGAGAGAATTGCCGCTTTGATCTTCACTACCATGAGAATGATATAGACGAATTGGCTGCGATTTTTAAACTCGAACATTATCTTGATTCGCCAAGTGGGCTTTTATCGGCAGGGCAGCGGCGACAAGTTGGGTTATTGCGTTTATGGATGTCTGAAGCCAAATTATGGTTGCTTGATGAGCCTTTGGTGGCATTAGATGACCGAGCTTTGGAGTTAATTATGGCTAAAATTGATATGCATCGTAAACAGGGTGGAGCCGTGTTGCTGACGTCACATCAAAAATTGCCCTTGCATGAGTCGGATTATCAGGAGCATTGCTTGTGATCTCTGGTCTTTATTTATTTATGAAACAGTGTCGGCGTGAATTGTTGATTCAAGTGCGTCAGGTACGATTTTTGGTTAATTCCTGTTTGTTTTTATTGATTTTTTTGTTTATGTTTCCTTTGACTTTAAAGCCTGAAATTAATTTGCTGCGTACTGTTGCTCCTGGATTGGTTTGGATGGCGATTCTTTTATCGATGTTGCTTTCAGCAGAGCGTTTGTTTCAGCAGGATTATGAGCAAGGAATTATGGAGCAATGGCTGGTTTCAGGGCAATCCCTGCCTTTATTGGTGAGCGCGAAAGTCATTGCTCATTGGTTATTTAATTTGCCGCCTTTACTTATTTTATGTCCTTTGGTCGCACTGCTTTTTTCCTTAAGTGGCTGGGAGTCTTTAGTTTTAGCCCTGACTATTGTTTGCGGTACTCCGGCATTACTCTTTCTTTGTGCCTTGGTTGCGGCTTTTGGTGTGGGAGTTCATCAGAAAGGCGTGCTGATGGCTTTAATTTTATTGCCTTTAACTTTGCCTTTGCTTATTTTTGGTAGTGGTACGTTGAATGTTGCCATGCAGGGCTTGCCCATTAGTGGTTATTTGGCTTTGTTATTAGCAATGTCTGTTATTGCTGTAGGGTTTTTACCTTATGCAATTGCCGGGGTAATTCGCGTGAGTCATGCTGAATAATATAGATGGAAAGCTAATATATTTTGATAAAGTGCAGATGCATGGTAAAATCCGCCTCTTTTTATTTCAATTATTCCTATGTGGAAATTATTATACCAACTGGCTTCTCCTAAATCGTTTTATGCTTTTGCTGGGCGCATTATTCCTGGTATTGCTGCCTGCGCGCTTATTACTCTTCTTATTGGAGTGGTTTGGGGCTTAGCGTTTACGCCGCCTGACTACCAGCAAGGCGATGCGTTTCGCATTATTTATGTGCATGTTCCCAGTGCGTTTTTATCTATGGCTCTTTATGGCTGGATGGGTTTTCTGGCGATATTGCTTTTAGTCTGGCGCATTAAAATAGCGGGTTTGCTTATTAGCTTGGTGGCGCAGATAGGTGCTTGCATGGCCTTTCTTGCTCTGGTCACTGGTAGTATTTGGGGTAAGCCTATGTGGGGCGCCTGGTGGGTTTGGGATGCGCGTTTGACTTCAGAATTAATACTTTTGTTATTATATGCTGCTATTCTCGCCACACATCAATCAGTAAAAAACAAAGAAGACGGTGATCAAATCATTGCTATCCTAACTTTGGTTGGCTTTATTGATTTACCTATAATCCATTATTCAGTGTACTGGTGGAATACCTTGCATCAAGGTTCTACTTTGTCTGTTTTTGCAAAGCCTAAGATAGATGGCAGTATGCTCTATCCATTATTATTAACCCTTATGGGTTTCTTTTTATATTCCTTGTGGATTATTTTAGAAAAAGCACGTCACGAGTTGTTGCTGCGCGAAAAAAGGCAATCCTGGGTTAAAGTTCAATTTGAAGGAGGGCTTAAATGAGTCAATTTTTTGATTGGTTGTCTATGGGCGGTTATTCTATGTACGTTTGGCCTGCTTATGGTTTGGTTTGCGCTGTTTTAGTGATGAATGTTTTGGGAATGAAATGGAAAAAGAAACAGACGCAAAAAAAATTGCAACAATGGTTTAAGCGATAACCTATGAATCCAGCCCGTAAACGTAAACTTGTGATTTTGGTACTTAGCTTATCGGTTGTAGCGGCAGCTACTGGCTTGGTTTTGTATGCTTTAAATCAAAACATTAATTTATTTTATTCACCTTCTGATGTTGCATCAGGTCAGGCGCCATTAAAACATTCTATTCGTGTGGGTGGCATGGTTGAAAAAGGTTCGTTTGTACGCGCGGCAAAGGGTTTAGGTGTCACGTTTAAAATTACTGATTACACGCATTCACTTAAGATCTCACACACTGGAATTCTTCCTGATTTATTTCGTGAAGAACAGGGCGTGGTGGTTGAAGGGCAATTGCTTGATAACCAGAATTTTCAGGCAGAACGCGTTTTGGCAAAACATGATGCGAATTATATGCCACCTGAAGTGAAAGCAGCTTTAGCTAAAAAGGTGAAATCATGATTGCTGAGTTGGGATTGTTTGCGCTGATTTTAGCTTTGATTTCTTCAATTGTGTTGGCTTTAATTCCATTAATTGGTTTGCAATTAAAGCGTCAGGATTTAATGGAGTCAGCAAAAAACTACGTGATGTGTCAGTTTTTTTTCGTGGCTTTGTCTTATATTTTTCTAACGATCTCTTTTTTAAACGACGATTTTTCTATTATTTATGTAGTTAGTAATTCAAGTATTGCCTTGCCTTGGTTTTATAAGCTGTGCGCGGTTTGGGGCGGTCATGAAGGCTCCATGTTGTTATGGGTGGCTATTCTTAGTTTTTGGACCTTGATGGTTGCTTTTTTTAGCAGCGGTCTGGATCGAGAAATGCGTACGCGCGTTTTAGTCGTACTCGGCTGGTTAAGTATCGGCTTTATCCTGTTTTTACTTACAGCATCCAATCCGTTTTTAAGGCAGTTTCAAGTATTAAATACTCAAGGCCGTGACCTAAATCCCTTGCTGCAAGACCCAGGATTCTTATTTCACCCACCAATGTTGTATATGGGCTATGTTGGTTTTTCTGTGGCTTTTGCTTTTGCTATTGCAGCCTTATGGGCTGGTAAGGTTGAAGCAAGTTGGTCTAAATGGACCAGACCTTGGACTTTGGCTGCCTGGTGTTGTTTGACTGCGGGCATTACTTTAGGCAGTTGGTGGGCTTATAGAGAATTAGGTTGGGGTGGTTGGTGGTTTTGGGATCCGGTTGAAAATGCTTCATTTATGCCTTGGTTAGTAGGTACTGCCTTGGTGCATTCTTTAGCGGTTACGGAGCAACGCCAGCAATTTAAAGCCTGGACGATGTTGCTTGCTATTGCTGCTTTTTCTTTAAGTTTAATCGGTACTTTTTTAGTTCGCTCTGGCGTTTTGACTTCAGTGCATGCTTTTGCGGTAGACCCACAGCGTGGTTTGTACATATTAGGGTTCTTGTTACTGGTTATTGGCGGTTCTTTAGTATTGTTTCTTTGTAGAGCGCAAACCTTACAAACTAGCGATAGTCCAAGTCCTGTATCTCGTGAAAGTGCTTTATTATTAAATAATGTTTTTTTAGTTGTAATCATGCTTACTGTATTAATGGGCACGGTTTACCCTTTACTGATTGAAGGTTTGGGTTTGGGTAAATTATCTGTAGGTGCTCCTTATTTTAATGCAGTCTTTGTTCCATTGATGATCCCTATGTTGCTCTTGATGGGTATTGGTGTGCATTTAAAGTGGAATAGTGACAGTTTGAGTAAAGTAGTTAAAAAGCTGCGTAGTGTTGCTGTACTGAGTTTTTTATTACCCTTGCTTTTAATATTTGGTACGCGCAGTGCATTTGATACTTCGGCGTTTCTGGGTTTGGTTTTAGCATGTTGGATTATTTTGAGTTCTGCTCAGGCAGTATATAAACGTATTTATGACCGAGGAATTACCGCTGTAGGGCAAGCCTACTGGGGCATGATTTTGGCGCATTTAGGTGTGGCAGCTTCAGTGATTGGTATCGCCGTGTCTACTACTTATGGCGTGCAGGATGACGTGCAAATGGAGCCTGGAAAGGCAATGGATTTAGTGGGTTATACAATTGAATTTGTTCGTCAGGAACCTTTGAGTGGACCTAATTATAAAGGCACCAAGACTGAGTTTAAAGTCAGTCATCAAGGTAAAACCAAGATTATTTATCCTGAAAAAAGACTGTATACGATTGGGCAGATGGCTATGACCGAATCGGCAATTGATGTAACGCCATTTAGAGATATTTATGTGGCTCTAGGCGAGCCTTTAACGGATGATTCCTGGTCGGTAAGATTGTATTACAAGCCTTTTGTCCGTTGGATTTGGGCTGGTGGGTTTATGATTTTGGCGGGTGGTTTTTTAGCTTTAACCGACCGACGCTATTATAAAAACAGACAGTCAAAAAAGGAGCTTGCTGCATGAAGAAAATTGGTTGGCGTTCTATTCCCATAGTTCTTTTTATTTTTTTGAGCATTTTTCTGTGGCGTGGTTTGTCTTTGAATCCAAGAGATTTGCCCTCAGTTCAGCTTGGTAAATCCTTACCTGAGTTTAGTTTGCCGCAGTTGCAGCATCCTGATTCTCCCTTTAGTTCGACGCAACTTCGTAAGCAAGTAGTTTTACTGAATGTTTGGGCCAGTTGGTGTGCTGCCTGTACTGAAGAACAGGTCTTCATGTTGCAATTGGCACGTGAAGGCGTTCCAATTTATGGTTTGAATTATAAAGATAAATCAGAAGATGCTCAGCAATGGCTGGAGCAATGGGGAAATCCTTATAAAGTAGTGGTCCAGGATCAAGATGGGAAAGTCGCTATTGATTTAGGCGTTTATGGTGCACCAGAAACTTTTGTTATTGATAAAAAAGGTATTATTCGTTACCGCCATGCAGGGGTGATGACCCAAGAGCTTTGGCAACAAAAGATTTTGCCTTTGATGAAGCAATTGGAGCAGACTGCATGAAGAAGTTAGGTTGGATTTGTTTGAGTTTGTTTGTTTTTTTAAGCACCACACCGCTATGGGCAAGCAGTTTTTATCCTTTGGATTCAGCGCGTCAGGAAGCACAGTTTAATCATCTTTTAAAAGATTTGCGTTGTCTGGTTTGTCAAAATCAGGATTTAGCAGATTCTAATGCCGATTTGGCCAAGGATTTACGCGCTCAAGTATATCGCTTGGTGAAAGAAGGAAAGAGTGATAGTGAAATCAGTGATTACATGACGTCACGTTATGGGGATTTCATTCTGTTTAAGCCACCGGTAAAGGCAGTAACTTATTTGTTATGGTTTGGACCTGCTTTGTTTCTGGTTTTGGGTTTTATTATTTTTTGGCGAACCTGTTTTAGAAAACCGGTCTGATTTTTAAAGAGAATTGTTTATGAATGAATGGTGGTTACTGGGTTTCTTGTTTGGCATCACTCTTTTTGCCTGTGCTTTAATTGTTTATCCATTAAGACGTCATTTATTGGTTAGCTTGTTGTTGGTTCCGGTTATTTTTGCTTTGTCATTTACAGGGTATTATTTCTGGGGTGACTTTGCTAAATGGCAGGACTACCTACAACATCAAGAGTCTCAGTCGCAAGCACAGAACATGCTAAAGAATATTAAAAGTCCACAAGAGTTGATTGAAAAATTACGTGCACGTCTTGATGACTCGCTAAAAAGCGCAAAAGGTTGGTATCTTTTAGGACGCTTGTATGCCGGTCAAAATGATCGAAAAAATGAAGTGGCAGCTTATGCCAAAGCGAATCAGTTGGATCCCGCTAATGAGCAATTCGAAGTGAATTACGCGCACAGTTTATGGCAATTGAATAACCGTCAATTCAATGCACAAATTACTGGTCTATTTCAGCATTTATTAAAAAATAATCCCAACCAGCCTGATGCTTTATCTATGCTTGCTATGAATGCATTTGTAAATCATGCTTATGAAGAGGCGATTACTTATTGGCAGCGATTATTGAAATTAGCACCAGCACAATCGGAAGAAGCTGCGGCTATTCGTAAGGCCATTGCTAAGTCGGAAGAGCGATTAAAGTTGCAGGATTAATCGCTGTGTACTTCTGAGTCTTGTATCCCTGATGTCATTATCACTGCGGATGCTAAAGAAATTTCGTAACCATTCACCACGTTCACCAAAAAGCCATATTTGGCGCATCTTGAGAGATCTTGATTCAAAAAAATGCTCACATACCTCTGTATGCTGCGCTTTTTTTGAATCAAGATCTCTCAACCTGCACTCAAATCTGACTTTTTCCCTAAAGCATTCAAAATGTGGTGAA
>JARLJQ010000017.1 GCA_031291115.1 Legionella sp.
AATTAATGAAGGAGGCTGGTGTGTTTGTGCGCTATCATAAAAAATATAAAGCGACGACAAATAGCAACCACCAACTGCCTATTTTTGAGAATGTGTTAAAGAGAGTGTTTTACGCACCCGAAACAAATTGTGTCTATGTCTCAGATATTACTTACATTGCGACGCAAGAGGGTTGGCTTTATCTTGCAGTAGTTATTGATTTATATTCAAGGAAAGTCGTGGGCTGGAGTATTAATTCCAGGATGGAGGCGAGTCTAGTTTGCGATGCATTAAAGATGGCAATCTGGCAGCGCAAGCCTCAAGTTGGGTTTATTGTTCACTCAGATAGAGGAGCTCAATATGCCAGTAAATTATACCGAAATTTACTGGAGAAACATCAGGGTATTGGTAGTATGAGTCGAAAAGGAAACTGTTGGGACAATAGCGTTGCTGAGAGTTTCTTTGGTAGTTTAAAACAAGAGCGCGTGCAATGGCGTTTTTATAAAACTAGGGATGAGGCAAAACAGGATATATTAAATTATATTACTATGTTTTATAACTCAGTCCGACTGCACTCATACTTGGGATATAAAAGCCCAAATCAGTTTGAAATGCAGACGGATAAATTAGTAAGTGCAGCTTAACTGAGTGTATCAATTTACTTGACCACGTCAAGATCTCTCAAGATGCGCCAAATATGGCTTTTTGGTGAACGTGGTGAATGGTTACAAAATCAATTACATAAGGAATGTGTATCACATGAAAGAATCTATTAAATGGACGTGTGTAATTTTGTTGACGCTACCCAGCCTCAGTTTTGCTATACAAACAGGATATTATGGTGATGTAGGTGTTGGTGTGAGCGCAGGCCCTAATATTATTACGGCTCCTAGTGCAGGATTTGTCGACAGTGGTGGTACGCTAACTGGAGGGATTACTGATGTATATGGACTCAATTCACGTGGGGCAGTTGGTGCGTATGCTGATCTGGGGTTCAACTTTAGATCGTTCTTTGGGATTGAAGCAAACTACACATATTGGGGACAGCAAAGTTTAAGCACATTTGCAGGCCAACTGACTACAGCGACTGGAAATATGAGTGGTAATTTAGACAGCCAGTCTGTTGGGGGCAATGTTGTTGGCTACATTCCTATCGATAATGACCGAATAAATTTATTTGCTAAACTGGGAGCTGCAGCATTGTTCTCTACATTTTCTGTTAATGATCCAGAAAATGAGATTTTCTTTAACCCAGGTAATTATTCTCAAAGCAGTACTCAAGCAGCCTTGACTTATGGCGCAGGGGTGCAATATCAATACAACTCTAATGTTTCTGTTTTATTAAGTTGGAGTGGTATCAGCCAGTTTGATAGCACGCCGATTAGCAATCTTTTTTACAATATGGCCTCAATCGGTATACGATACACAATACCCAATCAATTACCTGCTGTTTATCAGAAGTAGTCTGATTATATTATTATATGGAGGTAAAAATTGTGAAAGGACTCAACATTATATTCGGTCTTATTACGGCTTTATGTGGTAGTTTGTTTGCAGAAGCATCGTTAGCAGCTACACCACAAGTGAGAGTGATCCCGGAGGTAAAACACAGTGTCTCCAAACCCCTAAGAGAAATGACCGATACTCAGAGATCACTAGCACAAACCCATCAGATTGCTCCTTTATACAAGGTACCGCTAAAACTAAATCCATCGTACCTTGTTCAAAAAGATGAGGCTATTCAAGCGGGAAGAGGACTGGATCTTGTGACTACTCCTGGTCTTAGTTTTCTAGGTCTTGGGGTTGGTTTTCCTGGTTTTACGGTTAACGTTATTCCACCAGATACTAATGCATCGGTTGGACTGACTCAAATTGTCCAGTGGGTTAACAACAGTTATGTCGTATTTAATAAAGCTACAGGACGGCGCATTCTAGGACCACTTCCTGGGAATACGCTGTGGAGTGGATTTGGTGGTCTATGTGAAACCTCCAATCGAGGAGATCCTATTGTTAAATACGACCGAATCGCCAATCGTTGGGTGTTGACGCAATTTGCCTTTAATACAGATAATAATGACCAGAAAATTCCTCCATATTTTCAATGTATTGCTGTTTCTACAACACCTGATGCAACGGGAACCTATAATCGCTATTCGTTTAATTTTGGTACCGATTTCAATGATTATGGAAAGCTGGGCGTATGGCCAGACGCATATTATATGAGTTTTGTTGTATTCGGGACTGCGCCACCAGATTTTGTTACGGCTCCTTCCCAAGCGGCGGAAGCGTGTGCTTATGATCGTACTAATATGTTGGCTGGAAATGCCGCGACCATGCAATGTTCTAAACCTACACCACCAGCAGGTATATTCCTTCCTGCAGATTTAGACGGTACGACTCTTCCTCCCGTTGGTGCACCAAACTCTTTTGTGGGTCTTTTTCAAAATGCAAATGGAGTTACCTTACAAGATAGATTAGCAATGTGGAAGTTTCATGTGGATTGGAAAAATCCCTATAACAGCCGATTCTCTGGACCTATTGCACTGATGGTAGATCCGTTTAATCCTACTGTTTGCAATGATCCAGATATGAATTGTGCTGTTCAACCAGGGACTAATGCTAATCTCGATGTACTATCGGATCGCCCCATGTATCGTTTGGCTTATCGTAATTTTGGTCGAATTCAATCCATGGTGGTTAATCATACCGTTCAAACTCCAGGTCAGATCCCTGGAATCCGTTGGTATGAAATCAGGATGAATAATCAAGGCACCGCAATTGTTTATCAACAAGGGACGTATACCCAACAAGACGGTAATGCTCGTTGGATGGGTAGTATGGCCATGGATAAAAATGGAAATATAGCCCTTGGTTACAGTGTTTCAGGACCTAATTTATTTCCATCCGTTAGATATACCGGACGTGAATTTTATGATCCCCGTAACACAATGCGTACTGAACTTACCATCGCGAACGGCGGAGGATCTCAACTTGCTGGTAATCGTTGGGGGGATTACAGTAGTATGGCTATTGATCCAAGCGATGATTGCACATTTTGGTATACAACCGAGTATATTCAATCATCTGGGAATTACAATTGGAGCACTGTGATTGCCGCTTTTAAATTTCCAACGTGCCGATAATTTTTAATTCTACTGCACGCAATCATTAATGACTGCGTGCAGTAGAAATGCAATAGGTCACCCCTCGCCCTATGTGCCGCAGCTTGTCCTTTCACTCTTGTGGCATACGATAAGCCTCACCAGTTATTAACATAGCCCCACGAGCATTTTTATTGGCTAGTGCCCCAATGCTGCTTTGTTATAACCACAACGATGTTTTTTTGTCAGCTACCTATAATTTGCTCCCCCGACGCCCGGACACACTAGCAGCGAAGACTAAATTATATCCATTTTGAACATCACATGGTATTATGTGCTTTTTTTATACGTATTAATTACCGCAACAGGATAAACTAATGTTTCAATACAATCGTTTTTGGCATTTTTGGTTCACTTTAGATAACCGTCATTACCTAAGAACATTAGGTACAACATTAATGCTCTCACTTCTTGCTCTGGCAATCCCAGCTATTTTTTTCCCTGTACTTTGGGCTATTCCATTTATTGGCATTGCTCTTGTTGCAGCCCCTGTCTTAATTATTACTGGAATCATTGCCACGTTTACCAAAATTTCAGATTATTTTTATAATCGCCAAAATATGCGTCTGTCAGAACTCAAAGAAACAACCGCTGATGAGGCATTAAAAAATGAAATTGACCTTTACTTGCAACGTCGTAAAGTAGCGCCTCAGGAATTATTGAAGGGCTTACATTTAAACTTACCCCAAGATCATGCCCCCGAAAGTGCTCATACCACCGCCAAGAATCCATTGGTTTTAGAAGAAAATACACCATTACAAATCGCAACTGTGGAAAAAGTCTTAGGACGCCGTAATGATGCGTTTAAAACGGTCACTCCCTCTGGAACACTGTATATTAAAAAAACTGCAGCGGCAGATACATTATCAGAAATAGCCGCTAGGGAAATGGCGGAAATTATGGGATTTAAAGACTTGATTCCAGCCAATACTTTAAGCAAGGTTAATGTGATACAAAACCAACTCGGTCAAGTACACGCTCAATTACCCAGCGATAACCTAATGCTCTCAAGACAAAAAACAAGCAATTTCATTGATAGCGAAAATCAAGACCACGCATCGGAAAGCCAGATAAAAAACTCAGTCAAGCTACAAGATACTCTGGCCAAAGCAGTACTTAATCTTAAATCGAAAGCATTTAGTGCTCAGACCCGAGAAAACCGTTTGGTACAATTACTCCATATCCAAAAAATAACCCCGAATACCATAGATGGTGCGCAATGGTTCAATAGTTTATTTAATATACAACCTAAAGCACTTAGTCCTTTCGAACCATCAGCAGCAGAGCAAGCTAGGCTGCATGCAAAACGCCAAGTTGCTAAGCGGCAATTGGAGCGCATTGATATAAGCTCCTTTCAGGAGAATTTTTTATTACAAGTGTTACTTGGCGCCCAGGATTGCAACCCAGGCAATACGCTTCTTATTGATGTGCCGGGCGAACCCATCAAAATGCAGAGCATTGATCATGAGCGAATCATGCCAGAAGATAATTACAACATAAGCAAAGTTATGCCAGTAGGTAATGGTACTAAAGCTCCAGTGGAAAAAGCCATTGAGAATGTGTTTCCCATCAGAGTATGGTTGGCGGGACTGCCGCAAGCAGAAGTACCCTTTTCTAAAGAGTTTATTAAACACGTATTGGACTCATTAAATCCACAACGTTTATTGGCCTACCATAAGCAAAAAAATCTCTTTTCGCAGACTGCCGTAGGCGCTCAATTAGATAGAGTACTCTTAATTAAACAGCTATTTGCTGAAGAATATAAAAAAGACATCGTTACCTTAACGCCTAAAGAATTATTTTTAAAATTTGTACATAATCACCCCTCTTATGGCTTGCTAAAAGATAACCTGGAATTACATGATATCTTTGTTTTTAATCTATTAGGCATGATTCCAACAGACGCCGATTACAGTTTATTAAGACACCCATTACAATGGTTGCCCATAACAAAAGCAGGTGTAGAGGCCGTTATGAATCAATCAAAAGGAAAGCTGCAACCGTTTTCAACCCAATCTTTTACTGACCCAGGCTCACATAAATTCCTATTTTTTGCTACATCCCAAACTCAAAAATTGCTGCAGACCGCGAATGGAGAATCTATACAAATTATAGAGGAAGCCGCAAAAAATCTTCGCGCCTAAACGGTCCATATAGCCTGAAAGAGTAGTATCTTTTTCAGGCTAATACCTGCTTAAATAATAAAAAATAAAATTAAAACAACTTTCTTTGCTCAAATTCCCCGTGTAATCCGCATAATTTCTACCAAAGCGCTTAGAATAATTGTAAAAAAAGTGTATAATTGCTCTTTTTGTTACACAATTAATTATCCAATATGAATCTTGAAAAATTATATGATGTTATTGTAGTTGGTGGCGGACATGCGGGCACCGAAGCAGCCCTTGCCGCAGCCCGTATGGGTGCGCAGACTTTATTGCTGACGCATAATATGGATTTATTAGGACAAATGTCCTGCAATCCAGCCATTGGTGGAATCGGTAAAGGCCATTTGGTTAAAGAAATTGATGCCTTGGATGGTGCCATGGCGAAAGCTGCGGATAAAGCCGGCATTCAATTTCGTACGCTTAATGCGTCCAAAGGCCCTGCAGTTCGTGCCACACGTGCGCAAGCAGACCGTGTGCTTTACCGCCAGGCTATCAGAGAACAATTGCAATCCCAACCTAATTTGACCTTATTTCAACAAGCCGTTGATGATTTAGTTATTGAAGGTGGCCGTATAAGCGGTGTAGTGACGCAAATGGGTTATACCTTACGTGCTCGCGCGGTCGTTCTGACTGTCGGTACGTTTTTAGGTGGAAAGATACATGTCGGCATGAGCCAATTTTCTGGTGGACGCGCTGGCGATCCTCCTGCTATTGCCTTGGCACACAGCTTACGCGAGCTGGATTTACCTGTTGGCCGTTTAAAAACAGGAACGCCTCCACGTATCGACCGACGCTCCCTGGATTACAGCCAAATGCAAGCGCAGCCTGGTGACACACCAATCCCTGTATTTTCTTATTTAGGCAAAGTCAGCGATCATCCAGAGCAAGTTTCCTGCCATATCACTCATACGACAGAAGCCACTCATGACATTATTCGCAACAACCTGCATCAATCACCGATGTATGCTGGCGTCATTGAAGGGATTGGACCGCGTTATTGTCCGTCAATTGAAGATAAAGTCGTGCGTTTTGCTGATAAACTATCGCATCAAATCTTTGTAGAGCCTGAGGGCTTAACCACTGAAGAAATTTACCCTAATGGCATTTCTACAAGCCTTCCTTTTGACGTACAAATTCAATTTGTACGCACCATTAAAGGCTTTGAAAACGCTCACATTACCCGCCCGGGCTACGCGATTGAATACGATTATTTTGACCCGCGCGGACTGACTGCATTTTTGCAAACCAAGTCGATTCCCAATTTATTCTTTGCCGGACAAATTAACGGAACTACAGGTTATGAAGAAGCAGCAGCACAAGGCATCATCGCCGGCATGAATGCCGCCTTGCAAGTTCAAGACAAAGAATTATGGTGTCCTCGTCGTGATGAGGCTTATATTGGTGTCTTGATTGATGATTTAATTACTTGCGGTACTCAAGAACCCTATAGAATGTTTACCTCACGTGCCGAATACCGATTATTGCTCCGTGAAGACAATGCAGACTTACGTTTAACTGCCAAAGGTCGTGAATTGGGTATGGTCAGTGATGCACGTTGGCAGCAATTTTCTGAAAAACGTGAAGCCATCGAAAAGACTCAAGCCTTATTACATAATACCTGGGTTCGCGTAGGCCATAACGAGGTGTTTAAAGACATTCTCGAAAAACCCATGCAGCACGATAATAGAGCATCCGAATTCTTAAAGCGCCCTGAAATTAATTACCAACATTTATTAATGCTTGATGATCTGGAGCTGCCGGAACTGCCAGCTGAAGTCAGTGAGCAAATCGAAATCCAAAATAAATACGCCGGTTACATTGAGCGTCAGCACCAAGACATTGAAAAAATGCGCAAGCAAGAAAACACCATCTTACCTGAGTCGCTAAACTACGGCGAAGTAACGGGCTTATCCAATGAAGCAATCCAAAAGCTTACCAAGATAAGACCAGCTACACTGGCACAAGCGGGACGTATTTCAGGAATAACTCCTGCTGCGTTATCTCTATTATTAGTACATATAAAAAAACAACGGCTTGAAGCATGACCGACAATGTGGATATAAAATTGCTGCTCGAGCAAGGGCTCGAGCAATTTGCTCTTAATTCGTTTAGCGCCCCATTATTAGATTATTTATTCTTACTTAAAAAGTGGAATTTAGCATATAATCTAACCGCTGTTCGCGATCTGGAATCCATGGTTGGCAAACACATCTTAGACAGTGTTGCGATTTTGCCTTGGCTTAAAGGCGAGCGAATAATTGACGTGGGAACAGGTGCAGGTTTACCCGGAATTCCACTGGCAATTGCTCATCCTGAAAAGAGTTTTGTATTATTAGACTCCAATGGTAAAAAAACGCGCTTTCTTAATGAGGTAAAGCGGCAGTTAGGCTTAAAAAATCTTGAAATAGTACAATTTAGAGTCGAGAACTACCGCCCGGCTCAAGGTTTTGATACAGTAATAAGTCGAGCGTTTAGCAGTCTTGCCCAAATGGTTCAATGGACAGAGCACCTAGTTGCCGAAGATGGAATATGGCTGGCAATGAAGGGGCGTTATCCTGAAGCCGAACTGCTCGAAATAAAGCAAAACTACAAAGTAGAACCCTATACTTTTGAAGGTGTTGATGGGGAACGCTGTTGTGTTCTTATAGAAAACAGCACGAGTTCATCGAACTAACCCAGAATATATAATATATATTGGTGAACGGCCTGATTTATTTGCGAATAAACCACGCAGAAGATGACCGCTTTCTAAAATAAGGCTCTTAAAGAAGGAATTAATCATGGCGAAAGTCATAGCCATTGCCAATCAAAAAGGCGGAGTAGGCAAAACCACTACTGCCATTAATTTAGCTGCATCCCTGGCTGCCAATCGCCTACATGTTTTATTAATCGATTTGGATCCACAAGGTAATGCAACCATGGGAAGTGGTGTTGATAAGAATCAACTGGTCCACACCACCAATGACGTTTTACTGCATGATTGCCTTGCAGAACAAGCATGCCTGACCACAACCTGTGGTTATGATTTGCTGCCTGGTAATGATGATTTAACAGTAGCCGAAGTCAGCCTGATGGAACGCAACCATCGTGAAACCTTTTTATATAAAGCCTTACATCCCATACAAAGCAGATACGACTACATTCTGATTGACTGTCCTCCTGCATTAAACACGTTGACGATTAATGCCTTTGTCGCTGCAGACTCCGTACTTATTCCTATGCAATGTGAATATTATGCCTTAGAAGGTTTGGCGGCACTACTTTCAACGATTGAACAAGTTAGAGCCTCAGTAAACCCTCGCCTGATTCTCGAGGGTGTATTACGAACCATGTATGATGCGCGCAACCGTTTGTGTTCCGATGTATCCAAACAATTAATCGAACACTTTCCCGCGAAGGTTTATAGAACTGTAGTGCCACGTAATGTCAGACTTGCCGAAGCACCAAGTCATGGCATGCCAGCATTACAGTATGACAAAACATCACCCGGTGCAGCAGCCTATATGGTACTGGCTTCCGAGCTGATGAATAAACAGAAAGTAACGGGATAAATGAGGTATTTATGACAGTAAAACGCGGTGGTTTAGGGCGCAATTTATCTGCTTTGCTAAGCCAGCCAAGCGGCATTCTTTTAACTGACAAACCCCAGACTGAAAGTTTAAGACTTTCAGTAGAATGTTTGCAACCTGGAAAGTACCAGCCACGCGGTGAAATGGAACAAGCGCCATTAACTGAACTGGCCGAGTCCATTAAAAAACAAGGCCTATTGCAGCCGCTTTTAGTGCGTGAACTCAGTAGTGGTCGCTATGAGATTATTGCTGGTGAACGACGCTGGCGCGCCAGTCAAATTGCTGGTTTGACAGAAGTCCCGGTCATTTTAAAGCAGGTTGATGATGAAACTGCTATGGCTATGGCTTTGGTTGAAAATTTACAGCGCGAAGATTTAAATGCCATGGATCAAGCACGTGCCATGCACCGATTAACCAATGAATTCTCCTTAACACACCAACAAGTCGCGGATTTACTCTGTAAGTCACGTACTGCGGTGAGTAATTTTTTACGTTTGTTATCCTTATCAACTGCGGTAAAAAAATTGCTGGAACACGGCGATATTGATATGGGACACGCACGTGCTTTATTGATGCTTGAAGAAGAACAACAAAATCAAGCAGCACAATTGATTGTCGCCAAAAATCTGTCGGTTCGTGAAACCGAGAAATTGGTTGAGCGCATTAAGGCCGGTAAGCTGGTTGACAAAGAACCTGTAGAAAAAACAGGGTATCTGTATCAAGAAGAGCTAAGTATTTTAGCGCGACAACTACAAGCTCCTATCAAGCTAAAGCCTGGTAAAGCAGGAAAAGGCTCTTTAGTGATTCGGTATGACAGTGCCGATAGTCTGCAAAAAATTATTGACCAATTAAGTAATTAAAAGGGCACCAAGCAACAGGTGAGAATCATTTAATTTCATTGCATAATGCCTCACCACCACGTTGTTTGGCCTGATCAAAAATACGGTACCTTTCTCCGTTCGTGCGGAGGTAGGTGGAATCTTCTTATCCCAAACTCACGTTAACTATGGGGTTAATCCACCCGGGTTAAGAGCGGAGTTTTTAATATCCTCCATTTCGTCTACATCGGTTATTTTATTTCCATGAAAAAGAATCTCAAGATGGCTTAATTCATTTTTTAGACCAAATACAGCGATGGCCCCCTCTCTTCCTATACTATTAAACTGTAAATCAAGCTTAGTTAGCTTAGGAAAATCACAGTCTCTTAAAATAAGCGCCCCTTTATCACTCAACTTATTATTATCTAATTTTATTACAGTAACATTAGGCTGTAGTCGTTTGATTTCTTGCATTATTTCTTGAATTTCCTCATCATCTATTTGCAAGTGTGCTAAATTCACTTTAGCGCTCTCTATATCAGCATTTATTTTATCGCGAACCGCTTGTCTCATATGATCTCCAAATAAGTTATACAATGTCATAATACGTCGTTATCTTAGATAACTATAAACAACAACTTCATTGTCATTCCAAAATTTTTCTCAAAATCACGGTTTATAATTGTGGACCTAATCGAGCATTCTCTCCATTTGGTGTTGCCTCCTTGCTTTCTGTTGCACTGCTTAGCTTTCTTTTAAATGATTGACATATAACTGTTGCCTGTTTGATATCCTCCCCCCCCTCTAATGGCTTAGGAGTAAATATTCGCTCTTTAGGGGAAGCTACGCCATCTAGAAACATTTCCTTAAATTTTTTATAGGTCCCCATCTTATCCCGCTCCTTCTCTTCCACCCGATTTCCCCTGAAAAGATTACGGCGGTAGGCTAAAGCTTCAAATATCTTCTCTTCTTTAGACGAGTCTAATTTGGGCGAATCAGGGCTAAGAAAGTTACATCGCTCCTCAATTGAAAGTTTACTCATAGCACTGTCTATAGCATTTGCTTTTGTCGTCATTTTTATCGTCCACCGATTAGCATTCAGTCTAAAATCATCAGCAACTGTTTTAATGTAAGCACTTGCTTCATTAATCTCGAGTTTTTTTATGGTGCTATTTAATTCATCTAAAACAGCTTGTTTCATATCATTTGAACCTGCTGCGTTAAATAGGAGTGTTTTGCCAGCTATAAATTGTTGCATTTCATTATCGTTATCCCCAAATTTTAATTTTTCAAGAGATTGAATTGCTTCTTTAAACACAAGAGGCAACATCTCCGTATGTAATTTATCTAAAATATCTTGTTTCTCTTTAATCGTACTTGCCTGATTAAATTCCTTTATCGAGTATTTATAATGAATTATTTGTTCGTCTAATGCTAAAAGGTCAATAGGAACTAAATTCTTATTATTAGATTGTGTATTTTTAAAATAATCCAAAATTTTAGTTGAATACTGAAGGAATTTTTGGGCTTCTGCTAAAGTTTGACAAGTGGTTGCCTCTAATTCATATATTCTAAACTCATCCTTTCCAAACACTCCTTTTTTTGTTGGCCTTTTAACCTGAGCAGCGTCCAGTTTACATTGCCCTAGAGAGTATTTGGGATCGACATGCATGATAGGCCCAAAACAATGTTGCGAATGTAAGCCTACACTATTGGCTATAACCATATGCGAAATGGGCTGGTCTATCACATCAGGTTTTTCCTTCACAAGGGATTCGATATTGGCCTTCGCAACACCATTAGAGTGATCTAAACAAATATCTACTGCGGTTAGGAATGGCTCTCCACCGGCGGTTTTACACTGAACAACATTATTAAAGGTAAATGATTGAAGAACGCCATTAACCTTGATTTGAGGTATCTGGGGTGATTCTGTTGATGCGACTAACACTGCCAAAGATTCATAGTCGTCTTCAGGGTTCGTATAGCGCACATCAATGTCTGAAAAACTATTTTTGATTAAAAAATTAAAGGATGGAAGTTGTCCGCAAGTAATATGTGGCGTGACATTCATTACTTGATTATTAGAAGTTAGTACAGCAAAAGAACCCAGAACTAATTGTACTCCAGAAGAGAGTTCCTGAGCATCCTCAGCTATTTTATTCTGTAGTTTTTCAAACTCTTGTAATGTCAGCGGCTCGCGAGTATAGAAAAAAAACTCATTCGTACTCAACCTAGTAATATAGTGGGGATCTTCCACATTGGTGCCTGGTTGTTTATTATTTTGGAAATGAGTTTGATTTGCTTGGTGCATTAAATTTTTAATGTCATCAAATAGACGACTTTCCATGTTTATGCGCTCTGCTGATGTCATTAGCGGAAAATTATCACCTCCTCTGGGAGCCTCACCACACACAGGATTTGTGCCATCATATTTAGCTACTATTGCAATATCTTTGATTTTTGGCATATAAACCCCTTGCGGCACAAACATATGGTTTTTTAGATGAATTACCAATAAACATGGACTAATAAGCCAAATTTTAACCCCTTATTATTACAATTATATAGATGCATTGGGTTGATGTTGCGCAGATAGGTTGAAAATTATAGTATAATATATACAGATTATTAATAATAGCTTGTTTAATTCTTATCCTAACTCAGGTTAATTAAATAGCAATACCATCAACTATGACTCCAATCTCAAGTGTTTATTTTTCACCACCCCACAATAACAACAAAAAACACTCAACTTTTGTATTTTTGAACTAAAATATAAATAGGGAAGCCTTCTATTTTAGCTTTACACTAATCTACGGAGATTGACGTGTTAATTCAGCCCGTACAACCTGTATTTGTAGTTGTAAAAATTGGCCAGGACGATCATATGTGCCAAATGATCAGCCTGTCTGATAAATTGTTAGAGCTAAAATGCAATGATTACTTTGAAAAAGAAAGCCAGGTGTCCTTTTTAGGTAAGTATTTTCGTGGTCGCGCAGTGATCCAGGAAATTGTATTTTCAGAACTGCATTTTATTTATCAAATGAACATCGAAGAAATCCAATTCCAACCCGGTTTGCTAATTAATACACATTTATAACCACAATCTATTGAATTAATTATCCGTTTTGCATATCTTTAACTCAGAATGCAGCATTTACTGGAGTTACCCCTAATGCACAAATTGACCCTGCCTTTATGCCTCTTACTCGCCACTATGAGTTGCCCAAGTCTTGCAGCAAAAACGTTTACTCTTGAAAGTACTGAAATTAAACCCAACTCAATGATTCCCATTCAATTCACCTGTGAAGGTGCAGATACCTCACCTCCCTTATCCTGGCATAACGCACCTCCAAAAACACAATCCTTTGCCCTTGTTGTTGAAGATCCGGATGCTAATTCTGGTGTATGGACGCATTGGATTTTATTTAATCTCCCCGCAACGCTCAATAAGCTGGAAATTGGCACTGCCACTCCTGCAGGAGCATCAATCGGTAAAAACAGCTGGGAAACTCTAAACTACCGAGGCCCTTGCCCGCCAATAGGCGCACACAGTTATATATTCACTTTATACGCTCTGGATAAGGTCTTGGATTTTAGCGATGGCGCAAGCAAAGACAGCATCTTACAAGCAATGACAGGGCATGTATTAGAAAGTACAATATTAGTGGGACTGTATCAAAAAAATATTAATCCGAATTAACACAATTAATCATCTGGAATTCTATTGAAAATTGCAATTATTGGCGGCTCTATCGCCGGATGTGCCCTAGCTTTATTATTAAAAGATAAGTTTGATGTCACAGTTTTTGAGCGCTCGAAGAATTTAATATCACGTGGTGCGGGTATTACCATGGCAAAAGAGCTATTACAGAACTTAATTTCCAAGGGTATTTTAGACAAAGATACTCCAAATCATTCAGCAACCAGTCGTAGTTTTTATTGCCAGCTTCCGAGCAAACCGGATTATGGTCATTGTTTGTGGCGACAGGATATTTCTGTCATCAGCTTACACTGGGATACTTTATTTAGTAATTTAAGACAACGCCTTCCTGATACTATTTATCAGGCAGGGTGTCATATTACTCAAGTCCAGTTAAATGATGAATCACCTCATAAAATTACTTTAGAGAATGGTAAACAACAGGAATTTGATTTAATTGTTTTTGCAGACGGCTATCAATCAATTGGCAGACAACTTATTTCTCAAGATTCTGAACCCAATTATTCTGGTTACATCGCCTGGCGTGGCACAATAGACTTTGATTTATTAAAAGATAAAGCTCCTTTTATCAATAATATTCCTTATTATTGCTTTGAGAGAGGACATTTACTCGCCTATCCCATATACCATAACAAAGTAAAAAAATTAAATTGGGTGTTTTATGAACGACTTTCTGTTGAAGAAATTACCTCTCTAGGCCCCGCCTCACAAATAGAATTCTCGGATACTGCTAAAAATCATCTGCATCAATTAGCCAACAACAAACTACCCAAAGCAGCGGCCCAAATGATTTGTGAGACACCATTACCTTTTATGCAAAAAATTGTCGATGTCAAAGTGGACAAGCTTATAGCTAAAGGCGCTCTTTTGCTTGGTGATGCCAGTGTGGTATTAAAGCCACATGTTGGCAGTGGCGCATCTTTAGCAATACAAGATGCCCTGAAATTAAGCGATGAATTACATCAAGGGCAGGAACTCCAACAGTCACTGGAACAGTGGGAAAATGCAATACTCCCGGCGAGGCTTGCAACTTATGCCTTATCGCAAAGAATGGCTAATGCGTTGGTATTAAACCCTGTTTTATGGCAAGGTATGGATGAAGAGAAAATGACTGTATGGTGGGATGGTATTCTGAATAAAGAGAAATGGTATACCAATGCTCCCTTTCTTAAATCTAAATTATGAGTGACGTTAGCCCCACTGCTATTAAGTTAAGCGCATCTTCTCCGAAATATCCGTCATCCAGAGCGTAGCGAAGGACCTCCTGACGATGGCACTGTGCCATCTGAAGGGAGATCCTTCGCTACGCTCTGGACGACGGAGTTTCCTTAACTTAATGGCAGTGACGCTAGCCCGGATTAGCGTATCTAATACGGGCTACAAAAGATTTATAACCAATATACAAAAATAAACAAAAATAACCAGACCACGTCAACAAAATGCCAATACCAGGCAACACCTTCAAAGGCGAAGTGACGTTCCGGAGTAAAATGCCCACGTTTACAGCGCACCAAAATCACGATAAGCATGATGGTACCTAAAGTCACGTGCAAGCCATGGAAGCCTGTCAACATGAAGAAGGTAGTTCCATAAATACCTGAAGATAAAGTCAGATTCAGATCATGATAAGCTTCATGATACTCATAGGCCTGACAAATCAAGAATAAAATACCTAGAGCAATAGTTAAAGACATACCAATCAACAACTGCCTGCGCTTATTTAATTTCAAAGCCCAATGTGCCCAGGTAATCGTAACTCCTGAAGTTAACAAGATTAAAGTATTTAGTGCAGCCAATCCCCAAGCGCCCATAGCTTCATACGCGCCAACGAACACCTTATTATTTGGATTAACCAGTAGCGGCCACGTTGCCTGAAAATCAGGCCATAAAGTAACATTCGTGATTGGGTGAATTTCACCACCTAATAAGGGAATAATCCAAAGTCTGGCATAGAATAGCGCACCAAAAAACGCGCCAAAAAAACAAACCTCAGAGAAAATAAACCAGCACATACCCCAACGAAAGGAACGATCTACCTGCAGATCGTATACACCTTTACCGTTTTCATAAATCACCTGGCCAAACCAACCAAACATCATAAAAATAATAAGGCCCAGCCCTAATGTAAATACATAGGGACCATACCAATCATGATGCAGCCAAGACGCTGCTCCGATTAAAAAGGTGGTCAATCCAAATGATCCAACCAAAGGCCAATGACTGGGCTTGGGGACGTAATAAGTACCTTGTGCTCCCATTGTATTCTCGTCTCCTGTATCAATAATTCATGCAATTTTTTTCCGTCATCCTATCCTGAGTGCTGCGAAAGCTCTCCCTCAAGATAGCACTGTTGCCACATTAGGGAGATCCTTCGCTGCGCTCTGGATGACGGGACTACGCTCTGCCCGTCACATCAAATAAGGTATACGACAAAGTAATCGTATTCACCTGCTTTGGTAAATCGGTATCCAAATGAAACAATAAAGGCATATTCATTGCTTCATGGCCATTTAAGGTTTGTTGCGTAAAACAAAAACATTCGGTTTTTTTCAAGTATTTTGCTGCAATTCCTGGTGTCACACTAGGTATTGCCTGCACCGTCATTGGATGATCTGTTTTGTTTTCCGCGTAAAACTCTAATTTTACTATCTCACCAGGGCGTACCTTGATTTCATGTATCTTTGGATAAAATGCCCAAGGAACACCGCTGTTATTTGTGGCTACAAACTGAACCAAGACTTCTCTGTCCGTGGCAATTTTAGCCTTGCTTACATCGTAAGCTATTGCTTCACTATTTGTTTTGCCATTGATCCCTAAGGTCTGGCATAAACTATTGTAAATGGGAACTAAAGCAAAACCAAAAACAAACATTCCCAATACAATCGCGCTTAAAAAAGCAAGTAACTTACGATGGTTATTCTCATTACTCATACAACACTCACTACCTACAAATTATTAATGAAACTCAGGTGGCGTTGTAAACGTATGGTATGGAGGGGGCGAAGGTAATGTCCACTCTAAACCATGAGCGCCTTCCCAAACTCTGGATGTTGCAACATCCTTTTTCGTCCCTTTCTTTCTCACTGTACTAATCACGATATATAAAAACAGCAATTGTGAAAATCCAAAAATAAAGGCACCCACAGTAGCCATCATGTTAAAGTTAGTAAACTGTAACGCGTAATCTGGAATTCTGCGTGGCATACCTGCTAAGCCCAAAAAGTGCATAGGGAAGAAGGTAAGGTTTACTGATAGTACTGATAACCAGAAATGCCATTTACCTACGGTTTCATTGTACATGTGTCCAGTCCACTTCGGCAGCCAATAATAAGTAGCGGCTAACAATGCAAAGATAACACCTGGGACCAGAACGTAATGGAAATGCGCCACTACGAAATAGCTGTCTTGATATTGGAAGTCTGCTGGAACTAAAGCAAGCATCAATCCAGTAAAACCACCAATGGTGAATAAAAACACAAAGGCTAAAGCAAACAGCATAGGCGTTTCAAAGGTCATCGACCCTTTGAACATCGTACTTACCCAGTTAAAGACTTTAATCCCTGTAGGAACAGCAATAAGCATTGTGGTGTACATGAAAAACAACTCCGCACCTAAAGGTACTCCGGTTGTAAACATGTGATGCACCCAAACGACAAACGATAAGACGGCAATACTGACTGTCGCATAAACCATGAAGTGGTAACCAAATAATGGCTTACGACTAAAGGTTGGGATGATTTCTGAAATCACACCAAATGCAGGCAGTACTAAAACGTATACTTCAGGATGTCCGAAAAACCAGAAAATATGCTGGAATAATATCGGGTCACCACCACCGGCCGCATCGAAGAAGCTTGTGCCAAAGTGACGGTCCGCCAGCATCATAGTAACCGCACCAGCTAATACCGGCATAATCGCGATTAATAAAAAGGCTGTAATTAACCAAGTCCAAACGAACATGGGCATTTTCATTAATGACATGCCCGGAGCACGTAAGTTTAAAATAGTTGCGATGATATTAATCGAACCCATAATTGATGAAAGACCCATCATATGAACCGAAAAAATCATAAAATCAGTACTGGGTGGCGCGTATTTAGTAGATAAAGGTGCGTACATTGTCCAGCCAAAGTTAGGACCACCACCAGCATGGAACATTGTTGAAATTAACAAGGTAAATGCAAAAGGCAGAATCCAGAAGCTCCAGTTGTTTAAGCGTGGCAAAGCCATATCTGGTGCACCAATCATCATCGGAATTTGCCAATTGGCCATTCCTGTGAATGCAGGCATTACCACCCCGAACAGCATGATTAAACCATGCATAGTGGTCATTTGGTTAAAGAAGTTAGGATCAACAAAGCGATGACCTGGTTGAAATAGTTCCGCTCTGATAATCAAAGCCATACCACCAGCCAAGAAGAAACTTATCATTGCTAACCATAAATAAAGCGTACCAATGTCTTTATGGTTCGTTGTAAATAACCAACGTTTTATAAATCCTAAAATACCCTTACCTTGCTCAGGCCCGTGATCATGGTGATCGTCGTCATGTGCCAGTGTGTAACTCATTGCAAACCTCCAGCTTTAACTTTATTAACCATGGTTGGTTGTTTGATTGCATTTTGTCGCGCTGCAGCAACATCTGCAGGCTGAATTTCTGTATCTGTATTATTACCCCAGGCATTACGTTCATAAGTCGCGATAGCGGCAACTTCATCGTCAGTAAGCTGCGTTTTATACGGTTGCATCGCAGAACCTGGAATACCATCAAGAATAATATCTATATGTCGAGAAATAGGGTTACCTACTGCAACAGAACTGCCTTTAAGGGCAGGGTACATTGGTGGCAAACCTTTACCGTCAATACGATGACAAGCAGAGCACAGTTGATCGTATTTGTGCTTGCCTAAAGTCATAAGCTCAGTACGAGTCATTGTTTTTTGTTCTGCAGGTTTTGCTTCACTGCTGGAGTATTTATCTTGTGTCTGAGTTTGCAATGCAACCCACTTATCAAAATCTTCCTGGCTTACCGCTTCAACTACAATCGGCATAAAGCCATGATTAATACCACAAAGCTCGGCGCATTGGCCACGATAAATTCCGGGCTTCTCGATTTTAGCCCAAGCTTCATACATAAACCCTGGAATCGCATCACGTTTAATACCTAACTCAGGAACCCACCAAGAGTGAATCACATCATTTGAAGTAACTAGAAAACGAATTTTTTTGTTCACCGGTAATACTAGAGGCTTATCCACTTCTAATAAGTACCATTCGCTTTTTTCTTGCTTATTTTGAATTTGCGCTAAAGGAGTAGACAAGGTACTGAAAAAACTAATTCCTTGATCCAGATACTCATACTGCCAGCGCCATTGGTAACCTACTACTTTGACGGTGACTTCAGACTTATTGGTATCATCCATGCGAATTAAGACACGCGTAGCAGGAATCGCAAGACCTACAAGGATTAAGAAAGGAATAAGCGACCAGATAACTTCAAGTCGTGGATTATCATGAAATGATGCCGGCTTGTATCCTTTGGATTTTCTGTGGTGAATCAGTGAATAAATCATTACACCGAACACAACTATACCAATGATCGCACAAACAGCCATACATACCATGTGCAGATAATAGATATCTTTACTGATAGGAGTTACCCCACGGTACATATTTAACTGCCAGCCGTCTGCTGCAGCGAATACTGGCTGGCCAGCAATCAATGCTCCAAGCATCGTTATTAATCTACAGATAGTTAACCTGTTTAACATCCCAATTCCTCATCTCGTCAAGAAGCCAGATATACCTGGCAATCGATTTAATTTTTCTAGGGTCTATTAACATTTCTACTATCTTGGCCGAAATAGACCGATTTACTGCGCTCCAATACTCACATACTCATGTATGCTGCGTTTCAGTGCTCGAAAATCAGCCTATTTCGGCTCAATCTAGCGAAATGTCAACAGACCCTATTTACTGCAAAACCACTGCGTCCGGAGGTGCACATACAGCTCAGAACATCAATTTAAATACCTCGTTACCACAAGGAGAAATTACCATCCTCTTTGGATTTGCTCACCATGTACTTGATGGCTTCAATTACTTCATTGCCAGTACATTGGGTGCAATTACCATTTTTAGGATGTTTTTTACCATGCCGGGTATTTGCAATTAATACATCCATATTTTGCGCAATCAAAGGCTTCCAAGCTGCTTTATCACCGATTTTAGGAGCACCATCTGTTCCATCATTATGACAAACGGCACAACTCTCAGTGTAAACATCCGCACCATTCGCCGGGAATTTAGCGGTACCGCCTTTCTTCAGATCGATCACTTCAGAACGCGTCAATGATTCATTCAGAATGTAATCCACAGCAGAAACAATGTCGTTATCGGAGCAAGTAACACAAGCACCTTTAACAGGCATTGAGTTATAACCATGGATCGCACGACGGTATAAACCGGTTAAACCACTGGTTTTAAGGCGTGAATACCAGTTAGCTGAATCACCCAAAAGCGGTGCTGACATCTCACCATTTTGGTGGCATACAGTACACGCGGTGTAATAAACCAGTTTGCCACGTGCTAATGATGGAGGCTCATTAGACGGAGGCAAGCCCAGTGGCTCTTCGCTAACGACTGTTTTCAAATAGGTTGCAATCGCCATTCGGTCTGCATCTGTTAAATACATTAAACTGTTATGATTTACTTCAGCCATAGGACCTGCGACGGGGCCTGCGTTATTAATCAACTCATTCTTTTTAAACACATCGGTTACTTGCTCGTGTGTCGCTGATTCTAAGCCGTATTTAGTGATATTTGGCGCCCAGAAATTATCAATCATGCTACCTGTTAAGTAATATCTGTTCTTTGGTGCACCAAATGGATTTAACGGGGTATGACACATGCTGCAATGGCCTAAACCATCAACAATGTATTTACCCTGGTTCCATTCTGGAGATTGATTTTTGTTGTATTCAAATTCTTCTTGTTGTGGGAAGAAAAACAACAAATTCCAGCCCCAAAGCGATAAACGTGCTCCAGGAACACCAAAAGGAAAGGGTAACGACTTATTCTCTTGCTTAACCGCTGGTAGACTCATGAAATAAGCATACAAAGCCCGCGCATCTTCATCAGTTACTTTAGAGAAGTAGTAATAAGGGAATACAGGAAAGTAATTTCTACCCTTGGGATCGCGGCCTTCTTTCAAGGCACGAATAAAGTCCTGTTCAGTCCAGTTACCAATACCGGTTTCTTTATCTGGAGTCACATTAGGACTATAAAACGTTCCAAAAGGAGTTTCTATAGGCAATCCGCCTGCATAAGCAGGAGTTCCTGCGTGAACGTCTGTATGACAAGAAATACAGTCACCCATCTTGGCCAGGTATTCCCCACGCGCAATTTGCGCTTGCTTCTCACCTGTTGCCGGAGCAGTTGGTGGATAAGCCGGGTAAAAACCATCAAGCAGTGGCAATTTCTGTGATGCAGGAGCAAGAACAGGTTCCGCTTGCGCTAGTTGACCGATAAGGCCTAACGTTGAAACAGTCGCAATAATAATCAGCTTTCTTAGTAACAAAGAGCCCACGCTCCCTCCTATTTGTTCTTATTTTGTGCACTTGTCTTGAGGAGACAGAATAACCGAGGCATTTTATACTCCACAGCCGACAAGTTGCAATGTTATAATCGTTATCTTGGCTTTTTATTTTGTGTTATTTCCTATGTTTGCATATTTTAATGGTTTATTTTTAGGCTTCTCTTTAATTATTGCATTAGGGCCACAAAATGTCTTCCTTATAAAACAAGGCGCGCGTAAAAATCATGCGCTTCTTTCGGCCATTATCTGCTTTCTTTGTGATCTTATTTTAATTTGTGCCAGTATCACGGGTCTGCACGAATTACTTTTACATCATCCGATGCTGCAAGTATGGATGATGTTTCTCGGTTGTGCCTTTTTATTGTTCTATGCACTCAAGGCGTTAAAAAGTGCCTTTTCATCAACGAAACACAATGAAGAACAAGCCCTACTGATACATAATAAAACACAAATTATTCTTTTAGCTTTGGGTTTTAGTCTGCTTAATCCACACGCCATTATTGATAGTTTGGTTATTATCGGCGGTGGAAGTACAGAATACCCCGACCAGCAATTTAATTTTTTATTAGGGGTAGTCACCGCAAGCCTGCTGTGGTTTAGCGCCCTAACCTTTATCGCCCGATATTTTTCTACCTTTCTGGCACGAACCAAAGTCTGGAAAGGAGTAGAACTGACCAGCGGCTTATTAATGAGCTCTATCGGCATCAAATTAGGCTCAAGCTGCTGGCGTTTGTTGGCTAGTATTTAACGATGCTTATTTCATATACCCAATTACCCGGCGCACAAGAAATAAGCCGCCCGCAAATTGCGTTTGATGCAGATGTTCTGCATAGGTATTTTGGAAAGGAGTTATATAAGTAATGTTTTGACGCATGCGTGCATCAACAAAATCGACACCCAGGTTCAAAGTAGCAACGGGGCGTACCGCAGCGTATGCGGAAGTCAGCATGACACTGGCAATGAGAGGCGCGAGAAAAATCCTTTTCTTCATGGTACACGGTTCCTGTGAAACTCCAACAAATTGTAACAACTCTATAACAATTTATTTGCCTTAACAAGAATGAGTGATGTAAATAGTATCAGAAAAATACAGATGGAATTTATAATATAGAAAGGGCCAATCAGTGTGTCGCCAATTGACCCAGTGGAATGACACATAGCAAGTCCAACCTCGCAGAGTGAATATCTCATAATTTTCCGCCTAGTGTCAACTTATTTACCATAATGTGGGCTAACTATCTTAAAAAAAAACGGGAAGCTTAAAAAACAGGATTATTGTTGTTCTCATTCTATTCCGTTACACTCTGCTTTTTTTTATAACTATTGAGTCACCATGCTTTACGGCGATACCATTCAAGAAACCCGGCAAATGTTTTTTAACAGTTGGGATAAATATAAAAAAAACCTGCCATTGCAGCCTTTGGAACATGAAATTGTCCAAGTGATCCTGGCCCACCCTGAATACCATAATGCACTTGAGAACCATAATAAGTACCAACAACAATCTTATTATCCAGAGCTTGGTGAAACCAATCCTTTTCTGCATATGGGGCTGCATTTGGCAATTAGGGAGCAAATTGCAACCGACCGTCCTACCGGAGTCAACCTCATTTACACTAATTTAATTAAAAAATACGCCGAACCACTTACAGTAGAACATTTAATGATGGAGCAATTAGCTGAATGCTTATGGCTGTCACAAAAGAATAATCTACCGCCTGATGAAGTGCATTATTTGAATATTTTGCGGAATCTATAAAGAAAGAATGTTTATAAATATCGTCTTCCAGAGCGCAGCGAAGGACCTCCTTTTCGAGTGGCACCGAGCCATCTTCAGGAGATCCTTCGCTGCGCTCTGGACGACGATACCTAACGATTAAAAATCTAACGATGATTTAACTGGGTATCTTGCCAAAGATCCGTTAATATGTAGCATTTAATATCAACTGCGCCTTCTTTTATGACTGATCAAGAGAAAACCACCCATTTTGGCTATTCATCTGTTGCCTGGGATGACAAAGAGAAAAAAGTAGCTGAAGTGTTTCATGCCGTAGCCAAAAATTACGATTTAATGAATGATTTGATGTCGTTTGGCATTCACCATCTTTGGAAACGATACACCATTGAATTAAGCCAAGTGCGCCCAGGAAACGTGGTTCTTGATTTAGCCGGCGGCAGTGGGGATTTAACCCGTTTGCTGTCGAAAAAAGTCGGTGACAGCGGCCAGGTGGTACTTGCCGACATTAATTCGGCCATGCTGAATGTAGGACGCGATCGCCTACTGGATGAAGGGATTTATAAGAATACCGATTTTGTCCAGGGGAACGCCCAATACCTGCCTTTTGCAGACGATACCTTTCATTGCATCACCATGGGTTTTGGTCTTAGAAACGTGACGGATAAAGAAGAAGCGCTGCGTTCGATGTACCGTGTCTGTAAACCTGGTGGAAAATTAATGGTGCTGGAGTTTTCAACACCTGCACTTCCTGGTTTAAAACCAATTTATGACTGGTATTCGTTTAATATTTTACCTAAAATAGGTAAGCTTTTTGCCCAAGACGAAGCCAGTTATCAGTACCTTGCCGAATCCATCCGCATGCATCCGAATCAGGATGACCTGAAAGAAATGATTGAGGAGGCTGGATTTGAAGACTGCCAGTATCATAATCTAAGTGGCGGCATAGTTGCCTTGCACGTTGCCTATAAATATTGAGTTGCTCATGTTAAAAAAATATTCCCTAAAAGCACTACAAAAGGCCATTAACAAGGCCATGCAATTGGATGAGCACATGCCCGCCAAACTGCAGGCACTCAATGATAAAACGCTTGAGATGGTGATTGCACCTTTAAATGTCAATTTCTACATCCAGTTTCAAGACGGTGAACTCCAGTTGCTTGACCGCTTTGATGGCCATGCAGACACCATCATCCACAGCAATCCCATTGGCCTCATTCGTTTGAGTTTATTGCCAGCATCACAAGCGCGCTCATTGTTTAATGATAAAATCCGCATGTCCGGAGACATCGAATTAGGGCAACAGGTTAAAAAACTATTCGATGAGATGGATATTGATTGGGAAGGACATTTAGCGCATTTTACTGGCGATGTAGTAGCGCATCAAATAGGTTCCTTTGTGCGTCAAGGCTTAAATTTTAAAAAGAAATTTGACGAGTCTATGCGCCATAACGTAGCCGAATACCTGCAAGAAGAATTGCGTGTTATACCCTCCAAAGAAGAACTGGAAGACTTTTTTACCGATGTTGATGCCCTGTCATTAAACGTTGAACGCTTGCAAGCCCATGTAAATCAATTAATAAGCCGCCATGAAATCGATTAAACAACTTATACGTCTCATCCAGATTAATCACATCCTGGCCAAAAATGGTCTGGATAATGTCATCGTATCGCTAAGACTTTTTACGCCCTTACGCTTTATTAGTTATTTAAATCCCTGGAACTGGTTTCGCAAAGAGACGCTAACCCGTGGTGAGGCGCTGCGTAAATCATTAGAAGAACTTGGGCCAATTTTTATTAAATTCGGTCAGGCACTGTCTACAAGACCGGATATTTTACCGCCAGATATCGCTCAGGAACTAAGCAAATTACAAGATAAAGTACCACCCTTCTCCAGTGAAAAAGCTATAGCTATTGTTGAAAAAGCTTATGGTGCCTCACCGTATGAACTCTTTGCCCAGTTTGACCCTATTGCTTTAGCCTCAGCCTCAATGGCGCAAGTACACGCAGCCACTTTAAAAACGGGCGAAGAAGTTATTGTCAAAGTACTGCGTCCCAAAATGCGTCGTATTATTGAACAGGATTTAAGTATCATGCATACCATTGCTCAATGGGCAGACCGCTATTGGCCTGAAAGCAGACGCTTAAAACCTAAAGAAATCGTTACAGAATTCGAGCACACCCTGATTGATGAGCTGGATTTATTAAGAGAAGCCGCAAATGCCGCTCAATTACGGCGTAATTTCAGTAACTCGCCTATTTTGTATATCCCTGAAGTCTATTGGGATTACTCACGCTCTAATGTCATGGTCATGGAGCGTATTCATGGCATACCCGTCTCTGATTTAGGCACCTTACAAGCACATGGGGTTGATGTAAAAAAACTGGCCGAACGTGGCGTGGAAATTTTCTTCACCCAGGTTTTTCGAGATTGTTTTTTCCATGCGGACATGCATCCTGGTAACATCTTTGTGTCTTATAAAAACCCTAAAAATCCGCAGTACATTTGCATCGATTTTGGCATCATGGGCACTTTAAATGACAGTGATAAACGCTATTTAGCCGAGAATCTGCTCGCATTTTTTAACCGTGATTATCGCCGTGTTGCGCAACTGCATGTGGAATCAGGTTGGGTTGCTCGCGATACTCGTGTTGAAGAGTTTGAAAGCGCGATTCGTACCGTTTGTGAACCTATTTTTGAAAAACCTTTAAAAGACATCTCCTTTGCCCAAGTCGTCTTACGCTTATTCCAAGTAGCCAGACGCTTTCAAATGGAAGTACAACCGCAATTGATTTTACTACAAAAAACCTTGCTGGCTATTGAAGGTTTAGGGCGCCAACTTTACCCTGAGTTAGATCTTTGGGCTACCGCAAAGCCATTTCTGGAACAATGGGTAAAAGATCAAATAGGTCCTAAAGCCTTTTTTAATCAGTTAAAGCAAAATCTACCTTTTTTTGCAGAACAATTACCGCATATGCCAAGATTAATCTTCGATATTTTAGAGCTGAAAAAAGAAGAATTACTAGTTAGCAAAGAACTCTCAACTTCAAAAACAGAATATAACAAGCCAAGCTTAAGCTGGGTCAGCGTAGCCTTTGGTGCTAGTCTTTCTTTTCTGTTGGTGGGTGCTTTGGATTATCTGCAATTGATTAACCACCAAGAGCTTACAATGATAGCGCTTGGTGGATTTGTTTTTACCGGACTCTTAGCAGTCATTAACCGTAGCATGAGGAATTAACATGGGACTCAGTGGTATTAGCCCCCTTTCTTTATTATTAATCTTAGGCATTATTATTGCCCTTTTTGGTACGTCCAAATTAAAAACCATAGGCACTGATCTGGGTGAGGCGATTAAAAATTTTCGCAAGGCATTAAATGCAGATGAGAACACTAACAGCTCAAAAGAAGACAATAAACCCTTATGAGTGGGGAGCTGTTACTGATTTGTATCGTGGCTTTAATCGTTTTTGGACCTAAAAAACTGCCTATGTTGGCACAACATTTAGGACTTTTACTACGCCAAGTGAACCAACTAAAAAGCAAAGCAGCTGCTCTGTGGCAAGAGCAACTGAATGAACTGCAATTACAGGAAAATAAACGCAAAGCAGAAGAAGCAGACCGACAATATCAAGAAAATTAAACGCTATTTTAACGCCAACTCTGAATAAGAGCAGTCAAAATCTTTGTAGGTTGGGCTTTTAGCCCAACAGGAGAGCACAGCGACTTCTTATGCGTCAAACAATAGCTTGGCACTAGACCAATTAAATTGAAGTCGCTTCTCTTCACTTGTTGGGCTAAAAGCCCAACCTACAACTATTTAATCACGTGCTTACCCAAAATTCGCGTTATTTTAACGCTTGCCAAAAAGCGATATGGGCGCCGGTTGGATCTTGAATAATAGCAAAAATACCAAAATCACTCACTGGAGTAACAGGCATTACTATAAGTGCGCCTAATTTTTTTGCACTCTCCACGGTAGTGTCCAGATGTTCCACTAGAATATAGCCCATCCAATGCGGAGGGATTTCTTCGCTTTTGTCTTTAGGAATAGCCCAAATACCACCAAAAGCATCATCACCCACCTGAACCATCGTGTAGGTCATCGTTCCCATATCGTGATCCGTAAATTTCCATCCCAGCAAAGCGCCGTAAAATTCCTTGGCAGCATGTACGTCTGAGGTCGCTAATTCATTCCAACAAAACTCGCCCAATTTAGGTGTGTTCATGATGACTCCCTATAAAATAACATCCATCTTATAAGTATAGACCATCGATTTATTACTCTAAAGATGCATTTTTAAAGATTCTTCTACCTCAACATCAGTTATGTCTTCATTCTTTTTAGCGTTTCGCATTGCTATAACAGATTCTGCAAATTCTACTTTGGAGGTATTGTTGGCGCTTACCCTAACCCGACTTAGTCGTGCACATTCACGTATATTGAAAAAGGAGGATATATGCCCGGCAATCTCAGGCGGTAAAAAATCCCGTAGTAATCCAACTGATGGACCTCGGATATATGCCTCTTCTTTCGCTTTAATAAGCGAAGCTGCTGCCGTGTAACCGCGGCTTTTGGCATACTCAAAAGGAGTAGTATTTTGGTAGCAAGTAATGTCTGTTCTGGCGCCGTTAGCTAATAAACATCTAACAGCCTCTACAGCTTCGTAAGATTCTTTGTCGCAATAAGATAATTTATTACAAACCGCCCAATGCAGAGCCAATTTCCTCATATTATGATCAGGCGCATTTAAATCGGCGCCGAAATCTATAAGCCGCTGTATCGCGTTTGCATCTTTACCATACTCAGAAGCTACGCCAAGCATAGTATTTCCGTTACCATCATATGCATTAGCGGCAATAGCCAGAAGTTCTTTCGAGTAATAAGCAAAATTTTCTTGAGAAAATTTGTTACGCCAAGTTAACTCACCGCAATGCGGAAAAAAGGTTAATATTTCACCTAATAGTTTTTGCTCATCTACAGTTAATTCTCTCTTTATAACTATATAACGCTCATAACCTTCATTTTTAAAAACATAGCTTGGCATTAGATGCTCTAACTTGATACTAAAATAGTACAATTATTCTATCAGGTTTTACTTGATTTACTAAATAGGTTTTGGATAATGGAATTACCTAATCAAAGCGACTCACTGGCTTATGACAATAAGGTGCTTTGCGGTGTTTGGCGTAATAATCTTGATGATAGTGTTCTGCAGGCCAAAATGGGTGCATGGCAATTAAACGAGTGACTGGTTGGTAGCCTTTTTTGCGGAGCATTTGCATTAAAAGTTCCGCCTCATCGAGCTGCTCTTGATTGTAATAAAACACAGCACTTTGATATTGCGGACCAATATCAGGCCCTTGTCCGCTTTTTTGTACGGGATCGTGGATTTCAAAAAAGCGTTTTAAAATAGAATGGTAATCCGTTTTTGCTTTATCATAAATAACACGTACGGCTTCATAATGCCCTGTTGTACCCCTGCATACTTCATCGTAAGTGGGATCTTGTGTCGTGCCGCCAATATAGCCTACTTCAACACGCAAAACTCCAGGGATTAGTTTTAAGAAATGATCAACGCCCCAAAAGCATCCACCGGCCATAATGGCTTCTTCTGTATCTAAAACCTGGCTGTCTTCAACAAAATCAAGAGACGCGGAGTTCACACAGTGGCGCAGATTTTTTTGAGTAAATAATTCGCCATGGAATACATGCCCCAAATGCGCGTTACAACGCGCACAAAGGATTTCTGTACGTCTTCCATCGGCATCAGGTACTTGGCTTACTGCCTGAACGATATCGTCATCAAAACTAGGCCAACCACAGCCGGAGCTGAATTGACTGGACCCGCGAAACAATGCAAGACCACAACGCCTGCATAAATACGAGCCTTTACTAACTACTTGATTGTAAATTCCCGTATTAGGGTATTCTGTCGCTTTATCGCAGATTATCCTTTTCGCCACAGGCATTAAACTGGCTAGTTTATCCAAATAATCGTTCATATTCCTACCCAGGTTGTCCTTGGCAGATTTTATCGGCCAAGTAACCGATAGCACCCGCATAATAGATGGAATTATTGTAGTGTAAAATCATCTTGTAATTAGGGAAGGTCAGGAATGTTGGTCCACCTAAAGGCTGTACAATACTGGCCTGCAAATTTTGATACGGAAGCGGTTTACCGTCTTCAGTACGCACACCTAAGGCACTCCATTCACTCACTGGTTTTACTGTTTTTTTACCTTCTAAAGCCATATCAAATTTACTAGGTAGCTTCACTTGGATCGCCCAAGGCTCACCTGTTTGCCAGCCGTTTTGTTTCATGTAATTAGCGATTGAAGCAAAGGCATCAGGCTTACTACGCCAAATATCACGTCGGCCATCGCCATCATAATCAACTGCATAGCGTACCCAACTGGAAGGCAAAAATTGAGGATGGCCTGAAGCCCCCGCCCACTCACCTTTAAAATCAGCCAGACTGACATGGCCTTCATTAAGAATTCGTAATGCAATGAATAACTCTTTACGGAAAAAATCTTTACGATTGGATTCATAAGCTAACGTAGCCAAAGCCTTAATCACAGGGAACGTCCCCATATAAGAGCCGTAACTTGTTTCCAAGCCCCAGAAAGAAACAATAAAACAAGGATTTACACCGTATTTTTTTGCTACATCTTCAAGCACGGCCTGATTTTTTTTGAATTCTTTACGGCCAATCGCAATACGATAATTATCGACTCGGGAATTACGGTATTTGAGAAAAGTTAAACGATGCTCTGGTTGTGAACGCAAAAGTCCTTTAATTTGATGGCTTGGTTCATGAACGCCGGCAAAAGCGCTATCGAAAATTTCTGGAGAAATCCCTTGCTGTAGCGCTTCCGTACGTACTTGCGCAACCCAAGCATTCCAACTTTGCTGTGCAAAGGCAACATGATGTATAAAAACACATGCTAATACCGCTAGCCCCCACTTTTTCATAGCCATCCCCCTGATTTTTATATATTTTAAATATATAACCTATGTGTATTTTATAAGATAGTCTATTTATTCAGAATCCGAGAATAAATAGGGTGGTTTTTTATTTTGATTGGTGTTTTGTATGGCGAATACACTAATCCCTCTACTAATCCGTTCGCAGTGAGGAGGAGCAAAGCTCCGTCTCGAACTGTCTGCACCATTTGTGCCAAGCCTTCGAGACAGCGCTAAAAGCGCTTCCTCAGGCCGAACGGATCGGCATGAGTGGATACAATTTTGTGGCGATATGGACGACGACTAAAGCGCTTCCATAAACTCGGTTAAATCCGCCTTTTCTTCTTTAGACAGTTTTAATTCCAGCACCATATTAAAGAACTCGACCGTATCCGCTAAAGTTAGTAAGCGTCCATCGTGTAAATAAGGTGGTGAATCTTTGATTCCTCTTAAGGGAAAGGTTTTGATTGGGCCATCACCAACCGCTTTCATACCGTTAATCATTTGCGGCTGATAGAATTTTTCAGTTTGCAAATTATGCATGGTGTTGTCAGTATAATATGGTGCCGCATGGCAAGTAGAACATTTGGCTTTACCAAAAAACAGCGCCTCTCCGCGTAATTCTGCTGGAGTTGCTTTTTTCGGGTCTAATTTGCCTTCCCAATTCAATTTAGGAGCCGGAGGAAAATCCAGGATTTCCTGAACTTCAGCCATAAAATGCACCTGGCTGCCGCGCTCCAGAATATTCACGCCTTTTTTGGTAGCAATAACCGGATCACCATCAAAATAAGCCGCTCGTTGTTCAAACTCAGTGAAATCTTCTATCGTTTTCAAAGCACGTTGCGAACCAAACAAACGCTGTATGTTCACACCGCGTAAGCTCGGTGTATTGATTCGATGACGAAACTCTTGTGGACGAATATCACCTACTAAATGCGTGGCTTTATTCGTATGTCCATTCATATGACAATCAAAACAGGCGACACCACGACTTGGCTTAACCGTACGACGGTCGTCAGTCTGGTTGTATTGCTGTTGTGGAAAAGGAGTAACCAATAAACGCATACCTTCTAATTGTTTTGGGTTTAAAAGGCCGTTAAACAATTCAAAGTAGTTCTCAATAGTTACTAATTTTCCTTTTGATACATCACCTAAATCAGGGCGTGTCGTCAAAAAAATCGGGGCGGGAAATGGCGGTAAAAAGTGATCTGGAATATCAAAATCCAAATCAAACCGAGTTAAATCGCGATTTTCCTGTTTGTTAATTTCATCTATTGCAAACTTAGGAAACAACATGCCACCTTCAGCATGATTTGGATGCGGTAAGGGTAAAAATCCTTGCGGAAAAAGGCCTTGTTTTTTAATCTCTTCAGGGCTCATTTCAGCTAACTTTTCCCAAGTCATGCCAGCAGGAAGTTTCACTCGTACACCATCCTGAACCGCTTTGCCATTAGACATTTTTGTAGTTGGTGAGGGTTTATTACTTAAATCATAACGCTGCTTTAATAACTCTTGTTGACGGTTATTAAATCCTTCTTTTGCAGCACTCATGCGTTGCAAAATACTTTGGAACGTCTCATTAATTACTACGGGCATGTAGCTTGATGGTACTGCCGGAGCAGATGGTGCTTGCTCTTGTATGGCATCATCCGCATAGGCTAAAGAAAAAATACTGCTTAATAGGGCAAATCCAATTGATTTTTTTAACATAGAAAAGTCCATTTATATGATAAAAAGTGTTTTACTATCATAGAGTACTTATCTCATAAATTCAATTTAATTACTCACTTCGCAAAGAAACTACCGGCTCGAGCTTTGCAGCACGACGTGCGGGATAAAAACCAAAGAAAATACCTGTTGCTGCAGAAACCATAAAACCGGCTAAAGGCGGAAGTAGATAAATTGTAAAATTCCAAGCACTAAAATAGGCAATAATCCAGGTAAAAATCAAACCTAAAATCACCCCAAGTACGCCCCCAACCAAAGAAAGCATCACCGATTCCACGAGAAATAATGCCTGAATGTCACTGTTTTTTGCACCCACAGCCTTACGAATACCAATTTCTTTTTTACGTTCACTAACAGAAACCAACATCACATTCATAACGCCTATGCCACCAACCAATAGTGAAATGCCCCCAATTACCGCGAGCAATAAGGTGAAAATACGCCCCTGACTTTCCATACTGGCAATAATTTGTTTGGCACTACGGGGAAATACACTGAGTTTCGGCGCAAAAGAGCTGATAATCTGTTTTATGTCGTTAATGATTTCATCAATAGGACTGTCTGGTTTTAACTCCAAAACGGCATTATTGATTTTGGCGTCTTTACTGACCAAAGTAATACCCGCTAAAGGAATAATAGCGGCTTGATTAATGTCTTCATTAAAAAAGCCATTTTCCTTCCAACGTTCGGCAACGCCAATAATGGTATACAAAGATTGGCCAATGCGTAATTGCTTGCCCACCGGGTCGTCCAGGCTGATGGCTTTAATTTGCTGCGCTAAACCATCACCAATTACGCAATAATGTTCAAATGACTCAACAAAAGAAACAAAATGGCCTTGAGCTAATTTAATTTGCACAATTTCAGCCAAATGTTCATCAGCACCAATGATCACCCCTTGCATTTGTTTGCCTTGAAAGCTTAATGGTTGAAATGCCGTGCTGTAGGGCGCGATATTGGTAACATAGGGTATACGTTCTTGTAATTGTTGCCATTGCGCGCTGGATAAAGTGTCACTGCTGGAAGGTGATTTGCCTGGACTTTTTTGATAAACCGCAACCGCTAATAAATCGGTGCCTAAGGCCTTAAATTGCTCTAAAGCTTTTTCGGTAGCAAGCTGGCCGCAACTGATTAAAGCAACTACCGCTGCCGTGCCTACCAATATACCTAAAACCGCTAAAAAAGACCGTAATTTTGCAGCGGTTAAATTAACCAAAGCCTGCTGGCAGAGTCCAGAAAAATTCATTGCGCCGTCTCCGCAATCACTACACCATCCGCCAAAGTAATCCTGCGTTGGCATAAGCTGGCAACTTGTTCATCATGAGTAATCATGATAATGCTGCGGCCTTGATCATGTAAGGATAAAAATAAATTCATTACCTCATGACCCGTACGTGAATCCAAAGCACCGGTAGGTTCATCCGCTAAAATGACTTGCGGCTCACTGACCAAGGCACGTGCGATGGCCACGCGTTGCTGTTGGCCACCTGATAATTGCGTGGGACGGTGATGGGCGTAGCGATGCATCCCTACGTGATCCAAAGCAGCTAATACACGCTCATTGATTTCTGCAGGAGGCGTTCCACGATAAACCAAAGGTAGGGCCACATTTTGCATGGCGCTAAAACGTGGCAACAAATTAAATTGCTGGAACACAAAACCAATATGTTGATTACGTAAGCTCGCGGACTCATCATCAGTTAAGGCGGCAACATTGCGATCATGTAGCAGATAAGTTCCTGAATCGGCTTTATCCAATAAGCCCATAATATTCATCAAAGTCGACTTGCCCGAGCCAGAAGCCCCAACAATAGCCAACAGATCACCTTCATTAACCGTAAGTGAGACTTCTTTTAATACTGTAGAGCTAATGCCCTCCAAGTGATACACTTTAACGATATCCTTAAGTGTCATTAAGGCTTTTTTACTCATAAACCACCACATCGCCTTCTTTCAAGCCGGTCACAACAACTACCGAATCCGCTTGTGCAGGGCCCGTTGTGATAATGCGCCGCTCCTGTTTACCCGCTGCATTTTGCAAAGTAACCACACTTAATCCCTTTTCCCGACGAACTGCCGCAATAGGAATTAATAATTGATTACCACTGTCAACGTTCAGCTCTATGGCCGTACTCATCCCTACTTTAATCCACTCTTGTTGCTCTGGACTTAAAGAACGTACTTCAACTGTGGCGGTAAAAAATGGCAGGCCATTACTGGTATTGGATGCTTGAGCATTCACTGCAACTAATTCACCTTGTAAAGGATATTTGCCAAAAGCGATTCCACTGATGGTTGCCTTCATTCCGGTATGAATTTGTGAGATATCAATTTCAGGAACATCAATTTCAACACTAATTCCCGATAAATCACCAATCAAAGCAATAATTTGACCTGATTTTACTGAGGAGCCCACTGTAATACGTGCCGCTTTATCTTCACCCGCTTTCGGTGGATACAACAAAATACCGTCATTGCTTGCTTTTAAACGAATTAAATTATGCTTTGAAGCTAAGATGCGCCTTACTTTATCAAAATCAGACAAACTCAATGTAGAAAATTTTTGCGAATCTTCTTCATCCATTTTTTCCATCATTTCGGTTAATTTACGCGTGGATTGCATAAGCGTCACGCGCACGGTGTCCATGCTTGATTTTTCGCTGAGGTAATTATTTTTAGATAAAAGCCCGGAGCTCCATAGATCCTGAGTACCAACAAATTTAGCTTTAGCTATGGTGTAACTGTCTTTGGCCTTTAAGTATTCGGTCAAGGTATCATTAAATTGTTTTTGCAGCTCCGTTGAATTCAGCGTGAGAATCACATCGCCTTTTTTTACCCTTTGCCCGTAATGAAAATTCATAGTTTCAACTACTGCTTCCATGGGGCTTGTCAGAGTATTTTCATGTATAGGCTGAATCGTACCTGTAAAATGCAGGTTTTTATGCAAGGTTTGTTTTTTCACAGTATATTGATGCACATTAGCGCTGTTTTTCTGTTCATGACTGCCGCATGAAGACAACATAATGCTTATCAATACACCACATGCGATGTGCCACTGAGTTAAATACCTATTCATCCGCCATACCTTAGTTTAATGTTCCAATGATCCAGCGTTGTTCCTAAAATCCTTTGTAGGCTTGAGATCTGGTTAAGATACGCAATTTTTGCACTGATTAGTCCTGATTGCGCCTGAATCAATTGATCCTGCGTGCGGTTCACATCCAAAGCACTGGCTATTCCTGCCTGTAACTTCTTCTTTTCCAATGCATAGGATTGTTCCGCTAATTTCACTTGTTTTTGTGCTAATTGAAAACGCTTGGCCAAACTGTTAATGCTATTTACCGTGTTGGTAATATTGGTGATTAAAGCACGTTTGGCGGCAAGCATATTAAGGCGGTCTTTTTCTAAACGAACTTTAACATTAATTAATTGACTGCGACGACTGACATCATGCAGAGGAACAGTCAAAGTCAAACGTGCGGCTTGTGTCAGGTTTTTACCGTTATAAATACCGCGTATGCCACTGTTTATGCCGGTCACATCATTCATGGTACCACTTTGCACGTTAACACCGGCGTCCAATTGCCATAATTGCTGATTCTTGGCAATTTTATAAGCGCGTTCATCAGCGCGTAAAGCCATTTTTTGCGCCAGATAAAGCGTATTATGGTTTAGCGCCTGTTCAATGGACTGTTGTAAATTGGGGACCACTAATTTCTCTAAAGTCACATCACTAGGTACCGATAAATGCGTTTCAGGATCAAGACCAATGGTTTGTAATAATTCTTGAGTTGCCGTTTGAAACTCATTTTCACCTTGCTCGACCATCAGGCTTAAAGATTCAATTTGATAGGATTGCTGAATGTTCCCGGTGGGTTCTAATTGGCCTGCCGCTATTTTTTGCTCGTTAATATCATAGGATTTTTTAGCTTCTTTTAATTGCAAATGCTGATTTTGCAGGTTATTCCCGCTTAAAATCAGTGCTCGATAAGCCATAATCACTTGGGTGACTTGATCCGCAACGGATTGACGCAGGCTTAATTTATTTAGCCATTCATTATCTTGCGCATCTAATAACGATGCTTCATTCACTTTCTTACCAAAGCCTCGTAATAAAGGCTGAGTGAGTGAAAAATTCAACATGGGGTTAAAATTATTATCCCCATTCACGTTATTATCAATATTCAGAGCAGCCTGAGTACCAAGCTTTGTGCGTAATCCAAATTCAGGGCTGGCCATAAAGGTACGGGTGGTATCCGTGCCAATGCCATTAAAACGACTTTTTTGCAAAACGCCTGTAGCACCTAAGGCGTATTGTAATTCAAATTCATTATGTGCCAAACGCAGTTGATAGCGCTGCACGATGCGATCTAATTCAGCATTTTTAATATTCGGGTTATAACGCAAGGCTAACAAAATTGCCTCCCTTAAACTCATCCGATGTACTACTTTTTTACGTGCGGCAGGGGATGTAGGCAGCTCAATCCAGCTTTTGAGCATGAATTCAGGATTAGCAATGGCTTTTTCCAGGCGTGTTTCCGCCTGAATCACCTGCTCACTCTCAGGTATAACCAGCGCCCAGGCATTAAAGCCCAGCAGGCTGCATATCAAAAACAAGGAAAATCTGTTCATTAACTCACTCATTTCGTCTCGTTCCAGACTGCAAATCGCTGCTTATCCTGCAAACGCAGCGCGGTTAATTGCCCGCCCCAAAGACAGCCGGTATCGATGGCATGGATTTTCGGATCAGGGCACAATCCCATTAAAGCGGCCCAATGGCCAAAAACAATATCCGCATCAATTGCTTTACGCTGCGGCATTTCATACCAAGGATAAAGATTTGCAGGAGCGGCGGCAAGTGTTCCCTGATAACTGAAGTCCAACCGGCCTTGTGCATCGCAAAAACGCATTCGAGTAAAATAATTGGTGATCATCCGTAATCTATCTAAACCGCTTAAATCATCAGACCATACGTCCGGCTTATTACCGTACAGATGCGTTAAAAAATCACGGAATTTATCCCCCGCAAGAGCCGCTTCAAGCTCTTTGGCAAGACTTATAGCCTGGGACAAATCCCATAAGGGTGCTATGCCGGCATGACACATAGCAATATTTAATTCAGGATCATAATACAAGATGGATTGTTTTCTTAACCAATGCCCTAAAAATTCACCGTCCGGCGCCTCCAGTATCTGAGCTATGGTGTCATCATGACCTTTCCAAGGATCCTTACCAAATAAAGAGCCTAATAGATGTAAATCATGGTTGCCTAAAGTCACCCGTGGTGCAATGGGTAACTGACACACAAAACGCAAAACCGCTAAAGATTCAGGACCACGGTTAACCAGATCACCCACAAACCACAAACGATCTTTTTTTTCATCAAAATCAATGAGCTCTAGCAACCGTTGTAAGGGCTCATAACAGCCTTGTATATCACCAATAGCATAATCAGCCACCTCTTCGAGCTCCTGGATTTAAGAAACTGCTTTCAGATGTACTTATCTGCCATTGACCTGCTGCATTTAATTTTTGCAAGGAAGATGCGGCCGCTGCGGTTTTTTGCTGGATGAACTGATTGCCATTCTGTGTATTATTCACTAAATCCATGGCCGATAGTTTACTGGCCTTCCCAGTCGCCATATTATGGACCATAACCGAACCAGGTAAGGCAATAGCGTATTTGGAAAAAACAATACCACTTTGGATTTGCTGGTTTTGTACTTGCTCAAAACGACTAATCGTACCGCCATCAACGCCACGACCGTGCAAATTCAAAGCTACAAAGCCATTTTGCACAGCTTGCCAGTTTTTATACTCAGGATGCTCGCGGACGAACATTTGAAACATTTCCTGACACATTAGCATGCCACCAGGAACCATAAATAAAGGAGCTTTATTAATCATAATATGCCCAGAATCCAGGGATTTTATCATCCATTGAATGAACTCAAGCCCTGCGGCCTGCTCTTTCTCTAATAAAGATTCAGGGACACCACCACTAAAAGTACCTGCACGTCCGTAGCGTCCACCAGAATTATTGCCCGCACTACGCAGCATAAATTCGGTAAAATAACGCTGGATGGAAATAGCATCTGCGCGAATCAGGATAGCACCTAAAGTTCCTGCCGAACGCTCGTCTTCATTCAATAAAGCCAGCCACACGGCTAAAACCTCAGCATTAGAAGCAATCCAGGAAAAACCTTGGGACGGGATTAATGTTTTGGCCAATAATAAATTAATTCGGCGACGAAACTCTACTTCAGATTCTTTTTGAAATTCATAGGAATAATGCTGACCGACGCTACCCAGTGGCTCTAACAAAGGATTCCACTCGTTTAAAGCCTGTCCACTGGTATCAAATAAATTGATTTTATAATCAACAAATAATTTACCAATGCCTTGCAAGAGTGCGGCACTGTATAAAGCATATTGCCACAATCTTTGTTCTTCAGACAGCTCTTCAGAAGGCTCCTGTACCATGAACTCCTGAAATAAACTCAGAGCTGCTTCAGTACGATTTAAAGCGTGATCTACCAAACCACCGGCTTGAGAGTAATAACTATTGGCCGTTTCTGGTAAATTTTGGCAATAAGCAATCAGATTATCGATAAGCGTTATGCATAAATGTTTATAGCGCGTCTCTTCAAGCGCGCTGAGTTCCCACATCTTCTTCAGCAGGACCTGACGTCGGTCCTCAGCTAAAAAGCTATTGGCGGCAACTACCCGGGTTAAATCTTTTATCGGTTTTCTTTGTGTAGACAAAGTAACCTTACGCTGACGGTGAAACAAGGCTATCTCCATAATGATTGAATGACTCCAAACTAAAATTAAAGTAACTATTCAGCTCAAGTCATACCTCAAATACGGTGAATAATTACAAATAACATCCCTGATTATTTTAATTTTACACTAAATGGAAACAAATTTCGCTAGTTGAACATATTCGGCAACGGTAATTTGTTCCGGTCTTCTACTTCCATCAATACCTAACTCGAGTAACTGCTCCGCAGAAATAATTCCTTTTAAGTTATTATTCAATGTCTTACGGCGCATAGCAAACGCACTAGCTACCAAACGCTCCAAATCCTCCACAGCAACCACATCAAAAGGTGAATTACTGTATGGAAGTAAGCGCACTATAGCAGAATCCACTTTAGGCGCCGGATCAAAAGCTTCTGGAGGAACATTAAATAAATGCTCCACCTCACAATGGTATTGGAGCATTACCGTAAGCCGACCGTAATCTCTAGTACCAGGCTCTGCAGCCATGCGCTCGACTACTTCTTTTTGCAACATAAAATGCATGTCTTCGATATAGGGTGCATAACGCAATAAACGAAGCAACAAAGGTGTTGAAATATTGTAAGGTAAATTACCAATCACCCGTAACTTCTCACCAAATTGGCTGTAATCAATCGTTAAAGCATCAGCACCTATTAAATTCAACTTCCCTTGTGCAATCGGCAATTCCGACAAATAAGCTTGCAAGTCCGTATCAATTTCCACAGCAGTTAAGTGATTTAAACGACGCAGTAAGGGTTCAGTCAGCGCTCCCAATCCAGGACCAATCTCCAGGACATTGTCTTCTGCCTGCGGATTGATAGAGCGTAAAATATCTTCAATAACGTGCTTGCTTTGCAAAAAATTTTGACCAAATCGTTTACGTGGGATGTGCCTCAATTAAATCTTCCACAAATAAAATAGGAATGAATTATATCCTGCTTATGAAACGAATACTAATTTAGTCTGAAATGGGGTAAAATTCGGCCACTATGAACAAGGTTGGAATGAATAATGGCCTATAGAAAAATGTTAAAATCAAAAATTCATCGTGCTTGCGTAACCGAAGCGGATTTGGACTATGAGGGAAGCATCACCATTTCTCCTGAACTACTAAAAGCCGCCAATATATTGCCCTACGAGGCAGTAAACGTTTGGAATGTTACAGCCGGTACACGTTTTGAAACCTATGCCATTACTGGAGAAGCAGGCTCAACAGAGCTTTGCGTCAATGGCGCAGCAGCACATTTGGTCACTCCAGGAGACATCGTGATCATCGCAACCTTCACCCAGGTGCTGGAAGAAGACTGTGCGCAGGTCGACCCTACTGTGGTATTTGTGGATCAATTTAATCGTATACGAGAAATGAGACCCGAAATTGCGGGTATGAAGCACAGTGAGCTGGTTGAGGCTTGATTATCTACCCCCGTCGTCCAGAGCGAAGCGAAGGACCTCCTGCATGTGGCACAGTGCCATCCGAAGGGAGATCCTTCGCTTACGCTCTGGATGACGGGAAGTAATTACCACTATGCTACAACACTTAATCGAATTACGCCGCCGTGGAATACAAACCTTAATTTGTTTTAGCGCGCTATTTTTATTATTTTTTTTCTTTGCTAATAATCTATTCGAAGCCTTGGTCAGCCCGCTGCTGCACATACTTTCAGCAGAAGAAGGCCTCATTGCCACTCAAATTACCTCACCTGTCTTCACCCCATTAAAACTCGCCGCCGACGCCGCCATGTTACTGAGCACACCCTTTGCGCTGTTTCAATTCTGGCGCTTTATCAGCCCTGGGCTGTATAAAAAAGAACAAAATACGCTGCGCATTGCTTTGATTTTCAGTTTTGTCTTATTTATCGTCGGCGTATTATTTTGTTTTTACTTCATCCTACCCTTCATGTTCCATTTTTTTGCCCAAGCCATGCCCAAAGGCGTACGTTATATGCCGGATATGGCTTATGCCTTGGATTTCATTACCCGGATGTTGCTGTTATTTGGGCTTTGCTTTCAAGTACCGCTTGCCTGCCTTCTGCTGGTACGTTTAAACATTGTTGAAGTACACACCCTAAAAAAAATCCGCCCCTATGTTATTGTGGGCGCCTTTATCATCGGCATGCTGCTCACACCTCCCGATGTCCTCTCACAAATCATGCTGGCAGTACCCCTTTGCTTGCTTTATGAAACTGGAATTATTCTCGCACTTTGTTTGCGTCACTAGTTAAATGCCCTTCACTACGTTCTGAATGACGGCATGTTTTAAGGATGGCATAAGTTCCACGCAAAGCCCACCTGCGTACTCCAATAGCGTCTTTGAACAGCTCATTTTATTTTCCACAAAAAACAACCGCACGGATCACTTAATAAACACTTAACAATTATATTGTATAATATGATTATAAAGAACTCAAATTATCTGGGGATGAACATGGGCCGAGAAAAAATTGAACAGTTTACGCTTGAAGCGAAACAATTAAACACACAATTAAGCGAGTTAAACCACAGAGACCACGAGTTAACGCGTAGCATTTCTGCACAAAAAAGAAGAAAAGCACAAGTAAAAGAGAGCAAAGGTGATATTGAGATAAGAATGGATCAAGAGTCTGATACTATTCGACAAGACTCGCTAAAAAAAGAAATAAAAGCACTTGAAGACACAATCGAACAAATAGACTCCAAAATAGTAAAACTGGAGGCTGAATTAAAAAGTATCAAAGACAATATTCCGCCAATAGAAGCCGAATACATTGCTAAAACAGCAGAACTCAACGTAGAAAAACTTAGCCTTAAACGACAGGAAGCACAAGAACAGCTTGCCAAAGAGCAACAAGAACAACTTGCTAAAGAAAACGCTATAGCAGCGCGAAAAATCTTAACAATAGAACTAGGTTCTATACTTGATGACTACATCATAAAACGAACAGAGCGTTTTTCACTTAAAGATAAAATAAGCCCTGCAGATCAAATAGCGCGTCAGAAATTAATTGATACTATCCGGGGGCAATTAACTGATTTTATTGCCACAGGAAATCCTGAAGACGTGTTAGCAACTATCAAACAAGGCTTAACAGACTTCCAAGGCATTAACTTGCCAGCCACGCTTAATAAAGTCGCAGCTAAATTAATGGAAACCGCCCCTACTGTCGTAGCTTCTGTTCAATATTCTCCAGCAGAACGGCAAACATACGATACGAGCTACGCTGAAAAACTCGAAATATTGAAAGAACAACTTAAGAAAATGTACCAATATGGCCATAATTTAAAAAATCCAGCTGAAAAAACAACTGTTACTAAGCTGGCTGGTGACTTAGCTGCTTATTTAGATAAGTTCCAACAAGAACATGAAAACAATATACCTGAGCCGGAGTCATTCAAACAGTTTAGTAAAAAATTTATTGCTCGATTGCATAGCGAAGATGGCGTAATGCACAAACAAACCAGCTGGAAGGCTATTGTTGCGAATGTTGTAGCCGCTGTATTAACACTTGGTATTGCTTTAGGTGTAAAATTGGCTCACTCCAAAATAACTGAAGGGCGTGCTCATTTATTCTTTAACCAAAATACAGGAGAAAAAACAGTAGCTCAGGTGGAGGAATCTGTGAAAAGCATAAATGATGCTGCTCCAGGTGCTTAAAATTAAGTTCCCACACAAAATTCTTGTGTTAGGAAAGATCTCCTGAATGTGGCTCAGTTCCACTTGAAAAGTGTAGCGTTAAAAAATATGGGATCTTTTAAGGTGATTAAATTAAAGGCAAATGAAAATTTGCCGATAGATTAGTCAACGCGCCTACAAAAGGAACCATCAATGGATAAAAAAATTGCTCAGTTTAATATTGGCGATCTGGTCATTCACAAGCAAAGCCGTTATCGGGCTATTATTGTGGATATTGATCCCCTGTTTCAAGCTTCAGGTCGTTATAATCCCCAAGCACAAAGTCGTGAATTTGCTACCCGCAATCCTTGGTATCGCCTGCTGGTCGATGACAGCAGCCAAATGACCTACGTTGAAGAGTGCATGCTTATTGCAGATACCAGCGAGCTGCCGATTAATAACCCGCACGTTAGTCTTTATCTAAAAGAGCGCGAAGGGCATTATCATAATGCGAATGCCAAGCATTAAAAAGAATTAGAAAACAGATAATCCGAGCCGTGGCTCGGATTTTTGCAGTCTAGGTTCAGGCGCTTCTTAAGAACAAAACCATCAAGGCAATAAAACCAATCAAAACAACTGCCAAAATACCCATGGTGAAAAAACTCTTATTTAAATTCTCTTTACTGAATTGATCTGGACGTCCTTTAATCGCACGATATAAAAGAAAAAGAATTAAACCACCACCCATCAAACCTAAAATTTGATACAAAGTTTCCATGAAACTGCTCCTTATTTCGCTTCAAAACTAAAGGCATCCGAAAATAAATGCGCCGGCGACACACCATGCTGTACTAAGACATCACGAGTACTGTAAACCATATCAAAAGGCCCGCTAATTACAATTTGCCAATCAGCAAGATCATTAGGATGTTTGGCTAAAACAACTGAAACCAGTGGCTCTGTATTTTCATCAGACAAAGACGAAAAATAATTAAACCGGCTGACATGTGTCTGCCAACTGTTTACCTTCTCATCCAGATATAAATCATTTTGCAAACGTGCGCCCCAATATAACTCAAAAGGACGAACATCAGAACCAGAAAGTAAGTGCTCAATCATTGCCTTTACCGGAGCAAATCCGGTACCGCCGGCAATAAACAAGATTGGACGTTGCGCGTCTAAACGCTCTATCGAACAGTCGCCAAAAGGTAAATTAATACGGACTTGGCCCTGCTCTTTAATGTGTGTGAACAAGCGCTGAGTATAGAGATTATCCACACTATGACGAATGTGCAACTCGTATTTATGCGAGCCCAAAGGCGCATTGGCGATGGAGTAGCTAAAGGCTTCCTCACCTAACAAAATTTGCAGGTATTGCCCTGCATGATAATCAACGTACTTATCAGGTGTTAAAACCAATTGCGTGATGCTGTCAGTCAATGGCGTAATTTGCTCTACCTGAGCTTTAATCATTTTTCCACTCATTCACCTAATCCTAATAGAGACCAGTAACCATTCACTTTTTTAAGTATGTCTTCATCCATCACAATAGGCTCACCCCATTCACGCTGAGTTTCACCAACCCATTTGCTAGTAGCATCCATCCCCATTTTTGAACCTAAACCAGAAACTGGTGAAGCAAAATCAAGGTAATCAATAGGTGTGTTTTCGATCATGACGGTATCACGTGCTGGATCCATACGCGTAGTCATGGCCCAAATCACATCCTGCCAATTACGCGCATCAATATCATCATCGCACACGATGACAAATTTGGTGTACATAAATTGCCTTAAGAAAGACCAAACAGCCATCATAATACGTTTCGCATGCCCAGGATATTGCTTCTTAATCGTGACTACTGCCAAACGATAAGAACAGCCCTCAGGCGGTAAATAAAAATCAACTATCTCAGGAAATTGCTTTTGTAATAAAGGAATAAATACTTCATTTAAAGCAACTCCTAAAATGGCCGGTTCATCTGGTGGACGTCCGGTATACGTACTGTGGTAAATAGGTTGATCGCGATGCGTTATGCGCTCGACGGTAAATACTGGGAATGATTGAACTTCATTATAGTAGCCGGTGTGATCGCCATAAGGTCCTTCTGGTGCTTCTACTCCAGGCTCCAAATAACCTTCCAAAATAATTTCTGCACTGGCAGGCACATGTAAATCGCTGCCAATACACTTTGTCAGACGAGTACGTTGACCACGCAATAATCCAGCAAAAGCATATTCAGATAAACTATCAGGAACTGGAGTGACTGCTGCCAGAATAGTTGCCGGATCAGCCCCTAAAGTAACTGCTATAGGAAAGCGCTCACCAGGATAGGCCTTTTGCCAGGATTGATAATCCAAAGCACCACCGCGATGAGACAGCCAACGCATAATTAATTTATTTTTACTAAGCAATTGCTGGCGATAAATCCCCATATTTTCACGGGTTTGATGTGGTCCTTTAGTCGTGACCAAGCCCCAGGTAATTAATGGCGCAACATCACCAGACCAGCAGGTTTGAATAGGTAATTTAGTTAAATCAACTTCGTCTTTTTCCCAAACATGAGTTTGACATTCTGCACCACTGACGTATTTAGGTGCCATATTCAAGGCTTGTTTGAGTAAGGGTAATTTATTAAAAGCGTCTTTAAAACCTTTGGGCGGATCAGGTTCTTTCAAAGCAGCTAATAACTTGCCTACTTCTCTTAAAGCACTGATGCTTTCTTCACCCATGCCCATAGCCACACGTTCTACAGTACCAAATAAATTGGTTAGAACAGGCATTTGATGATTGGGAGTATTAGTAAAAAGAAGTGCGGGACCACCTGCACGCAAGACCTTGTCGCTGACGACGGTCATTTCAAGATGGGTTGATACTGGATAATCAATACGCTTTAATAATTCACGTGATTCAAGTTGAGCAATAAAGTCTCTTAGATCAGAGTATTTCATAGAAGATCCCTCGCAATAACTTGGATATCGTTATCCAGAGCGTAGCGAAGGATCTCCTGCATGTAGCTCATTGCCATTCGAAGGGAGGTCCTTCGCTACGCTCTGGATAACGGGGGAAATTAATTACTCTTGACGCTTCATTGCATCAAAAAACTCCGCATTAGTTTTATGATTTTTCATGCGCTCAATCAAGAATTCAATTGCATCACACTCATCCATAGATTGCAGAATTTTACGTAAGATCCAGGTACGTTGTAAGTCTTCTGGGCTTAACAACAGATCTTCACGACGGGTACCAGAACGATTAATGTTAATCGCAGGGAACACACGACGCTCAGCAATATTACGACTCAAGTGGATTTCCATGTTACCGGTTCCCTTGAATTCTTCGTAAATTACTTCATCCATCTTAGAGCCTGTATCAACTAACGCCGTAGCAATAATAGTCAAACTGCCACCCTCTTCGATGTTACGTGCCGCACCGTACAGACGCTTAGGTCTTTGCAGCGCATTCGCGTCCACACCACCGGTTAAAACCTTACCAGATGAAGGAATCACGGTATTGTATGCACGAGCCAGACGAGTAATCGAATCTAATAAGATCACGACATCACGTTTGTGCTCTACTAAACGTTTGGCTTTTTCAATAACCATTTCCGCTACTTGAACGTGACGGTTAGCAGGCTCATCAAACGTACTGGCAACAACTTCCCCTTTAACAGAGCGTTGCATTTCAGTTACTTCCTCAGGACGTTCATCAATCAGTAATACGATGAGGTAACATTCTGGATGATTTTTTTCGATAGAACGAGCAATGTTCTGCAACATTAAAGTCTTACCCGCTTTCGGCGGAGATACGATAAGACCACGCTGACCACGACCAAAAGGTGCGCATAAGTCAACAACCCGAGCAGTTAAATCTTCTGTACTGCCATTACCTTGTTCCATAACTAAACGCTGAGAAGCAAATAAAGGCGTAAGGTTTTCAAATAAAATCTTGCGCTTGGCGCTGTCAGGAGAGTCGTAATTGATTTCATCTACTTTTAGTAAGGCAAAATAACGCTCACTGTCTTTAGGAGGACGAATTTTACCCGAAATAGTATCACCAGAACGCAGTCCGAACCGTCTGATTTGACTCGGAGAAACGTAAATATCATCAGGTCCAGCTAAATAAGAGCCGTCTGAAGATCGTAAAAAACCAAAACCATCCGCCAGGACTTCTAAAACACCATCTCCGTGAATGTCTGCGCCTTTTAAGGCGTGGGCCTTAAGAATGGCAAAAATAATTTCTTGTTTACGCATACGGGAAGGGTTTTCTACACCTATCTCTTGTGCGATATTGAAGAGATCGGCAATAGGCAATTGCTTGAGTTCGCTAAGGTTCATACTTCTCACTTGATTTGTTATTTAGAATTGGATTATCCGAGAAAATTTTATTAAGAAAGCAGCTAAGGATTCTGCTGCCTATGTGACATTAATTATATCACATAGTGCAAACAGGCTATCACAGCTTCACATGAAGATCCAATATTTTTAGCTGAAAAATAAAAATTTCAACTAATATTATGCATGGCTCTCAATAAAAGCACTTAATTGAGACTTAGTCAGCAAGCCCATTTTAACCGCTTCAACCTGACCGTTTTTAAATAAGATTAACGTAGGAATACTCATTACACCAAATTTTGCTGGTGCTTGTGGGTTTTCATCGATGTTAATTTTTGCAAAAGTCACGTCAGCACCATGGCTGGCAGCTACTTCTTCTAATATAGGTGTTAACGCACGGCATGGACCACACCACTCAGCCCAGAAATCAACTAATACAGGCTTATTTGAATTGATTACGTCTTGATCAAAGCTTAAGTCTGTTACCGTTTTAATATGATCACTCATTTTTATGTAAACCTCAGTTATTTAAAATTCTTTATGGGTCTGCTGCTAAGGGCAATAACCCTAAGTACCTATTATAGATCACCACCCACAGCTTGCAACACACTCAAGACGGTAATTGCGGCAGTTTCGGTGCGTAAAATCCTTGGCCCCAAAGATAAAGGCTGAAATCCACGCTCAACGGCCAGACTAATTTCATCGTCACTTAAACCGCCTTCAGGGCCAATCAGCAAGGCAATATCGGTTTGTCCAATAGCGTAATCACGCCAATTTTTATTACCCACTGGATGCAAAATTAATTTTAAAGCAGCAGGAGCATCGCTCAAATACTGCTCTAAAGTGAGCGGTTGATGCACTGTAGGCACCCAATTACGTCCAGATTGTTCGCAGGCCGCAATGACAATAGACTGCCATTGATGCAGTTTTTTGGCCATGCGCTCTTTATCCAGCTTTACTACACAGCGTGCCGTAATAATAGGCGTGATGCTGGTTACACCTAACTCGGCCGCCTTTTGCATCACCAATTCCATGCGCTCCCCTTTAGAAATGGCTTGCGCCAAATGCACGGTTAAGGGCGATTCTTTATTTGCATCCTTGACTGAATTAATAAGCACAACCACCTGCTTTTTTTTCACAAGCTCAATGGTTGCTTCAAATTCACGGTTATCGCCGCAAAATAATGTCAGTGGCTCACCTGCTTGCATGCGCAAAACCACACCAACATGTTGGCTTGCCTCGGGGGATAATTCCAGACTCTGGCCACAAGAATAGTCACCAGGTTGATAAATACGTATTGTTCTCACGGTAATTTGCCTTTATTAAGGGTCTATTGATATTTCTACTATCTTGGCCAAAATAGGCCGATTTTCTGTGCTCCGATGCTCACATACTAAGTGTATGCTGCGCTTCGGTGCTCGAAAATCAGCCTATTTCGGCTCAAGCTAGCGAAATGTCAACAGACCCTAGAATGGAACACTATAACAAAAATTACTTATTCCTGCCCTATGTGATAAAATTTTTAATTTTTAATTCAGGAACAAACTACTATGAATAAAACACGTATTGAATCTGATAGTATGGGCGAAATTGAGGTCCCAGCAAACAAATATTGGGGTGCGCAAACGGAGCGGTCGTTACATCACTTTAATATCGGCAAAGACATTATGCCTCGTGAAGTCACACATGCTTTTGGTATCTTAAAAAAAGCCGCAGCACTAACAAACTTTGACTTAGGTAAACTGCCTAAAGACAAAACTGATTTAATCGTAAGCGCTGCAGATGAAGTCAGCAAAGGCTTACTAGATGAACACTTTCCTTTACACGTATGGCAAACTGGCAGTGGCACTCAGTCCAATATGAATGCCAATGAAGTAATCTCCAATCGCGCCATTGAATTAGCTAAAGGTGAGATGGGCAGTAAAGCACCTATTCATCCTAATGATCATGTAAACATGTCACAATCTTCAAACGATACCTTCCCAACAGCCATGCATATTGCCGCAGCGATTGCTTTCAATGAAAAACTAATTCCTGCAGTAAGCAATTTACGTGATGCTTTAGTCGTCAAAATGATAGCCTTTAAAGACATCGTTAAAATTGGCCGTACGCATTTACAGGACGCGGTGCCAATTACTTTAGGTCAGGAATTTTCAGGCTATGTAGCGCAACTTGATGCCTGCATTAAACGTCTTAAAGAAGTATTGCCCGAGTTATATGAACTGGCAGCCGGTGGTACCGCTGTGGGTACAGGCTTAAATACCCACCCACAATTTGCTACTAAAGTAGCCGCGCACATTGCCCAAATCACTCAATTGCCTTTTGTAAGCGCTGAAAATAAATTTACTGCTTTAGCATCGCATGAGCCTTTAGTATTTGCTCATGGTGCCATGAAAACTCTAGCTTGTGCGCTCATGAAAATCGCCAATGACATCCGTTGGTTAGCCTCAGGCCCACGCTGTGGTATTGGTGAATTAATTATTCCCGAAAATGAGCCAGGTTCTTCTATTATGCCAGGAAAAGTCAACCCTACTCAATGTGAAGCCATGACTATGGTTTGTGCACAGGTTCTGGGTAATGACACGACCGTAGGTATTGCTGACAGTCAGGGGAATTTTGAACTGAATGTATTTAAGCCGGTAATCATTTTCAACGTCTTGCATTCGCTTAATTTATTAACCGATACCTGTCGTTCATTCCAAGAGTTTTGTGCTGAAGGAATCGAAGCCAATCTGCCAGTGATTGATTATTACTTGCATCATTCTTTGATGTTAGTGACTGCATTGAACCAACATATAGGCTATGATAAAGCTGCAAAAATTGCAAAAACAGCGCATCATGATAATTCTTCCTTACAGGAAGCTGCCGTAAAGCTTGGCTTTTTAACGGCGGAGCGTTTTGCAGAATTAGTAAAACCAGAAGAGATGATAGCACCGCAATAAGCAAAGAGCCTAAAGTAGTCCGGGTATATAAATGTTGGGGCATTGTGTGCGATGCCCCAACAACGGAACAGATTGTCCTACTCAGAACGCCATAAATTAGTCTTCATCAAATCAAGTACCGCATCACCCTGGCCGTTGATAATCGCCTTCATCATATACAAACTTAAGCCTTTTACTTGCTCCATTGCTATCGTTGGCGGGATAATCAATTCATTACGATGGACGGCTACATCAATAATCACCGGCCCTTCATGAGCAAAGGCTTGATGTAGATCGTCCATCAGCGTTGAGGCGCTATTTACTCTGATTCCTTTAATACCAACTGACTCAGCTAAGGCTGCAAAATTAGGATTCTTTAACGTAGTTGCATAATCCAACATCCCTGCAGCATGCATTTCCATTTCAACAAAACCCAAAGCGCCGTTATTAAAAATAACTACTTTAACTGGTAAATTATGTTGTACCAAAGTTAAGACATCGCCCATGAGCATGGAAAAACCACCATCACCGCAGAGAGCCACCACCTGACGCTTAGGATAAGCACTTTGCGCACCAATTGCCTGTGACAATGCATTAGCCATGGAGCCATGGTTAAACGAGCCTAATAAACGACGTTGGCCGTTCATCGTTAAATAGCGTGCCGCCCACACACTAGGCGTACCCACATCGGCACTAAATACAGTATCTTCATCAGCTATTTCACTAATACATTGCGCTAAATATTGTGGATGCAAAGGCTTATTATCTGCTGTTTTAGTTGCTAAAGCATCCAGCCCTTTACGTGCCTTTTGGTAATGGCTACGGGCTTTATCTAAATGACTGCTGTCTTGCTTGGTGTTAAGCAAAGTCATTAGAGCTTTCAAAGTACAAGCTACATCACCCACGGCACCTACATCCAAATCAACACGCTTGCCTAATTGCTCGCCATGCAAATCAATTTGAATAATCTGTGCTTTAGAAGGATAAAATTGGCGGTAAGGAAAGCTCGTGCCTAATAAAAGTAAGGTATCACAAGCTTCCATAGCGTAATAACCTGACGAAAAACCAATAAATCCCGTCATGCCTACATCATAAGGATTATTAGGCTCAATAAAGGGTTTTCCTCTTAAAGTATGCACCACTGGTGCTTGTAAAATATGACAGAGCTGCATCAATTCATCATGTGCTCCCGCTGCGCCAATACCGCAAAACACCGTAACATTTTTAGCCGCATTTAAACGTGTTGCAATATCTTTTAAAACAGATACGGGCGGCACTACTTCAGGAGGTATAAATGGTGCGTGTTCTTTGCTTGCCAAATAACGCGCCTGCTGTAAAGCAACGTCTCCTGAGATAACCAATACCGCAACACCAGATTTTGCTTTAGCAGCTTGCATGGCCATGTTCAAAAGTCTGGGCATTTGTTCTGCACTCGTTACCACTTCACAAAAACAACTGCACTCTTTAAATAAAATATTAGGGTGTGTTTCCTGAAAATAATCCCCGCCGACTTCAGGGCTTGGGATGTGGGCCGCAATCGCTAAGACAGGTGCGCCACTGCGATGGCAGTCATAAAGACCATTAATCAGATGCAAATTACCTGGACCACAACTTCCTGCACAAACCGCTAATTCACCCGTTAATTGCGCTTGCGCGCCGGCAGCAAAAGCCGCTGCTTCCTCGTGGCGTACGTGCACCCACTCAATGTTTTTATATTTTTGTAGCGCATTTGTAATTCCATTTAAAGAATCACCTACTATGCCATAGATACGCTGTATTCCAGCCTTGTTTAAGGTCTCGACAAACACTTCTGCTACATTAGCCATTAGATACTCCCTGTAAAGGTCTACTTCCATTTTAGTACAGGCACAGGACATTACAAACAAAGAACGGCTTGAGGAGAAAGCCCCTCTCTTTTTCAAGAAGAGAGGGGTTTTATTTATTGAATTACTGGAAGTTGTGGTGCTGCTTTACGAACTGGTCCAGGTGTTGCTTGTTGTGTAGGATCTTTAGAAGCATAAGTTTTTTGTACTGGTTTATGCTTTGGCTTGTTAGCCACTACTTTTTGTTGTGTGTTTTGCGTTGGTTCATAATGAGAATTCACATGCTCAGAACGACCCATGTCCATCATGCTGCAAGAGGCCAAACCCAGAGTGACAACCAAACCCAAAAACAATTTAGACGACTTATTATTTATCATAATGTGCTCCATGCATCAGTTATTAACTTACTAAATATAAAGTAAAAAAGCGAAAACCTCCACTTATTAAATAAGAAGATTTGATCTTTGTAATTTCAGTTATTGTTTTTTCAAGCAACCTCCCTATAATCGAACAGGTTCACCATAATTAATAAAGGGATTTCCACCATGATTTATCCGAATATACTCGCCACAATTGGCCAAACTCCCGTTGTAAAAATTAATCGTTTAGGTCATGGGCTTGAATGCTGCCTTTATGCAAAATGTGAGTTCTTCAATCCGGGTGGTTCGGTTAAAGACAGAATTGGTTATGAAATGGTGGTTAATGCCGAGCGCGACGGGCACATTAAACCAGGATTTACTTTGATTGAACCCACTTCAGGTAATACAGGCATAGGAATTGCCTTAGCAGGTGCTGTATTAGGTTATAAAGTCGTTATCACCATGCCGGAAAAAATGAGTCAGGAAAAACAATCCGTACTGGAACGTCTGGGCGCAATAATTTATCGTACACCAACAGAAGCCGCATTTGATTCGCCAGAAAGCCATATTTCGCTGGCAAAACGATTACAAGCGGAGACACCCAACTCTTATATTCTTGATCAATACGCTAATCCTAATAATCCTAATGCACACTACCGCGGTACCGCTCAGGAAATTATTGATGATTTTGGTAAAGAGTTACATATGGTGGTTGTAGGTGTGGGCACCGGTGGCACCATTACGGGTATTGCCAAACGCCTGAAAGAATATAATCCTGAGATTAAAATTATTGGCGTTGATCCAGAGGGATCCATTTTAGGTGGCGGCAGAGAAATTAAATCATATGAAGTTGAAGGAATAGGCTATGATTTCTTTCCTGAAGTTTTAAACAATAAATTAATAGATGCTTATGTTAAAACTAATGATAAAAATTCATTTCAGATGGCAAGAGAATTAATTAAAGAAGAAGGTTTATTAGTTGGCGGATCTTCCGGAGCCGCAATGTGGGGTGCTTTACAAGCAGCTAAATCCTTAAGTAAAGGACAAAAATGCCTGGTTATTTTGCCTGATTCCATTCGTAATTACATGTCTAAATTCCCAGTGGATGCTTGGATGAAAGCACGCGGTTTTCTTTAGACTGATTGCACCGTCATCCAGAGCGAAGCGAAGGACCTCCCATCAAAGGCATTGAGCCATATTCAGGAGGTCCTTCGCTTCGCTCTGGATGACGTAGTTGTTTTATAACGGCGGTTTTTTTAAGCCCCTGGAGCGGCGTCTATTCGGCTATAAAGCGCGTCAGACTCGATAAGTCCCGCAGCAGCCCAACTGGCTAAAGCACCGACTCGTGATTCCACAATCGCCTTCTCTGAAGCAACAGGTACTCCGGCAATCATGGGTTGCTTGGCTTGAGCTAACTTCATGATAAATGACGCATCTTCAGCAGGTAGCAGAGCAATATAATGATCTCTTACTTGAACACTGGATAGTTCACCCGCATTAACCATACTTAATAATGCCGTACGATGGTGTTCGTAATCATGCAACAAAGTAGCATTATTCTCTTTGATTAGAGCAATAGTCTCTGCCAAAGTTCCTTCATGCTCTCTTGCGTTTTCAACCGGTTGTGGGCCAGTTATTGCCAATTGGCCGACTGAATCAAAATCTTTTTTGCACTTTACACCAGGAAAGTATACATAACTTTCTGCAGCAGCTGCATCATGTTGTACCTGAATCACTAACGCTGGATTAAGTGATTTGCTAGCCCCCATATAAAGCACACGCTTACCTAATTCTTTATCAAGCTCTTTATACGTTAAAGCAATAGTTAAATCTAAAGTCTTTGCCAAAGCAGCTAGCGCAATTGCTGGCAATACTGTCTTTGGATCACGTAAATATCCTTTGGGAGTTTCCGTTGATAAGCCATCGAAAATTTCACGATACTCTAAAGGATCCGCCAACAGCTCATCAATCGTTAATTGCAGCAAGACATAAGCCATGCATTCCACCACTTTGGATTTATGTGAGTTGGTGCACAACATCTGCATGCGATCGGCCAAACGCAGATAGCTTTGATTACTAATGTATCTGGGGAAATATTGATAAAAACGCTCTAATATTTTTTTTAAGGTCACATCATTAACACGAGGAGTCAGCGACATATAGTCGATTAAAGCTACAGCTGTTGCATGAAATAACTCACCGCCCGCATCAATAAGATCGTAAACTGCCCCTTGTTTACCTTGCACTTGCTTTGGAAGGGCTCTATTGCTAAAAAAACCTGTTGCCATAACGCGCCCCTACTCTCTTTTATATAGCCTCATTCTAATGAAGCTAAATTAAGGAAATATTAACAAATAACTTATTTTGCCTATATATCAATCATTAGTGACAAAATAAAGTTACTACGGCAAAATATTTGGTATATCCCTAATTCTAGTACACTAATTCATTAATTTTTTATTATATGCGCAAAATTCATTCTTATTTGCAGCAAGACCGCGCTACGCAGCGATAAAGCGCAAAAGAAGATGAACATAAAATTTCTTCTACGGGGCATCAAATTCATTTTTTTAATAAACAAGTAAAAAAACCATTGCCTTCAGAATAAATCCAGATATTATAAATCCCTGCAGCATGTTAAAGTAATTAATTATCAATGTGATAAGGACGTCAAATTGATCAACTCGATACCTAGTGCGTTTTATTTAGTACCATTAATGTTTTTGTTATTTCTTTCATTACATCAGGAAAGAAAAAAATCTCAAATTAAACAGTGGCAAAAATCCTTGAACCTGCCGGAGCATGCAGGGGTTTTTCAGCAACTATATCAAAACACCAATGGGTTCCTGCTGTCGCAACAAGCGCGGCAAAAGCATGATGCATTAGATTATGTTTATGGAGAAATTGAGTTTTTACCCTTTACCGCACTTTTATCATTGGCAAAACCAGACCATGAAACGGTATTTTATGATTTAGGATCTGGAACCGGTAAAGCCGTATTAGCTTGTGCCATGGTCTATCCAGTGCGTCAAAGTGTTGGCGTTGAATTACTTCCAGAGTTACATCATGAGGCCTGCCAAAAGATGCAACAACTGGAAATAATTAAAAACTACGACAAAACCGCAAAAAAAATTGACTTCATTTTAGGTGATTTTCTTGAAGTCGATTTAAATAATGCAACAATTATTTTTATTAATTCAACTTCCATCTTTAATCCCACATGGGAAAAGCTGTGTTCGCGGCTGGATAATTTGACGCAGGTCAAAACCATCATCACCACGAGCAAAGCCTTACTCTCTAAGGATTTCACCGTAGTAATACGCACTCAAGTTCAGATGAGCTGGGGTGTTGTTCTTGTCTTTTTACATGCCAGAAAAAGAACAATTACTAACTGTCTTGAAAACATTGAATAATTTTTTACCCGTTCTATACTTATAAAACAGGGATCATTGTCAGCACCTATTTTGTACCAGGAGCAGACTATGAATTGGTCGGACAACAAGAGGTGGGTATGATTAAATCGGAGCTCATAGAACACATAGCTGCTCGAATGACGCATCTTTCTGAAAAGCAAGTAGCTGATGGGATTAATAGGATATTAGAGTTAATGAGTGACGCACTCATTAAAAATCAAAGGATTGAAATTCGTGGCTTTGGAAGCTTTTCTCTTCATTACCGACCGCCCCGTAATGCACACAATCCAAAAACCGGAGAAAAAGTGGTGACCAAGGCAAAATACAGCCCTCACTTTAAACCCGGCAAGGAACTCCGTGAACGCGTTGATACATCACGCGCTCATTATGAGCTTTCGGACGAGGATTAATATTCTTTTTTCATGACCATTATCCGAGCTGCAACCAAACGCATGCGCTCAGATAATGGCTCTGAATATTAGGTACGTGGCAAAGTAACACCCGTTTGTCCCTGGTATTTACCAGCACGATCACGGTATGAAACGGCACATACTTCATCAGCTTCTAAAAATATCATTTGCGCCACGCCTTCATGCGCATATATTTTGGCAGGAAGTGTCGTCGTATTTGAAAATTCCAAAGTCACATGACCTTCCCATTCAGGCTCTAAAGGCGTCACATTCACAATAATGCCACAACGCGCGTAAGTAGATTTGCCAAGACAAATAGTCAATACATTACGTGGGATGCGAAAATACTCTACTGTTCTTGCCAAAGCAAACGAATTGGGTGGAATAATACATACATCAGATTGCACGTCCACAAAGCTGTTTTCATCAAAAGATTTGGGATCCACAATTGCAGAATTAATATTAGTGAAAATCTTAAATTCATTTGAGCAACGCACATCGTATCCGTAACTGGATACGCCATAAGAAATAATACGTCCTTTTTCATTTTCACGAATCTGACCTGATTCAAAGGGAGAAATCATTCCCTGTTCCAAGGCCATTTTCTCTATCCATCTATCTGATTTAATCGACACAGTTAAACCTCATAGCTTTGCAAAAAAGAGAGTTCTATCACAAAAAACAAATAAACGAAAGTTTGTGCTAAAAAAACGACCACATTATTACTGGATACAGTACCGATGAACGCCAGCAGCCCACCTTGTCCCGATTTATATAAGCCGTTTAATTCATCATTTATCTCGATAGACAAATATGCTATTTTTGAAAAACACACATTGGAGTCCCCCTTAAAATAGCAATTCACTAAAGGATGAACATGATAGTACAACCTCTACGGATAGTATCTCTGGTAGTTAGCACTTTTGTAACACTTAACACTACATTAATTTATGCACAAGCCCAGCCCAAATTTTCCTTGATTCCAACAAGCAGCAGCATCATCAACATAATCCAGGGAAATACCACCAATATAACCTATAAAGTGACTAACAATACGCGAGTAACCCGAACTTTAGCCCTGGTTCCCTCCTCGGGAATAAGTCAAATCTCAGCTGGAGCAGGAAGTTGCGCTAGCCCTTTTACACTGGCAATGGGGAAATCATGCTTCCTTAATTTACAGCTTAATAGCAAGCAGCTGCCCGCATCGGTCAATGGCGGACCGCAAGTATGTAAAACTTATGGCCCGGGAAATAATGCACCTGACCCTTTTTTATGCTCGCAACCCAGTGCACAAAACAGTTTACATATAACCATAGTGCCCTCAAAACCAATAATGGCCGCGGTAGGGACATATACGGATAACACCGCCAACCACACCATTCGCCCATTATTAGCAATGACCCAGGATAATGGCGCAAATTGGACCTTTCCCAGCTCTATTACCCAGCCCACACTGACTCCGGCATTTAATAATAATGGGGGAGGGCTTAGCGCTGTGAGCTGTACTGGTGCACTCTGTGTTGCTGTCGGGGGATATTCTGATAGCCCCTCTGATACCCAACATCCTTTATTAGCCCTAACCCAAGATAATGGCTCCAGCTGGAAATTTCCCGCATCAATTACCCAACCGACACTAACTCCAGCCTTCGCTAACGGCTCGCTTTCTAGTACCAGTTGCAGTGGCTTAATCTGTATCGCTGTCGGTGACTATACCGATTTGAATTCAAATTCTCATCCGCTCTTATTCTTAAGTCAGGATGGAGGCTCAAACTGGAGTTCACCGGCCTCAATTGCGCAACCAGTAATTACACCAGCCTATAATAGTGCTGGCGTTTTGCAGTCTGCAAGCTGCAGTGGCACTGTATGTATTGCTGTTGGTAAGTATATAGATATCAACATACAGCAAGAACCGTTACTGGCGTTAAGCCAAAATAGCGGCACAACTTGGACATATCCTACCGCAACAACGCAACCCACAGTGACACCAGCCTATAATGGTGCGGGTACCTACAACAGTGCAAGTTGTAACGGTAATACCTGTATTGCAGGGGGGCAATATAATGGGGGGAGCATACTCCAACCGATGATAGCGGTGAGTCAGAATAAAGGCAGCACTTGGAATTTCCCAGCGTCAATAACAGAACCCGTGCTTACTCCTGCGTACGGTAATGGGGGTATCTTTAACACAGTCAGTTGCAGCGCGACTACCTGCATTGCTGGCGGTGATTATAATGATGCAACAAGACTCCTTCGCCCTATGCTTGCCTTAAGTCAAGATAAAGGGATAACCTGGACGTATCCCACGGTCTTTACATCACCAGTACTGACGCCTGCATTTGCTGGTAATGGTAGTATTAATAGTGTCAGTTGTAGTGGGGATACCTGTCTTGCTGTTGGTAGTTATAGTGATACTTCTTTCACCGCCATCCATCCATTACTTGCCGTAAGCCAAGATAGAGGAACAACATGGACGTTCCCTGCAGCAGTTAGCCAACCCACATTAACACCGGCGTTTAGTAGTGGAGCGTTAATTAGCGCCAGCTGCAATAAGAATATATGTCTTGCTTCAGGTTCTTATGCTGATGCGGCAGGCCAAAGTCGCCCTTTAATAGCGCAAAGTATAGACAATGGCGTGACGTGGACGTTCCCAACGTCAATCACTCAACCGGTATTAAAACCAAGCCTTGGACCAGTAGTCGATTTCGGCGGCGTAAGTGCAAATGCCTCATTTTTATCACCCGCTTTAAGTATGCTGCAACAAAACTAAGTGCCACGCCCATGCGTTCCCGGTTTTCTCCGGGAATGCATGTCTTTCTTTGCAACTTTTTGGCAGCAGCACTGGGTTAACCCTTTATTTAAATTGCAATTAAAATATGTTAATTTGATAAAGGATTACGATATCAATTAGGGATAATAATGAATAAACCAAGTATCATCATTACACTATTGGCACTTTCTAAGGTCCTACAAGCGGGCACCATGGGCCCTGCAGTCACACCGGATGCATGGAGACCTGTACTCACCTTAAGTGCTGGACCTGCCTGGTCTAATAATAATGGCAAAACACAAACCGTCTTCCTGCAATCAGATATTGAAAAAACATACGCCGCAAAAAAAAGAAGCAGCACCTTAGGAACTGGCGAGCTTTTTTTAGGAGTACAGAAACTGGTTCATGAACGTGTTTTAGGGCAATTGGGTGTCGCAGTCGCCGCTGCAAGCAACATCAAGCTTGCTGGTGATATCTGGGAAGATGCCGACCCTGAGTTTAATAATTTCACTTATGCCTACAATGTAAATCAGCTACGAGTAGCCGCAAAAGGAAAGTTGTTAGCCAACTGGGAACACAGCGTAGCTCCTTATATCAGTGGTAGCCTGGGTGTTGGCTTTACTAATGCTCACAACTTTTCCATTACACCTAAAATTTTTGAAGAAATACCTGCTCCTGGATTCCGTAGACATAACAATACAACCTTCTCCTACACCGTGGGTGCCGGCTTACAAAAAAGCATCAATAACAACCTACAAGCAGGTATTGGTTATGAATTCGCTGATTGGGGTAAAAGCCATCTGAGAAGAGCTCCAGGGCAAACATTAAACAGTGGCTTGCATTTAAGCTCTATTTATACCCATGAATTGCAATTTAGCTTAAGTTATATAGTTTAAGGATAAACATGATAATACAAAAGATAACCCGCTTGGCTTTCAGTGCCTGTGTAGTGTTTAACACGCCATTAATTTATGCACAAGCCCAGCCCAAATTTTCCTTGTTGCCAACCAGCAGCAGCATCATCAATATGACCCAGGGAAGTACTGCCAATATCACTTATAAAGTGACTAACAATACGCGAGTAACCCGAACCTTGACCCTAGTTCCCACCTCGGGAATAACTCAAATCGTAGCTGGAGCAGGAAGTTGCGCTAGCCCTTTTACACTGGCAATGGGGAAATCATGCTTCCTTAATTTGAAGCTGAATAGCAAACAACTACCAGCATCAGTCAATGGCGGACCGGAAGTATGTAAAACCTATGGCCCGGGAAATAATGCACCCGATCCTTTTTTATGTTCGCAACCTAGTGCACAAAACAGTTTACATATAACCATAGTCCCTCCAAAACCAATAATGGCTGCAGTAGGGCAATACTCTGATAACAGCGCCGGCAATACCCTACGTCCATTATTAGCAATGACCCAGGATAATGGCGCAAATTGGACCTTTCCCAGCTCTATTACCCAGCCGACATTGACTCCAACATTTAGTGGTAGCGGCGATTTGTCTGCAGTATCCTGTACTAGTGCGCACTGCGTTGCTGTCGGGCAATATCGTGACAACTCATCTCCTTCTGTCGTTCATCCTTTATTAGCCCTAACTCAAGATAATGGCTCCAGCTGGAAATTTCCCACATCAATTACCCAGCCAACACTGACTCCTGCCTTCGCTAACGGCTCGCTTTCTAGTGCCAGTTGCAGTGGCTTAACCTGTGTTGCTGTAGGGCAATATAGAGACTCACAGGGCGGTGATTCCCCTCTCTTATTCTTAAGTCAAGATGGAGGCTCAAACTGGAGTTCACCGGCCTCAACTGCGCAACCAGATACCACGCCAGCCTATGGGAATTTTGGCACATTTGGCTCTGTTAGCTGCAGTGGCACCGTCTGTATCGCTGGAGGTAGGTATCAAGATTCCACGCCGCAACATCAACAGCAGCCTTTACTGGCTTTAAGCCAAAATAACGGCACAACCTGGACGTTTCCTACCGCAACAACGCAACCCACAGTGACACCAGCCTATTATCATCTAGGTACCTACAGCAGCGTAAACTGTAATGGCAATACCTGTATTGCAGGGGGACAATATAATGATCTTCAGGGTATATACCATCCTATGATAGCCGTAAGTCAGGATAAAGGCCGCACCTGGACCTTCCCTGCCTCAATAACACAACCCGTGCTTACTCCTGCATACGGTAATGAGGGTATCTTTAGCACAGTCAGTTGCAGCGCGACTACCTGCATTGCTGGCGGTAGCTATACTACTGAGTCTGGTTCTTATGTTACCTACCCTATGCTTGCCTTAAGTCAGGATAAAGGGATAACCTGGGCGTATTCCAATATTTTTACAGCTACCCTTGGCACCATTGTTAGCGTCAGTTGTAACGGGAATACGTGTCTTGCTGTTGGTGTTTATTATAATACCTCTCTCGTCCTCCATCCACTACTTGCCGTAAGCCAAGACAAAGGAACAACATGGAATTTTCCTGCCTTAGTTAGCCAACCCACATTAACATCTGCGTTTAGTAACGGAGCGTTAATTAGTGCCAGCTGTAATAAGAATATATGTCTTGTTTCAGGTGGTGATTCTGGTGCGACGGCGCAGCAGGAGCATCCTTTACTGGCGCAAAGTCTGGACAATGGCGTGACGTGGACGGTTCCAACGACAATCACTCAGCCGATATTAAAACCCAGCCTTGGATTGGGCGGCTCTTTCTCAGGTGTAAGTGCAAATGCCTCATTTTTATCACCTGCTTTGAGTATGCTGCAACAAGACTAGCGCCACGCCCATGCGTTCCCGGTTTTATCCGGGAACGCATCTCTTTTATTTTTTCTTTGAAGCCATGTTTGCTAAAATTTCACCTAATTCCATCGGCATTGGAAAGACTATGGTGGAATTATTGGTACCGGCAATGGCTGCCAGGGTTTGTAAATAACGTAATTGCATGGCTTGTGGTTCTTGCGCTAATACTTGCGCGGCTTGCAGCAACTTTGCAGAAGCCTGTAACTCGCCTTCAGCATGAATCACTTTAGCCCGGCGCTCCCGCTCTGCCTCCGCTTGTTTGGCAATGGCTCTTATCATACTTTCATCCAAATCAACACGTTTGATTTCCACGTTGGATACTTTAATACCCCAGCTATCGGTTTGCGCATCCAATATTTTTTGGACGTCGCTATTTAAACGCTCCCGTTCTGAAAGCATTTCATCCAGTTCATGTTGTCCAAGTACCGAGCGCAAGGTGGTTTGCGCCAACTGACTGGTTGCTTCGAAATAGTTTTCCACTTGAATGATTGCCTTTTCCGGAGCCACAACACGAAAATACAATACGGCATTGACCCGAACCGAAACGTTATCTTTAGAAATAACATCCTGGCTTGGCACATCCATCACAATCGTGCGCAAATCAACCCGAACTACCTGTTGAATGATAGGAATAATAAGCACGAGCCCAGGTCCTTTAACACGCCAAAAACGTCCCAACATAAAAACCACACCACGCTCATATTCTCTAAAAACACGAACGGCTGATGCCAATAACAATAGAATGGCTACAAACAGTACCCCAATAAAAGGCGTCATTTTATTCTCCTTGATTCTCAGTTTCCTCTTCAACCAGCAACACCAGTCCTGAGGCTTCCATTACTTTAATCCGCGTATGTGCCGCAATAAAACGCTCAGAGCGCACACTCCAAATCTCACCACGAATAAGTGCTTGTCCTTCCAAGTTAATATCACCAAGTGTGCGCCCCTCTACTCCTAATAAGGTCGATAAACCATTTTTAACGCTTTGTTGGCGTGCCTTGACTGCAGAACCTAGCACGATGATAAAAATAATTATATTCACTAACGCCATTCCCCAGATTGCTGACCAGGCAATTTGATAAGTAGCTGATTCCGTATCAATTAACATAATGGAGCCTAAAATAAAGGCGACTGTACCTCCGACTCCTAAAGAGCCAAAACTTGGGAAAAATGCCTCGGCAATAATGAAGCTTATTCCTAAAATAATCAGAAAAAAACCGGCATAGCTCACAGGTAATAACTGCAAAGCATATAAGGCAATGAACATGGAAATGATGCCAACGACACCTGGTAAAATAAAACCTGGATTAACTAATTCAAAGAAAATCCCATAAATACCCAAAAGCAGGAGAAGGTAGGCAATGGTTGGATTAGTGATTAAGGATAAAAAATAGGTGCGCCAGTCAGGATTAATGATTTGCAGCTCTGCATTAGTGGTATTCAGTTTTATGCTTTGATTATTTTGACTTACTTCAACTCCATTTAATTGGCCTAGTAAATCCATTTTATCTACTGCAATATAATTAATTACCTTGGCTTTTAATGCTTCAGTAGAGGTTAGGGTTGCTGCATTGAGCACGGCTTTTTGAGCAAAAACCGGATCTCGGCCTCTTAATTGAGCCAATGAGCGTATCGTGGCAACCGCATCATTGGTTACTTTTTTTTCCATAGTTGTCTTTTGCTTTTCCGTTTGCGTCACAGCCCCCATGCCCTCACCCAAACTTACAGGACTTGCCGCACCTAACTGCGTTCCGGGCGCCATTGCTGCCAGAGTACTTGCATACACAATATAAGTTCCGGCACTGGCCGCTCGTGCGCCATTAGGGCTCACATAGGTGACTACCGGTACTTTAGAAGATAACAATTTTTGCGTGATTATTCGGGTTGACTCATCAAGACCACCCGGTGTATCAAGGAGAATAAGGATTAAATCCGCCTGTTGTGATTTATCAATAGAACGGACTATGTAATCTGCTGTAGCCGGTCCAATTGGACCTTTAATGCTCAACTCCACTACTTTTGCGGCATGACTTATTGGTATGTAAAAAAGAAATGTAAGGAGAAAATAAATCAATAATATCCCCAAACTACACGCTGTCGTAGTAATTTTTGGCCTAGCGCATGAAAGATACATGCTCATGTCCTTATGTGAGATGTTATATGATAAAAGATAGCACAGTTTGTGCGCAACCGTGATGCCAAGGCTTCGAGACCTGATGTATCCCCACGAATATTCATACAAAACTGATGCTATAAAATAGCATCAAACTGGTTATAAATTGTGTCATTCCCGCGAAGGCGGGAATGACATAATAAACAGCATATTGACCGTTAATGAATATATCTGATTGTATGAATATTCGTAGGGACATATCAGACGGTAGCCCAAACGGATCCGGAGAGGATAAGTTCTTTTCTGATTTCACAAACCGTAGCCCGGGTGAAGCGAACGCGTAACCCGGGATCAAGCCTACGTGTGGTAGGTTAATATGTATTTAAAGAATTTTTAATACGGTAGTTATGCTGATTTTGTGTGCCACACTATTCCCGGGTTGCGCTTCGCTGCACCCGGGCTACGTTCTTATTCGGAATTTAGGTGTTTAGAAATAAACACCTATTTGTGCGGATACTGTATCTGCAGCACGTCCCGTTCCAAATGTTGGTGTATTAACCAGACCAACTGGTGCAAGACCATTAGCGTATTGATTGGCTCGGTAATCCATATCATGGCGGTATTCAATACTTTCAACGGTGTCTTTCCAAATTGAAATATTGTATACACCAATAAATCGTTGCTGCGGTAAATTAAGTGCTAAAGAATCTTTAGTCCATTGATAACCAAGACCGATTGATGCTGGTCTGTTAAACGATTTAAACGTCATACCCACTTCTGTTTGTAATGCCTGAGGTCTTGCGCCACGACCGTTAAAACTTAAGTCCTGTGTTCTGAATGACTGTGTTGCCCCAGTCCATTCAAGAGTAAAGTTATAACGTTCGTAACTTAAGTTTCCATAAAAATCGATCGCTTGAGTTTTTCGAACCTGCTCATTTCCATTAAGTAGTGAGCCAAAGCCACCAAAAGTTCCTGTACGCGCGGCAGTAAATTGCATTCCTGAAGAATCAGCAATCGAACTAATGTAACTGGCGCCTAGTTCACCGGTAATAGTATCCGATGAAAAAGTATAACCTAGGTTACCCCCACCAACGCCGGCTTTACCTAACGTAGTATCACTTCTATAGATATAGGCTGATGCAAATGGGCCAGAAGCATATTGAGATTTATAACCAAAGATAAAGGGACGTGTTTTGGTACGAGCAACGTTCATAGTCAAAGGAGCACTGATCATAGAACTTGAATAACGTCCAAAAGGCACAAATAATTGTCCCGCCGTAAAATATAAAGGCGTTTTATCTAAATTACCAATATTCACAAAGCCCATGTTTAAGTTAAATGCCGAATTATCAATTCGTGGACCAATGTCTGGGGGACTTTCATCATAGGCTATCGAAATATAAGCTTCTACGTTCTGATTCAATGCAGCAGCAACGTCTAGCTCACTGGAACCTAAAGTTAAATCCGCATTAGTACCACCCATATAAGCACTATTAATCATGCCAATAGGTTCAGATTTACCGCTGATAGCGATAATTGGTCTTTCAGGAATGGGATAACCAATGCTTCTGTATGCGTCATATAAACGGCGTCTTTGTTGCATTAAACGAATGTCACGGTTAATACTCGAAATGTTAACAATGTAATCGGAACCATCAAATGCAGGCCTGTCGCCTAAGTAAGGCGAGGTAACAACAGGTGTACCCGCGATGTAGGTAACCACTTTACCATCTGCAACCAGAGCTGTAGGGTAGAATCCTATAGATTCTGGATGATCCACCGGCGTGTGTACCGTTATTGTCGAGGAGTGGTATTTAACTACTTTAACGCGCTTACGTGCTGTAACCGCTGGAGTCACAGGCACTTTTCTCGCAACAGCTCGTGCTCTTGGTGCTGGTTTTCGTGTCTTGTGCGTTACTAGTTTTTTTTGTAATGCGTTTAATTGTGTCTGCAGTTGCATCGTTTGTTTTTGTAAACGAGCTATTTCTTGTTGCAACTGTTGATCATGTTCTGCATAAAGTGGCGATGACAAACAGACTAGAGCCAATACAATTTTTTTAAACTTCATGCGGGGTACTCCTGTTTATTATTTTTACATCCACATCGGGTAGGCCGCAAATTATATCGTGTCAATTTAGTACTGGCTAGAGTTAAATTGAAAACTGGCTGTTAAAACTATAAACAGCTGATCTTAATAAGAATTAGCTTGATGATTATTTGCCAAAGTGAATCGTGCATTTTGCAATAAAAGAGAGACTGTAAGTAGGAAAATAGCAACAATTTATTTTGAAGAGAGTACGTCTTCACATGCTTTGAATATTTTGACTTGCGTACTGCAAAACAAAACCTGCGAACATGGAAAACGTACTTATTTTTATTTATGCATTACCAACATATTTCAGACCAAAGTATGGACCATATACGCCATAATTTACTGAGGCAGAATTCATTCTTGGGAATGCAGTTGAGCTGCTCAGTGGATTAAAATAATTAATCACTTGATAACCACCTTCAAGATTTACCACACCTTGTGGCAAACTGTATGCATAGTTTAGACCTAACTTAGCTTCCAAACTAGGTACGATTGCTTTCTTGCTTGCATAAAGCTGAGTTGCAATTGCTCCAACAGGGCTGAATACATTACCAGCATGGTAACGGGTAGTTCCATAAAGAATAGAACCTGCACCATTAGCAGTTACACTCAACTCTGAAGTCAGGTAATAAGAATAATCAATACCCATGCTTGGACCAAAGCCTTTATAGTCTGTATTATCAAACTTGCTCAGAGAGAAACCTGTTGCCGCGGTGATTATTGCGCTTGTGTAGTAATTTTGAGCTGTTGATTGAATATTTGCGTATTGCATACCTGCATATAAACGCATTTTATCGCTCGGGCTTAAATCTACATGTTGTCCAGCAACTATATTAACTTGATCCAATCGATCTCGGTTAACCAGTTGGAATGGAACACTTGGCAATATAGTAATTGGAGATAATACTACTGTTCCAGCCAGATGTGCCTGGTTTAAAGAAGTGCTAAAATGCGTCCAGTTAATAGTTACGTCGTTTCCAGTGTTGAAATGATACGCTCCAACTAGACGATAGCCCCAGTTCCAATCATTACCTAACTCTTTAACTTGAGAAGCAGTTGTAAATGCATAGGATTTATCTGTGCCATAAATGGATCTTAAATACAGTGCATCAGCACCAATTTCCCAAAGTTGAGCAGCACAAGGTACGGTAACATTACCTGGAGTACAAACTGGGCCCATAGTGCCAGCAGTTGCAACAGCGCTTGCTGTTAATCCCAATACAGCGAAAGTAATTTTCTTTAACATAATAACTCCATTAGAAAAAAAAAGCCCATCAAATAATTGATGGGCTTTATTTAAGATCTTAATCAATTAAGAAATTAAACGTTACCAACATACTTCAAACCAACATAAGGACCTGAAGCACCGAAATCAGTAGATCTGAATGCAGCAGTGTGGTCAATGTTGTGTACTGGGTTGAAGTAGTTAAACCACATGTAACCAGCGTCTAAAGTTAGGTCACCTTGTGCCATAGCATAAGTGTAATCAGCACCTAATTTAGCTTCTAATTCAGGAACGATTGCAGTTCTAGAACCATGTAAAGCAACGATAGTAGCAGCGCCTAATTGGTTGATGCCACCGTTGTTGAACTTAGAAGTACCAACTAGTACAGCAGCAGCTCCTTTAGCATAAACGCCAAAGCCATTGCCGAATACGTAGTTCATGTCTAAACCAGTACGTGGTCCAAAACCATTGTACTCAGAGTTTAAAGCAAATGCTCTAGTAACAGACAAAGCTCCTGGTGCAACTACTGTAGAAGTAACAGCGAAGTTAGTACTTGGCTTAACACGTGCGTATTGGAAACCACCGTGGAAACGGATTTTTTTGTTAGCACTAAAATCAACGAATTGACCTAGTTCACCATTAACTGCATCCCAACGCATTTTTTGAGCAACTGCGATACCATTAACAGTAGAACCTACTAAATCACCAGCAAACAGGCTTGGGTTAACAAGTAATCTGCGGTTGTCAGTATCTAAGTGGTACCAGCTAACTGTTACGTCGTTACCAGTATTGAAATGGTAAGAACCTTCAATTTGGAAGCCCCAGTTCCAGTCACCACTTGCATCGTTGTAAACGTTACCGTTTGCAACGCTTGGGAAGTAAGAAAAACCATCGTTAGAAGTTGTTTGCAAATACAGAGCTTGACCACCGATATCCCATGCAGTTCTTTCGCAAGGAACAGTTACATTTCCTGGTGTGCATACTGGGCCCATTGTACCAGCGAATACTGCACTGCTACCTAAAGCAAGAACAGCTATAGCTGTTTTTTTCAAATTTAACATGCTTATCTCCACTATTTTTATTATTAATTTCCGTTCGTTACCAAGTCAAAAAACACTCACATTAGCAACAGTACGCATATTCGCTCTAAGTGAGTACGTACCTTGCTAAATTATCCAGCCCAACTTTAATAAAGTCAACAGTATAACTAAAATTTCTTAGTACCTGACGAATTAAAGAGCACCTAAATATTTCAAGCCGACATAAGGTCCTGACGCACCAAAATTACTTGTTGCAAAAAACGAGCCACTATTATTTCTCACATCAGCCACTTGAGATCTGATAGGATTGAAATAATTAAACCACATGTAACCAGTATCCAGCGTCAAATCGCCGTGTGCCATAACATAAGTGTAATTAGCACCCAGTTTTGCTTCCAGCTCAGGAACTACAGAAGCCTTAGAACCCTTGGTACTCGGCTCAATTTCGTTAGTACCAGTAGCCGTTACAAGGAAGCTGTATTTGGAAGTACCCGCTAAAAGTGCAGTAGCTGCTTTAGCATAAACACCGAAACCATTGCTGAACACATAGTTCATATCTAAGCCCGCGCGAGGTCCAAAACCATCATATTGAGCTATTGTATTAGCAAGCCCATTAACAGTAGGAGCTCCTGAAGCTGAAGTCCCAATAACTCGTGTACCAACTGCTGTCTTAATGTGTGCGTATTGAACACCGCCATGAAAGCGGATTTTTTTATTTGCACTGAAATCAACAAATTGACCTAGCTCAGCATTAACTGCATCCCAACGATTTTGGGTCAATACAGTAGGAATCGCAACATCACCATCACCAACGGGAAGACCTGGAAGGTTAATAGTATTAGTCTTGGTATCAAGATGGTACCAGTTTACTGTTATATCATTACCTGTATTAAAATGGTACGATGTTTCTATTTGGAAGCCCCAGTCCCATTTACCGCTCAAATCATGATAAATACCTTGATTATTTAGAGAATAATAAGAATAGTCTTTATTGTATGTAGTTTGTAAATACAGTGCTTGCCCACTAATATCCCATGCGCTGCGTTCGCAAGGAACCGTCACATTTCCTGGCGTACATACAGGCCCCATAGTGCCTGCGAATGCGACGCTGCTACTGAACGCAAGTACTGCTAACGTTGTTTTTTTCAAACTAAACATACCTTGTCTCCACATCAACTATTATTGATATAATTCTTTTTTTTACCTAACTAAACCACCACTAAAAATAAATAGCATGCCGGCTTGCGACATACAAGAGAGCAAAGTATCTATATTGGATGGAATTAAGTCAAGAAAAATAGCGAACAAAATTTATATTTTTCATGTAGATACATAAACTTCATCCATGGCTCGCATTTATTGAACACAGCGCATTTTAAATACCACCCATCTGATTTGAGAGGTGGTATTATTCAAATTGAGTAATCAACCAATTAAATACTACCTACATACTTCAAGCCCACATAAGGCCCAGACACAGAAAAACTGCTTGATCTAAACTCTGCCAAAGAGAACGTCGCACCAAGTGCCTTAAAATAGTTAGAACACATATAACCCGCATCCAATATCAAGGTGCCCTGCTCCAGAGCACGGGTGTAATTAGCACCTAACTTAGCCTCCAACTCAGGAACCAAATTGGTTTTTGAACCTAAATAGTTGCGACCATCATCAGTTATTTGATTTTTGAATTTGGTGGACCCTATTAAAAGTGCTGTAGCCGTTTTAGCATACAGACCAATACCTGAGCCAAATACATAATTCATATCAAGGCCCGTACGTGGTCCAAAGCCGTTATATACCATGTTGCGAGCAAAATTAAGAACAAAACCGCTAATAAATGTTTCCTGCAAAAAAGTCATATCGGAACTGATATGCGCGTATTGCACACCGCCATGAAAACGCATTTTTATATTGGCATTGAAATCAACGAGTTGGCCTACCTCACCAGTAACGGCATCCCATTCCTGATCTATTTTAAAATGTATAAAAGGTGCGTCAAGATTATTACGGCCATCAAGATGGTACCAATTGAGCGTCAAATCATTACCGGTATTAAAATTGTAGGAGCCCTCCAATTGGAACCCCCAATTCCATTTGCCACTCAAATCACGGTATACAATGTCATTGTTCTGGCCGAAAAACGGTAAATAAAATAAATTATTGTTGTGATTTATTTGTAAATAAAGAGCTTGCCCGCTCAAAGCCCATGCAGGGTGTTCGCAAGGAACGGTTACATCCCCTGGAGTGCACTGTTCTCCCATGGCTCCAGCAAATGCGGTGCTGCAACTTAAAACCAATGCGGCTAATGCTGTTTTTTTAAAAGAAAACATGCGCGCCTCCTTAAAAAGTAATATTCAATGTGCAGTATTAAGCTTTGAAAAGATGGAAGTCAATAAAATAATTAGCAGAATTTTTATATTTTTCATAAAGATGTATTTTTTTATTCACGAAATATATTTTTTGATCAGACCGGAGCGTAAGTTTTTTTATTTCACTAGTCTTAAACGAAGTTCACCCCAGTTCCATAAGAACGATGGGGTGAATAAAGTGGGAGATTAAGCTAAATCAGTAACAATTAAACGTTACCAACATACTTCAAACCAACATAAGGACCTGAAGCACCGAAATCAGTAGATCTGAATGCAGCAGTTTGATCAATGTTGTGTACTGGGTTGAAGTAGTTAAACCACATGTAACCAGCGTCTAAAGTTAGGTCACCTTGTGCCATAGCATAAGTGTAATCAGCACCTAATTTAGCTTCTAATTCAGGAACGATTGCAGTTCTAGAACCATGGATTGGGTTAATAACAGCAGCGCCTACTTGGTTAATACCAGCGTTGTTGAATTTAGAAGTACCAACTAGTACAGCAGCAGCTCCTTTAGCATAAACGCCAAAGCCATTGCCAAATACATAGTTCATGTCTAAACCAGTACGTGGTCCGAAACCATTGTACTCAGAGTTTAGAGCAAACGCTGTAGTAACAGGTAAAGCTCCTGGTACAACTGTTGTAGTTGTAACAGCAAAGTTAGTAGTTGGTTTAACACGAGCGTATTGGAAACCACCGTGGAAACGGATTTTCTTGTTCGCACTGAAATCAACGAATTGACCTAGTTCACCGTTAACTGCATCCCAACGCATTTTTTGAGCAACTGCGATACCATTAACAGTAACACCTAAACCAGTACCTAACAGGCTTGGGTTAACAGCTAATACACGGTTGTCAGTATCTAAGTGGTACCAGCTAACTGTTACGTCGTTACCAGTATTGAAGTGGTAAGAACCTTCAATTTGGAAGCCCCAGTTCCAGTTACCACTTGCATCGTTGTAAACGTTAGCGTTTGCAACGCTTGGGTAATAAGAAAAACCATCGTTTGTAGTTGTTTGCAAATACAGAGCTTGACCACCGATATCCCATGCAGTTCTTTCGCAAGGAACAGTTACATTTCCTGGCGTGCATACTGGGCCCATTGTACCAGCGAATACTGCACTGCTACCTAAAGCAAGTACTGCCAATGCTGTTTTTTTCAGACTGAACATATAAGTCTCCATATAAATTATTATTTTTGTATTCCAATTTTACTGATAATTTTTTATTCAAAAAATTATCAACATCGTGCTTTCTTTGTTTTTTTACAAGGCATGCAACGACGGGCAGTATCTATATCAGAGCAAAAGAAGTCAAGAAAATTAATAAAACAATCTGAAGGTTAGGTGTGTGTTTTTTTTAATAGATGGGTAATTTAACAGCATCTTTTGCTAGGAAAACGGCGGGAACTGTACGGGAGGTACTTTAAAGCTCACCCCATTTACGAGCAATAAATGGGGTGAATAGTGTGGAGTTAATGCATTTTACAAATTAAACGTTACCAACGTATTTCAAACCAACGTATGGACCAGAAGCGCCAAAATCATTAGTTCTAGAATCGCCAAGAGTCACAACATGGTGCATTGGGTTAAAATAGTTAAACCACATGTAACCTGCGTCTAAAGTTAAATCACCTTGTGCCATAGCATAAGTGTAGTTACCACCTAACTTAGCTTCAAGCTCAGGAACGATTGCATTTCTTTCGCCACGAAGAGCCACTACAGAAGTAGCCATAGAAGCAGGTGAAGAAGTTGGCACAATACCATGGAACTTGGCTTTACCAGTTAAAACAGAAGCGGCTGCTTTAGCATAAACACCAAAACCATTACCAAAAACATAGTTCATGTCCATACCTGTACGTGGTCCGAAACCATTGTATTCAGCATGTCTGTCTCTAACAGCAGGTAGAACTCCAATGCTGCTTAAACGAACTTCATTACCTGATTGGATTCGAGCGAATTGGAAACCACCGTGGAAGCGAATTTTTTTGTTCGCGCTGAAATCAACAAACTGACCTAATTCAGCATTAATTGCATCCCACTTATTTTCTCTTTCAACAGCAACGTTCACCGCACCATTTGCAAAGGCAAAACGACGTTCGTTAGAATCCAGGTGATACCAGGAAACAGTGACGTCATTACCTGTGTTAAAATGGTAAGAACCTTCAATTTGGAAACCCCAATTCCAGTCATTGCTGTGATCACGAAGTTCACCAGTGGCTGTTGGGTAAGCAGCTGCAAAAGTATTATTATCAACGGTTTGCAAATACAGTGCTTGTCCACCAATGTCCCAAGCCGTTCTTTCGCAAGGAACTGTTACGTTTCCTGGAGTGCATACTGGACCCATGGAACCGGCAAATACGGCACTGCTACCTAAAGCGAGTACTGCTGCTGTTGTTTTTTTCAAACTAAACATATCTAATCTCCATCTATTATTATTATGTTCGAACTTTAATTGATAACTGTCTACTCAAAGTTACCAGCAGCATGCTTTCTTCGCTTTGGTTTGAAGCATGCAACAAAATGAGTATTGGTAGCGAATCATAATAAAGCAAGTAATTTTGGAAAAAAAATTCAATATTTTTCATATAGATATATTTTTTATTCACAGCCGCTATTTTTTAATCAGATTGATAATAACCCTCCGGTTTGCAGCACGACCTGAATCAGTATCGTTTCGGGCAACTGGTTTTAGCGCACCAAACCAGGTTACTGACAATTTTTCATCCGGTACACCAAGCGATAATAAATAATTTTGTACTGCTTGTGCCCGATATTGAGAAATCGCATTGTTATATCCTTTACGACCGCTTTCATCAGCATAACCCACCACTCGAATCACTTGAATTTGAGAGTCTGCCGCAACGTATTGTGCAATACGACGTAATTGCGTCTTATCTTCATCGGTCAATTCTCGGCTATCGGTACCAAAATGGAAAATACTTTCCTTCACGCTGCTGTAATCAAAAGTCAGTAACTTCCCAAGGCATTGCTGATAACGTGAATAAGGCTTTTGAAAACCAATTGGTGTAAGTGCTACGGTAACGGCAAAACCCAGTTCAGAATTGTAGTTAAATGTGGGTTCCATACCTTGAGATAGAAAGGTAAGAAGCTTTAAAGCAGAGTCCTGCCTTAAAAACACACCAAAAGCACCAGGATTAATCATTAATTTACCCACCAAAGCCGAAGTTCCATCAGGCTTCCAGACTGGAGAGCGAATAATGATCTTCGCTGGCAAGGCTCGTTGAACTTGATCCCATTTACGTAAAATAAAATGAGGCGGACGTGCCGCATATTGTTCAAAATAGCCAATACCGTAATTTGGTATCGTAAGTGCCAGCCCGCAACGCATTGGATTACCGCTCATACGCCAACTTGCATTACCCATTGGCAGCGCGAAATTAACATGCCCCATTGCCAACGCTGTACTTATGGAAATTACATAACTGGCTGCAATGCGCTTTATAAACGCATATCGATTATACTCGAATTCCATTATTCCTCATCCCCATGACTCGATTCATGTTATCCTTGGATATCGGCAATGATTCAAGAATCTTTATGGTATTTAGTACAATAATTAATCGACCTGACGATTGGCACGTCCATTTCAGAGATAATGACCTGCTGCAACACACTGTAGCAGCCAGTGCAAAACACTTTGCACGGGCCTTAATTATGCCCAATCTTAAACCAGCGCTCACCGATATAGCGTCAATAAACGCCTACAGAGAACGAATTCTTGCGGCCGTGCCGAAAGGTAATTCATTTAAACCCTATATGACGTTTTACTTAAACCATGCCGTACAGGCTGCCGAACTAGAACAAGCTGCCGCAACCCCCTACATTTTAGGCGCCAAATATTACCCGGCAGGGGCAACAACCAATTCTGAAGCGGGTGCTAAGACCCTAAAAGAACTGTATCCACTGTTTGAAGTATTACAAAATAAAAGCTTGGTCGTACAAATTCATGGTGAAGTCACTCACAGTGATATTTTTGACCGTGAAGCATTGTTCATTAATGACTATTTAAAACCTTTAGTCAGCAATTTTCCCAAACTCAGAATCGTACTGGAACATATTTCAACACAGGCAGCAGTAGACTTTGTTAATGATGCAGCAGAAACTATTGCAGCAACAATTACTCCGCATCATTTATTATATAATCGCAATAAATTACTTGCAGGTGGAATCAGGCCTCATTATTATTGTTTGCCAATTTTAAAACACGAACGCGATCAAAAAGCATTGCAAAAAGCTGCCTGCAGCGGTAACCCTAAATTTTTTGCAGGAACCGACAGCGCACCGCATAGTGTAGGCTCTAAAGAGAATGCCTGTGGTTGTGCCGGGATTTACTCAGCACCTTATGCTCTGGCTCTTTATGCGCAACTGTTTGATGAATTGAACCAATTAACACGTCTGAATCAATTTATGAGTCATTTTGGCGCAGAATTTTATCAATTACCACTGAATCAGGAAGAAATTGAGGTGGTTAAAATACCACAACAAATACCTGATTTTCTGCCTTTGGGTACCGAGCAAGTTGTGCCTATGGCGGCAGGTGAAACCATTCAATGGAGCATTAATGTCCCCTCGTGATAGTGTACTAAGCCTTACTATGAAAGAACGATTTCGTGGTTTTTTGCCTGTAGTTGTTGATGTGGAAACGGCCGGTGTTGATCCACAAAAAAATGCCTTGTTGGAGATGTGTGTTGTTCTGGTTACCATGGATGAAGCAGGAACATTCCAACGCGGTGACAGTCATTTTGAACATGTTTTACCTTTTTCGGGTGCAGAGCTTGATCAAAAATCACTGGAATTTAATCACATCGACCCCTTCCAGCCACTGCGTTTTGCGGTAGATGAAAAAATTGCGTTGGAACATTTGTTTCAACCTATTTTTGCAGCACTTAAAAAAACGCGCTGCCAACGCGCCGTTTTAGTCGGGCATAATGCCTGGTTTGATTTATTATTTATTAAAGAAGCGGTTAAGCGAACAGGGGTTAAATCACCTTTTCATGCCTTTACCTGCTTTGACACCGCAACCTTGGGTGGCTTAATTTACGGCCAAACTGTGCTAGCTAAAGCCGCACTGTCTGCAGGAATTGCTTTTGATGCCAATGAAGCACACTCAGCAATTTATGATGCCGAAAGAACTACTGATTTATTTTGTCAGATGCTCAACACCTGGCGGATAATGAGTGAAAAATAAAGCATATATCCCTTCTCCTAATGGGAAGGGATATAAACCCTTAACTTAATGGTAGTGCCCCTTCGCTGTACCCGAGCAACACCTTTATTTTGTCTGCGCAATCCAATGACCCACAACAGCCCAACATGATTAATTATTTTACATGCCACACTGAATACAGTACAATGCCGCCTAATCTTTAAATTTCTTTGTGAAATTAATCGTCGTATACCAATATAAATACGCCTAACTGAGTATTCTATTATGCCTATGTCCCAAACTGTCGCTGAATATTTAAAACAGATCAACATGGAGCACACTGTTCCTGAAAATGATCCACTGCTTTTAGCCCCTTGCGCCGATTTTACCGACGCAAACTGTATTGAACTAATTACTCTGATCAAACTTTATAACGACAGTTGGATTGATCTGAAAAAAGAACCTAAGCCCGAAAGTAAATTAGGCGAAATTTCAAGTGAGAAAATAAAAGATTTTTATATGGCAGCATTACAATCGACACAGGATGTTCTAGACCTTCATAAACAGAAGGCGGGTGCGCCTTTGCAAATTCCATCTTATAAGCCGAAAAGCTTTTGGATAAGTCCCTTACAAATAACTCATTGGGTTGCAACGCAACGGCCAATCTATCAGCAACTGTTCCATTACGAGGCGATACAAGACTATTCTCACAATACGATAGAACATTTATTGCTTGAAATAGGCATTGAACTGTGTTCACCACTTGATCCCGTGCTCACCCAGATGCTGACCACAAACCTGAACCAAGTAGTAGGTATTTTAAATAAAAAACAAATTTCAGAATTACTTTATTACACACTGTACTTCATCTTTAACCATGCCAAGGCTTCTCCTATGAGAAGTCATTATGTATACGCTGATGTAGCACTGAAAGCGGCTCTGCAAAAGAATGCCCAACAAGGTACCAAGATCATAGATAGTGCTTTTGCTGATCAAGCGCAACCTATTAAGCCCTTATTAGAAAATAATTTAATGCAATTCAAAAATAAAACTCAGCCTCTCTACCTTGGGCTATTGTGCTTTGACAATTGTCCTTTACTTAAAAAACTCTTTATAGATAGCTGGCAAGCTCTAGGAATCAAAGAAACCGCAACCAAATACGATACACTGGCTCTGTTTCCCTCCTCAAATCCATTTGTAGATGGTAAGATTATCATGGCGGATGGAAAACCAACGGTTGCCAGCCTCCCCGACGCAACGTGCTTGTCACAAATGATGGAATTAGCGCACCGAACCAAGTCTTCTAATCTTCCATTTTTCACACCAGAAAATAATCCCGAACCAACAGCTGTTTTATTAAAATTTGAGAGTGCTCGGTTAAAAATAACCGATAAAACGTTACGAGAAACATCCCACTTCACTCATATAAAAGAATCAGCCACATTTAGAACCATCATTAACTACTCAAGCATTATTGCGCTTATTACAACATATAAATTTGAGAGTGAAGAATATGACTTTCCACCGCGAGAAGTACTAAAGCATTTTTTTGCAACACTAAATTTTAAGAGCCCAAATACATTCAACAACTTAATGCCCCATGTGCGCAGTTGCAAGTTATTTATTGATGAAACAAATACCCTGTCATTAAAAGCCCAAAGTTACAAAATAGAACATACCCTTGACATACTGGCTCAGCACTTAAAAAAACTTCCTGAAAAATCCAGTGCACTAAATCAAGACTGGGTTAAAATGAACCTCATGATTTGGACTGAACTCCACAAAATTTTAAAAAGTAAACTAGAACTACTACCCGTTAAGAATGCAGAAAATTTGTTAGCAGATATGCCGCAGCTTTCATTTTAAGTTATCCTAAGCGGAGGAACTACCTCCCCTGCTTAAATAAACATACGAACATATGGAATATACGCATCAGGTGCTTGGTGAAGCGTAGCCTTGGAGCTACGCTTGCATCATAGCAGCCGTACATAATTGAGGCAAATAATCGTGTGGTATAAACAAGAAGCACAAAAAATCACCCTTACTTTATACGTTCAACCCGGTGCAAAACGTACTGAACGAGCAGGACTTCATGGTGAAGCACTTAAAATTCGCTTAAAGGCGCCCCCGGTTGAAGGACGAGCCAATGAAGCTTTATTGAAATTCATAGCGCAATTATTTGCAGTGCCTCTGCGCCAGGTAGTGCTGATACGAGGGGATAAATCACGGTTTAAAACACTGGTGGTTACTGACAGTAAAATAAATCCAGCAGATTTATAGGCAGCCAAATTGAGCTGTTCTTAGCACCTATTTCTTTGTAATCCCATCAAATAAAGGCACTTGGTATTCTTCGCGAAAACAAGTCTTTGTGAAGACAATTTGCCATAATTGCATTGAACGGGCACGAAAAGCGCCCGCACAAGATAATAGATAATAGTGCCACATCCGATGAAATCGCTCATCATAGTGCGCTTTTAAATGATCCCAATGCTGTTCGAAATTAGCATCCCAGGCCATCAATGTTTTATCGTAATAAAGACCGAAATTTGCCCAATTTTCCATAATAAATAAACCTTCCGAGGCTTTACTGATTTGCAGCATCGAAGGCAACATCCCATTGGGGAAAATATATTTATTTATCCAGGGATCACACCGTGTCACGGTAAGATTACTACCTATCGTATGTAATAAAAAAATGCCCTCATCATGCAGACAAGAAGCCACTTTATTCATGTAAGTCCGATAATTTAGATACCCCACATGCTCAAACATACCTAAAGAAACAATGCGGTCAAACTGCTCGTTCACATCACGATAATCTTGAAAACGGATTTCCACAGGTAAACCCGCACAATTTTGCCGTGCGAAATCACATTGTTCTTGGGATATGGTAATACCCACAACTTCTACCCCATAGTGCTCTGCGGCATACTTTGCAAAAGCACCAAAACCACAGCCAATGTCCAAGACGCGCATGCCAGGCTTTAACATTAATTTTTGGCAGCATAATTCCAGTTTATTGACTTGGGCAACATCTAAATCAGCCGCATTGCGCCAATAAGCACAAGTGTAATTCATACGACGGTCTAGCATCGATTTAAATAAATCATTGCCCAAGTCATAATGCTTTTGACCAACGACGAGTGCGCGATTTTTCGTTTGATGATTTATTAATTTCAAGAGTAGAAGCTTGGGCCAAAGCCAGATATCTGATTTTATTTTATCGTGCAGATTCGCACTGATGATACGATCAAAAAATTGATCCAGACTAGGACAATCCCACCAACCATCCATATATGACTCACCAAGTCCTAAGGAGCCGTCGTGAAATACGCGCAGATAAAAATTTTCATTATGAATGGTAATATCCCAAGGATTAGTACCATCAGGATAGACTCCCGCTGAGTGCAGCAGCTCACAAATAATTTTTTTAACCGCGTCCTGATTCATAAGTAGCCTCATCCTGTACTACTACAAAGATATAATTTATATAAAGCATAACAGAGGAATAGTGTCTTCACATAAAATAACGCAAATTATGGATAAGGGAGCCTTTAGATCCGGTTGCTACCCGGATCCGTTCGTGCTGGCTCTCTTATTCATAACTAACGTTAAAATAATATCAGATGCAAATCCTAATATATATTTGTGTAAAAAAACCAACGCCGCATCCGTCTTTGCAAACACAGTGAAGCAAAGACGGGAAGACCTTAAAGTTTATTCACAATGACTCTAAGAGCCTGCAACTTCAACGTCGCTTTATCCATATACTCTTCGCTGTCTTGAAGCTGTTGTTTGAAAAAATTAATCTCCTCATCACGAATTGAGGGATTAATGCGTTGCAATGCCTCAAGCCGATTGATTTCATGACTGATACTTTTTTTCATTTGCTCTTTGGCTTGCTCAATAATCTCGCCTAATTGCGCTTCCGCCGCAGCCTTACTCTGAGCCAGAATGAATTCCAGTGTTTCCCTTATCTGATTAATAATAGGGTAACCCAGATGGCGTTTCACCGCATCGCACATTTGATTCAATTTAACGTAATCCAATATCTTGGTAAGATTTTTTCCTGTCGCGTCCATAAAAACACGAATCGGCGTCAAAGGTAAAAAACGCTCCAATTGCAGGTAGGCAGGTGATGCACAATTAACCGTAAAAAAAGACTCCAAAAATACCGTACCCGGATTAATATTCTTAATAGATATAGTAGCCAAAGCCGCATTTCCCATTTCCGAGTCAAGAATCATCTCCATGGATTCACTAACCATTGGATGTTCCCAGCTTAAAAACTCCATATCTTCACGCTGCAGGGCTTTCGCACGTGAATAGGTAACGGTGACCCCGTCTTCTTTTAACCCTGGGAAATGACCAGTTTTCATGTGTTCGGTGGGACGTAGGATTTCCGTCAGTTCGGAATGATATTCATGATCAATCGCGTATTCATGAAAGATTTGCGCCATATAATGCTCCAAATCCTCATAGTGCTCTTCTGCCTCAATATCAGCAATTAAAGCTTCTGCTGCAGGAACATTACAAGAGTTCATCTCCAATAAACGGTCTCGGCCCTCATGCAAAGCCTGATTAATTTTCTCCGCACGCACCTTGGTATCAGCGATCAGTTGATTCAAAGATTCATCATCTGTTGCAGACAGCGCGCCATCAAGAATAGGTAACAGACGCGCTTCAAATTCTTCATACAAAGTAAAGCCCACTGAGCAGCTCTTAGTAAACAGGTTAAACCCTTCATGATACCAACGGAATAACTTCTCTTGCGCCGTGTGCGTCAAATAAGGCACATGCACCTCAATGTCATGCTCCTGACCGATGCGGTCCAGACGTCCAATACGCTGCTCCAGTAAATCCGGATTAATGGGTAAATCAAATAAAACCAGATGATGTGCAAATTGGAAATTACGTCCTTCACTGCCTATTTCAGAACAAATCAAAGCCTGAGCTCCATTTTCTTCTTCTGCAAAATAAGCTGCAGCACGGTCACGCTCAATAATGGTCAAACCTTCATGAAAAGCACTGCTGCGAATGCCTGCATGTAATTTAAAATACTGATCTAGAGCAACAGCAGTTTTTGCATGAGCACAAATCACTAAAACTTTGCTTGGGAATAAGTCATTAATGTGTTTTGCAAGCCAGGTGACACGCGGATCTTTACGCAGCCAAATTTCCTTAGTCAAACTATTCTCAGGATAAAGATTCTTTAAGCCGGATTGCTCCGTATCCTCAGTATAAATCTCTGGGCGCTCCAGTGGATAAGCATGCATGTGACGCTCAGGAAAGCCCTTAATTGCCGCACGGGTGTTACGAAACAACACACGGCCAGTGCCATGTCGGTCTAAAAGATTTCTAATAAGTTCCCTAACCGTAATTCCCTGAACATCACCCAAATAATGCGTTAATTGCACGCCAAGCTCAGGATTTAGCTCTTCTAGCGTCGCAGACTCACCAAAAGTCAGCAGCTTTTGCACCAATTGATTGATTTGCTGGTAACTGGCCTCTTCTTTTTTAAAGGCCTCAAGATCATAAAATCGTGAGGGGTCAAGTAAGCGCAAGCGCGCGAAATGACTGGCGATACCGGCTTGCTCAGGTGTTGCAGTTAACAACAACAAACCCTTACTTTGTGCAGCTAACTCTTCAACACACTGATACTCAATGCTCTGCTCTGTTTCAGACCAGTGCAAATGATGCGCCTCATCCACAACCAATAAATCCCATTCACTGGCAACCGCTTGCCGATAGGCTTCTTCATTATCCATCAGAAAATCAAGGCTGCATAAAACCAATTGCTCTGTTTCAAAGGGATTAGCAGCAGGAGTTTTCGTTTCCAAATCCAAATCATCGAGTGCATCAAAATCCTCTTCCGCATAGGGATCGTAGTCTTCATCATAACGATTGGAGTCAATAATTGAAAAATGCAGATTAAAACGGCGCATCATCTCCACAAGCCATTGATGAATTAAAGTTTGTGGCACAACAATCAATACGCGCTTTGCACGTCCAGTACCTAATTGATAATGCAAAATCATTCCAGCTTCAATGGTCTTACCAAGTCCTACTTCATCCGCAAGCAACACTCTTGGCGCATAACGCTGGGCTATTTCACGAGCAATATACACTTGATGCTTTAAATGACTGGTACGCGAACCCAATAAACCTCTGACCTTCGACCGCTGCAAACGACTGACATGGTTCAAGGTATCAATACGCAATCTGAATGAATTTATCTTATCCAATAAGCCAGTAAACAATCGTTGTTGTGGTGTGTTCAAAGTAACAAAACAATTAAGTGCCAGCTCATTAACCTGCACTTCATTACCGGCCTCATCTATCCCGGTATAAAGAAATAGGCTTTGTTGCTCTTCAATGTGCGTCAAACGTATTTTTTGCTGGCTATTGGTACTAATTTCCTCACCCACTTTATAAAAAATACGACTAAGGGGCGCATTATCAATAGAATAAATACGTTCTTCATTGGCAGCAGGGAAATTTATACTCACTTGTCTGCCACGTAAATCAATAATAATACCCAAACCTAATTGGGATTCGGTATTACTTATCCAGCGTTGACCAATACTAAATGTCATATGGGGCACTATCCTCTCATGAAAATGCGGATAAAATAATCAATTAACGAACAAAACGCAACTTGACAAAATATGTTTCAACCCCTAGCATGTCCTGACTTTGTGCACAATGCACCAAATATGGATTAAACAACCTGAAACATACATCCAATACCCTTTATAGGAAATGATTAATATGCCTTTTAATCTCAATGATGCACATCAAGCAGCACTTAATAACTCGCCGGGCTTTTTTACCCCCTATAAAGATTTCTCAGAATATTCTCGCCACGCAATAGGTACTGTTATTGTGATTCCAATCCTGGCGGCCCTCGCCACGGCGGCGGCAGCAGCAGTAGCTGCACTTGCTATTATCCCTGCTCTTGGCAGCTTGGGTGTTGCTGGCGGAGCAGCTCTGCTAGGCGCTAAAGAAACATCAAATAGCACATTCACTTTAGCAGCAAATTCAGCGTGGATTGCATGTGCTGCAGCAGCGGCTAGTATTGTATTGGCTCTATTTACTGTTCTAATAGCTATAACAGCGCCAATTGCCATCCTTACAAACCTCGGAGCCACAGCATATGCGGCTGTTGTTAAGACGCCAGTACAACATCATGCTGCAGCACCAAATGCAGAAGATAACCTGTTCGCTGAAGAGCGTGGCCTACTAGTAGTAGCCGGCCGGTAATAAAACACCCGGATATACGCCATTGCTGTTATCCGGGTATCTTCTTAAAGCGCCCTTAATTAGCCTTCCTTTATTTTTTAATTTTATAAATTTTTTATCAAAAATTTACCTTGTTTTTATAAGGCGTTTTGGTTAAAGATAGTAGTTATAGGGAAATTAATAATCACAAGGATTTGAGTATGGCTACTAATACACAAGATATTGAGTTTTTATTAAACGAACTGAAATCCAAAAAACAAAATAACATCGAAAAAGCCAAAGCAACTCACGAACTATTTAAAAAAATTAAAGAAAATCTGCTCCTCACCATTAAAAGCATGGAAAACCACCCAAGTATGTTCTCTCGTGCCGCAGAGTTTTGGGCGAGTATTCCCAAATGGCAAAAAATCCTGGCTGGAGTGCTCTTTGCGGTTCCTACGGTACTCTTGGGAATTGTGGCTCATCTTTGGCTCTTTCTCACCGTATGCATCATAGCCACTGCTCTTTATGCAGTAAGCGCCATAATCCTTGACGATCACCATAATTGCAATAAGAGCTCCGGCGCAAGTTTAAGCAAGGGAATTTTAAGCCTCGCAGATTATCTGGAACAAACCATCAATGCCTTAAACTCTGTGTGCGACAAATTAACAGAAGAAGCAGATGAGTTTCATATTGAAAACGAAAAACTAAAACAATCGGTTATTAATATAAATACACAAATGGATCTCCTCATCAAACAGATACACGCGGCAGCAGGATTAGTTGGGGATTTATCCATAGACAGTGAGAATCGACAACAACTAACCAGTACTCTATTGAAAGCAGTAGAAGAAAAATTCAGTGTTCTTGAAGAGCTCAAAAAAATACGCGATGAAGAGCAACAACTTCTTGCCGACACCGGAGAGGCGCTCGCTCAAGAAACTGACGAATACATTAAATTAAGACAAACAATAGCCGCACAAACAGCCCAAATGAATGACACTCTAACAAATGCCCATTTATATAAAAGCAGTCAGGCACTGGAACAGGAAATTAGAGACAAACAAGAGGCTCTGGAACAAATACAAACCCAATATAAAGAAGTGTTTCAAGCAACTCAATCGTTATTAGAAAACAGTGAAATTTTTAATAAACAAAGTGACGAACAAGGACAACATTTACAAAAGCTTGCCACGGCAATCGAAGAGAAAACCCTATACCTGGAAGAGCTTATAGCTGGTATTAACTTAGCTAAAGGACATATCCACACCATGGAACCACCTAATAGCCCAAACTCTGCGGCAGTTTATCCAAGGCTTTTATCTTTACCCAAGGTGCTTGGATCAACGTTCAACTATGCCTCATCACAATTAGCAGGACTGTTTTTTGCGTCGTCATCGACTCACTCTACAGAATCAACTACACTGCCTTCCAATCCTCAAGAGCACAAAGAACAGGACGTGGAGCAGCAAATTGCCTCAGTATAAACTGGCTGTCCTGACCAATAATAAATTTTAAGAATTGAAAATGAATCTATTAATAAAAAAAACTTCCTCCCCCGAGGAACTGGAACAATGCCTGCATATTCGTAAGCAGGTTTTTGTTGAAGGACAAAATGTCCCTATCCATGAAGAAATCGATGGTAAAGATAAGGACAGCGAACACTATTTATTACTTATTGATAATGAACCAACTGGAACTGCTCGAGTTCGTTTTTTGGAACACTGCGCGAAAATCGAACGCGTTGCCATTTTAGCGGGAAATCAAGGTCGGGGCCTGGGACTGAAACTGATGCAAAAAATAGTGTCTGACCTCAAAGAACAGTCTCAAGTAAACACCGCCAAATTAGGTGCGCAAACCTACGCCATTCCATTTTATGAAAAACTGGGATTTACCGTGTGCAGCGAGGAATACATGGATGCCAATATTCCTCACAAAGACATGGAGTTAAATGTTAAGAGCGGCCATAAGCCTGTAGTGCAGCCTTAATTGCAGGGCGCTCACCAAGCTGCTGATACCAAGTCATAAGGCTTGGAAATTGCTGCGCATCAATATTTTGTTTGTAAAAAAATTGCCAGCAATAAATCCATGGCCAAATAGCCATATCCGCAATCGTATATTCTTTACCGCTGATGAATGGATGTTGTGTCAACTGTCGCTCCATCACACCAAATAAACGCGTGCATTCATTGGCATAACGCATCATCGCATAGGGCACTTGTTCTGGAGCATAACAATGAAAATGACCAAACTGCCCTAACATAGGCCCTATGTGCGCGGCTTGAAAATAACACCACTGCAACACCGTAAATTTATCCTGTAGCGATTCGGGTAAAAATGCGCCATTTTGTTCTGCAAGATAATTTAAAATGGCCACACTCTCAAATAAATAAAAATTATTATCTACATCAAATAAAGCAGGAATTTTATTATTGGGGGAAATTTTTAAAAACTCAGGAGCAAACTGTTCGCCCTTTGAAATATCAATTAATTTAAGAGTATACGGCAGCCTTAATTCCTCAAGCATAATAGTAGGCTTAAGACCATTGGGCGTATCTTGTGAATAAAGTAGGTACATTCAATATCCTTATGAGCAAAATAAATAAAATTCCAGCCCTAAAGTATAACGAATTTTACTCTTTGGTCTATGCTTAATAGATACAAGGAATCAATTATGAACTTCAAAAACAAAGTAGCCATACTTGGGAGTTCGCGCACTCCCTTTGTGAAATCGCAAACCTATTATTTAGGTAAATCAAATCAAGATTTATTAGGCGTAGCTTTATCGAGCCTGATTGAAAAAAACCACATTCAAAATCAATTATTAGGTGATTTGATTGCCGGTGCAGTCATGAATCATCCCTTCGATTGGAATCTTGCCCGTGAAGCGGTGTTAGGCAGTACTTTATCTCCTGAAACACCCGGCTTAACCATTCAACGTGCTTGCGGTACGGGTCTTGAAGCAGTCAATCTTATCGCCTTAAAAATTGCCAGTGGACAAATTGATGCCGGGATTGGCGGCGGTACGGACACTAATTCAGATATTCCCTTAATTGGTCAACGTAGATTGACCCAATTCTTAATTCACTGGCAACAGGCAAAAGGGTTTAAAGAAAAATGGGCCGCATTAAAAAAATTTCGTCTCAGCATGTTAAAGCCGTTATTACCCGAGGTACGTGAGCCACGCACCGGCCTATCTATGGGCGAACATTGTGAGTTGATGGTTAAAGAATGGCAAATCAGTCGCCAAGCTCAAGATGAGCTGGCCTTAAAATCACACCAAAACGCAGCTCTTGCTTATGAAGAAGGGTTTTACGACGATTTAATCACCACTTTAGATGACTTAAAACGTGACACCATTACCCGCAAAGACACTACTCTAGAAAAACTTGCCAAACTAAAGCCTGCTTTTGATAAATCTGCTAAAGGCAGTTTGACTGCCGGTAACTCCACCCCCTTAACTGATGGCGCATCTGTTGTCTTACTAGGATCTCCAGCATGGGCTAAAGCTCATAATTTGGAAGTGCTGGCCTATTTTATCGATTGCGAGGTTGCGGCCGTAGATTTTGTGCATGGTGCAGGGCTTTTAATGGCTCCAACCATGGCGGTCAGCCGTTTATTGGCCAGAAATAACCTCAATTTGCAGGATTTTGACTATTATGAAATTCATGAAGCCTTTGCTGGTCAAGTATTGTGTACCTTAAAGGCATGGGAGTCCGCTGAATACTGTAAAGAAATTTTAGGTCGAGATAAACCACTGGGCTGTATTGATTTGCAAAAAATGAACGTTAAAGGAGGCAGTCTGGCTCTGGGACATCCTTTTGCCGCAACAGGAGGACGCTTGGTAGGTTCGGCTGCAAAAATCCTGGCTAGCAAAGGCCAGGGACGCATTCTCTTAAGCGTTTGCACGGCAGGAGGCATGGGCGTTGCGGCAATCCTTGAGCGCTAAAATGATGCATTGCACCGCTTAAGTAAATCGCTACCCACCACTATTAATTGACCTATACGATTCATACGATTGCGCCTCTATTAATCGTGCATCACGTCGATGTTTTATTTGATTGGTAAAAAAATTCTTTGCCACATAGGCAGTTAATCCTGCGGCTGTAGCTATGGGGAGTGCGACGGCTGGAGAAATTGTTGCAGGACCGTTTGATGGCAATCTGGCACCAACACCACCGGTTACATTCGCAACTGCATCCAATACAGCATCTAACTCTATCGTAATTTCCCCCAAATAAGGCACAGTCACAATAATATTTGATGTACCCAAATCAAGCATTATAGGCACTGTTTCTGATTCAACTGGCCCATGATAATAAGTACTGTTTGTATTACTGTCGCCCTCAGAGGGATAAGTCAAACCCAATTCATCAATCTGCGTATTCAAGTAGTAAACTACAGATCCCACCAACAGGCTACTAAAAAAAGCTATCGATAAAGAGGCGCAAACAGCCTCCGCATTAACAAACAATAACTCTTTGTATGGCATTGCAGGTAATTCGACATTATAAACAGACTGATAGTAACGTCGATCCTCTCGATGTTGCTGTACTTTTTTAAGATTTGCACCTAAAGATCGCAATATCACCCCAGAGAATATAATGACAGTACTCGCAATTTGAACTGTTTCAGGAGAAAGATAAGCTGGCAAACTGGACCTATCTTTCCCTTCCTTTATTCCACTAGTGGCAACGGGGATCGATATATTAAAGCCAACATCAATGGACTTAAATCGAGCAGCAAGCATCACATCTCCTGCGACATCCGCCCTACTAAAATAAGCGGTTTCCAGCGATTTATTCACGGCTTGCGAAGCAGAAAATCCACCACCACCGACAGCGCAAGCAATAGTCCCAGTAGCATTTAACGCACTTGCTATCAGATCAATTGTTGTATTTCGAATCGCACCATAGATTATTCCCAACCGCTCTTTCCACCCCATGATCTCAATCCTATTAATGAAAACTCAACACATCGACCTGTAAACTGTCGCAATTTCCATCAAAACATAAGTATTTAAATCAGTCAACGGAAGTTTGGAGGTGATTATCAGCTCTGAGGCAGATAGAGGGAAACGCTGCAATTCACTTCAATAAAGTATGAAGATAAGTACTCATTGCATCAACACGATTAGTAAAAATCCAATTCATATCTCGATTCAGCTCTCGATACAAACCGTATTGAGTATCAATAAAGCCAACACCTGCATTTTGCCTGGCAGTTTTAAGCAGCTTTACTAATTTAGTACTTAATAAAAAATAATGCCCTAGCACACCACCATACTGTTCTTTTAAACTTAAATTACAAAATTCGCGTACGTTATTATGCTCGGCAACCAACAATAAAGAACACTTGGAACACTGCGATAAGGCTCTAAAAATAGACGCATCCAAACTTAGTAAATGATAATCCTCTCCTGCAGTTAAACCCGACAATACCTGCACCAAAGCATCCTCATTCTGAAAAGGCGCTTTAAGTTCAATAAATAAATGCATTCGCTGACCAAACTGCGTCACTACCTCTGCAAGCGAAGGAACTCCCGGTACCAACTCACGCAATTGTGCAAAGTTCAAATCAGCAATAGCAACATCTTGCTCCCATAAACGATTTAAAGTGGGGTCATGGTTTACTACCAAGATCTTATCCTGGGTTGCATGCACATCCATCTCAATGCCCCAGCATCCTGCCTGCTCTGCCAGATTAAAAGCAACCAAAGTGTTTTCAATAAGGCCTTTATCATTATCATGCGCACCGCGATGGGCAATCAAACGCGTTGCTTGTGCCTGTTCCAAACGCGGTTTCCATCTGGGAATAAAGGCAAAATAAGCATCTGTTATCCTTTCTAGCAAAGCAAGCAGCATGGTATTGTTCCAAACCATTTAATACACTTATTTTATGCAGAGCCCACCCAAAAGGCAAAAATACAGCGGTATTTTAATTTTAATGGATTAAAAATGTAATTTTAGGGCTTAACTATTCCATTAATAGGCCTAATTGTGTAAAAATAATGACTTTTAAAAGCAGCACCAAGCAAGTCAATTGCTTTTGGACCTCTATATGCCCTTAATTACTACAAATATGGATCTGGCTATCCGCGAGTTACAAGAAGGAAAACCACTCGCTATTCCCACGGAAACAGTCTATGGATTAGCTGCGCTCATCAACAATGATGAGGCAATTAAAGCGGTTTTTGCGATGAAAGAGCGACCATTAAACCATCCGTTGATTGTTCATGTTGCCCCAAACTGGGATTTAAGCCAATTGGTTGAAGAAGTGCCTGAGTATGCAGCACAACTTATTAAAAAATTCTGGCCAGGTCCTTTAACACTGGTTTTTCGCTGTAAAAAAGACCAGGTTAATCCACTAATTACCGGCGGACAATCTACTGTAGCTATACGATGTCCTGCGCACCCACTTGCACAAGAACTATTAACAAAATTACAAACACCGGTTGTAGCTCCTTCAGCAAATCCTTTTGGCAAAGTCAGCCCCACAACGGCCATGCATGTTCAAGAATCATTTCCTGATAAAGAGCTTACCATTTTAGATGGTGGCCGTTGCACCGTTGGCATAGAATCAACCATCATTGACGCCAGCAACCCCAAGCAGTATCAAATTTTGCGCCATGGCCTTATTGAAGAACAAGCCATAGCCCAGGTCATTGTCACACCTTCTGTTGACCAGCACAGTACGCTACGCGTTCCTGGAAAATTAAACAGTCATTATCAGCCTCAAAAAACACTCTATTATTTTGAACGCTACGAACAACTCGCTCTTTTTTGCCAAAACAACACGAAAAAGATATACGCCATCGCCAGCAAACAACCAGAACAAGTTACAACAAACCACTTCCATCCGCTGGCAAATACCCCAGAGCACGCAGCCTTCGATTTATATTTCCAACTAAGACAGGCAGACAGCTCCAATGCAGAATGCATCGTAATCGAGCTTCCGCAAGCAAGCAGCATGTGGCAAGGTGTGAGAGAGCGAATAGTAAAAGCCGGAACTCCTTATTCAGAATAAAATTAAAAAACCCTGTCAATGCCTTTAAAAAGTCATTGACAGCTCATCAAAATATGAGTAACTTAGCGCCGAATGCCGAGGTGGTGGAATTGGTAGACACGCTAGCTTCAGGTGCTAGTGGGGGTAACCCCGTGGAGGTTCGAGTCCTCTTCTCGGTACCATTGAGTACTATGCAATTCTCAATGGTTCGTAATGGCACAACTCTTGATTGTCATTAAAAAAATCATTACTTCTTCTTAAATTATTCTTAACTAGAACCCATACAGTTCATTCGGTTTCATAAAAAATCCATCTCCTCAATACAATTCTTTTAAGTAGCCTATTAAAGCAATTAGCCAAAGAATCCATTATTGAACTCGGTCATTGGCTGACACAAAAAAAAATCTGATTATAAAAATCAACTGACGGTATTTAAATCCGTGGGCTTGTCGATTCAAGATTTGGCTGTTGCAATGACGGTGTATCAAAATGCTATGGAGTGTAGTTTAGGTACAGTTTTTAAGATAAATTAAATGGCTTTGCAACACTGCTATTAAATGTTGGTGCATCGCCTGCGATGCACAACAAACAGAGCTTCGCGACCTCCTTGTGTTGGACTACACTTCGTTTAGCGCGAACCTTTGGCTAGGCTATGCCTTTATATCACCCATAGCCTCACCAAAGCGGATGGGGCTGCCGGCTTCTAATTTATTATTCCACTGTACCTGTTCGCCATTTGCAAATAACAAAATAACTGTAGAACCTAATTTGAAATAGCCCATTTCATCACCTTGAGCCATAAGCTTATTGATTGAAGCCTCGCTGTAATCAAAATGAATATTTTTTTTGCCTCGCTTGATGTCACCATGCCAGCTTGTGCCTATCGCACCGACAATGGTTGCGCCAACCATCACCATCATCATGGGTCCCGCTTTAGTTGCAAAGGAAACCACCAAACGTTCGTTACGAGCAAATAATTTGGGAACAACACGTGCCGTTGTGGGTTGCACCGAAAATAGAGCTCCTGGAACATAGGTCATGGAAAGAAGCTCTGCATCCACTGGCATATGCACGCGATGATAGTCTTTAGGTGATAAATATAAGGTTGCAAACTTCCCATTAACAAATTGTTCTGCCGTCTCCGCAGAGCACGCCAAAAGCTCGACAACAGAGTAATCACGACCTTTTGCCTGAATTAGTTGCCCGTCTTTTATTGCGCCAATTTCACTCACACAACCGTCTACAGGTGAAATAAGAGCGGCGTGCGCTAAAGGTCTGCACCCAGGTTTTAAATGGCGAATAAAGAACTCATTAAAATTAGCATAAACCGCCGGATCTTCAATTAATGCTTCATTCATATTTACTTGATATTTCTTAATAAATCGCCGAATCAAATAATCTTTAACTTGAGGGGTTTTAACTTCAGCCATAAACCCTGCAAAAGCAGTAAGTCCTTGTTTTGGAATAAGGTATTGGGGAACAGTTTTTAATAAGTCTAGCGACATACAAGGCACTCATAGATTTTAAAAGCAGAATCATAACCTATACTGAGCGTCGCCACAATTTGAGTGTGTAACCAATCAGGCACGAAGCGGAGATAGTTTACTGGATGCGTTTGAAGTCACTACCTTTTTGGTAACCAGATGTTCACCGATATGCGACTTAAAAAATAGTTGCTCTTGATCTGGATGCGCTTCATCGGTAGTACTAAATTGATCAATTAATTGATAACCACTAGACTCTTTTAAAGAGGGATTTGCCTGTATGTCTTCTTTAATTGCCTTTATTAGTTTAAGAAATAAATACAAACTCAATGTGGATGTTTTCTCTCCATTCATAAAGGTAGATGCTATAGCCTTTTCTGGGACGAGTGCCATAAAATATCCATTAACTTCAGACTTTCTGGAATTCATACTAAAATAACTTAAACCCTCTTCATATTGGGTAATTGCCTCATTTTTAATTCGTTTAATTTTATCTAAATGCTTACTATCACCAACCCAATGATAAAATGCCTTATAAAATTGCTCCATACCCACAACACTATAAAGATGAGTAAATTGTTTATCTGTCTTAGCAAAATCTATCGTTGATTTAGTAATTAATCCCAAATCCGCTCCAAATTGACCGTTTTTTATGGCATCAGAAACGCTCGGTAAAGGGTAATGTTGCAGCATCATGGGCGCCAGATCTTGCAGTAATAAAGTATTTAATGCGCCCTCTTCTTTTCCTGAGCTTAAAATATGCGCCAGTTTATTTACATTGCTCTCTTTACTTGCCCTTAAATATTCTTTAACTGGTTGTGTTCTCTGGCGCATTGAAAACAAAGAAAAAGTAGGCGCGGGCGTATATTTTTTATCAATAATATCATTAACATACCGATTAAATACTTCCGGAGTTAACTCCTTCACCCATAGAAATAAGTTTTCGTTAAATTGTCTCATTATTTCAGGGTGGGTGTGTGGCAGCGGCTCTTTTCTTACATAAACATCCCGCTTCTTTAACATTTGCTCATCTTTACTTAACAAATGCATTTGAAAATCCATTTGCTTTGTAAACTCTGATAACTCGTCATAAATACCCGCAAACCGATTTGCTTCGGTTGTGGTATGCGCCAATTTTGCTTTAATGTCGTAGCAATAATTCTGAAGCAAAGTATTAATACTGTTACAAAAATGCAGATTGTCCGCATCGGTCAATGCGTAATGTGTTTTACCGTAATAATTATCGGTACGCTTCTTTAATTCATTGGTAAAAGAAGCCAACAGCGACAAGGCACCACGTATTCTGCTGTCATCAGCAATACTAATTAACTGCTCATTAACAGATATATTATTTAAATCACCAAAAAATTCCGAGGAATTAACGAAGGTAAAATCAGACGATTCCTTGCCTAATACGGGCTCCAAGTCTATTTTAACGCTTGTATCTGTTGCTAATTTCCATACATCATTCGTTAAATTATTAGTATCGCGGATTAACTCTCTTAACCTTGAGGCAAAAGCATCGCGCCAGATTTGATGGTAGCGGTTATTTAATTCAGTCAGGCTATACTGAGCATTTTTATCATCAGCATAGGTTGTTTTATTTTCATTTTCTACCCACTCCTTAATATTTGTATAAAAAGAAGGGCGTTTATATAAACTGGTACTTGTTGCCGGAAGCTCTAAACCCGCTCCATTATTGTCACAACCTATAAAAAAAACAAAAACTCGATACAAGTTATCATAACGCTCTTTATAGAGTCGCATCATAAAATCAATAAAAGGTTGTTTATTGGTTGTATTATTGCAAAGCTCGGGGAACAGTTTTTCATATTTTATACGTAGCGCGGGATCTTTTTCATCTAAAGAAGTATAATTTAAAGGCATATTCCCAAAAAGCTCTGCTAACTTTCGGCGTTGCAGCTCAGGTTGATAGGTTAGTAATACCTTTAAAACTGCAGCAATTTTTTGATCCTGCGCACGTGGGTCCGAAGCCAAATTTATAAACTGCTGCGGATCTCCGTTTACTTTGTTCATAGCCGCGGCAACTAAAGGATTTTGCATTATTTCAGGTAGCGAATTTTCCCCCGGAAGACGATAGGTAACCCAATGAAATGGTTGGAAATCTTTAACAATCGGAAATCCTGCGTAATCAGCGGCAGAGATATAAGCCAGATCGGGGCTATGAATAAAAAGGCGCTCTGATTTCATGTATTTAGTAAACCAATACAAACACATATCATTATCAATATCACCTGCTAAACTCAAATTATGACCATGTAAATCATCTTGATACGCAAGAAGATTGGCAATCAATAGCTCCATCTCGTTGGCATCAATAAGCGTTTGCGTAGAGGGAAGAACTTTCTCTTTTTCTTTAGGATCTTCAGGAACTTTTTCATGAATAAAATTAAACGGCTGAAAGCCATCGATAGCAAAAGAAAAACTACCAACTAACACATCATGGTCATCAAAGACCAAACGCTCTTCAGCTGTTCTTTTTCCCAGGAATGATTGTTTGCAGGAGGAGATACCTACACTTATTCTAGCTAAAAACTCAGGATAGCTGCCTTTAGGTTCCACTTTCTTAAAAAAACCACGGCGAATAAATTCAACCCCATTAACGTCCTCTTTAAAACTTACTTCGGATGTTTGATGAGAACCTTCAATGACAGCGCCCTTGTCATCTAAATAGGTAAATGTGCTTGCTCTAAGTGCTTTGTTTGGAATCCCCATACCTAATCCATTAAATCACATTAGTCCATATTGAATACCTTCATATTAAGCAGAAATAATCGATAAGTTCAAGGAGATTTATAATTGCTTAGAGCAATTTTCAAGCGGCTTGGAAAAATAAGGCGTAATTGGGCTTTTTTAGCCCAATCCATTGCAAGGATTAAATTCAAAAATAGGAGGGATAAAAGCTTCCTCTTCCTCCAGCTGCAAAACAGAATTCAGCATCGCTCGTCCCTGCATCTTAATTTGCTCTCCAGCCTTATTATGAGTAAAAAACAAAGGATTTCCTGTTTGATACCATTTAATAGAATGTGCAAAACCCAAAGTAAGTGCCGCGATTAAGACCTCTGCGATGATAAAGAGCGCCTTATAAACTGCTGATTGTATTGGCGGATCAATAATAGTTAAGATTTCTTTTTCGGCCAATTTAAGCCTTGCTAAATAATCGGTCTTGCCCATTAATCCATCATAAGCAATACAATATATGGCTATTCTATAGCGTTGTAACGCGTTTTCTGCCTCTACAGGCTTTGTCGCAGCAGACAATAGTCTGGAAATCAGAGCACATTGCCGCTCTACTTGGATGATGATTTCCTGAAAACGCGGTGCCTTATCAAGATGTTTCTGCTCGGCCCAATTAATGTCTTTATGAACGATATTATTATAAAAAATATCAATTAAAGACTCTCGTTGTACAACATCATCAAGAATCGCTAATTGCGGCAAAAAGACGCGTAAGGATTGTCCCTCTGCCTCATTACTTAATACCAGACGATATTTGTTACGAGCTGTACTCTCAACCTGCTCTAACGCCGCAGCTGCGGTTACTCGCTGTTCATCAAGCGCCGCTAGCTGCGGTAACAAGTTACGGATGAGTTGGCCTCTTTGCCCACCACTAAAGAGCGTTACATTCGCGGCATTGGGATCAATTTGAACTAAAAGAAGTCCCTTTTCTACCGCTTCTAATTCCTCATTTAATATCTGGAGTTCATTTGCATTTGCGACCAGCTCACCTTTTTTTAATTGCAAAAGTGCGGTGCTGAGAGCATTCATTTCCTTGCTTAAAAGCTGCTCATAGGGCTCTCTTGCTCTAGTCACGGGCATTTTTAACAGACTAAGCGCTTTACTTGCAGCATCTAACTCATCAATAGTTAATTTTTTAAAGTCTGATTTTTTTAAAGCAAATTTATCTGTCGCTTTAGAGAAAAAATGAAACTTAATGGACTCTTTCAAATGTTCTTGCGGATTAGCAATTAATTCCCGCAACCCATCAATACCATTAATAATAGTGCCGGTTTTATCTAAAGCAACTAAAGCTACGGACATTAATGGATAACGCTCGGCCATAGCCGCAATTTCTTTATAGCCATCCAAAGTAAGCGTTGTTGCTTTAAGAAAAAAAATCATACACAGCATCTTGCTGTCTTCATCAGGAAGTTGATTAATATAAGTTAAAAGTGACCGCTTCTCATTATCAAGCCGTTCCTTATCAAACTGTACAGGGATACTTGCCGTCCAACCTAACTGCACCAACCTGTTTACCGCGTTATAATATACATCATCAGACAAAATCAATTGCATCAACTGAACGTCATAGGCTTTAGACAGCATAAAGGGAATTAAACTTATCTGAGTTTTATCCCACATAAAACCACCCAACTTATTAATAAGCTCGCGATTATTAAGAAGCTCACGGTTCGATTCCAACGTGTTTTCTGCATAAAAAACCAAAGTCATGCGGATTAAATTCTCATATAATTTTTTATCTTCACAAGGTCCAATCAGCAGCAGCTCTTTAACAAGCAGACTATTTTCTTGGAGGCAATCCTTTAACATAGTAAAAGAAAGAGGGATGTTGTATTGGACAAATAAATCAAGAACCCGGTTTTCTGCAAAGAGTTGCGACCAAGCCAATTCAGAAAAATTAATGGGATTCTTAAGTGTCCCTTCAGCTCTAGCGGCGTGTATTGTTTGCAATACTAAACGAAGTCGAGAAAAATGTGAGTTCACTACACCCTCATCAGTAATTGCATGGTGCAGTAAATCGCGTATGAGGCTTGAATTTAATTGTTCCATTAAAGGATTATTTGCAAATGAGGTTGAAACTACAGAGAGCTCAAACTCTGGATTTTCAATACAAACACTTAAATCAAAACTGGATAAAAGTAACACCTCACGCGCTTCAGGAGCTGCCTGTGGATTTTTTATCAGGCCAATCATCCATTGAGAAGGTTCATCCGGTCGATAAAGCACTATAAGACCACTGGTTTGCTGCTTGTCATCAAGATAAGCAAAATGCTCGTACACATATTTTTTGTGGTCCTGATCCTGCAGCTCCTCTTCAAATGACAGTCGAGCCAACAGGCAGGATAAAATGCCAGCGGACATATTACCTTGCGCGTAATGCTGCTCTAAATCACTTTGTTGCCATAAAGTAACATATTGTTTTGCTTGTGCCTCAGTACCAAGGAAATTAGTGCGCGAAAAGAGATCTTTTTTAATAATACCTCTGGAGCTTGTTTCTTCAACAAGTTCTGGATAGTTAAAACCGCCAAAAATTTGCTTCGCATTTCCCTTAACTGAATAAAGCATAATTCATTTCCCAAAGTGACAGATTGTGGCTATTATAACCAATAACGTGCGTTAATGGTGATAATTTTTTGTAAAATTTGCATTATTTATGCGTTTTTAGGTGGATATATGGAAAAATAATACCACTCAACCTTTTTTGATAAAATATCATAAGGCAACAATATGAACTGCAATATCATCGGCGCCGGGCGCTTAGGTAAAAACTTGGGACTGTCTTTATCTGCGGCTCACATTATTTCTTCTGTTTCTGTCTGTAACCGTAAAATAAAAAGTGCTAATACAGCCTGCCAGCTGATGGGTTATGGCCACGCCGTAGATGAGATTGAGCGATTACCTGAAGCAGATATTACTTGGATATGCTGTAATGATGATTATATTCCCGACATTGTAGAAATCCTGGCTCATCGTTTTCTGGTCAAACCAGGAAGTTTTGTGGTTCACAGCAGCGGCGTCTTAAACTCAAGCTTGCTTGCGCCATTAAAAGATCAGGGGTGCTCTGTTGCCAGTTTTCACCCACTCAAAGCCTTTAAGATGGGTTATTTAAGCCCGTCTGCCTTTGAGCAAGTAGATTGCGTGATGGAAGGTGATGAAGAGGTATCTGCTTGGTTAAAAGAGTCATTTACCAAGCTTGGGGCTCACGTCACGACGATTCAGCCGGAAGCAAAAGCGATATATCATGCTGCAGCCTGCATTGCCTCCAATTACTTAATTACTCTGGCCTCTTGCAGTGAAGAGCTCTTACTCAAAGCAGGACTGGAGCAACAGCAAAGTCGACGTATGTTGCTTAATCTCATGCAAGGTAATTTATCGAATTTACAACAAACAGAATGTATTGCTGAATCACTTACGGGCCCGTTGATGCGTGGCGATATTAAAACACTCTCTACTCATTTATATTCTATAGAAAATCAGGAAATCCAAAACTTATATAGAGCTGCGGGCTTGGCAACGCTTCCTTTAACTCTATTAGCTGAAGAGAAAAAAGAACAGATTAAAAACCTGTTTAAGCTGTAAGGATTGTTTCACGGGAAACATCCTGTATCACCCGTAGCTTTTACGGGTGATATCAATCAGACTTAATCAAGGACCTTTTGGTTCGGAACCAGAAGAACTATCCAGATCTACATCACTGCTTTTTTCTTGCGCCTGCGCTCGTCCTTCCGCAACGACCTTTTTAAAAACCCCGAAATCGATCACATTAGTAGATGCCTTTGTTGTCACAACCGAATTACTTTTGCTCTTTTGAAAAGCAGGGCCAGGAACTTCCGCCCCTTTATCTGCCGACGGTTTATCTAACAATGGCCCTTCATCACTCATATCAATATCAACATCATCATCCTCTACATCAGAAAAAGACGGATTTGAATCTGAGTCAGAATGCATAGTCACTTGTGACACATGGGCTTCTTTAGCGATGTTTCCTAATGTTGCACTAACCTCACCTTGCAAATCTTTTTTATACTGTTTATGCAAATAAGCAGTAATTGGGTACACAAGATAACTAAGAGCGGCACCAATAGCCCCAACTTTTGAGCTCATGTATTCCCAGTAACTCTTAGGATGCCCTTCCACAGCGCTAATCATCTGTTTCGTCAATCCTTTATGTGCTTGCATGTTGCCCGCTTTGTCTTGTTTTAAATGCTCCAGGCTGCTTTCTTCAGCATAATTTCGGTTAAATTGCGCGAAAATACTCTTAAACCAGCTCACCTTCGCATTTACTTTAGCAGCCGCACCTTGATCCACAGCACTGATAAGAGAAACTGCAGACTGTAAATGTTTATCGTATTTTGTATCTAATTTTTGTTTTAAATCAGTAGCCAGTGATGCAACATCGGCCGGTTTGGCCTTAGCTAATGCCTCTATAGCCTGCATAATTGGACTTGCAGGGTCCTGCGCTACGCTATCAAGAACAGCAACACGCCCATTAATTGCTTGCGCGCGCTCATTTCCGCTCTTACATCCGCTAATTGATGCCTGCTCAATAAAAACAGATAAAGCTTGAGTCAGTTTTGCGTATTCATGCTGATGGTGCAGATCATTAGCCATCATGGTTCTTAGGGCGCCTTTAGCCTTATCCGCAACCGAAACCAACTCACTATCATTGTCGTTCCGCCAGGCAGCCTTAACGCCTTCTATAAGCGTTATGGCTTCTTTACCCTCTTGGGCTTTAGAAAAAAATGACGGGCGTGTATCATCCGGTTGTTCTAAATAACGCCCGTAGATTTCAAATATCTCCTCAATATTTTCTTTTTGGCCCTTGTCACTTAAATGATGCAGCATCGACATTTCAGCCATAAGGGTTGCTTCTGTTAGTAAACTATTGCCCTTATAACCTAAACTGTCGCCAAAACCATTAACTGATATATTTTGCACCAGGCATAATACAGGGCTTTCTTTACCCCTTTGAGCTTTATTATACTGATGCGCACCACTTAAAATAATACGGGCACCATCTGATTGCTTATTTTTGCCTTGTAGATTATCCAATCTATCATTAATTGCCGTATGCAAATTGTACGTAAACGCCTTAATGCCCAAATTATTAGGCTCGATAACGTCCTCCATTGCATACTTAGTGCTTAACTCCTGAAGTTTATCTTTTACATCAGCAACCGCTGCCTGTTCAGTTACACCTTCTTTCACATCAAGCGAAGGCGTTCTGATTTGTAATCGTTCTGAGCCTTGTTTCGCTTCATCTTGGGCAAAAGTTACAATTTGACGGTCAGCAAGTGTTCCAATACCACGATCGTGCGCTGTAACCTCTGAGCCTGCAATCCAGGTAATTTGCTCTAATGAATTATCTGTATGCAACAGATCATTAGGAGTGGCCGTGGTCGCCTCGGCAGTATGTTTCAAATCCATTGCCTTTAATTCAGCTTTAGTGAGACGAACGCCGGTTTCCCTTACAATTTCTTCCAATAAAATACTGTGCGCTTGAGCAGACAGGGTCTTACGGGACTTATCCTGTTCTTGAATCAGTTTCACATCATCGATAAACTGACCTTTAGTAGCTTTTGCTAATGCATTGGTAAATTCAGCGACAATCAATGGTTGCAAACGCTGCATCGCGGCTTGATGAGCAAGGGCCATTTTATCTGCAGGGAACTGTTTATCATCCGCAGCGGTATAAGTACGGGCAGCCAGGCTTAAATGAAAATTAAATTCTTGTTGCAGCGGGATAATACTGCCTCTAACACCACTCAGCTGATCACATTGCTCATCAGTTAATAAGTATTGTGCCTTATATGCATCCAAAAGCTTAGGATTATCCATCACATCCAAACTCACTGTAACGACAGAGGAGGGATCATCACGACCAAAACCTTCTCTAAACAACACCTTATCATCTTCCGAAACAGGTACGTCAATTAAGGCTCGTCCTTGCGGATCGAAAAGTATTGTCCCAGAATTCAGGGCGGCTTCCGTTGCTTGTTCAATAAGACGAGTAATATATTCTCTTTGTTTTGAAGGCATTAAAATCACCAATTAGGTCGCAGTATTTACATTTTAGCAGTGATTTGGCTATTGTTGGAATCAACTTTACATATTAAACGCTTTTTTTACAATTAACCCGCATGCCGTCATCCAGAGCGCAAGCGAAAGACCTCCTGAATATGAGGTCGATGCTATCATGGGAGGTCTTTCGCTTGCGCTCTGGATGACGGATATTAGTGCATAGAAAGTTCTTGCTTGCCTGCTTTTTTAGCCTTACGTCGCTCATGCCAAGTTTGTAACATCACATAAAAAGCAGGGACAAACACTACCGCAAGACAGGTAGAAGCCAGCATACCACTGCATACAGCGATACCAATAGAGCGTCGTGCATTCGCTCCCGCTCCTGTTGCAAAAACCAGAGGCATTACCCCTAAAATAAAGGCAAAAGAGGTCATTAAAATAGGCCTAAACCGAGTTTTTGCACCCAATACAGCCGATTCCATAATGGATTTATTATTAAACTCGCGCTGTTCGCGTGCAACTTCAACGATTAAAATCGCATTTTTTGCCGCTAAGGCGATTAAAAGCAAGATACCTATTTGAGTGTACATATTATTAGCCAAACCAAGTGCCGATAAGGCGATTACTGTACCAATTAAAGCCAGAGGCACACTGAGCAAGATAGAGATTGGAGTCACCCAGTTTTCGTACTGGCCTGCCAAAATCAGATACACTAAAAGCAGCGAGAGAATAAAAATATACAAACTCATATTTCCAGCTATTTTTTCCTGGTACGCGGTACTCGTCCATTCATAGGAAATACCCGCCGGTAATACTTCAGCCGCCAATCGTTCCATTGCCTGCATCGCCTGGCCAGAACTGTAGCCTGTGGCGGACATACCGTAGATATTACTAGAGGGATAAAGGTTATAAAGCGAAATAATAGAAGGACCCACGGTTGGATAAATATCCGTAAGCGTACCCAATGGCACCATGCCACCGGACTGATTTTTTACATAAAGGTTACGGACGTCTTCAATAGTCATTCGTGAGGACGCTTCCGCCTGCACATAGACTTGGAATACTTGCCCAAACTTGGTAAATAAATTCACGTACGAAGAACCAACATAGGTTTGTAATGCATCAGAAGCATCGCCCACACTAACGCCCAATGATTCTGCTTTAGTACGATTAATCGGTGCGGAAACCTGAGGTACTGAAGCTCGAAAGGAGGTCATCATGCGTTGCAGTTCAGGTTGCTGGCTGGCGTAGAGTATTAATTGATCCGTCGCGGTTTGCAGTTTGCGGTAATCAAAAGTGCCATCCGTCAATTCCAGCTGCAGTTGAAAACCACCTGAAGCACCTAAACCCTGAATTGGTGGCGGCAACATCACCAGAACCTTCGCGTTTAAAGTCTTTTGCGCGATGTCATTTAATTTCGTATACAATGGTAATAAACCCTCTTTTTTACCACGCACACTCCAATCTTTAAACATCACATAAAGCACACCTGCATTGGCAAGGTTGGAGCTGTTGTCCAATAAAGAAATGCCATCAATGGTAATCACATCAGCAATCCCATCTATTTTGGATACCTGGTCGCTAAGATCATGTAACAAGGCTTCGGTACGCCCCAAACTGGCGCCGTCTGGCAGCTGCACGTTCATCATCATGTAGCCTTGGTCTTCAATAGGGATAAATCCTGTAGGAATACGACTAATACCCAAAATAGCTAAAACAACCAAAGCAATACCAAGGAGACATACAACTCTATGCTGATGCACTAATTTATCGATAAAATTAATGTATCTGTTTTCTACTGGATTATATAAACGGTCAAACAAACGAAACAGGAAGCCTTTCTCTTTATGTTCATCAACTGGTCTCAGCCATAAAGCACATTGAGTTGGTTTTAGGGTCATCGCATTAATAGCACTAATAAAGGCCGTTGCCGCAATAACTAAAGCAAACTGTGCATACATAGCCCCTGTTAAACCAGGCATAAAGCCTGCAGGTACAAATACTGCCATAAGTACTAAGGTAATCCCAATAATCGGCCCCAACAGCTCATTCATCGCCAAAATGGAGGATTTTTTAGGTGAGGTTCCCCGCTCTATATGCTGGGTTACCCCTTCCACAATTACAATCGCATCATCTACAACAATGCCAATTGCCAAAACCAAGGCAAATAAAGTCAGCAGGTTAATGGAGTAGCCTAGCAAAAGCATAGCAAAAAACGCACCGATAATGGTTACGGGTACTGTAGTTGTGGGTACCAGAGTTGCGCGGTAGTTTTGCAAGAAAAAGAGGATTACTAATAAAACCAAAATACCCGCTTCAAACAGTGTTTTATATACTTCATCAACGGAGGCTTTTACGAAAATGGTCGTATCAAAAGGAATAGTGTATTGCATACCCGGTGGAAACTGCTTCGCCATTTTTGCCACAGTTTGACGTACTTCAGTTGCCACTTGTAAGGCATTAGCTCCGGGGAGCTGATAAATGCCGATTGCGGCAGTTTCTTTATTATTTAATTTTGCCAACTGGCTGTAACTGGAGGAACCCAACTCCACACGCCCTACATCACGGATTCTTACAATTTTCGCACTACTGCTGCCCTTAGCCGTTTCATCGGGCTGTAAGGCAATCGTTTTTACAATAATGTCGGCGAATTGCTCTGAATTTGCCAGTTGCCCTGGAACATTGATGGTAAATTGGTAAGCCTGACTTCCAGAAACCGGGGGCGAACCAATCTGTCCGGCTGAAACAGCCTGATTTTGACGACTGACTGCATTAATTACATCACTCGGATTTAAAGCATAAGAAAGCATTTTTTTAGGATCAAGCCATACACGCATGGCATAAGTCCCGGTTCCAAAAATGATGACATTACCAACGCCTGGCAAACGCGATAATTCATCCTGCATATTAATTGCCGCGTAATTATTAAGAAATAAGCCGTCAAACTCGCCATTTTTAGACGTCAGCGTAATAAATTGCAAAATAGCCGTGGATTTTTGTTGGACAACAACCCCTTGTTTTTGCACGGCCTCAGGCAATTGCGCCATTGCCGCCTGCACGCGGTTTTGTACCAGTACTTGCGCAAAATTCAAGTCTGTGCCAATGGCAAAGGTAACAATCAACGTATAAGTGCCATTGTTTGTACTGTTCGATTGCATATAAAGCATTTTTTCTACCCCGTTGACTTGCTGCTCAATGGGGAGGGCTACCGTATTAATCAAAGTTTTAGCGTCAGCACCTGGATAAGTTGTAGTGACTTGAATGGTTGGTGGGACAATGGCAGGGTATTGAGTGATCGGTAACACGGCAATAGCTACTAGTCCCAGTAACACCAGAAGCATGGCTATCACATTTGCCAATATAGGCCGCTCAATAAAAAATTTAGAAATCATTATAATGTATTCTCATTACTTTTAAGTTATTTCGCCGGTGCCGTGGTTGCCTCACGAGGCTCCACTTTATTACCTGGAGTAGCATTTTGTACGCCCTCAACAATCACTCGATCTTGGGCTTCTAATCCTTTCACTACACCGCGGATTCCCTTCTCCACACCACCTAATTCAATGCGTTTTAAGACAACAGTATTCGTACTGTCCACTACCAATAAATAAGGACCAATCTGATCATAAAGTATGGCGGTATCGGGCACCGTCAATTGTTTGGCGGGTGTGGTTACAGCAACTCGGACTTGCACAAATAATCCAGGAATAAACAGATATTCTTTATTGGGCATTATGGCTCGTAACTCCATAGTTCCTGTGGAGGCATTAAGACCAGTATTAACGAAGTCCAATGTGGCATCAAATTTAAAATCCGCATTATTTTGCATGCTGACTTGTACCGGAATCTGATTCAGACTCTCACGTGTCATACCTTTCGCGCGAGCCGCTGCACGTAACCTGATTAAATCAATTTCATTCAAATTAAAATACACATAAATGGGATCAATCTGATCCACCGTCGCCAAATTAGTCGCAGCTCCATTACCTACCAAGTTATTTGCATCTACCAAATGGCGACCTATACGCCCATCAAAAGGAGACGCAATATGAGTGTATCCGTAATTGATCGAAGCAATTTCTGCATTAGCAACCGCCTTATCAATCTCGGCAGAAATCTCTAAAGTCTTGGCAGACCATTTCTCCACTTCATTTAATGAGGTCGCACTGTCCTTGTACATCCGCTTTTGACGCGCATATTCAGATTTAGTGTATTCAAAAGCGGCCTTTTGCGCGGCGACTGTCGCTTGAGCCGCTTTTAATTGTTCCATATAAGGCTCTGGCTGAATAACAAATAGCTCCTGCCCTTTTTTAACCAAACTGCCATCAATAAATTTTATTGAATCTAAAAAGCCCTCAACACGCGCCACAAGGTTCACGGAGTTATAAGCAACTGTAGTACCTGTTTGGGTTACGTACTGCACCATTTCTTTTACTTGCGGTTTTTGCACTACCACTGCCAAAAGCGGTATCGCGGGCGCCTTAGGTTTAGTAAATAAATGCGCTATAAAATAAAGGAACAATAAAACAACTACAGCAATTCCTGCGTATTTAACTGATTTCGAATTTTTATTAACGTTCATACGGTTACCATTTTGGTAGATAAAGGTCTTTTATTTTTTGTTTTTTCGTCATTGGGGGGCGATGATACTTTTGCTTCATTAATGTTCCCCAATTAGTCCGAGCCGCCATTTCAGTCTTAATCTGCTCCGGCACCACATCATTGCAACCGCGAATTGCCCAACCACCACCCAGTGCGCGGTACAAAGCAATCAACGCTTGCGGAATATCTCCTTGCGCATTAACCAAGGAGGTTTGTACGCTCAATTGCTGCTGTTCGGCATTAAGTACGGGCGTAAAGTCCGTCTCACCTTCTTTGTAGCGTATTAGTGCCAACTTTAAAGATTTAATGGCGGAGGTATTTGCTTTAGCCAGAAACTGCTCGGCTTTTTTTGCTTCAATATAAGCCGTAATATTATCTTGTACTTCTTGCTGCGCCTTGAGTACCAAATTAACGTAATTTAATAAAGCCTGTTGAAATACCGCGTCTTGCGCACGCACCGCATTAGTGATTTGACCGTAATTAAGCAAAGGCCAACTAAGAGCAGGACCGGTCATAACATTGCGATTACCCCATTGAAACAAATCAGTGATTGAGGATGTGCCAATACTATTAGAACTAAAAGCAAACGTTCCCGTTAAGGACAATGCAGGGTATAAATTCGCTTGGGTTGCGCCAATGGCGGCTGATTGGCTGACCGCTTCTAATCGTGCCTGATGAATATCCGGACGTCTAACCAATGCTTCCTTAGGAATACCTACCGCAACAGAGCCTGGCGCTCTTGGAATGCCCCGATTTTTTTTCAATACCGTATCAATGCCATTAGGAACTGTGCCCAATAAAAAGGCCAGGGCATCTTTTTGTTTTTGTAAATTACTCACTAAAGAGGGCATGGTTGCCTCAGTTTGTCCTAGTTCTGTTAATGCCTGCTCCACATCAACAAGACTGGCTTGACCGGCATTAAAACGTGCACGGGCTATTTTTAATCCCGCTTTTTGGACCACAATGTTTGCCTTAGTGATGATAATTTGTCGCTCATAAGTACGAATTTTTACGTAGGTGCTGGCCGTATCAGAGGTGAGTGTCACCAGGGCGTTATCGTAAGCCGCAAGGGAGGCTAAAAACGCGGCGTCATTCGCCTGAATGGCGCGACGGTATTTGCCCCAAAAATCAATTTCCCAATTGGCAGAAAAGCCTAGAACTGCGGTATCGAATTTTGACGGTAATATTTGTTGAAAGGAGGTACCACCAATTTGATTGTAATTATAATTACCAATCATCGTTTGTTGTTGCGGATACAGCTGCCCTACAGACTGCGCCAACTGTGCCCTGGTTTGTAAAACCCGCACCCCAGCAATTTGCAGAGAGAGGTTGTTCTGGTAGCTTTGATTAATGAGCGCGGTAAGCGTGGGATCATGGAATTCCTGCCACCATTTCGTATCTTTGAAAGGCGTTTCTTTAACGGTTGCATTTTTACTTGCCCAATGCGCAGCAACTTGTTTCTTCGGCTCTTTATAATTAGGGCCGACCATCATACAAGCACTAAGCAACAAACAGGTTACAAAGGTAAAAAATTTTAACATAAGCGCTAATATTTCCCTATCCAGGCTGTTTTTCTTCCAATGAAAATCTGGTGACACTAAAAATAAGGGTGCATCATTATAATGACTGTATCATCACTATTTCTGATTTGATAGTACATTCAATGATTTTCTAAATCTGAATGCCTCGAAGGCTTACCGCCATTAAATTGTATTTAATGGCGGTTGCAATCTAATAATTTCAAAGGGGTAAAATAAATACTTGGATAAATTATAAGAGGATTATTTAGCTCTTTTTATTCGCAACTGCACTTCTTCATCGTCATGACAGCCTTGAACTTGAACCATTTTATGCTTTTTCGTTAAAGAAAAAAATCGAGGATTTGAAGCCATCATTGAGGAAGCTTGTTGTGCCGATCCGGAGCTATTATCCGCGGCAAGGGGAGCAACATGTTCTTCCTGCTCCACTACGTCCATATTAAGGGGTTCCAGCTGCACTAATTCCTGCGGCTCGGCTACCAGTGACTCTTGATGAGTTACTTGTGCAATAACGCGTTCTAGCAATCCTTGCATCATTAAGAAATTGGTTCTCTCATCATTTCTTTTTTTCTTTTTTGGAGAAGATGGCGGTGTAGAATAAGGATCTCTCTCTGTGGCCGCAGCTGGAGCAGGGATTGCAGCAAAAACTGGAAATTGCGGAATCTCTTGATGAGCTAAAAGAATGGCATTTCTAATAATATCGGGGATAAGCTCCTGCATTTTTTCCTTATTTATTTTTGCCTGTATACCCGAGCTGGTTTTAATAAAAAAATACTCCGAATTATCCGAATTAAGTATTGGGCATAAGGTCAAAATCATTAGAGGCCAGATAATACTGATATCAAAAGGAAGAAAATCGCCGCTGCAATTGGTGATTTTAGTAATTCTTGAAAAATCTTTGGAGAAAAAAATATTTCCCGCAGCAAGACAAGAAGAAGCCATCTGCTTATGACCAGGAATTGTATTTGAAGGCCTCCCTTCAGGAGCAAAGAGAATTTGCATCTCTCTAGTTACGAGATAACGTATCGAGTATTTTTCATTATATTCAGAAGTGGTTTCATGATAATCCTCAAAATCCCAGTCGTTGATTTTTTTTAACTCATCTAATAAAACATGTAACTTATTTATAGTGGCAATTCTATATTGAGGAGCGGCTGGCGAATAGGTTAGCCTTGGTGCTGGCGTATAAAAAGAAGTGCCGTTATGTGCTGCATTAAAAAAGGTATCTAAACTTTGTAAATCAAATTCATTATGTGCATTTGCCTCAGTTACATCTTCAGTTATATCTATAGAGGAAGCAATTGGAACATTATGAGTTGGAGTATTCGTATACTCAGGAGCTGGAGGGGAAGTTTGCGGCATAACAATTTGCTCAATAAAAAACTATATAGCGCAATATTATTTCATTTAAATGGGGAAAGCAAGATCTCTAAAGTTCGCGGGGCGAAGGTGAGCCTAAGACAATAGCCCGGAATACGCTCTGAATGACATTAACTTAACGCCAGTTCTGGATAAGGGAGCCATTAGATCCAGTCTCTACCGAGATCCGTTCGTGCTGAGGAGGAGCAGAACTGACGTGAACTTAATGGCGAGGAGTTTTACTCTTTGCTTTGCTCAGCCCCAATGACCTGCAATTGAGTCACGTTTTGCAAACCACGAGGCAAGTGATTACCACGACGGCCTCGTTCGCCTTGATAATGCGCCAAATCTGCGCCCTTCAAGGTGAAATGACGTTTACCCGCATGCACGGTGAGCGCATCATTGCCTGATAAAATCTGCACATCAATCACATATTCTTCTCTTGATGCCGCTTTTGCAGAAGGTATGCCAATTAATTTATTACCCTTACCCCGTGTTAATGCAGGTAATTCTTTTACAGGAAATACTAACAATCGTCCCACACTGGTAACGCAAGCAACTAAAAGATCATCCTTATTAGGCAGCAATCGCGGTGGTAAAATCAAACTGGATTCTGGCAATTTAATACAGGCTTTACCGTTACGGTTTTTTACATAAAGATCTTCCACCTTCGCAATAAAACCATAACCCGCATCACTGGCTAATAACACCAACTGCTCTGGCTCCCCGCCTAAAATCGTCTCAAACAAAACGCCTTCAGCTGGATTTAATTTACCGGTCAATGGCTCACCTTGACCCCGCGCCGAAGGCAGTACATGCCCAGGAAGAGAATACACTTTTCCTTCGCTATCAAAAAAGACCACTTGTTGATTTGAACGTGCGGTGGTTTGTGATTTAAACTCATCTCCCGCTTTATAACTTAACTCAGTCCCATTTACATCATGACCTTTAGCCGCTCTGACCCAGCCATTTTTTGACAAGACAACAGTAATTGGCTCATTAGGCAGAATGTCTTCTTCTTTTAAGGCTTGTGACTCTTGACGCGCAATTATTGGCGAACGACGTACATCACCAAACTCATCTCGGTCTTTAATAATTTCTTCTTTTACTAAGCTCTTCAAACGTTGTTCACTGGCTAAAATATCTTGCAAATGATTACGTTCGGTACTTAGCTCATCCAGTTCACTACGTAATTTAAACTCTTCAAGCTTTGCCAAATGACGCAGTTTCATTTCTAAAATAGCTTCAGCCTGACGCTCGCTAAGATTAAACCGTGCAATTAATCCTTGCTTGGGATTATCATGCTCACGGATGATGGCTATCACTTCATCGATATTTAAATAGGCGACGAGCAAGCCTTCAAGCACATGAATTCGTTCCAGTACTTTAGCTAAACGATATTCCAAACGTCTTTTCACCACACCCACGCGATAAGTCAGCCATTCACCTAAAATAGTCACCAGGCTTTTTACGCGCGGCTTGCCATCGAGGCCAATCATATTAAAATTAACCCGATAACTACGCTCTAAATCTGTGGTTGCAAATAAATGCGACATTAATCCTTCCGCATCCACACGATTAGAACGAGGAATAATAACCAAGCGTGTTGGGTGCTCATGGTCGGATTCATCACGTAGATCTTCAACCATAGGCAGTTTTTTCTGTTGCATCTGTGCGGCAATTTGTTCCATTATTTTTGCGCCAGAAACCTGATACGGCAGGGCGGTAATAACAATGTTTTGCTTTTCCTGATTATAAATAGCGCGCATTTTAACCGAGCCATTACCGGTTTGGTACATCGTGTTAATCACTTCGGGGGCGGTAATGATTTCTGCGGCAGTAGGAAAATCAGGTCCTTTAATAAACTGGGAAATCGCGGTTAAATCAGCTTCCGGGTGCTCTAATAAATGCACACAGGCATTGGCCACCTCAGTTAAATTATGCGGCAAAATATCAGAAGACATCCCTACAGCAATACCGGTTGCGCCATTTAATAAAATATTAGGTAAACGTGCTGGCAATAAAGAAGGCTCTTGTAAGGTACCATCAAAATTATCTACCCAATCAACCGTACCTTGCTGTAATTCCGCCAATAAAACTTCTGCATAAGGTGATAAACGTGCTTCGGTATACCGCATGGCCGCGAAGGATTTAGGATCATCTGGCGAGCCCCAGTTACCTTGCCCGTCCACAAAAGGATAGCGGTAAGAGAAGGGTTGTGCCATTAAAACCATCGCTTCATAACAGGCACTATCACCATGTGGATGGAACTTACCCAACACATCCCCCACGGTACGTGCGGATTTTTTATGTTTTGCAGTGGCTTTTAAACCAAGCTCAGACATCGCATAAACAATACGACGCTGAACGGGTTTTAAACCATCAGCAATATGCGGTAAGGCCCTATCCAGGATGACGTACATTGAATAATCAAGGTAGGCTTTTTCAGTAAATTCGGTCAGTTCTTTTCGTTCGGTAGCTTCATTCATAATTTTTTTAATCATCGTAGTATTAATCACTATTTAATCATCGTAACACCGTATTGCAAAGCGATTTTAACAAAGGAATTGAATTGTTAGAAATAAAAACACTCTGTGGGTTGTGAATAACTTTTTATGCTCTATCAGTTAAAGTGGCAAATATATCATAACTCAATGTTTTTTAATGCTTTTTAGATTTTTGGTTTTAAGGAAATCTGATTAACCTGTGGATAACCCTGTGTATTAACCTAGTATAAGTCAACTAAGCCTTTGTAAGTTAGACTTTTTTTCTGCTTTAAATTAAAACTTGCTGCCAATATTATAGCGCACTGTGATAACCGAGGGCAGAAAAATTTCGGTTATCACAGTGTGGATAAGAGGATTATTAGACCTACAGCACGAACAGATCATGATGGAGGCAGGCACTCATTAACAATCAGTAAATGTCACTCCATTAGTTGAGCATTGTGATTTTGGAGTACTGTTATTAGTTACTACACCTGTAGTAGGAAACGCCGTACCATGAGCTGTTATGGCACTAATGAAACTGGACGCACTTCCTTGGAATAGAACAGAGCTACCCCCTTGTACGCCAAAAACATTCACGTTACCACTATTGGTCGCAAGACCACTCGACTCTGATTTAACGGTGGAGTTGGTAACAATGGAACTAGTACCTGAAAACACGCCCACGGACTGAGTAGTACTCCCAACTCCATCAGCATTACCCGTTGTTTTTGCAATTATCGTTGAATTTACTACGTTAACATTTTGATTCGCAAAAACCCCAAAAACAGTTGCATCACCAGCACTTATAGCATTACCGCTTGACTGGACTGAAACAGTGGTATTAGTAAGAGAAATAGTAGTATCAGAACGAACTCCATTTGCCTGTGCAAAGGAGCTATTTGTTACATTACCTGTTGTATGCGCATTAATGGTTGAACCTGTTATTGTAGCTTTAGAATAAACAGCAAATACTGTTCCATCGCCGTGATTGGAAGTATTCCCACTGGAACTTACTTGAATGGTTGAGTTATTAATCAGTGTATTGCCAGCGATAGAACGCACTCCTAATGCTTGCACATTACTACCAACGCCATCAGCGCTGCCTTTGCTTTGCGCATTAAGCGTCACATTAGTTAAGTTAACAGCAGTAGCACCCTGGACACCAAATACAGTATTAGAACCACCATTAGTCACAGCTCCTGTCGTTGTTGCATTGATGGTTGAGTTGAGTACTGTAGCAGCACCAGCCCCTGATTGAATCCCCCTTGCCTCGGCAATACTTCCATTCCCATCTGCAGTACCTGTCGTTAACACATTAATGGTCGAATCAGTCACTGCAATGTCCGTTGAGGTAGATAAAGCGGTTGCGCGAGTTCGGCTGTTGTTGGCGGCTTTTCCATGAGATATCACGTTAACCGTTGATTTATTTATTTGCAGACTCGTCACACTAGCACCCGTACTTCGAGCAGAGCTATTTAAGCTAAGCGCATTACCCGTGGTTTCAGTATTAATCACGCTATTGTTTATAACGACGCTATCTCCGAGAACAGCAAATGCATCCGTATTACCATTAATTCCAGCATTGCCTGTTGATAAGGCATTAATTGTTGTTCCAGTTATTGTAGTATTCTGACCACCAACAATACCGAGTACAGCATTGTAGCCCCGATTATCAGCGTTTCCACTGGCTGTAACACTAATTGAAGAACTACTTATGCTGGAATCACCATTATTATTTAGGATGCCAATGGCTTGTGCAGAGGTTCCAGAACCATCAGCATTCCCTGATGCCTGTGCGTTAACAGTTGAGCCTACCATGTTTACTCCATTAAGGCTCATAATTCCATAACTCACCGCTTGTTGGCCTGCGCCAAGTGCATTCTTGGTATTGGTCGCAACTATGCTAGTCTGATTAATGAACGCTTTTTGCCCGGAATATAAACTCACGACACTCACATTATCGCTGCTGGTATTAGAGCCTTGAATGTCACTGTCTGTAACAGTCAGATTACCAGTGGCCCCGGTACTTACTACTGATGCAGTGAGAAATCCAGCTGTTGTGCTGAAATCAATAATATCAGTTGGAATAACCTGGTTCACGTTATTTACTCTCATATCATAAAGCGCGCCATTGGCTACAACTGCTTTTGTGCCCCAGATTAATGCGCCATTAATCAATGGTCGGTTAGCCCCAGTTGCCGGATTTAACCAGCCGGTTGTTCTACCATACACAGACTGCCCATTTTGCAGGTTGACCCAATTATTATTGTTCAGGGGATTTTTAGGAATAACATAAGAGCCCGTAGCAAAATAAAGGTTGGCGTCAGGTGCTAGCACATTTATTTGGGCAGCTGTTGCAGAATCAATTGTTAGACATGGGTTTTCAGCAGTACAGTTTGCAAGTGTAGTGGCCGCCCCTAGAGGGTACGCGCCATTAGGGCTGAAAAACCAGATGTTATTCGACATTACAGCCGGTCCATCAGCTACGAAACTCTTGCGGGTGGGCACGGCTTCACCGTAGGATTGGCGTGCAATATGACGAATAATTGGTGAGGTCATACGCTGTTCCAAAGTTTTGATAGGTGCGGAAGAGCCACCAAAACTTACTCGTAAACCTACTGCAAAACGGTTTTTATTTTGATTGTCGTAGTTATTTTGAATCAGTAAAGAAGCATGCTCATTAATTACTGCCTCTATATTTGCCTCGACCCCATTAATATTTATAGCGTCTTTATAATTGAAATGATAACCACCTACACGAAGCCAAAACCCTTTGCCGTAATCAAAAAATTTACCTGCTTCCAACTCCACTCCAGGACCAATCTCCTCTACTAAAGCCACGGGCGTATCAAAAAAACTATGACCGGCGGCAGTAAATAATTTATTTTGCTTCCCAGAGTCTTGTAACACAGTTACGGGGATTTGACTGGCTAAGGTATGTCTATAAGCCTGATTGCGATGGCTGACCGGAACATAGCCTTGTAAGCGGGCTTCATAATGTTCATTTAGCCATTCAAGACCTGGGTTTAATTGCCAGAAATCTTTATTCAGTTCCGTTTGATAATAATCTGTAAAAAGATAAGCACCAGCAATGCCTCGACCGAGTACAGTCTGTTGCATGCCACGATAACCCAAACCACCACTAAAGGCCTTGCGCCCTTCTTGACCTAGCATTGCTGCGCCATCTGCAAAAAAAATCAAGGGTCGCGCTACCTCGTGAAAGATTCCGGGACGTCCCAGTCCCCGAAATCGACTCGCCAACGCGCGAAGCTAAGGGCCCTGGCCGTCCTGCGTCCGTCAATGTTTGCTCTGAACGAGCAAAGCATTTGCCTCCCACAA